>NZ_JBMPOZ010000001.1:0-944619 GCF_049340385.1 Undibacterium sp. Ji83W | reverse complement strand
CACGCGTTGTAACAGACACGATCAACCTGGGTACAGGTAACGATACACTGGTTACTTACGGTGCGATCAACCTGGCTGGTGCACAATTGTCTGGTATTGAAAACATCACAGCGAACTCCGCTGTTGTGATTACAGCCAGTCAATATGCTGCATTAATCGCTGCGCGTGCGGCCTTGAACCTGACTGGTCCGGTGCTGACCTTCAGCGGTGCAGGTCCGCATCAATTGACGATCGTTGACGACATCGCTGGTGCCAATAATATCGATCTGTCGTTTATCTCCATCACTGGTGGTACGCTGGTGTATGACGTGACTTCGTCTTCGAATGCGACGGGTGGGAATGTCAACAACAGTACGACTTCCAATGCGATTGTCGTGTCTGGAGGTGCCAGCGTGATTTCCGGCACCATAGGCACCAGCCCATCGAATGGCGGTGGCCAGGCCGCCAATGGTACTGCCCTGACTGCAGGCGGGACATTCAATGGCACAGCTGGCCTGAATGAAAATTTCACTGGCAATGTCGCTGCCCTGGTAGGTACCACCGTCAATGGTAACAATGCTGACTCTGACACCATCACCATCTCTGGTGGTGGTACGGTGAATATCGGCAGTGGCAATACCATCACCAATATCAAGACATTGACGATGGACAGTAGCGCTGCCAATGTTGTTTTCTTCGCGGTAGCGAATTCTGGCATTACCACCGTCAATGGCGGCTCAGGCAGTGATTATGTTGACCTGGCGAATAGTGGCAACTCCATGCTGGCTGGCAATATCAATCTGGGGGCAGGCACCAATACCCTGGTCATGGAAGGCAAAACCTATACTGGCACCTTTGTGGCTGGCTCGGGCACATCTGATACCTTATACCTGTTCAATGGCAGCAATATCAGCGCGGCCAATGTCAGTGGTTTTGAAACCGTCAATATCAACAATAACGCGTCTGTCACCATGACAGCAGCACAGTTTGCTGGCTTTACCACCTTCACTGCCGCAGGGACAGAAACAGTCAACATCACGACTACCGGCAGTATTACTGGCAATAGCAATGTAGAAAATTATGTACTGGCAAATGGTGGCAACACCTTCACCGCGGCAGCAGGCCTGGTTTCTGTAACGGGTGGCACGGGTAATGACACCATCACTGCGAGCTCAGCCATTATCGCTGCTGCCGCAACCATCAATGGCGGTGCTGGTACGGATACCCTCAATGTCGGTGCTGTGACAGCGGCCCTCGACCTGTCTGCCAAAGTCAGCAATGTAGAAGTCGTCAATGTCACTGGCGGTACTACGCCAACCTGGACAGTGACAAACGAGAACGGCGCAGGCGTAACGCTGAACTTCACCAAGTCTGCTGCTAACGACATCAACAACATCACCCTTGGCTCAGGTGGCCAGACCCTCAATATCTTGGGCACAGGCACAGGGCGCACTACCATCACTGGCGGTTCTGGTGCGGATACCATCAATTTGTCTGCCACAGCAACTGGTGCCGATGTCATTGCGGTTGGCTCAAACATCGCTGCCATTGATACAGTCAATAATTTCAAGGCAGCAGGTGCAGACATTTTTGCTACCGGTGTTTTGCCAACTTCATTGTTTAATCTGACTATAGCCAATGCCGACAGCAGCAGCCTGGCCGCAGCCATTGCTACAGCAGCAACAGCAGCGGGCTCCAGCCTGGCAAATACAGGCCAGGCTTATACCATCACCGTGAACAGCGGTACCGCAGCGGGCATTTATGCCTTCCAAAATACTGGCGGCAGTGTCGGAACAGTTGATGCCAGCGATTTCATCGTCAAACTGGGTGGCACAACAGGTACTATCTTTGTCAATGATTTTGGCATTGCCAATGCGGTTTCAGTTACAGCGGGTGGTACTTATAATGGCACAGCCACTACCAATGACATTTTCATGTCCACCATCCCTGGCCTCAATGGTACGACCATCGCCGGTAATGCTGCAGATACTGACATACTGACCCTGACCACAGCGGGCACCGTCACCATCAATAACGGCAGTACAGGCGGCACCATCAGCAATATCAAGGTCCTGAACCTGGCCAATGGCACCAATACCATCACCTACAATACTTCAGCAGGCTTCACCACCATCAATGGCGGTAGTGGCGATGACACCTTCATTCCCAATACCGCCTTGTTGCCCATCGTTGTCAACGGTGGCCTGGGCACTGACACCATCGTGTTGACAGCCACCTATGCTGCCACGGCTTCCGGCTCGGGTACTTTTGCCAGCAATGTCACTGGCTTTGAGAAATTGCGCCTCACCAGTGTAACCAATCAGAGCGTAGATTTGCAGGTCCTCGGTAACTATAGTGACGTCACTTTCGCTGGCGCGAATGGACTGACATTGAGCAACTTGCCCAGCAATGGCAACGTCACGCTGAATGGCGCGGGCACGGCCTTTACCATTTCCAATGCGGCCTTTGCCGGTGGCGTCAATGATATCGTCAACCTGACGCTGACAGATGCCAGTACTACTGCCGTTGCCTTTGCCACCACTGGTATTACGGCATCCGGCGTCGAGACTTTCAATATCACCACCGTTGACGGCCAGGCGACACCAACAGGTCTTTTCAATGACACGCTGACCATCCTTGGTAACTCGGTCAAGAACATTTATGTCAGCGGCAATGCAGGCCTGACCATGCCAGCCAGCAGCACCTCGCTGGTTAACGTCGATGCCAGCGGCATTACCCTGGGTGGCTTTACCTGGACGGCCAATGCACTGACAGGCACAGCGACTGTCAAAGGCAGTGCTACCGGCACCAATACCGTCAACATGAACTCTGCTACGGCTGGTGTTAACTACACGGGCGGTACAGGTAACGACAACGTGACGATCAACGCCACTGTTTCCAGCACAGCGGCGTTAGGCAACGGCAATAACAGCCTTGCCCTGAATGGCGTGACCATCCTCGGCACTTATACCGCGGGCAATACTGGTACAGACAGTCTGGCCTTCTTCTCTGCCATACCAGATATCAGCAATGCCACCATCACAGGATTTGAAAACCTGACGGTGACCAATAATGCCAACATCACGGCAACGATAGCCCAGATGTCGCAATTTACCGGCACCGTCAATGCATCAGGAGTTGAAACCCTGAACCTGACGACGGCTGGTACTTTCAATGCCATCAGCACGATAGAAAAGTACAACCTGGCCAATGGCACCAACAACTTCACCTCAGCCAACGTGGCTGTCAGCGTCATTGGTGGTACTGGTACGGATGTGTTCAATTTCACGGCCAACCAGGCCATCAACTTCCTGACCACCATTGATGGTGGCAATGGCACCGATATCCTCAATGTCGGTACCACCAGCACTCAAAACCTGGACTTCAGCACCAAGATCGCCAACGTCGAAATCATCAACGTGGCGGGCAGTACAGGTACGGCCAGCGTCACCAACCAGGATGGCGCGGGCGTGACCTTGAACTATACCAAGAGTACAGGCGACAACACCATAACCTTGGGTAGTGGCGGCCAAACCCTGAACTTGCTGGGTTCCAGTTCTGCGTCAACCACTATCACAGGCGGCGCTGCGGTGGATACCATCAACCTGCAGTTCTCAGGTTCTGGTTCTGAAACGCTGATAGAAACCGGTGCCAACATGTCCAACAAAAACCAGGTTGACGTGGTGGGTAATTTCAACTCGACAGGTACTGATTACTTCAAGACGGGTGTCAATGCAGCGAGTGTGGGTTCCTACATCATCGGTAATGCCGATACGGGCAATTACCTGACCACGATTGCTGCAGGCCTTGCCGTCGTTTTTACCCAGACAAACCAGGCTTACCTGATCACGATACAAACAGGTACAGCAGCGGGTACTTATCTGGTCCAGAACACCGGTTCAGATGTCACCCAGTTTGACACTACCGACTTCTTTGTACAATTGACGGGTACGATAGGTACGATTTCGACTGGTAATCTGATTGCATAAAGAAGAGCAATGCCAATGCCGGGGTAGATACTGAACCCCGCATGTCACCCTTGAAAACGTCAGCTTTGCTGGCGTTTTTTTTCATCCCTTGTCCCCACCTGAAGCACCTCTTTCCAAGATGACTAAGCTCAGCGAGTTATTTCTCATGCGCCAGCGCGCGCAAAAAAACTCTTGAAATTGTAAATTTAGTGTATTACTATATTAATACACGTGGCGATGCTGTATTAGTCGCCGGTGCATGAGAAATATGGAGCATGCCAATTACACGCAATGAAAGGCTGGACCATGGAGCAGGAAACATGACGCCAAACATAACGCGAGCTGAGCCGCGCCAGTTAGGCGCAGAAATATTCCAGGTGGCGACCGGGAGCAGTGAACCTATCTATCGCCAGTTGATAGAGCAACTGCGACGTCTGCAAGCGGGCGGACAAATCGCCGCAGGCGATGCCATGCCATCTGTGCGCGATGTCGCCAGTGAGCTTGGCGTCAATCCCATGACGGTATCCAAGGCTTACAGCATGCTGGAAGCAGAGGGTTTGCTGGTGCGCCGCCGTGGTTTGGGCATGGAAGTGGCGGCCCGTGCCAGTGGCAATTCTGACCTGGCATCCAGGCTGGAATTATTGCGTCCCAGCCTCGAACGCATCGCACTGGAAGCCAGCCAGCTGGAATTGGATTCCAAGGCAGTCATCACACTCTTGACCAGTATTCTTAAAGGAAAATAAGCATGCAAGCTCAGTTAAACGCACCCGTGCAAATCCAGGGATTGAGTAAATCCTTCAGCGGGCAAGCAGTGTTGAAAAATCTCGACTGGCAGATTGCACCGGGCAGTATCGTCGGCCTGCTGGGCCGCAATGGCGCAGGTAAATCCACCTTGATTGAATGCCTGCTGGGTTTGCGTGATATCGATGGCGGCAAGTCCAGTCTGTATGGCGAAATAGCAGGGCAGCTCAGTGCCGAGACCAGGGCCAGGATAGCCTATGTGCCACAGCGCAGTGACCTGTTCGAATGGCTGACGGCAAGGCAGTTGCTGGCCTACTTCCAGCTACTGTACCCACGCTGGAATGAAGCCAAGGTGCAGTCCCTGATGCAAGCCTGGGAGCTGCCCTACGACAAGGTCATCAGCAAACTCTCAGTCGGGCAAAAGCAGCGCCTGTCGATCATCCGGGCGCTGGCGCATGATCCTGAATTGCTGATACTTGATGAGCCGGTATCCAGTCTTGACCCTGCCGGTCGCCGTGATTTTTTACGGGAACTGATAGACCGCGTCATAGAAAAGCAGACCACGATCGTTTTCTCTACTCACATCCTGTCTGACCTTGAAAGGGTGGCCATGGATGTTGCCTTCCTTAGCGACGGGAAAATCGTGCACCAGCAATCTCTTGATGACATGATGGATAACACCGTGCGCATCTGTGCTGCCTCAACAGAATTGCAGCTTCTGCAGCCAGTTAAAGTTCTGCGTCAGACGTACAGTGCAAGCGGTGAGGGCAAGCTGCTGGCGCAATTCAACCGTGAACAATTAGATGAGCTGGAGTCGCGCAAGGATATTCGTGTGGATAAGCTCAGTCTGGAAGACCTGTTCATAGAAATGACACACTGAAATACCAAATGAAAAACCATGTGAATCACTATGTGACGCACAAGCTATTTAATGGGTTAACAGAATCGAGAAGGAAAAAAATATGAAATCCATTATTTCAATATGGATGCAGCCTGTGTATGGACGTCTCAATGCAGGCAGCCTTAAGCCTGCCTGCTTCATACTGGCTTTGATTTATTTGATACCCTTTGTTGAGATGGTTTTTGCTACCGGGTTTGAGCCTGGCATGAAATCGATCTTGCAAGCATGTATTAGTGGACTAGGCTCAGTCTTGTTGACGATGTTAATTTTCTGGTTTATCTCTCTTGTACCCAGTGTTATTATGCAATACACGCCTGCCTGCGCAGTCCTGGTGCCGCACATGAAGCGCCGCATGCAAGCTGCACTTGTATTACCTGTTTTGCTCATGCCATTGCTGTTCCCGCTCGCATTACGCATGCATGGAAAATTTTCCCAGGGATGGTTTTTAGGTGTGCTCGCCATGTTGATATATGTCGCGACTATACGCCATAAATGGGTAATCATTCTGATCATATTGACGGTACAGTTACCGGGTGGGATCAGCAAAATAAAGATGGCGCTTGCGACATCACCATATCTGGATCAGCCAGTGCTGTTTGTAGTCGCAGGCCTTGCATTTACTGCGGTGGTGGTACGCTGGTTTTTTTCCATGTATGGTGATCAGCATTTCAAAATTGCCGACAGCATACCGACGATGAGACAGTATATGCGTGGTGAAGAAGCTGGCATGAATCTGCACCCATTGAAATTTCTCAATCCCTATCAACTTTTGTTGCGCCTTTGTCTGGACAGGGTTCGTGCTGCACCAGAAAAAGTCAGACAACTGCTGCCATTTGCCATAGGTTCGCAGGCTTTTTGGTTGAGCAATTTTATTCCGGTGGTCATTATGGGGGCTGGTCTAAGTATCTACTTTGTATTCTTTTTTCATGATCCTGCGAAGAATGAGGCTGCTGACAATTCGATTGCCTATTTTGCTGCCTTGGTGTCTTTTATTTTGCTACCACCTATCTATGCTGCTGTTGCGCGTAGCAGTATCTGCCAGCGCAAGGAAGAACAAGGTCTGCTATTACTTGCACCCAGGTTGCCATCCAGGCATGAGCAGGGCAAGATGATGCTGTATTTCATATTGCGCCAGTATTTAAGTCTGTGGCTGGTGTCTGCCATTATCAGTTTGAGCGCAGCATATTTATCGCCTGCTTCTGAATATATGCATGAGGTGGTCTGGTTAATTACCTTTAGCCTGCTGCCTGTGAGTGTCTTGAGTTTGACCAACTATGCGCAAATACAATCCAGTTATCAATCAGCAGCGCTGGCTGCATTGGGAATACTGGCATTAGTAGGATTGACCACTCTAGGGCTCCATGCGCTGATCCCTGCTTTGCCAGTCTGGCTGATCTGTGCCCTGATTGTTGTTGCTACAGCTGTCGTATTGCGCCAACGCTGGCAGAGGCTGATGCGAGTAGAGGCATTGCTTCCTGTTGGCCGGGCTGTGTGAGGGAAACATCATGCGTGTCTTGATACTTTGTGCAGGGTTTTTACTCATGGCCATGTTGCTGACCCCGCCAGACCTGGTGGCGTCAGCCGGGCGGGCGGCAATCCTGTCCTGCCAATACGCCGGACGTGGGCTTGGGATCTGGGATTGTCTGAATTTCAAACTCAGCAAAACCTCGCTGGAAGTGCTGTATTCATACTTTAGTATAGGGCACATAAAGCTGTAAATCACCTATATTCACTGCATCTCTTCGTTGAGTACTCAACATTAAGGATTTCAGTATGAATATGCCCATGACCATGCAAGTATTTGCACCTGCTGCTAAAAAAGAAGATGCCAGAAGTTTAAGTGCATTGGAACAGTATGAACGCCGCCGCCAGGTAGTGCGCGCCCACCAGCGCGGTGCCAGAAAGGTGCAGATAGCGCGTGAACTGGGTCTCAGCTATACCGCTGTCTGCCTCATCATCGCACGCTATCAAGAGCAGGGCGCAGATGCGATATTGCCACACCGCCGTGGCCGCCGTTCAGGCGAAGGACGTGCCATGAGCAGTGAGCAAGAGCAACAAGTACAGCAACTGATACGCGACAATAAACCATGTCAGTTGCAAATGGATTTTGCTGAATGGACACGTCCGGCGGTTGCTGAACTTATCAACAAGCAACTGGGCGTACAAATGCATATACGCTCAGTCACCAATTATTTGAAGCGCTGGAATATCGTGGTCGAAAGAGCCGTGCCCAGCCCTTACTTGCGTGCACAAAAGCTGATGATGCTGGATACAGTGGAACAGGTGAAAGCGCCAGTCCCCTCAATTTATGACCCGCTGACCCAGGCCGCATCTCATCTGAATTGACGCATTGATTGAGAACCTGCGTTTTGATCAGCTCAGCCATTTCAGCAAATCAAGCAGGCGCTGTTCATTATTGCCGGTATCAAATTCCTTGATGCCGACTTGCTTCAAGGTGGGTTTGCCTGCTTCGGTGTCATCGAGTTGCCCCAGTTCTTTTTTCAAAGCCTGGATTTGTGCCGCCGTGATTTTGGGATGCGCAATCAAAGGCTGATAAGGCTGGGGCTGGCTGCTGTGGATGACGCGGTGGCCAGTTTTTTCCAGGTTCTTGGCAACACCTGAATATGACGCAACGCCACCAACATCGGCCAGCAGATTGTCCAGGTAAAACAGCACTGCGCCTTGTTCTTTGGCGTACTGGATTTTTTCTGTCGCCAGGTTAAAGCCATTGTGCGTCAACTCTGCCGAACAGAATCTCGACATATAAGACACTTTTTCAGGCAAGGCGATGCGTTTGCCCTTTACGTCGGCAATGCTCTTCAAGGGCGATGCCTTGGGCACGATCAGCAGGCATTGGCCGTCAGGCTTGGATGTCGACACCAGTTGATATTTATAGTCACGTATGCCGCGCGCAGGATAATCGCTGGGGCGGGCAATCACAAAATCCATCTTGCCCGCTTTCATGCCTTCTTCCAGCTGGGCAAACTCACGCGCCACCACTACCGTTACCTTTTTACCCAGCGCTTTGCCCATGACCTCGGCCAGCCCGGTATATTTTTCTATGACCTGAGCGGCATCCAGCCCGCCTGAGGTACCTTCACTGACGTACAGACTATAGTTGTTTTGTGCCTGCGCCTGAGCAGCAAAGCCAGCCAGGCAACAAGCAGTCATCGTAAGAATTTTTTTCATATCCGTCACCCTGGAAAACTGTTCATCATTCTTGTTACGCATTCCAAAACCAGGCGCATATACCCGATCGGACATTTGTTGCTGACTATGTGCGGGCTGACTGATACCGCCATCGCAACTTGCGGAAAGACCAACTTTAATCCAGATAAGTATCTGCAAGCAACCATTTTTAACATTCTTGCTTTTGTAAAATGTTTTTTTGTAACCTGTTAAGCAAGAAAACAAGCAGCAGACAAGCAATAAAACAAGTCAGAAAATTTCATGATCAGTTTGCCTATAAATCTGCTATTGTTGCCGCATAAATTGGCACTTATCTGAATACAGGAGTAAAAATGAAGCAGCTTTCCCACTACACCCGTACATTTGCCCTGGCTCTGGTACTAGGGGTGCTAGGCAGCCTGGGACCAGCCAGCGTCATGGCGCAAGCGCCAGCCGCACAAAAATCCAAAGTGGTTTTTCAGGTCAGTGATGGCGAAAGCCGTAAATGGGAACTGGCCCTGAACAATGTCAGGAACGTCATCAAAGACCTGGGCAAGGACAATATCGAGGTAGAAATCGTCGCCTATGGCCCTGGTATAGACATGTTCAAGTTCGAGTCACCCGTCGCCAGCCGCATTGATGAAGTCATCAAGATGGGTGCCCATGTGGTGATTTGTGAAAATACCATGCGTGCACAAAAAATCACCAAGTCAGACATGCTGGACAATCTTGGCTATGTGGAAGCAGGCGTCACCCAGTTGATCAGACGGCAGCAGCAGGGCTATGCATATATCAGACCGTGATTTGCTGCAAGATAACGACAAACACGGCAGTTAAGCTATAATTTGGTCCCCGGGCGATGCAGCCCGGTTCAGTGAATCCTTAGGGACTTCACCAGGAGGAACGACCTTCCCCGCTTTGGGAATGAATGTCCGGGACGGCCCGGCTCTTTGAAAGGAGAGCTGCTATGGCTTGGATATTACTCGTATTGGCCGGATTGTTTGAAGTGGTCTGGGCTTTCTCCATGAAGCAATCTGAGGGCTTCACGAAATTTATCCCCTCTGTTATTACCATCACCGGCATGATAGTAAGCTTCGCTTTGCTGGCGCTATCCATGCGCACCCTGCCATTAGGTACAGCCTACACCATGTGGACAGGCATAGGTGCCATCGGCGCTTTCATCCTGGGCATAGTATTTTTTGGTGAGCAACTGAACTTCATGCGTGTCTGTGCCGTTTTGCTCATCGTCTGCGGGCTGGTCTTCATGAAAATATCATCGTCTCACTAGAGCGTGCAGTAGCCTTGGTGCACATTCGTACACCAAGGTTGTCGTTGATCTGGAGATTATGCCAGCTTCAAGCTTTCCAGCGTAGCTTGCGTCGCCTTGCAGTCAAAATCGATGATCTGGTAATCAGCCACATCAGCTTGCACATAAGAATCTTCCGCCAGTATTTGTGTGAGCTTTTCTTTGCTCATGCTTTGCACAGCGATGACACCACCCAGCCCACTCTTTTTAGGGCCTGCGAACAGGAACACGCCTTCTTTCAAATAACGGCCTACCCATTCGCCATGTGATTTGATATGTGGTTCTACTTCGGAGGGATTTTTGCTATAGCTGACGTTGAGTATGAACATGGTGTTCTCCTGAATATAAAGTGAGTGTCAAAAACCTGAGCAGATAAAACACTGCCTGGTGTTTTTATTTCTGTCCCGAACATGCTGAACAGGTGACACCAGTATATTTAGCGGCAATACTTTGATAAAGTCGCTGCAGCTTTGTACATTGCCAAGCACAAGTGTTGAATCAAGCTGCATGCCTTGGCCAGATGTCCTCTTTAAACTGAAAGTTCCATCATGATGTTGAGCTTGATCCGGAAAATTGCTTCCGTCCTTTTGTTGCTTTGTTTTGTGCTGCCCCTGTCTACATGTTCTTTTGTGCATGATCAAGCTGGCAGCAGTAAGGAAGCTGCTGCCAGTAGCGCTGCAGAAAATGCTCCGCAAGCAAAAAAAGATAAGCCTCTGTATGCCTTTGAAATCGCGGAGATTGCTTTTAATGATCTGCGCAAAGGCGAACTAACAGACGGCAGCCTGACGATGCTTGCAGTTTTTTTGGTGTTTTTTCTGCCTTGCTGCTTATTGGCCTTGAAAGAAAAGCCGCAAGCCATCGTTACGATACTGGCATCTATGGGTGCAGGTTTTACGTTATTCTTCTGGGTGTTTTTTGGCCGGACGCCACAAATCGGCGGCATGCTCGCGATTGTGTGCTGGTGCAGTTTATTGGTGGTCAGCCTGATATATTCAATGCGCTGGGGTCTGCAGTGGTGGCGGCAAAGAAAAATGAAGCGTGATTAATTCGGTAAGCAGCAATTTGGAAAGAAATCACTTTTATCAAAAGTGTAAGCACAGGTGACAAAGTCAGGTCGCAGTTACTGTGAAGCGTATTTTTATCAAGGGAATTACTTACAAACATTTCAGCGCACACCCTCCTTGAAACTTAGAATGCAACACTCTTCACAGACATTCACCAGACAGGGATATACGCATGAAAATTTCAAAACTCGCCGCCATCATATTGCTCTTGCCTTTGACAGCTTTCGCAGGCAAGGCTGAGCGTGACTTCATGAGCAATGAAGTCGAACCCGCTGTCAAGGCCGCCACTGCAGGCTTGAAAACATCTTGCGGTTGTGACGTTAAATTTGACATCAAGGCCGACAGTTTTCAAACCACCGATGACATGTTCAAGATCAAGCATTTTGCATCCACCATCAAGGACAATGCCGGTGCTTACTGTGCTGATGCCGCTTCCAAAAAAGCCATCTGCAAAATGAAGTCCATAGAATTCAGCAAGGCTGCGTCAACCTACCTGAAGTTTGCTGCCGGTAAGGTAACTGCTACGACGGACGGTACTTCCCAGCCTTCATGGGAAATGCTGACGAGGGAAGTTGACAAGTAAGTTGACGAGTAAGTTGACGAGTAAGTTGAGAAGCGCAGTTGGTGTATCCATCGACGATCTGCTATAAACTATGGCGCATTTGACTACGACAGCATACATCTATCATGAGCGAACAAAAACAAAGGCTTGAAATCGACGAGGCACAGGTCGATTCACATCTGTCGACGCCAAAAATCGAGAGCGCAACTCGAAAAAGTCGGCACAAGTCCGCTACCTTGGTACTTGTCTTTCTGGCGCTGCATTTTTTAATAACTGTACTTAGCCTACCGTTTTACTACGAGCTATTTCGAGCAGGTGCGGTTTCAATTGTGACAGTTGTGTTGACAGTAATGGGCTGGATTTGCCTTTACGGTGGTGGTGTGCAGAATGCCAGAAAATCCAAAAGCAGTGATTCAATTTGGATGAGCGCTACTATTATATTAGCTTTGGCTTTACCGGGGTGGCGTTTGGATATTCCACTTGCAGTCCTGGAGTCGTTTGCTTGTCTGCTGGCTTTGGCTGGGTGGTGGGCTGTGTACCAGGCAAAGCAGGCTGAAATTCTGTTATCTTGATTATTTGTTTTAACTGAATTTCTTTTCAAAGTTTCTCTTAAAAAAAAAGAGGATAGTCGGTAAGGCTTTCCTCTTTTTTCGCGTTTTTTTTAAATTTTTAAATTTCCTGCAAACTTCCTAATTATGTACTATCATTAGTTACATGAGACGAGACAGCAAACTTTCCTCCATCCTTCACGTTCTATTGCACATGGCGCATGGACAACGAGCCATGACTTCTGAAGAACTGGCGCATTACCTGAGCACCAATCCTGTGCTGGTCAGACGGGTCCTGGCTGGATTGCGCAGTCGTGGCTATGTGAGTTCTGATAAAGGCCACGGCGGCGGCTGGGTGATCTCTTGCGACTTGCAGACAGTGAGCTTGCGCGACATCTATGATGCCCTCGGCGCACCTACTGTATTTGCCATGGGCAACCGCAACGACAACCCTGAATGCCTGGTCGAGCAGGTCGTGAACGATGCCCTGGCAAGCGCCTTCGATGAGGCAGAAGCCTTGCTTATTGCCCGCCTCGGTGATGTGACGCTGGGCGACCTGGCGACAGAATTCAGCCGAAAATTCAACGCACATAGCAAGAAGGGGAAGAAGGATGATCACAATTACCAGGGACATGATGTTTGATGCCATCATCATCGGTGGCAGTTATGCCGGGCTCTCTGCAGCCATGCAACTGGCACGCGCCAGGAGGCAGGTGCTGGTGATCGATGGCGGCCAGCGCCGCAACCGCTTTGTTGAATATTCACATGGCTTTCTCGGGCAGGATGGAAAAAATGCCAGCGCCATCGCCAGTGAAGGCAAGGCGCAATTGATGGCCTATAAAACAGTCAGTTGGATAGAAGGGCAGGCCACATCGGTAACTCGTCAGGATGATGGTTTTGCTGTCGCAGTCGAGGGGCAGCAGACATATCAAGCACGTCGCCTGATACTGGCAACCGGCGTGACTGATGACTTGCCTGCCATAGAAGGCCTGGCAGAACGCTGGGGCCGCAGCATCTTCCACTGCCCGTATTGCCACGGCTATGAAATCGACAATGGTCGCATCGGCGTACTGGCTACCGGGCCGCTGTCGCATCACCACGCCATGATGTTGCCAGACTGGGGACAAGTCACTCTGTTCACCAATCAATGCTATGAGCCAGATGCAGAACAACTGGCCGCCTTGCACCAGCGTGGCGTCACCATAGAGGCAGCGCCCGTGCGCAGGATCAGTGGTACTGCCACAGTAGAGCTGCAAGATGGCAGGCAATATGAAATGGACGGTTTGTTCACCATGAGCACCATCCGCATCAACAGCCCCTTTGCCGCACAACTGGCTTGCGAAATGACAGAAGGCCCTATGGGTACAGTTATCCGCACCAATGAAATCAAGGCCACCAGCGTACCCGGCGTATTTGCCTGCGGTGATGCCGCACGCATGGCAGGCAATGTCGCCATGGCAGTGGCAGACGGCGCGATGGCCGGGGTGGCAGCACACCAGTCCATGATATTCGAGGCCAAGGCTGCCTGATGGTTTGAAAATGGTGGATAGAAAATCTACGGCATCAGGCATTTGCATGCCTGCTGTCTGACGCTCAGCTTGCTCATATTGGTCATGTCCATGACATAAATCTGGAATAAATTTCTGTCTGCTGTTTTAAAAAGACGAAAACTCCCTTCCACCTGACCTGAGCACAGATGCCATGAACCCGTCTGAAAACCGTCGTCACCAACGTGTGCAATTTTTCCTGGTCCCACTCGGCACCCATGAGATACGCCCGGTCTGGGTATTCAATTCCCCTGAACATGCAGACGCTTTGCCAGCGCTGCTGGTCAACCTCAGCACAGGCGGCATGCAAGTGCTGACTGAGCTGGAATCTGATATCCCGGCGGGCCAGTATCAACTCAGCTTCTTGCCAGATGAAGCACAGCCCGACATGACACTGGGCGATTGCCATCTACAACTGCTGTGGACAGAGCGCGAAGCTGGCATGCATACCAGGTCAGGGTTTGCCTTTGTTGGGCAGATACCGGCAGACTTGCAAGACTTGCTGGTGCATGAGGATGCGGCGAAGTTGTTTTTGCGTTGTGTGATTATGCCAGTGAGTGAAGTGTTGCCGAGGGACTTGGAGACGGTTTGAGGTTTTCTACATTCATTTGTGCAGTACGAGTGTAGAAAATTTTAATACCGGTCGCCATGACGCTGGGGTTGAGCTTGCTGTCGGGCTACCCCAGACCTGCAATCTGAAATTACGTGTACCGGTATTTAAAATCAGGGCGTGTAAAATATTACGAGCATGAAATTAGCAGTGGTAACGGTATGCGCCGAACGTCACTAGATTCCTGCCTGCGCAGGAATGACGTTAACACGGACGCTGCTTGCCAGGGAAGGTAGCGGAATGAATTGGAATCGAAGAAAAAATCGACCTTAGTAGGGCCCAAATTGGCTCCCAAATACCCTACAGCTCAATCACCAACACCCATCAAAACCTCGTCCCGCTTCTTCTTAGTCAACCCGGACAAAGCCTTCTGATAAGAGTACTCCAGCAATTCTCGCAAATACTCCTCAGGAAATTGCTCCACTGCGACTATAGTCACCCAATGAAAGCGCCCCATATACCGCGCCGGTTTCACACCCGGCATATCAGTCAGCTCAAGAAAACGCGCAGGTGTCACCCGTATGCTGAAGCGCCAGCGTTCCGGCTCGCTGGTCTTGAAATAGGCAAAGGATTTATCACCTATGCTATATGCAAGCACATTGCTGGGATCAGCGTGTAATCTTTCGCGGGCACCAGCATAGCTGGCACAGAGTTTTTTAAGAGCAGCTAGTTTCATCGTAGGCTTAAAGTCACAATGCTGATGGAATTACACGTAGATGGAATTCATAAGCGCTCAAGTGTATTGCAATTGCGATAATTTTGCTTGCTCTGGAAAAAGAGGCAAGCCAGGCTTGCCTCTTTCTGCTTTACTGACATCATCCATTGACATTATTCACTGACATTACTCATTGTCGTTAACTACGCAAGCCACGATATTCCAGCACAGAAAATGCCAGCACCACCAGCGCCTGCACGCTGACAAAAACAAATCCGAATACGCTGGGTTCAAACCAGACTTCCATCGTCAAGACACTGGCGATCACCCAGCCAAGGTTGCCGAGTATGACGACCCATACCAGCAAGGCAGGCGGTTTCTTTTCGCTGCCGGTGCGGCTGGTGAAGCCTACCAGCGCAGCGACGGGAAACAGGCTGACACCTGCCATGAATAAAAAGTCCTTGGGCAAGCCCAGCAAACCAGACAACAGGCCTGAGGTAGCGACCAGCAACAAGCCCATGGCAAGACCGGTGATGGCATCAAGTGTGAGTATGGTTCTCAAGGACAAAGCAGGGGCATGCAGTTTGACGGCAGTAGATGCAGTAGACATGATGTATCTCCAAAAACAGTTGAGGGGATTGCAGTTTCGCTCTACATTTGCAGCAAGTCGATTACCTCGCAGGTAATGGCGCTGGTGCAGCAATGCACTGATAATTCAGGTTCAGCTTCAAATTCGAGACTTCATACCGGGAGCAGCAAGTGAGTCATCTCATCTCTACTACAGCAGACAAGGCGGAGGCACCAATCGGTACCCTGATACGTGAATGGCGCACGCAACGCAAGTTGAGCCAGATGGAGCTGGCGCTGGATATTGACATCTCGCCACGTCACCTGAGCTTCGTGGAAACCGGTCGCTCCCGGCCCAGTGCTGAGCTCTTGATGAGTATCGCCAGCCAGCTCGACGTACCTTTGCGCGCCCGTAATGCCTGGCTGCTGGCGGCAGGCTATGCGCCGCGCTATAGCGAGCAGGGCCTGGACACAGCCCGTATGGCCCAGGTCAGGGCGGCAGTACAGCGTCTGCTGGATACCCATGATCCTTATCCCGGCGTTGCGCTGGACAGGCACTGGAATGTGGTCTTGCATAACCGTGCTGCAGAAAAACTCATGGGCTTGTTGCCAGCAGAATTGCTCACGCCAGAAATCAATATCTTCAGGGCCAGCCTGCACCCGCAAGGGTTTGCTGCGTATACCAAGAATTTTTCTGAATGGGGCAGTTATCTCTTGCAGGTCTTGCAAAGGCTGATGCTCAGCGCCCGCGATGAAGACATCATTGCCCTGGTAGACGAGGTAAATGCCTATCCCAATGTGATTGCCCTGAAGCAGCAAACACCTGTCACACAATCGACCGAGCCTTCCTTGCTGATACCCTGCATCATGGAGTTGCATGGACAAGAGCTGTCATTGTTCACTACCCTGACTACATTTGGCAGCCCACGCGACATCACCCTGCATGAGTTGTGTGTGGAATTATTTTATCCGGCGGATACGCAAACTGAAGTCTTTTTGAAGGCAATGGCAGGGTGATTGCAGTGATTATGCACAATCTGTAAATCTTGGTAAGATGCCTGTTCTCTTCACACGTTTTCCCATACGCATCTTCCCAAAATTAAGGACGCGCATCATGTACAAACTGCATAGCCTCTGCCAGTCAGGCAATTCCTTCAAAGTCGCTTTTTTATTGCGCGCCTTGAACCAGCCGTTTGAGAACGGCTATGTGGACATGTTCCAGGGAGTGACACGCAGCAATGAATGGCGCGAACAAGCCAATGAAATGGGCGAAGTGCCGGTGCTGGAAGATGGTGAACGTGTGTTGACGCAGTCTGGTGTCATCCTCAGCTACCTGGCCAACAAGCATGGTGCTTTTGGTGGCACCAATGAAGATGAAAAACTGGAAGTCTTGCGCTGGCTTTTGTTTGATAACCACAAGTTCACCAGTTATTTTGCCAGCTACCGTTTCAATAAATCCTTTGGACCTGCGGCACCTGATCCAGCCGTCCAGGCCTGGCTGCTGGGTCGTATAGACAATGCCTTCAATATCGTCAACAAGCATCTGGACAACCGCGAGTACATGGTCGGTGATGCGCCGACGATTGCCGATTTCTCCCTCAGCGGCTATCTGTTTTACCCGGAAAATGAAAGCGACTACAAGCTTGAGGGGCGCTATCCGCATATCGTCGCCTGGCTGGAACGCCTGCGCGCCGTGCCAGGCTGGGCCTTTCCTTATGATATTTTGCCAGGGGAGAGAATTACACCCAAGTGGTGACCAATATTCAGTAAAGACTATTTCGGAAATAGCATGACAATCAAAGTAAAGCACAGCATCAATATTGCAGAATTGCGCAGCATCATCAACTCTATATTGTCGCATGTTGAAGATGATCTGCAATTGAAAGAGGTTGATCTGACCGAAGACTACTACTGGGCAATGCCGGACGACTCCCTGTACGCAGTACTTGAGGATGCTAAACCACCCAACATTGGTAGCCTGTGTGATGATCTGGAGTTCATCAAGCCATTGCTGCACGACAAGACGCATGCATTTCCATTGATGCTGATTCACGTTGCACCTTTGCTGGAATATTTGGCGTTGAATATTAAAAAAGTATAGGGCCGACAATTGATGCTAAACAAAATTCTGGTGCATGTGTATTTTTGTCTAAGCGTTCTGTTTTCATTTGAGGTGTAGACTGAGTTGAGCGCCTTCGATGGCCCACAAACGAATTTGCACACGCCCTGTTTTTTCTAAGCAATGCAGAACACTTTATTTTGGAGCACAAAAATGAATCCTAAAGTCGATGCCTATGTCAGCAAAGCTAAAAAATGGAAGGAAGAAATAGAGCAATTGCGCAGTATTGTTCTTGAATGTCCGGTAACAGAAGAATTGAAGTGGGGCAATCCTTGTTATACCTACGACGACAACAATGTCGTCCTGATCCATGTATTTAAAGAATACGCTGCACTCCTGTTTTTCAAAGGCGCCTTGATGAAAGATGCCAAGGGTTTGCTGATACAGCAGACAGAAAATACCCAGGCAACAAGGCAACTACGCTTTACCAGTGTCAGCGAAATCACCAAGCTGAAAGCCGCTATAAAAGCCTATGTCAAAGAAGCTATCGCAGTGGAAAAAGCGGGTTTGAAAGTGGAATTCAAGAAGACAGCAGAATTCAACCTGCCTGAAGAATTTCAAATCAAGCTGGATGGCATGCCAGCATTGAAAAAAGCGTTTGAAGCGCTGACCCCGGGGCGGCAAAAAGCCTATCTGCTCCATTTTTCCGCCGCCAAGCAATCCAAGACCCGGGAATCAAGGGTGGAAAAAGCTATTCCACAAATCCTCGATGGCAAGGGGCTGGATGATTAAAACATCTTCAACTTAGCAAATCGCTGGCAGCCAAATTGCCGGCCAGGCATCCAGGTTTGATTGCAAACACGGTACTGGCCTCCGGCAAAACCAGATTGCCTTCATACAGTGCGGCAAAAACGCTGTGCTCAAGGTGCAGTTCATCTGCTTGTATCTGCTGGCCAGAACCGCTACGCAAGCGTGCCAAAAATGCTGCTGCAGTTTCATTTTGTGCGCGTACAAAGTGCTGTAAATCTTGACCACGCAACAGCACTTCTTTACCACGCGCCGCCGCATGCAAGAGCGCCAGTTCATACATCGATGGGCGGGTGCCACTGGCAAAGTAGGCAATCATCTCCGGGCAGATGGTGGTGATGGCATTGTTTGAGCTGTCGACATTATTCATGGCAAACATGCCGGTAGAATACATGTCCAGCCAGTGCAGGCGAGCGTCTTGCAGGTCTATCACCATGGGCAGGAAGATGCCATTACCACCTTGCAGATTGAATTTCAATTCTACCGTGCGTGGGTCAAAATGATGACCCTGGACATCGTCCCTGAACATGACACCGGCATAGGCGCGTTCCAGGTCTTCAAAGGCCATGCCAGAATAATTATTCAATACTACAACTGCATAACGTATGCCTTGGGCCATCGCTGCATCACGGTCAAAATCAACAAATTCACTGGCACCGTCAGGATAGGGCGCACTGGTAATATCGCCAGAACTGCGGGCGATAGTCTGGCCATTTTTGTTTTGCAACTGTAATTGATAGTAAGAGCAGACTCCCTGATATTGCCAGTCACTGTCATAAAAACCGACCGATAAATCAAGATCGGTGCGGCTGGCATTATTCTCAGGCTGGCACCAGTGTAAAAACAGGCGTACCGTTTTTTCTGGTGCAATAGGGATGCTGGAACCGCGTGGCAAACTGATCGCCGATTTACTGGCAGTTCTTTCATTGAAAGGCACAATGATGTCTTGCAATGCGCGGTCTATGATGCATTGGTCATAATGGGGTTTTGCGGCAAAGCGCTGCAGTAATTCTGCTTCCAGTGCAGCGACTATTTGTGTGATGGTATTTTCGTCCAGATTTGCCCTGGTGTCTGATGCAAATACTGCTTTGGCGACCTGGCCTTTGGGCCAATATATCCTGGTTGTCCTGTTGCTGAAAGCTTGGGTTCTTACTGGCAGGTGAGCCAGTAAAGTGAGTAATACTGGTGTGGCAAATTGCGGCAGTACCTTGTTAAAGGCTGACATGACCTGGGCAAGTGCGGCTTCATCGCTACCTGCTGTTCTCAATAATAAATCCAGGCGGCGTGCAAGTTCGCCCGGCCTTTGCGCCAGCAAGCCAGCCATGGCACCAGCATCACCCTGGCGCAGGCTGGCTTCCAGCTTGCCATAATAAGTCTGGAAGACAGGCGCAGGAGTGCCATAGGCAGACTTTTTGCGAATGATGGTAAAGGCGGCGGCCACCTGAGGGTAGCGGTTTTTGTATTCATGCGGATGCAGGAATTCACCCATCCATACCCAATAAGACCGGTGCCTGAGCATGTCTTCCGTCAGCAAATCAGGACGCAGGCTTTCCATAAAACCTAATAATGCCTTACGCAGAGGGCGGCTCAGCTTGGCAACTTTAAAGCGTTTGACCAACAACGCGACTTGCATATGGGTGTTGCGTTTGGCCCAGGCAAGCCAGTGACTGGATTCAAACCATAGACGGTATTTTTTGACACCACGCATTTCTGTAATGGCGAGTTGACGGTAAACAGTCTGGCCCTGTAAAGCGGGGTCAACGCCTGAATAGGCAGCGATCAGACGTAACACATCGGTAGCAGTGCTGATATACGATTTTGCTGCATCCATGACCAGGGCAGGGTTACATTGCTTCAACAAGTTGCCAAACAAAAGGGCAATGTTTTCACGCACGGGGATAACTTTCGGCAACCATGGCAGGACTGCCATTCCATACTCTTGCACGATGGCGGTGAAATCTTCCTTATCCACGGGTGACATTGCCTGTTTGCGTTCGCACAGGCTGTGCAATAGCTCTCTTGCGGCAGCATCCACACCCTGACCCAGATCCAGCAATTTGAAAACAATATTTTCTCGTGGCTGCTGGCGGGCCTCGGCAAGCTTAAAGAATGCTGATGACTCTGTTTGCTGGCCGCAGATGGGGCAGGCCGAATAATTACTACCGTCATGACAATGCTCGCAGACTACATGTTCACACGGCTTCAATACATGCGTGCTGCCTGAGTTTGAACAAAAAAGACAGGGCTGTCCGGGCATTTGCAGGAAGTGACTGAGTACACGTTGACGCCACAGTGCATGTGTATCGACGGGTACATCTTCAGGAAAGCGGCGAAATTGCGGCACCAATTGCTGGTTGCCACCGACTTTGGCCAGTAACACTTTCCAGGCATGTTTCTGGGTTTGCGTCAGCGCATCTGCAGTCAGGTGTTGCAAGGCCAGGCGCAAACGGGTGGATACGGCATAACCCAGTTTGGCCAGATTGATTTCAAAAGCTTGCAGACAGGATTCTGGCAGCAGGCTTGCATCTGTCTTTGCTTCTACAAAGACCAGGTTTTGTCTTCTGAGCAGTAAAGCTTGTGTGGCAGAAAATGGCAAAGTCATGCACGCTTCCAACAAAAAGCGGAAGAGGCGATAGCCAACTTCCGCTGATGATCAATTATCCCTGACAGATTGCAGGGAAGTGAATTAGTTGCGAAGGAAATCGACCGAGCTGTTTCAGGTTTTAGAAGGAAGCCCAGTCTGAGCCTTCGCAATACAGATGCTAGCGTAAGTGCAAGTGGAGAGCAAGGGTTTTGGAAAGGCGTAGGTTTGAAAGTGATTTTCTAAAATCTGGGCCCGTCGTAACGTAGCTCGCGCGCGAGTTTGCTGCCTACATGTTTGCTGAAGATTTTTTCCAGGCTGCCATCGTCGGCCATGCTGTAGATGGCTTTTTTCAGTAAATCACGCCGGGTTTTGCTGACACGCTCTCTGGAAACGATGAGACCGTGTACGATACTGTCTTGCGGTGCCCAGTCATGTACCTGGATTTGCTTGCTGATATCTTCTTTTTTTAGCAGTGGCTCCCACACGGTGGGCAAGGCCATTACGGCATCAACGCGATGGGCAAAGAACAGGCGCAGCAGGGTGTCAAAATCTGCTACTTCGTAGACCCGCTTTTGTGTCCATAATTTATCCAGCCATTCATCAAGCTGCGGGCCGTGCTTGAAGCTTTTGACGACACCCACTTTCAAACTGGTATCAGCCAGAAAGCCAGCCATGCTCTGGTTGTGTGCAGGCATGTCCCGGTGCAGCAAGATATAGTTTCTGGTGGAAAAGTAGGGGATGAATTCAGCGAATTTTTCCCTTTCTGGAGTGGGAATACCAGAAACTGACATGTCCAGGATATTGTTTTTCAATTGCGTCCAGATACGCACGCGGGATTCCAGTACGGTATCAAACTTGCAGCCGCTGCGTCGGGACACTTCTTCAACCACGTCCTTGTCTATGCCTGCATAGCTGCCATCGGGATTATGGTAATACAGGGCACCCAATTCATAGTAAGCCAGTTGTATGCTGCCGCAGCCAGAGTTGAGCTCTGCTGCGCTGACAGGTGTGCAGTTCAATCCCAGCATCAGGAATACAGATACAAGTGCAATATTCTTCATTTGCACACCTCAAGGCGCTTTTCTTCAGCCTAGTGTCAGAAATCACGTTGCGCAATAGTCGAAACGATAAGACTGACAGGTGCGTGCTTTGCCTTATGCAACTGGACGATAGATATGCATGCGCAGTCTTTGGTTTTTTCCCTGGACAACTCATGGCTTCCCTCTGTACTACAGGTTTGCAAATGCGGACAGTTCAGTTTTTTCCATGCTCAGGCAAGTAAAGCTGTCATTGCTAACAATTGTAAATTAAATGGAAAATATGGCAGCGTCCGCTTTGCACAAAGCATGCCTCATTGCTCTGTCAGCCCGATACCTGGATAGGGATGCCTGGTTGGCTGTAATTCTTCATGATAGTTTGGCGCACGGGTTTGCATGGTGTGTTCGTTGCCCAGTACGGTGGTGGTGGTCAGTGCTGCTTTGTCGCTACCCCAGCAAGCCAGGGCAGAGTTGCGGTTGCCGTGCAAGTCGATAATGATGCGTCTGGCGATCTCGTCAGGCAGCTCTCCTGATGGCGGTATGGGCCGGGTCTTGGGCGGCAGGACGATGGCATCACCGGGTTCTACCCACAGATCGGCCAGCGATATTTCCTGCACATAAGGCCGCCAGCGCGCCACGCTGATGACGAGGGGACGGTCATCATGCGAGAAAAACACATGCGGGAAATCATGGAATTCCAGATCGGTAGGATTGTGGGTCAGCAATTCACGCCGCCGCCGCTTGCCGATGTAAGGAGACTGATGGCCAGCCCATTTGCCATAGGTATATTGGGCCATGATCATGCCCTCATATTCAAAGCGCAGGCATTCGCCGCTTTTCAGCAGCGTCATGCCAAAGGCTTGCACGCTATCCCTGGTTGCGGCGATGGCTTCGTAATGGACTTCGGGTGACTTGAAATTGAATTCGGTAATCTGGTAAGGGTAGCCATCATTGGGAATAGTCTTGGGCTGGTGGCTGATGCCCTCGTATTTGACACCCATGTCCAGGTCGGGATTATCCTTGGCGATCGTGATTTCCTCCCCAAAAGGCTGCCGCAATTGTCTGCAATGTCCCCGGTCATTGTATAAAAAGGGATATTCCCCGGGGAGCAAATCTATGTATGGGCCATCTTCAATGAAGATGGGGGCATCAAAGGTTTCATTGCTCACAATAGCGCTCCTGTAGGGGATTGACAAGGATGACGCCTTAGCTGCAGGCAGCGTCATGATGTCATGCTAACTTGTTGCGCATTCTTTGTGCTATTTTTTTGATAAGCTTTCTCAAGAGTGGAAAATGCTCACAATTTTCCACGCTTGTAACAGCATTAGCGCACCGTATACACCTGTCCGGTTTGTGCGCCTTCCACACTTCTGGCATAGGCCAGGCCCACACGTTTGGCAGATACTGCTTCAAAGCCGGGGAAGAAACTGCCCAGCGCAGCAACCGATGCTTCCAGCAAACCAGGGCTAACGACATTGATGCGCAAGCCGCGTGGCAATTCTATAGCTGCACCACGCACAAAGCCTTCCAGTGCGCCGTTGACCATGGCGGCGCTGGCACCTGCGCGTATCGGTGTTTCACCGACCACGCCGCTGGTGAGGGTGATGGAGCCGCCATCATGCAGATAAGCCTGGGCAATCTGGGCAACATTCACCTGGCCCATGAGCTTGCTGTTGAGGCCAATGTGGAAATGCTGTTCTTCTATTTCATTGAGAGGGGCAAAGTGCACATTGCCTGCTGCCACGACCACGCCATCAACCTTGCCGGTGCGGGCAAATAATGCATGTATTTGCGCGCTGTCGCTGATATCAAGCTGGATATCGCCGCTGGCTTTGCCTACACGGATGAGTTCATGACGGGCACCCAGTTCATTGCTGATGGCGCTGCCTACTGTGCCGTTGGCACCGATGATGATGAGTTTCATGATATTTCCTTTTAGGTTTTTCAGCCGGTCTCGTTGGGCTGTACTGTTTAATTTCTACTGGCATATGCCATGAAATTAAGTATCACCCAATTTTTAATGTAGATAAATATCTTAAAAATGCATATATTGCTAACTATTGGTTAGTAATGAGGAATGCACGGATGGATAAATTACGCAGCATGGAAGTGTTCGTCGCCGTGGTTGATGCGGGCAGTTTTACCGCTGCGGCAGCACAGTGCGAGATATCGCCTGTCATGGTGGGCAAACACATACAGTTTCTCGAAAGCCTGCTGGGCGCACGCCTGCTGACGCGCACCACGCGGCGGCAAAGCCTGACTGAGCTGGGTTTGCAATACGCCGAGCAATGCAAGGCCATACTGGCGCAGATCGGCGAGGCAGAATCCGGTGCGGCCAGAATGCGTGGTGGCGCGCGTGGCGTACTGAAGATCACCTCACCTGTCACCTTTGGCAGTGAGATGCTGGCCCCGGCCATGGTCGATTACCTGGCGCAATATCCAGAAATGCGTGCCGACCTGCATATGAACGACAGGCTGGTCGATCTGGTAGAAGATGGTTTTGATGCTGCCATACGCATAGGCCAGCTGGAAGATTCCACCCTGATAGCACGTGCTTTGCAACCATACAGCATGATGATCTGCGCCGCGCCTGCCTATCTGAAACGCAAGGGAACACCTCGCACTCCGGCAGATCTGATAGACCACGAATGCCTGGATTTTTTACACTGGAACAAACATGTGCGCTGGCGCCTGACTGAAGCAGCGGAAGAAGTTAGTGAAATACCGATGAGCCGCTTGCGTTCAAATAATGGCCAGGCTTTGAAAAGCGCTGCCGTGGCCGGTTTTGGCATTGTCATGCAATCCGAATTGCTGCTCGCCAGCGAAGTCGCTGCTGGTCACCTTGTGCCGCTGATGGAAGCTTATGTACCTGCGCCGCGTCCCATGCATCTGCTGTATCCACGCGACAGGCAACCCACGCCCAAGCTGTCTACTTTCATCGAATTTATGCTGGACAGGTTTGGTTTGAAGCGCTAGATGCCCTGCACAGTTGGCTTAAGGCATGCGTGAAAGGCAAAGATGGCTTTCCCAATTGGCTTGATATGGATTTGACCGTGGGTGCATAAGCTATTGAATTTTTCAGAATGAAATACCAGATAATCGCATGAAGGTTCTTTCACACCATCAGTATGTAGCATTTCACAGACTGTCTCGATCGTCATTGTGCCATTCGACATCACCAGGGAATAGGTATTACTCCCCAACGCTGAAATGGATTGAAGTTGGTAGATTTCTGTCATGGTTTTAGTGTCCGATGATAAGAAAAGTTCAGTGGTTTGAAGTTTGAGATTCTGGTTTTGCTGACTGAGCTTTGCTTCGTGACAAAAACCAGAGCACCAAGCTGATCAGTAATCCCGCAACAAAGCCATATAAATGTCCGGCCTTGATACCCGCTATCGCATGCACATCCAGCGCTACCTGTATGGCGACTATCAGTTCCGCAAACTATGTCACTTTGCCTTTAGGCAGTAAGATAAACGTGCTTGCGCACAAAGCCATCAAGGCTTGTGAAGCACCATCCGTGACCAGGGCAGGGTAAGACCAGACGCTCGCCAATTGGCCTGCCATACCTCCGATCAGGTAAATGCTGAGCAGCGCCAGCCAGCCTCGTGTTCTTTCCAGACTGCTGGCGATGATGAGTATGGACATGGCATTGAACAGCATATGCAGGAAATGCACATGCAAGAATTGCGAGACCAGCAAGCGCCACCATTCATGTGTGACGAATAGTTCGCCCGTGGCAGCGCCTAATTGCGGCAGGCGCAAGGACTTTTGTGAGGCAAACAGTGCTTGCCCAAAATACAGGGCAGAGATAGTCCAGCCTGTCAAAATCAATACGAAGATAAGAATTGCAATTGGCGATCTGGAGAATATATTTTTCTGATGCATCTTGATGAAATGGCGTGTTGCTATGGGTGCCAGAATCTATCACGAACAAGGTTCTTTAGTCGTTACATAAACTTTTTGTGCCTTGCACAAAAGAAAGTATTTTTTTTCCTTCCTTATTTGATTATATGCGCAAACATCCGGTGTCCTGTCGATTGGTGATTATCAAGAAAAAAGCATTGGGACGACATCAAAAAACCGTACATGGAAAAGCGAGACAAAGCGCGCATTGCAAGAAGTAATCGCAGAGACAAAAAGAGCCATGGCTACTAGCTGTCTCACCACTATTGGGTGATCTCAGTGGTGGCGATTTATCGAGGCAGCATGCAAATCGAACAAACATTTCGTGACGTTTAAAATTGGCGCTGGGGCGTGGGATTGTCCGAAAGCCAGACACGACAACCAAGGCGATTGGCGACACTATTACTCATCGGTGCGCTGGCGTGTTACGCATTATGGCTCATCGACTTAATCGCCAAATCGGTCAATTTCAGGATTGAATTTGGTAGCAAGAAAAAAGCTAAGACAGCACTATCCATTATTTTCCTAGCGCGATGTTGTATTCAAGAAGCCACTTCAATCAAGCTCACGCGACGACCAATGAATGACGCACTATCACTGCTTCGTACTCTCATACGCGACGTACACCAGAACATCATTCATCTTCAAATATGAGGGGAAGGCTCAGAGTCTGACCCCATCGATTTGATTCTTCCTTCTTGATAGTTTGCCTCGTTTTCTAGCAGGCGGCTCACTGACACCCTACATGATGATTGTCACGATGGATGAATCAACATTTGCTGTAGGGGTGTCATATTTGGATTTTGGATATTAGTCCGTTACGTGGATATTTCCATTAAAGCCCGGCACACTGCAGAAGCAGGTTTGCAGCAGAAGGAAAAGAACCATTAACAGTAGTTGCAACGAAAGTGCTGGTCGAGATAGGGATAATCGACGTAAAATCAGAGTCAGGAGGCGTTTGGGTAGGGTCAATAATGACGGTATAAAGCGCGAGGTCGGCCCCACCATCGATTCCCGCTGTGCTCCAAATTTGATGTGTATTTCCTTGTGCAACATACTGTTCCGCGACGCACGCCACGTTAAAGTTAGGTGTCCCGTAATTTGTGAATGTTACACCTAGTGCGACAAATCCTGTCGGTGCTGTAGGAATATACAGGTAACCGTTTTCTCCGCCAGGAATATCTGCGGTATTCCAAACCTGCGTCCATCCGGTGGACTCAGAGACTGCTATGCCGTCAACGTAGGCAACCAAGAAAGCTGAGGCATCAAGTAGACTACCCGTTATGGCCCTGGAACCGAATTGCAGGAAACCATCTGGCAAATTGGCATCCGGATTAACAAAGCTTCCATCTTGACCTCCTGTCACCCCTCCTGTATTCCAGCCGTCTACTGAGGGGGCATAATAGCCTAAATTAATGGCGCCAAATTGTTGTGTTGTGATTGTCATTTCGATTTCCTTTTAAGGTGGTTAAGTGCATGTACATTGCACAAGAGTAGTAACATTGCTCGGCGTGCGCCGGGCCCTAGCGCTTAAAGTTTTCGGCCCTTTCATCCATCATGCAACGCCGCTTGCGCGCCACCGCAAGCGGCGCTGGCTATACAACAATGCCTGGCATGTAGGGCACAGTGGCCCATACCACGACGGAGAAATCTTTTTTCGAGACCTTGTTCGGCAGATATGAAAGAGGGAGGACATTGCAGTCTGTAGCGTAGATCTCCACGCTTTGGGACCAGGTTATCGACAGATCCTTGCCCCAGCGGAAGGATCTGTTGAGCACGCCACTACCAAGCGCCAGCAACGCCGCCAATATGGAGCCCCAAACGAGATCATTCTTCTCCAAGTAACTTTTCAGTTCAGGTTTGTTCATGGATTTTCTCCGGTTGGTTGTGACACAAGTGGTGTTGTGCGTGTGCGCCGACTGACGCGTCGCTCTTGAGGGGCCAGTTCGTTGGCATTCATGGGTAGTGAAAACTGAATCACTTCGGGATCTGCTAGCCCCACACCACGAGCGAAAAATCCTGGCGCGTGGGTGTTACATGTGACAGGCCAAGCACATTGCGGTCGGATGCGTACACGGTGACCGAGTCGGGCGACGTGATGGCCAAACCCTTCCCCCAGCGGAAGCTGCTGTTCATATAGGTTTCCGCAAACGACCACAGCAACAAGACGATGGCGTTGCCCAGTGGCGTTTGGTTGTTGAGCAGGTAGCTCAGCAGGTCAGTCAGTGACTGGCTCACCCCCGGCACGGTCATGACTCGGTGAGCAAGCTTGCTCAGCGGCTCTTCGGCGGTGATGTTGATGCAGTACAAGCACATTTCATTGTTGCTGCCATCGTCATCGGCATTCAGGGTGAACATGAAAATGCGGCCATCGGTCTGGGTCACCAACGCCAGACCGGCGCCGGATTCGGCGAACTGATTGGTGTGGTAGATCACGTCGAATCTGATCTCCGACGGTTGCAGGCAGTCACTGGTTGAGCGGTATAGGGTAAAACTCGGTCCGTTGACTGCGGCTACGATATAGCACCCGCATGATCCCTTTTCCTTGGTCATGCCCACGCCATTGATCCCTTCTTCGCGCGGAATGCTACCCAGGACAACGATCGGCTCGTTACTTAGCGTGTATTGCAGATCGCAAATCTGGATGGCAGATTGATTGCCGCTGGTCTCGGTTGGCTGGATGCCTATTGCCATGAAGCTGCCGCAAGCCTGGGACGAGCAGGGATGACACCAGTTTTGCGGCTGGGTGTCATAAGTGGCGTCGATGGTGCCCTGGGCGCCCTCATTCAGTTTGTCCGCAATGAGGTATTTTCCGCAGGTCGCCCCGATATCGATATTGGTGTGGGTAAAAATGAGTTTATCTTCAAACGCGGCAATGCCTTTGAAGTGGGAAAACACCATGCCAGTAGGTTCAGTGGGATCAACAGGGCAGGCGTAATAATTGCGCGTACCAGCGTCTGGAATGGCATGGAAGGCCGCCAGTACATCATGCATTTCGATATTGGACGGGATGATCATTTGCTTCTCCTTGAAGTGGGTGTTACACGGGCAGTCTTACTTTTGGTACAATTTAGTGCGCTTACGCATGACACATCAGTTAAAAACGACGGTTTATCGTTTTCTATTTGTCTAATGGTTCTAGATTCACGACGACACAAGCTTTTGATTTCCCGGTGCGTTTTCGTTCCAACCGCACCAATTTGCACCAAAAGTACAATTACCCCTCCATAGGATGTCAAATCGTTGCTGCAATCCCTATCCCATGCCTCAAAGATAACTTCAGACCGCGGGCGATATAAGTATCTTCAGGTAACGAGACGGACGTGTTACCGTAACTTGTTGGCGAACACGGTTGACCTGAGCGCTTGATTGCTGGTGCACTTTGGCTTGTAATCCCTCGGTGTATGCAGGTGTTGCGTCAGGTTGTTGTCATCAACCAAGTGAAAAGTAGCGTTTTAATGCCTCGCATACGGAAAGCGCTATGTCTTCTTGCAGCGAGATGGCGAATGAGACGTGTCGATCAAAATTCTCTGCCCAGGCAATGCAACCAACTGTAGCGTCAAGGAGCCGGAAAGACGCTCGGGTAAACCCGCCCTCGACGCGAATACTTCCCTCCAGCAGGTGGCTAGCACCGGCATGTTCGCCTTGTATTGTCGCGTCGCTTCTGCTAACCCGGTTCATGTTGCTGAAGGTGTGCGAGACGATGGTTTTACCAAATTCCTTGAATAATTGATGCGTGAGCTCTTCACTCAACCCTTGGGTAAAAGAAACACATTCAGCATTCGTCGTAAGGCAATGGATCGGCAGTATGGCCAGCAAGTACTGCGGCTTGAACATAATAGGGTTTTCATCCGATTTTCGAACCATCGGCATGTAACTGCCAATCGGGATGGAAATCGTCAATTCGGCTGCGCTACCCAATGTGCTGTAATAGTCTTTCAACCTTTCGCGCAGACGGCCAATTTGTACCCGCACAATGGGGTCTTCTCCAGTGTTGTAAGTTGACGGGTCGCGATCAAATACTTCAATCCCTATCGTGTATTCGTTGGTATCTCGTATAGCTCCCGCCAATCGTTTGTCCACCAAAAACTTCAACAATCGACACATGCGTGGTGCCTTAAGGAAGGTTGCGCTTGCTAAAACTTGCGCGAGTACCAAACGGACCACCGCTGACGGAACGTCAGAGGTGCACTCTGGCAACTCTCGTATCGCGGGGATAGTCGATGGTTCCATCAAGGCAGATATATTCATTGCAGGCGAGTTAATGATGGTCTCCCAATTCGGTATCTACTTTATCGGTAAGCAAATGCTTAGCCTGATCGAAGAATGCTTGTTCAAAGTAGTTCTCACGAGATATACTTTAGACAATGTTTTCAATGCAAACCTTCCGAAAACCTTCCGCTTTGCAAGTCATTGTTTTATAGGGGTTTTTTCTATCTATGACGAAGTTGCACTTCCCTCATACACACCATCAGGATGTAGCTTCCACATGAAAAACCGTATATTCCACTTCGGGGATTGGCAAATCAATCCGCCGGCCAATACGATTACCAGCACTCTGGCTACTCGCCAGATAGAACCACGTGCGATGGATGTGTTGGTCGCGCTGTGTGAGCGTGCAAATACGGTCGTCAGCGCCGAACAGCTTTTACAGGAATGCTGGGGAAGCAATTTGCACGGCGACAATCCGGTACACAAATCCATCACGCAGTTGCGTCGCGCGCTTGGCGACAACGCGCTATCGCCCACATATATAGAGACCATACGAAAACGCGGCTACCGAACTGTTGCCGAGGTGCATGTGGAGAACGCTCACGTAGTCGATGTAGCGAACGAAACATGGCTAAATGAATCGCCATTTCGTGGCTTGCAGGCGTTCGATCAAGAGCATGCGCCGGTATTTTTCGGTCGTGCCAACGCCAGCTTCAAGCTGTTGCAGGCGATCGCACTGCAGGCGGAAGCTGGGTGCGCGCTGGTATTGGTGCTCGGTCCCAGTGGCGCCGGCAAAACCTCGCTGATACAAGCTGGCCTGTTGCCGCTTTTGATGGGGCGGTCAAGTGCAAACAATTTGCTGACCATATCTTCGGCGACATTCGATTTGGGCGAGATGGGGCAGCATCATTTGCTCACTATGCTGGGTGGTGTGTTGCTCGATTGGCAGATTGATGAGAACGGCGTATTTCCCGGTGCCAGCGCGGTCTCGCTGGGCCAGCGCATCGAACATGATATTGAGAGTGTGATCGCAGATATGCGCCACGCCCTTGAACCGAAGTCCGAAGCTGGCTCGCGATTGCGCTTCGCTTTGGTCCTTGATCGCTTCGAAGCAATTTTTTCGTGGTCCCACATTGGCGAACATGAGCGCCAAGCCTTTTTAAAGGCGATCGACACGCTGGCGCGCAGCCATTGTGTGATCGTCGTCATCGCCTGCAGAAACGACTTTTATCCGCGCATTGCCGAATACCCGGTCTTGATGGAGGGTAAACCAAGAGGTGCGCACTTCGATCTGAGTCCGCCCTCGCATGCCGAAATCGCCCAGATGATCCGTTTGCCTGCCGCTGCAGCCACACTCCATTTCGGCATCAATGCGGACACGCAGATCAGGCTTGATGACATTTTGTGCGAAAGCGCGACTGGCAGCCCGGACGCACTGCCTCTGCTGCAGTACACCTTGCAGGAACTGTACAGTCGGCGCACGGCGGATGGCGAACTCAGTTTCGAGGCATTCCATCAACTCGGCGGCCTGGAAGGCGTTATCGGTCAACGCGCCGAGCAGACGATCAGCGCCTTGACTGAATCGCAGCGCGCTTGCCTGCCGCAGGTGTTGTCTCTGGTGGTAACCATCTCGGCCAGCGAAGACGTGGTCACCAGCCGACGTGCGCCCTGGTCCTCTTTGCGCAACGAGGACCAACGGCGCTTAGTCAATGCGCTGGTGGAAAGCCGGCTATTTGTCAGCGAACTGTTAGGCGATGCGGCAGGATTCGGCGTGGCGCATGAAGCGATCTTGCGCCGCTGGCCGCGCGTCACCGCCTGGATTGGCGAGTATCGCGAGGCCTTGCGTGTTCGAGACCGTGTTGCCGCGCAAAGTGCCCGCTGGGTGAGCGAGGGGCGACGCAATGATTTGTTATTGCCCCATGGGAAGCAACTGACTGAAGCACGCAGTTTGCTGAGCCTCGCGGCGTTTTCCCTTTCCTCAGAAGAAGCAGCGCTGATCCGGGTCTCGACCCAGAAAGCAAAGCTGCGCGAACGCATTCTTGTGGCAGTTATTACGCTCATCGTCATACTGGCCGCGCTTGCCATGGTGCTGGGCCTGAGTGCGCTATCGGCCAAGCGGGTGGCAGACCAAAAACGCATCGAAGCCGAGGGCATGTTGGGTTTCATGTTAGGGGACTTTGTTGACAAGCTGAGGCCTATCGGCAAGCTCGACCTGCTTGACAGCGTCAGCGCGAAAGCCTTGGAATACCTGTCCCGGCCAGGCGGCGAAACATTGAATCTTACTTCGCTCACTCAACGTGCCAAGGCGCTGCAACTCATCAGCGAAGTGAATATCGAACGTGGAAATATGAAAGCGGCTACCGACGCATTACTAGTCGCCCGAACCATTCTGCAGCAGCAGTTTGCCATCGCTCCCGACAATCGTGAGGTGCTGAAAAACCTCGGTGCCAATGCTTTCTGGCTGGGCAGAATACACATGGAACAGGGCGACCCGGCTCAGGCGAAGCAGTATTTCAAGCAATACCAGGATTATAGCGACCGCTTGCATTTGTTGGAGCCTGACTCTGTCGATTGGTGGATAGAGCAATCGTATGCGCATAGCAGTTTAGGTTCGCTGGCGTTGGCTCGCGGCGATGCGCGAACCGCTAGCGCGGAGTTTTTACTTTCCATCGAGCTCAAAACCAAGGCAAGTTCGAAAAAGCCACAGGATCGCAGCTTGAAGGGCGACCTGGCCGACAGCATCTCCTGGATGGGCTCGGCCAAGGAGACGCTGGGTGAGTTAGACGCAGCAATGGCGTTATACCGGCGCGAGACGGATCTTGTCGAAAGCCTGCATCAGGCCGCGCCCAACGACGCTCTCTGGAACAATCGTTTAGCGCTGGCGCTCCAGCATCAAGCCGTGCTTAAGCTCGCATTGGGACAGAGTACCGCTGCACTCGATGACTTTCATATCGCGCATGATTTACTCAAGCTGGCGCTCGAGCAAGAGCCGTCCAACAAAGCATGGCAGAGAAATTTTCTCTTTGCAAAACTGGATTACCTGCGTATCGCAGCGCGCGAAACGGCAGCGAAAGACATCTTGCCCCAACTACAAGACATCTGGAAAACCACAAATTCATTGCCGCAACGTGATCCAAAGAAAGTGAAATGGTCCCTGCTCGAAGCACAGGTGCGACAACAAATGGTTCTTGCCCTACTTGATCTTCATCAAAACCAGGAAGCGCGGCGGCAACTTACAGATTCCCAGCGTCACCTTGAAGATGTGCTGACACGCAATCCAACCGAACTACGCAGCCGCTTGGCGCTAGCGGAAGGCTGGCTAATCCTTGCGGCGGTAGAAGCCAGGGAGAAAGACGAAGCGGCGTCCCAGCATGCCTGTCAACAGGCGCGCGGACTACTTGCCAAGGATGCGCCTGGGAGCATGGACTATCACATACTTTCCCCTTGGATACGCGCGCAGAAATGCCTTGGCAATGATGCTATAGTCGGCGAGGTCAAGACACAGTTGACGCAAATCGGCTACCGCGAATTTGACTATGTTCGCTTTCTTAACGGGGTATCCATGCAAGTGCAGTAATGCCGTTTGAGGCCGTCGAACACCGAGCTATTGACGCATGTTTGTTCGTAAAATGGTATGGTGGCGATTGAAAACGCCATGAACGATGCGTAATTGCACCGCTCGATACGCCGCTCGAAACTGAATCACTCTCGGCTTCACGTTACCGCATTTGTAGGGATATCCCATTTGTCTTTAATCCATTGATAACAAGGAGATACCATGAGTACCAACGAGTCAATTCCGGTGTATGTCAATTTGAATTTCAGCGCTCCGCCGGTTTTAGTCCCTGAAATAATTTGCGTAAAAGAGAAAACAACCATCACATTCATCTTGGATCCAACATCGGTAGTTTCTGGGTATCGTTTCGCCGGTTATGCCGACTATTCGGCCTGCACCGGAAGTCAGTTGACTGGCACAACACCTGATTTAGGAGAGAGTTATCAACTGATCTATGCAGATCACAAACTGGATAAGGGTCCCATAAAGGTTACGCTGTTTATCAGAAACAATTACAACGAGAAGATCAGATTCAGCTATGATCCGCAAATTGTCAACGACAGATAAGAAGCGAAGTAATTTCTTTGTGCTGGTTGCGGTTTTTTTTCAGACGTAGATTTTTCTGTATTGGGACTAAAGCCTTGTCTGGCTAGGCGTGCGGGGCGCTGCCTGACAGGCCAAGTGAGCAACGCACAACAACGCCAGGCGAGGTTTTGGTCCCGTTCCCTCCAGGTTACCGCCCTCGGCGGGCCCCCAATCGCACGCTGGACTGCGTCGCACGTCTTGCCAGTCTGCGATCTGGTGGGACTGCTTTGCCTGTAAAGATATGTCAACACGTAGTATTCGATGATAAGAAAAGTTCAATGGCTTGAAGTTTGAGACTCTGGTTTTGCTGACTGAGCTTTGCTTCGTGACAAAAACCAGAGCACCAAGCTGACCAATAATCCCGCAACAAAGCCATACAAATGCCCGGCTTTGATACCTGCAATGGCATGCACATCCAGCGCTACCTGTATGGCGACTATCAAACCAGCAAACCAGGCAACTCTGCTCCGTGGCTGCAAGATAAACATGCCTGCGCACAAAGCCATCAGAGCCTGTGACGCGCCATCCGCGACCAGGGCGGGTAAGACCAGACGCTGGCCAACTGGCCTGCCATACCTCCGATCAGGTAAATGCTGAGCAGCGCCAGCCAGCCTCGTGTTCTTTCCAGACTGCTGGCGATGATGAGTATGGACATGGCATTGAACAGCATATGCAGGAAATGCACATGCAAGAATTGCGAGACCAGCAAGCGCCACCATTCATGCGTGACAAACAGTGCGCCCGTGGCAGCACCTAACTGCGGCAGGCGCAGGGATTTTTGTGAGGCAAACAGTGATTGCCAAAAATACAGGGCAGAGATAGTCCATCCCATCAAAATCAATATGAAGATAAGAATTGCAATTGGTGATCTGGAGAATATATTTTTCTGATGCATCTTAATGAAGTGACATGTTCGTGGAGATGCCAGAATCTATCATGAACAAGATTAACTAGGCGCTACATGAACTTTTTGTGCCTTGCACAAAAGAAAGCATTTGCTTTTTTTCTTTCCTTATTTGATTATATGCGCAAATAGTAGTATTTGAGCTTGATCAAATTCAGATCAGTAAAACTGTGCTTAAAGAATAGGCTATGCTGCTTGCAGTGGTAAGGCATGCGGGCACAGGATGATCGTAGTATCTCATTGGAAAGTTTCAGTCTCATGTCTATGCAGATTAAAAAGTCCGGTCTTTTGCGTCGTGCGCCCGAGAATTTTCTGGATGCGCCTTTGCGTCTGTCCATCACTGAACAAGGCTTGAATGATGAGCGGCGTGGCTTCTTGCGCAAGAGTTTCGCTGCTGCTACCGCAGCGCTGGCATCTGGCGTGGCAATGGCAAAGCCGGGTACTGTGCCTGAAGGTGATGGCGACCCGCTGATACTGAATTTGCAGGAGCATGCCAAGACCCTGGGTAACCCCGTTGTCATGCAGGGTTATGGTCAGCCTTCCAAATTTGAAGCCAATTTGCAGCGCCGCCAGTCACCCGGTCTGACACGGGTACCGCAGGCCTCTGTCTCTTTCGCACCCTTGCAGGGTTTCTTTGGCATCATCACCCCCAGTGGACTGCATTTTGAACGTCATCACCAGGGCTGGATAGATATAGATCCGGCACAGCACCGCTTCATGATCAATGGCCTGGTGCGCGAAGCCAAGGTCTACACCATGGATGACCTCATGCGTCTGCCGTCGGTATCGCGCATGCACTTCATCGAATGCGGAGCCAATAGCGCCACTGAATGGGGTAATGTCGCGGTACCTACGGTGCAATACACGCACGGCATGCTGAGCTGCTGTGAATTTACTGGCGTGCCCTTGTCTGTGCTGCTCGATGATTGCGGCATAGACCGCAAGAAAGCCAAGTTTGTCCTGGCTGAAGGTGGCGATGGTTCTGCCATGACGCGCACCATCGATATCGTCCGCGCCATGGATGATGTCATCGTTGCCTATGGCATGAATGGCGAAATGCTGCGGCCAGAAAATGGCTACCCGCTACGCCTGGTCGTACCTGGTGTGCAGGGCGTGTCCTGGGTCAAATGGCTGCGTCGCATCGAAGTCGGCGACCAGCCATGGGCTGCAAAAGATGAGGCTATCCACTACATTGACCTGCAACCCAGCGGCTTGCACAGGCAATATACCTCGGTGCAAGAATGCAAGTCCGTCATCACCACGCCATCTGGCGGGCAGATGCTGCTGGAAAAAGGCTTTCACAATATTACCGGCTTGGCATGGTCAGGCCGTGGCAAGGTCAAGCGCGTCGATGTTTCTGCCGATGGTGGCCGCAGTTGGCGCACCGCCAGACTGGAAGGCCCGGTGCTTGGCAAATGCCTGACCCGTTTCAACATGGACTGGAACTGGGATGGTGGGCCAGCGATCTTGCAATCGCGAGCGATAGACGAAACCGGTTATGTGCAACCCAAGATCAACCAACTGCGCGAAGTCCGCGGTACCAAATCGATTTATCACAATAATGCCATTCAGTCGTGGAAGATCAATGAAGATGGCGAGGTCAGCAATGTACAGGTCGCTTAAGATGAAGATGCTGACTAAGCTCACAAGCATGCTGGTGCTGACTGGGACTGTACTGATAGCCAGTGCCGCAGACTATAGCAATATAGGCCGGGCGGCGACTCCCAAGGAAGTAGCAGCCTGGGACATTGATGTACGCCCCGACTTCAAGGGTTTGCCAAAAGGGCGTGGCAGTGTTGACCAGGGTCAGCAAGTATGGGACGGCAAGTGCGCTTCTTGCCACGGCACTTTCGGCGAATCTAACCAGGTATTTACGCCTCTCGTTGGTGGCACGACCAAGGATGATGTCAAGAATGGTCGCGTGGCTGCCTTGACTGGCAATAGCCAGCCGCAACGCACCACATTGATGAAGGTGGCAACAGTCTCGACACTATGGGATTACATCAACCGGGCCATGCCCTGGAATGCACCCAAGACCCTGACCACGGATGAAGTGTTTGCAGTAACCGCGTATTTGCTGAACATGGGTGGCATCGTCGCTGACGACTTTGTCATGTCGGATGAAAACATCGCCGAAGTGCAAAAACGCATGCCCAACCGTGACGGTATGACAGAGAAGCACGGCCTGTGGCAAACCAATGGCAAGCCGGATGTGAAGAACACTGCCTGCATGAAAGACTGCTTGAAGGAAGTCAAGATCACCTCAGAATTACCCGCCTTCGCTCGTAGTGCCAACGGCAACCCGGTAGAGCAAAATCGCACTGTTGGTGCAGTACGTGGTGTGGACTTGAACAAGGCAGCTGTTGTCAAAGTCAGCGCGCCAGCAGCCGAAGAAGGCTTGAAGCTGGCCAAGCAATATGCCTGCATCGCCTGTCATGGCATCAAGGATAAAGTGGTCGGCCCTGGCTTTGCCCAGATCGCTGCGAAATACAAGGGCGATACCAATGCCGAGGCGAGTTTGACAAAAAAAATCAAGACAGGTGGCAGTGGTGCCTGGGGCGATATCCCCATGCCACCGCAAGGCCATGTCAAGGATGCAGAAATCAAGACCATGCTGGACTGGATCATGCGTCAATAAGTTTGGTAAAGCAGCAAGGATTTTTTCAGCTTTGTCATATCGATGGAACGAATTCGCGTTAAGCTTATCGAATGAAGTAAATTCAGTAAATCGCAATATCAGCAATATCAGTTATATCAGCAGCGCCGGATAAATGCTCACTCAGGAGATAGTAATGAAGCAGGCAATCAAGATCAACGATGACGGTCAGCAACGCCGTGATTTTTTACGCATATCCACGGTATTTGGCCTGGCCTTTGCCGCTGGCTTGCTCAAACCATCCGATGTGTTCGCCGCCGAATGGCAAGCCAAGGTCTTTGAAGCCAAGAGCCTGCAAGACGCCTTTGCCGCGCTGGGTGCCGGCAGCCCGGCTGTCAGTACCGACATCGTCATCACCGCTCCTGATATTGCAGAAAACGGCGCGGTAGTGCCCGTCAGCGTCAGCAGCAAGGCAGCCAATACCGACTACATCGCCATCCTGATAGAAAAAAACCCGAATGCCATGTCTGCCGCTTTTAATATCCCTGAAGGGACAGAAGCCTCAGTCAGCACCCGCGTCAAGGTTGGTGAAACCTCGAATGTGCATGCCTTGGTGAAAGCTGATGGTAAATGGCTGGTGGCTTCGAAAGAAATCAAGGTTACTTTAGGCGGTTGCGGCGGTTAATTTTTTAAGACCTCTCAACACAGAGGCACAGAGACACAGAGGAGCACTGAGAAAATCAGAAGAAAAACGAAGTGTTGTTACGCAAACTGGGACGGACCTTGTTACTTCGTAGGTTGGGCTACGATTCACCAGCCCAACACTCAGCCTAACAACAGCGTAATACTTAATTCCAGGCCATAAATTTTTCCGTTTTCCTCATGCTTTTCTCTGTGTCTCTGTGCCTCTGTGGTGAGCTTTCAGGTTTTGATCAAATATTCATTTAAAATTAGCAAAAAAAGGGAGACATCATGGGCGATCCTATGCGTATTCGGGCGGCGGTTACTGGCGACGTCGTTGAAGTAAAAGTATTGATGCGTCACGATATGGAAACAGGTCAGCGTAAAGACCTGGAAGGCAAAGTCGTACCCGCACATTTCATCAAGAACCTGCAAGCCAAATGGAAAGACAAACTGGTGCTCGATGCGCAGTTTGGCCCTTCGGTTTCCAAAGACCCTTTCCTGTCTTTCAAATTCAAGGGTGGCGTCAAAGGTGATAAAGTGTCGGTGACCTGGACAGACAGCAAAGGTGACCAGCGTACTGATGAAGCAGCCATAGCCTGATAAGGAAAACCATGTCACGTCCTGCCCTCAAATCACTGTCCTGTATGTCGCTGTGCGTCATACTGGCATGCTCGGTGTTGTCGTCTGCACAGGCCCAGACTGCAAGCCCATCTGCGACCGATGAAATTGCCAAATACCGGCAAATGCTGGCTGACGGCAACCCGGCAGAATTATGGGAAATGCGCGGCCAGGAACTCTGGCAAAAAAAGATGGGACCTAACCAGCAAACGCTGGAGCAATGTGATCTGGGTAAAGGGCCGGGTGTGACCAAGGGCGCTTATGCAGAATTGCCGCGCTATTTTAAAGATACCAACAAGGTCATGGACCTGGAACAGCGTCTCATGCATTGCCGCATGAGCTTGCAAGGCCTGACGCGTGAGCAGGCTGTGAAAACACCATTCGGCTCTGCAGGCAACCCGTCTGATATTGAAGCACTGGTATCTTTTCTAACAGCAGAATCACGTGGCATGAAACTGACTGTCAGTATCAAACACCCAGCAGAAAAACAGGCTTATGAAATCGGTAAAAAGATATTCTATTACCGTGCCGGTTCGCATGATTTCGCCTGCGCATCCTGCCATTCTGCAGAAGGCCAGCGCATACGCCTGCAAGACTTGCCCAATCTGAACAACAAGGAAAATGCCCAGGCTGCCTATTCGACCTGGCCAGCTTACCGTGTGTCACAGGGCGAAGTAAGAACCATGCAACATAGACTCAATGACTGCTTCCGCCAGCAACGCTTCCCCGTGCCTGACTACGCTTCAGACACCATCACTGCACTGACCATGTTCCTGGCAAAATCTGCCGATGGCGCGGTCATGAATGCACCTGCATTGAAACGCTGAGGGGGACGCACATGAAAAATTTACGTATAAATCCACGCATAAGCCATATCAGTGTTTTCCTGGCAGCCTTCTGTAGCACGGCGCTGGTTTCTGCTGCAGAACCAGATTACGCCAAAGCCGCACTGGAGATGATGAAGGCCGACTTCAAATCCAAAGGCCCGGCCACCATGGAGCGCATGGTGCAGCAGGACGAGGCACAGGCACTGTGTAGCGCCAATCCGCAAGGGCTGAAAGCCAAGCCAGCAAAAAAACTGGAACAGGCGCAACTCGCCACGGTGAAATATCCGGTTGATGGCCAGTACATGGGTGACTGGAAAAACGGCGAGAAAATCGCCCAGAATGGCCGTGGCATGCAATCGTCGGATGCCATGGGTTCAGTCAATGGCGGTAATTGCTATGCCTGCCACCAGATGAGCAAGACAGAGATTTCTTTCGGCAATATCGGGCCTTCACTGTATCAGTTCGGCAAGTTGCGTGGCACCAGTCCTGAGATTTTGAAATATACCTGGGGCAAACTGTATAACGCGCAAGCTTATAACGCCTGTTCCAAGATGCCACGGTTTGGGCATAACGGGGTGTTGACTGAAGCACAGTTGAAGGATGTGATGGCGCTGTTGCTGGATGTGGAGTCGCCGGTGAATAAGTGAGGGGCTTGGCTTTATCGTTCATATATGGCTTTCGTTGAAGCCTGTGACTCTAATGTGAGCCTAACTTAAATTACGTCGCTCCAGCGAAGGCTGGAGCCTAGTGGCGTTTGTTGTATGCCGTGTGCTTTGGTAAAGCGGTTGCCCTTCGTGGACACAAGCCGGGTCTCGGCCCGGCGGCCGAAATACTTTCTTTGCTTCGCCAAAGAAAGTATTCAAAGAAAGGCGACCGCAGACTCGCTCCCTGCGGGAGTGCCCGTTTGTGCGAAGCAAAAAATGGGAAGTGTCCGAAACTCGCTACGCTCAAACAACGGACACTTCTTTTTCCATTTTCTGCATCACACAAACGGCTTCGTCCCAAGCGGATGAAGATCAAAAGCAACCGCAACGTCAAAACCAACAACAAGCCAACACCAACTTCAAAACCTACAGCCACTACAACACCAAAAACAGAAAGCAAATCATCATGGGTCTGAATCGTCGTGATTTTTTACAAGTAATGGCCATCGCCGCCGCTGGTGGCATGCAGATTGATGCACAGGCGGCCATGGCGAATCCTGCCGCAGACAAGCTCTACGACCTGCCGCGCTTTGGCAATGTCCATCTTATGCATTTCACCGATTGCCATGCGCAGTTGTTGCCGCTGTATTTTCGTGAACCCAGCGTCAATCTGGGCATAGGTGCAGCATTCGGTAAAAGCCCGCATCTGGTGGGCGAGCATTTGCTGAAGCAGTTTGGCATCAAGCCCAACACACCTGAAGCACATGCCTTTAGCTGCCTGAACTTTGAACAGGCAGCCGCAAGCTATGGCAAGGTCGGTGGCTTTGCGCATTTGACGACGCTGATCAAACGCATCAAGGGCAACCGTCCTGGCGCGCTCTTGCTCGATGGAGGTGATACCTGGCAGGGTTCAGCGACGGCCTTGTGGACCAAAGGGCAGGACATGGTCGATGCCTGTTTGCAGATGGGTGTGAACGTCATGACGGCGCACTGGGAAATGACCTTGGGTGACAAGCGCGTCAAGCATATCGTCGAGAATGACTTCAAGGGCAAGGTCGATTTTGTCGCGCAAAATATCCAGACTACCGACTTTGGTGATCCGGTCTTTGAAGCCTTTGTCATGAAAGAAATGAATGGCGTACCAGTCGCCATCATCGGCCAGGCTTTTCCGTATACGCCCATCGCCAACCCGCGCTATCTGGTGCCCGAATGGAGCTTTGGCATACAGGAAGAGAATATGCAAAAGACCGTCGATGCGGCGCGTGCCAAGGGCGCGAAAGTGGTCGTGGTCCTGTCGCACAATGGCATGGATGTCGATCTCAAGATGGCCTCACGTGTACGCGGCATAGATGCCATCCTGGGTGGGCATACCCACGACGGCATGCCTGCACCTGTCATCGTTGAAAACGGTGGCGGCAAGACCCTGGTGACCAATGCTGGCAGCAATAGCAAGTTCCTTGGCGTGCTCGATTTTGATGTGAAAGAAGGGCGCATACAGGGCTTCCAGTACAAGCTGTTGCCAGTGTTTGCCAATTTCCTGCCAGCCGATGCAGAGATGCAGGCGCTGATACAAAAAATCCGAGCACCTTACGCCGCAAAGTTGGGTGAAAAGCTGGCAATGACAGAGGGCACACTGTACCGCCGTGGCAACTTCAATGGCAGCTTTGACCAGCTGATTGTCGATGCCCTGATGGAAGTCAAGAATGCAGAAATTGCTTTTTCACCCGGCTTCCGCTGGGGCACTTCCTTGTTGCCCAATAGCGCCATCACCATGGAACATGTGATGGACCAGACCGCCACCACTTACTCGTATACCACCGTCACAGAAATGACAGGCGCAGCCATCAAGACCGTGCTGGAAGATGTGGCCGACAACCTGTTCAATCCTGATCCTTACTACCAGCAAGGTGGCGACATGGTACGCGTCGGTGGTTTGAGCTATGCGATAGAACCAGCAGCGGCCATGGGCAAGCGCATACAGGACATGCGCCTGAACGGCCAGCCATTGGCTGATACCAAGGTGTATAAAGTAGCTGGCTGGGCACCCGTGGCAGAAGGCGCCAAGGGCGAGCCAGTCTGGGATGTGGTGGCACAATGGCTGCGCGCACATAAAAAGATCACACCACGCACATTGAATACGCCGCGCCTGATCGGTGTGGCTGGCAACCCAGGCATGCTGGGTTAAGCAAGTAGAGTTTAAGCAAGTAGATATCTGGGTGTTGTCGCCGAGATATCTGTGAGTATTTTCTGCGTTCTACTTCTCTTCTTTCGCTAATCTCTGCGATTTATGCTCCTGTTTGGGACGTCAGTTCCTGACGGCTGGCAGCGCTTGCAAATTATTTTTGTTGCACAGCGCAAAAATCACCTGTTTTGGTTTATGTTATGACACTTTATTTGATTTGAGCTTGGAACAAGCGCGGGAGTAGTGTCAGCATGATCATCGGTATTGATTTGGGAACAACAAATAGTCTGGTTGCGGTCTGGAAAGATGGCAAATCTCAACTGGTACCCAATGGTCTGGGAGAAACGCTGACGCCTTCCTGCGTCAGTCTGGATGCCGATGGTTCTATCTTGGTCGGCAAGGCCGCCAGAGAGCGCTTGCAGACCCATCCTGAGCGCACGGCAGCAGTGTTCAAGCGTTACATGGGTAGTGACAAGAAAGTGCGCCTGGGTGAGCGTGAATTCCGTGCAGAAGAATTGTCTGCCTTTGTGCTGAAGTCGCTGAAGGCTGATGCCGAGGCATTTCTCGGTAAAGCTGTCACTGAGGCGGTGATTACCGTGCCCGCCTATTTCTCTGATGCACAGCGCAAAGCCACCCGCACGGCGGGTTTGCTGGCAGGTCTGACCGTCGATCGACTGTTGAACGAACCGAGTGCGGCAGCCCTGGCTTATGGCATGCACCAGCTCGACAGTGAAAGCCGCTTCCTGGTATTTGACCTTGGTGGTGGCACTTTTGACGTGTCCATCCTTGAATTGTTTGAAGGCGTGATGGAAGTACGCGCCTCTGCCGGAGATAATTTCCTGGGGGGCGAAGATGTCACGAATGCGATTGTCGACCTGTTCTTCCAGCGTAATACCTTAAGCAGCAGCTTGCGCAATAACGCCATGTTCATGCAAAGGCTGGGCGCATCTGCCGAGGCGGCCAAGCGTAGCTTGTCGACCGGCCAGCAAGCCACAGTGCAAATCCAGCTGGATGGCAATGACTTGAGCATGGAAATAGATGAAGAGGCGCTGGATAAACTCTGCGCCCCTTTGCTCAAGCGCATGCGTGAACCGGTAGAGCGCGCCCTGCGCGACACCAATATTCGCGCCAATGAACTTGACAGCATCGTACTGGCAGGTGGTGCTACCCGCATGCCTGTCATCAAACGGCTGGTGACATTGATGTTTGGCCGTTTCCCCACCAGCGATATCAATCCAGATGAAGTCGTGGCCATGGGTGCCGCAGTCCAGGCTGGCCTGAAGATGAAAGACGCCGCGCTGGAAGAAGTGGTGATGACGGACGTGGCACCGTATTCACTGGGTATAGAGGTCAGTATCAAGCTGGCAGATGGCAAGGACGCTATTGGGCATTTTTCACCAGTGATAGAGCGTAATTCTGCGGTGCCTGTTAGCCGGGTTAAGCGGTATTTCCCTATGGATGCACGTCAACGTGTGGTCGAGCTGCGCATCTACCAGGGCGAGTCGCGCCTGGTCAAGGATAATATTCCGCTAGGCAAACTGGATGTGAATTTGCCTGCCGGGAATGATATTGATAGCAAGGGTGTTGATGTGCGTTTTACCTATGATGTCAATGGTTTGCTCGAAGTCAGGGCGACGCTGGTGGAAAGCAAGGACAGCCAGGTGCTGGTGATACAGGGTAACCCCGGCATGCTCAGCGATGCCGAGGTGGCGCAACGTTTCGCCGAGCTCGAAAAAATCAAGATGCATCCCCGCGATACAATGGAAATGCGCACCCTGCTGGCCAGGGCTGACCGTATTTACCAGCAAGTGCGCGGCGACCTGCGTAACTGGCTGGGACAGCAAATTGCTGAATTTGAAGCGGTGCTGGAAACCCAGAATCCACGGCACATCAGTGCGGCCAAGACCCGCTTCTCCGAAGTCCTGGCTTCGATAGAAAGTGACAGTCATCTGCATTCTGATTTTGATCCACAGCCAAACTGAACATGCGCTGCCCCGGTTGCATCAGGCTCGGGTAGTGCCAGTTCTGGCAGACATAGGCAGGCAGATTTAATCAGAGGCAGGGCTGCGGTATTTTCAATCAGATCAAAACCTCAAGCTGCTGCCGCATACCATACTGCTACCACATGCTCGGCTAGCCTGGTTGGTTTACCTGGCCAGCGAATAATTAATTGTAATCATGTCCAACCTACCCTATTTTTTCCAGCAATACGAACTCGCTGCCGATGCTGACGAGCGTGCTGTCAAACGCACCTATGCCAGGCAACTGAAAAAGATAGACCAGGAACATGATCTTGAAGGTTTTCAAGTCCTGCGCGAATCTTATGAACATGCGCTGGAATGGCTGAAGTATCGCAGCCGGATGACGCCAGATACAGCGCAATATGAAGACAGTGCAAAAAAAGAAAAGAATAAATCTGCTGAACTAAAGCCTGCTGTTGAACCAGTATTGGAGATTGCCAAACCGCAAGCTGAAGCTGCCAGGCCCGTGGCCCCAGTGCCGGAGCGTAAGCAAGATGCAGCGGCATCTAAAGTAAAAAAGACGCTGGATCAGATAAACTGGCCGCAGCCACTGCAGCCCACGCCACCCAGGTTTAAAAAAGAACCGCAGTCGCAGGAAAAATCACAAGCCAAGCCAGAATCCAAACCAGAACCAAAGCCAGAATCCAAACCAGAACCAAAGTCAGAGTCCAAACCAGAACCAAAGACACAAGCCAAGCCACAAGCAAAACCTCAAGCCAGGCAGCCAGGCCCTGCAGAAGCAGCCGGACTTTCTCCCGCTACGCTTGCTGAGCAAGTCTTTGCCGAAATGCTGAAAGCCATGCGTGCCCAGGCGGATAAGCCGGAGTTTGCCGGTCATTGCCTGCGCCAAGTGCTGGACGATGCACGTTTGTATCATATGGAAGCACGACATGCATTTGAACGCATGCTGGCCGCCTATCTGGTAAAAGGCTGGCGCTATGGCAATGGCGAATTGCTTGATGCAGCCTTTGAATGTTTTAGCTGGAACAAGGACAGAAAACGCATGCTGAATCTGGGGCAGCCAGGTCATCTGCTTGACCTGGCATTCATGGAAATGAGTGCTTTCCAGTCTCAGGGAACATTGGAAAAGCAGAGTCAAAGAGATTTATTGCTCAAATTCAGAAAGCCGCCCCCGCCAGGTGCCACAAGTCGTGGCAGGGACTTGAGAAAACTGGAAAGCATGGCTGAGCTGTATCCAATCTGGATCTGGATGATGACCAGCAAGGACAATTTCCTTGCCTGGAAAGCTTTTTCCACGACTAAATCCACTTCCCACTCATTTGAAAACGATGACGCACCCGAGAAAGAACCGATTAAAATGCGGCCCCGCGCAAAGGCCAGCGGCTATGAAAAAGTCTCCTTTTTTGAATCCCTGAAACGGGGCGGGCGTCTGTTGTCGAGAATTTATTTGGCCTTTATCGTGATCATGGTGCTTGGCGTGGCTATCCATGGAATGTGGACCAAGGACACGCCAGAGCCGGGCAGGCAGCAAGTCAAAGCGCCAGCTACGCCAGAAGAAAAATTCAATGCGGCATTCGCAGTACTCAAGACACCAAAACCAGACCCTGAATCTGCGGCCAAGGCTATCGGCAGTCTGACGCAGCTCGCCAATAGTGGGTATGTGCGCGCATCGTATCAATTAGGCTGGACCTATCAGGAAGGCGAAGGCACTGCCAGGGACGAGGCTGAAGCGCTCAAATGGTTTATCAAGGCGTCCGAACAAGGTCATCTGGCTGCAAAAGTGATGGCTGGTGATTACTACTTTGAAGGTAAGGGCGGGCCCAAAGACATTGCTGCGGCCCTGCACTGGTATGAGCTGGCGGCAGATCGTGGCCATAGTCTGGCACAAGTCAGGCTGGCACATATGTATGCCTCTGGCACTGGCGTCAAAAAAGATGGTAAGCGGGCGCTGGACCTGCTTGTTGCCGCCGCAGAAAAAGGACTATCCATCGCGCAGAGCGAGTTAGGCATGATACGGCTGCATGGTACTTATGACAGTGAAAAAGACGAAAAAAAGGCAGCTTACTGGTTTATGCTAAGCGCGCGTCAAAACGATATTGTCGGGCAAAGAATGTTTGGTCAAGTCTACGAAAAAGGCCTCGGTGGGTATTCTGTCGATCTGGTGAGTGCAGCAGTATGGTATGGCAAGGCAGCCGCTCAAGGTGACAAGGATGCAAGCAGGTATTTAAAAAACTTGTGCATGTTTTCAAATTACCCTCAATGTAGTTATCAAGGAGCGGACGTGAGACCAAGCTCAATTGTTCGCTGAACCTGCAACCTGCAACCTGTAACCCGTCACCGCTTTCTTGTATCTGACTTCTTATGTCTAATTTGCCAGGCTTTTTCCTTGAACACGATTTGGATGTGGATGCAGATGAGCGCACAGTCAAGCGTGTCTACGCCAAACAACTGAAACTGATAGACCAGGAAACTGATCTTGAAGGTTTTCAGGAATTGCGTGACGCCTTTGAAGAGGCGATGGCATGGGTACAGTACCAGCGACAACAGATTGCGGAAAAGGTGCAGGCCCCAGATGTTGATCTGTCAGCCGGGGCGACCGTGCAAGATGCTGTCACGCAGGAGACATCTGCTGCTGAGCATGCGCAAGCAGCATCTGATGATGCAAACAGTCCGGAAGCTATTGCCTATCAGATTGTCGTAGCAATGATAGAAGACATGCGCAGGCATCTGGATACGCCAGCCTATGCTGGCGAGCGTTTTTTGCAGACGCTTGATGATGAACGCCTGATACACATGGAAACCGGTTTGGCCTTTGAGCAAATGATTGCGCAATACCTTCTGCAAGGTTGGCAGCCAGGCAATGGCGAATTGTTTGATGTTGCCGGGGACCATTTTGGATGGAAAACAGATAGCAAGCGCTTGCTGAATTGGGGCGAGGGTGGACATATACTAGGCCGGGCACTTCTGGAGCAGGCAGAATTCAATAAAAAGAGTGAAGCCATCCGAGAAGGCCAGTGGGCTTTGCTGATGAAAGCAAGACATGAAAGCGAGCCTGCACACTATTACCTGTCAGTACACTTCCCCTTGATGCTACGCATACTGGATCTATACCCGGTTTGGGCGGTCATGATCTCCAGCAGGAACAATATCGAAGTATGGTATGCCAGATACGAGGCTATACAACATGATGCTTCTACTGAAAAGGAGCAGAGCTCACTTCAAGATTCACGAGAAAATAAGGAAATACCTTATTTCAGGGCCAAGTTTACGCTGGGTGTATTTTTCTGCCTTTTTTTAATATCCTGGATTGCCGGATTGGGGGACAAGAAGCCAGATCCAGCCGTAAGGTCTATACCGCCCTCACAAAATACACAAAATACACAAAATACTCAAGATCAGAGCACATACAGAGATAATAGTTACTTGGGCACGGTAGAAAGAAAACAGGAAGATTTGCTCTTGAATGCAGAACGGCTCAAGGAAATCGGTGAAAATTATTTTAGCGGGCACGCTGGCAAAACTCGCAATGTAGCTGAAGCGATTTATTTTTGGGAAATGGCATCAGAAAAAGGTAGCGCGGACGCATCTTATCAATTGGCGTGGATTTATGATGTCGGGAATGGCGTTGAAAGAGACTTAACGCAAGCATATAAATGGTATTCAAAAGCAGCAGAGCAGGGCGAGCTCAGGTCGCAATTGATGATGGGTAATTATTATTACGCGACCAGGAATGGTCATCAAGATTTAGGAAAAGCCGCCCATTTTTACGAGCTGGCTGCAAAAAAAGGCCATGCTGGTGCCCAGTTCATGCTCGCGATACTATATGACAAGGGCTTAGGCGTAGAGCGCAATCCAGAGAAAGCATTGGTGTGGATGCAGGCTGCGGCAGAAGGCAAGGATGCAAATGCTGAAGCCAATCTTGCGATTGCTTATTTGAATGGCGAGGACGGTGTCCGTAAAGACGAACTAAAGGCATATGACCTTGCCTCCAGGAGCGCAGCACAAAATAATCCAATTGGGCAAAGAGTGCTGGCACAAATGTATGAACGTGGCTTGGCAAAGCAGGCAGTTGATATGGCGAAGGCGGCCACCTTATATGCCGAAGCTGCTGCACATCATGATCAAAAGGCTAAAGACAAATTGCTCCAGATTTGCAAAAAGAAAAAATATGCAGGCTGCGCTTAGTTATTTTAGCTATTTTAGTTTTATCAGGCAGATTCCAGTTTAGTGGGCCACGCTCTATTTTTTCTGTAGCTTAACCAAGCCCACCGCCAGCGCCGCACAAATCAGTAAGCCACCCGCCAGCCTGATCACGTTCTCAGGATTACCACCCAGCCAGGCATGGTAATACAACGGCAGGGTGAAAATTTGTATGATCATGGGGATGACGATAAACATATTGAAGATACCCATGTACACCCCCGTGCGCTCTGCCGGTATGCTGCCTGCCAGCATGATATAAGGGTTGCCCATGATACTGGCCCAGGCCAGGCCCACGCCTACCATGGGGATGAATAATAGCGCTGGCGTATGTATGGCTGGTATGCTCATCATGCACAAGCCTGCCAGTGTCAGGCATGTTGCGTGGCTGATCTTGGGGCCAAAGCGGCGGGTAAAGGGCACCAGGGCGAAGGCGGCAATGAAGGCGATGAAGTTGTAGAAAGCGCCTATCTGTCCATTCAATAATCCTGCTTCACGAAAGCTGGCAGAACTGGGATCACTGGTGCCAAATATGCTGCGCCCCAGTGACAGCATGATGTATTGCCAGTAGCAAAACATGGCATACCACTGGAACAGTTTGACCAGCGCCAGTTGGCGCATGGTGGGCGGCATTTCTTTTATTGCCAGACCTATTTCAGCCAGGGTGGCACGCCAGCCGGTGGCCTGTTGCCTGATTTGTGCCAGTTGCTCGGCAGTGAGAGGAATCTCTGGCGTCGTCTTCAAAGTCCACAAGATAGAGGCAATCGAAAACACCGCACCGATGATAAAAGCCGCGATGACGATATAGGGGATGTGATGGCTGTTGACGCTATTGCTGTTCATGCCTGCCACCACCAGTATCGATGGTGTCAGGTAGGCCAGGGTTTGCCCCAGTCCAGTAAAAGCGCTTTGCGTCAGGAAGCCGACAGAATGCTGGCTGGCATCGAGTTTGTCACTGACAAAGGCGCGATACGGTTCCATGGTGACATTATTGGCAGCATCGAGTATCCACAACAAACCAGCTGCCATCCACAGCGTAGAACTGAAGGGCATGATCAATAAGCCCAGGCTGCACAGCACGGCACCAATCAGGAAGTAAGGCGTGCGTCTACCCCAGCGGCTGACAGTGCGGTCACTCATGGCGCCGATCAGCGGTTGCACCAGCAAACCTGTCACCGGACCTGCCAGCCACAAATAGGGCAGGCTGGCCTCGTCAGCGCCCAGGTAGGCATAGATGGGGCTCATGCTGCTTTGCTGCAAACCAAAACTGAACTGTATGCCAAAAAAACCAAAGTTCATGTTGATGATTTGCCAGAATGACAGACGGGGTTTGCCTGTCACCTGTTGCGGGCTGGCTGTGGCTGCATTCATGGTTTTGCTCCGCCGCTTGCAGTTGCTGGCAGGGTTTCAGTATCCCAGCGCTGTTGCCATTGTTCATAGAAGCCTGCATCGCTGGCAACTGCACCACGTACACCGCAGATGGCTGCAGCGAATTGATGGGCACGTTGCAGGCTGGTGAGCAGTGGCCAGCCGCGCTGCATGCCAAGTAAAAAGATGGCGGAGAAGGCATCGCCACCGCCTACGGTATCAACGACTTCAACTTTGGCGGCTTCGCTTGCACTACGCAGGTATTGCCCAGACTTATCCAGATAGGCATAACCGCGTTCACCCAGGGTGGTGATGATGGCTTGCAGCTTGAATAGCTGGATTAATGCTGTTGCATAAACCTGAATATCTGCATCATCCAGTGCACATTCGCTCACTTGTTTTGGTTTGCTCAGATAAATTTCTGCCAGTATCTGCAATTCTTCTTCATTGACTTTGAGTATGTCGGCAAACTGCAATGATTGTTCTATCGTCGTCAGGCTGTATTGCATGGCACGTAAATTCAAGTCCAGGTATTTGATTGCCTTTGTCTCTTTAAGCAAAGCATACAAGGCTGCGCGTGATACAGGGTTTCTTTGTGCCAGTGTGCCAAAGTAAAAGATACCCTGGTCATGCACGGGGCTGGCTTGTTGCATGGCTGTTGTGGCCGCCTGGCTGTCTATATAATCATATGCCTGCTCAGCCAAAATCTCGAAATGGTGTTTGGCCTTGTCCGTACTATCGTCTTGCGTCACCTTGACGCGTCCAGTAGGGTAGTGCTGGTCAGTCTGCAAGCCAGTTGCAGACAATTTGAAACGTTGCATGTCAGCGCGTATCAATTCTGCAGTCATATCATTGCCCACGCGAGAAATCACCAGGGGCGCACAATCAAAATAACCCAGGCTGCGTGCCACATTGAAAGGCGCGCCACCAACTACAGGCTGATCCGGGAAGTCATCGATCAGGGTTTCGCCAAAGATGATGATGGGTTTGCTTTGCAATGACATGGGTTTCTCTTCTGTTAGCGGGCTTGAATTGCGAAAATTACGAAAGGCGAGTATTTGTGCAATATCCAGTTTTCTCCTTCCCTTTCAAGGGGAAGGTCGGGATGGGGATGGGTTTCTTCAATTAAGTTGGCAAGTATTTTTTACCGAACCCCATCCCCACCCCAGCCCTCCCCTTGAAGGGGAGGGAGTTAGTTTTTGGTCATATTTCCCTGTTTCCTTACCAACCACAATTGCGAATATGCTTGTAATGTCACGGTAAGATCAACATCAAGCTTGCTCAACTGATCAATCCAGCCTTGTCCAGGAGTATCATAGCCCGCCAACAGTTCCGCTATATTCAAGCTGATACTATGTCCTGAAAAATTCCCCAAAAACAGCAAAGGTGCATCCGTGCTGCCACGCAAGAAAGCCAGCACGGCAGGATCTTTTGCATTCAACAAATACCGTGCAGCTTGCGCTGCCAGTTGCGGCAATTGCCGCCGTTGCTGCAACATATGAGCAAGCGCATTGAATACAGCACCAGCATCATGCGAGCTGGAATGACGCTGCCCATATAATTCTTTATCCCAGACGGGCCTGTGCAGCCAGCGGCTATCTGCAGACTGTGCCAGAACTTGCTGATATGCCTCATCATTCACCTGCGCCAGCTCATCACCCATATAGATCAGCGGCATGCCGCCAAAACAAAAACTCAGCCCATACAAGAGTAGCAGACGTTGCCTGGCCAGGTGTTTTTCTGTTGCTGTTTGTGCGCTGGAAAAGCCGGTCAGCGCCGCAGCCATGCCGACCGTGCCGTGTACTGCTGCCGGGTCATTGGCCTGGAAGCTGGCACCGCGGGCATAACTGTCGTCGCCACTATAAAAGCGGGATACCCTGGCCAGCCTTTGCTGTACATCTTCTGCCTCCATACTGGCTTCAGGCCGCAGCACATTCCAGCCTATATCATCGTGGCAGCGTACATAAGTCAGCCAGCTACTTTGTTGCGGTAGTGCTGGCGTGCCAGCAAATACATGGCGCAACAGGCTGGTGTCTTGTTCTGCCAGCGCTACCCAGGAGGCTGCCATCAGGCTGCTGTGATAGGCAAGGTGACATTCCTGTTTTGAATTTGTCTCATCGTTGCTGCCAAGGTAGGCGGGCAGTTCTGCCGTTTCAACAATGGCTTCAGCCTTTAGCAAGACGCCGGGAGCGGCGATATCCACCAGGCTGCGCAAGGCTTGCAAAATCTGGTGTGCTTCTGGCTGGTTCATGCATTTTGTGCCTGCGCGCTTCCACAAGAAAGCGGTGGAATCGAGGCGAAAAGCTTCGATGCCACGGTTCGCCAGACGCAACAGGGCTGCCGCCATCTCGGCAAAGACCTTGGGGTTGCTGTAATTTAAATCCCACTGGTAAGGGTAGAAGGTAGTCCATACCCATTCCTGCAGTTCAGGTACAAAGCTGAAATTGCCAGGGGCAACTTGCGGAAAAACCTGGCCAAGATTTTTTTCAAAATTATCCGGGGTTGTGCGGTCAGTGTAATGATAAAAATAATCGCGGTAGTGCGGGTCACCGTGCTTTGCCGCGATAGCCCAGGGGTGATCATCTGCCACATGGTTGAGGATAAAGTCAGAACACAGGCTAATCCCTGCTGCACGCAGGGCAGTGCTGAGCTCTTCCAGGTCCGCCATATTGCCGAGACGCGGTTCTATCGCATCAAAATCGGCTACGGCAAAGCCACCATCATTTTCGCCAGCACGGGCTTTTAAAAAAGGGAGCAAGTGCAGGTAAGTCACGCCAAGTTCCTGCAGATGCGGGATACGCTTTTGCACGCCGCGCAAGTCACCGGCAAAGCGGTCTACATAGCAGCAATAGCCAAACATGTTTTCTTTGGTGAGCCAGTTCTTGTCTGCACTTCTGGCGTCATCCAGAGCTTGCAAGGGCAGGGGGCGTGCCGCGATGGCCTCGCCTGTGACTTGCAAGAGTTCTGTCAGCCATGTGGCATAAGCTTGTTCATTACTGAATTTATCACCATACAGGGTCTGCAGCGTTTTATATAAATCGGGGAGATGTTTTGCCAGCCTGGACATTATGCTCGCGTGCATGTCCGGTGCTAGCTTGCTGAGCAAGGCTGTGAGGAATGGTGCTGTGTTCGATGCGACAGACATGGTGCAGGCAGTGCCTTAGAAAAAACGGGTCAGTAAAAATGGCTCCCCCACATGTTGGGGGTGTAGGGGAGCCTAAAGTGCTACCAGGGACTATTGCCGGAAGCGTGGATGGGGCTACTGCGCGGCGTGATTTTGGGTCTGCGATGCTCGACGTACTTAAAGTACGACTGCGCGTCTTAACCCAAACTGACGCCGCTCGCTACACCCCCTCCACGCTTCCTACGCACGGGAGGGAGATGTTCGCTGCGCTCCATCCTAGCTTCTTAAAAACTATACTTAAGTGACGCTTTAATGCTGCGTCCATTGATGGATCTTGCTGCGTGTCCGTCGCCTTCTACTTCGGTGTAGCCTATGTTGTTCGTCAGGTTGTTGACGCTCAGTGAGACCTGGACGTGGTCGTTGATGTTGTAGTTGACGAAGGCGTTCAGGACGTGGAAGGCGGGCAGGATCAGGGTGTTGGCGTCGTCACCGTAAGACTTGCTGGTACCTATCAGGCTGGCACCGAAGACGGTTTCACCCATGGTATAGGTGGGGGCAATCTGATAGGTGTAGCTGGCCTGGCGGCGTGGGGTCTTGCCGACCACTGATTTGTCATTCGCTGCCGTGATGCTGGCGTTGGTGTAGGTCAGTCCACCAGTGACACGGAAGGCGTTGTAGCGATAGCTGGCTTCGATTTCCACACCTTTGGCATCGTAGTTATTGGCGGTGAATTTTTGTGTTGTTGCCTCAAAATTTGATTCTTCTGTCTTCGCCTGGAACAGGGTCACAAAGCTGCTGAAGCTGCCGGCTTTCCATTTCACACCTGCCTCGGTTTGCTTGACGATATTGGTACTGATCGGTGTGCTGCCATCCAGCGGGTTGCCAAACATGATGCGGTCGGCATTGAAGGCGATGCCTTCGCTGACGCGGGCAAACACGGCGACATCTTTGGTGACACGATAATTGGCACCGAAAGAGTAAGACGTATGGTTCACGCCGTAGTTGATGAATTTGGTATTGGCCGCACGATAGCTTTGATTGACTGCCTGGTTGAAGGTGCCGCTGGCATCCTGCTTGTCATAGCGCAGGCTGCCATCCAGGTTCCAGTTACCGCTTTCCCAACCGAGGTTGGCATACATGGCATTGGTCTTGTATTGCGCATCGATATTGCGGTTGCAGCAGCCGCCGAACACATCTGTACCTTGTGCCAGTAAGCCAGGTGTTCCGGCAATCGTGCCATTTGAATTCAGCAGTGCAGGTTTGTCACCGCTGGACTGCATCAGGTATTGATTGAAGTTCCAGGTCACGCCCAGGTTTTGCAGGGACGAATACCAACCTACGGTAGTGGCGAACTTGCCGCTGGATGTCTCAAATACCCTGGACAATTTCATGTCATTGACGGTACTGCCCAGGTCATCGATTGAGGTATTGAAGACCGTTGCCGTAAATGCTGCACCAGTGTATGCCTTGCCCGCATTGGGGCCGGTGGCGTAAGTCATATTCGTTGCTGCGGCACCGCTGACACCAGCATCAGCCGGGAAGATGGAAATAAAGCGACCTGTATTATTCGACTTGCGGAATTTTTCATCCAGGGTCCAGCCTCCACCCAGTTTCAAGGATGCTTCTGCACCAAAGGCATTGTTGACGACATGCAGGCCATCGTTCACATTCGTCGCTATCTTGTTATTGTTTTTGTCGAGAACAATATCGCGTGTCCAGTAGGGGGAATAAAAACTGGCCGTGCGCGGGTCTATGCCGGGCAGTTCCGAGATATTGCCATTCACCGTCCTGACTGGCACTGGCATGTTCATCGGTGTTTTATCGTCCAGATGCTTGAAGCTCAGGCGCAGGTAGCCATTGTCCAGTTCATGCGTGATATTGGCGCGCAGTTGGCCACCTTCTTCAGCTGTCAGACCAGCTGGGCGTGAGCTGTCGCCACTGCGATAATAACCAGCGATAAAGGCGCGTGTCTTGTCAGACAGAGCCGCGCCGTAATCAAAGTCAAAGCGGGTCTGGCTAAAATCCACACCCTTGCTGATGCCTATGCTGCCGCCTTTTTCATTACCATTCTTGCTGATGAAATTGATGATGCCGCCTGGTGAATTAGTGGCCATTGTTGATGCCGTGCCACCGCGTACTACTTCCAGATGTGAAAGGCTGCCATCGGCGCGCAGATACATGTCTGGTGTGACGAAGGCGATATCGCCAAATTGCAGCAGTGGCAAACCATCTTCCTGGAATTGCACATAGCGCGCACCACCGGCAGAAATAGGCACACCGCGCACAGTCAGGTTGGCATTACCTTCACCACCTGATGATTCTGCACGCACACCAGGGATAGAGCGCAAAATTTCTGCCGCATTGGTCGGGGCTGATTGAGAGATCTGGTCAGCATCAATGGTACTGATGGATACGCTGGCCTTCATCTTTGAAGTGCCTGTAGGAGTACCCGTCACGATGACGGAATTCAAGTTCAGGGAGTTTTTATCTTTGTCTACTGCTGCTGTATTGTCTTGCGCCCATGCACCGTTCATGTGCAGTAAGGCCAGGGAAATGACGCTGGCCATGCGCGTCATTTTGATGTGTGATGATTTCATTGCTGTCTCCGCTGTCATCATTTTATAAAGCCGCGCAGAATAAGTCTGCGCATGCGTGTGTCTTACCTTATTGCCTGAACATCCGCATCACGCTGGTAGCTGTGATGCTGTGTCAGTCACAAAAGACCTCCAACAATTTTCGCCGCGCTCTTTGGACGTTCAGGCAGATTTAATTTGAAAACCAGCCGTCGTACTCTATGGCGCTTTTTTGCGATCCCTGGTTTGCCAAGGCAAACGCTGTTGAAGATCTTTTGTAGTGCAGGTGAAGAGAATTATCTGGTAAATTACATTTTATTGCAATCGATTGCAAAGATGCGTTGCAATAAAATGGTGCAACATTTCTTTATGGTAAATTTAATGGTGTGGAAGGCGGGGGAAAAGAAGATTTTGGGGCAAAGGATTGCGTACTATGAAATTTAAGCAGATTTCCCGGTTATTCGCGCTCATCACAATGTAACAAGAGCATCTGGCAGGCTTTGTGTTTTGTGAGCAACAGAGTGGCTGAATAGAGTCATTTATATTGCGATGCACAATGAAAATCAAGGGGGAGTATTGAGGTTTTCTGTAGGAATACTTCAAATTCTTATGAGTTATTGCAATCGGTTGCAGCGTATAGTCATAATTTGAATAAACTACGCTTGCCCTGCCCCCGCAGGGTGTGTTCCAATGCACCAGTTAACGGAAGGGCGAAATTTTTACAAGAGAATTTGAAAGGCAAGAAACATTGCCAGCGAAGGAAAATCTCACATGAGTTGCACTACCCAATACAAACACTGCTCGCCCTGATCATCAATTCAGTAGGTAATAACTGCGCCTCGCTATTGCCATCTTCTATCAGGGTCAACAGGGCATCGACCAGTGCCAGGCCAGCTTGTGCCATAGGCTGGCGTACGGTAGTCAGTGGCGGGTGAAAGTAGCGTGCCAGTTCTATGTCGTCGTAACCAACCACGGCGACATCATCCGGCACACGGTAATTATTTTCGCGCAGGCTGTTGATGCTGGTCATGGCCAGCAAATCGCTACAGGCAAACAGGGCATCGAAGCTGGTTTTGCGGCTGCACAGTTCTGCCACTGCCAGTTTGCCACCTTCTTCTATGAAGGAAGCAGGGACGACCAGTTTCTCGTCAAGAGTTATGCCGTGCTGCGCCAGCGCCTTGCAATAACCCTCATAGCGTTGCGCTACTTCAGGCAATTGCGTGTCACCAAAAAAGGCGATGCGCTTGCGGCCGCTTTGCAGCAGATGCTCAGTGGCTTTTTGCCCGCCAGTGACATTGTCACTACCCACGGTCACATACAATTGCTGCGGTAATTGCGCACCCCAAACCACGATGGGCACGTGGCGTGCAGCCAGCTGGTTCAACTGGTCATGGTGACGCCACTGGCCTATCAGTATCACGCCCAGTACACGGCCAGTATCAAAAATCTGCGCCGCGTTATCCAGATGCTCTGCATCGATGCGTGACAACAGCATGTCAAAGCCACGGTCGGTCAATGCATCGGCGAGGCTACCTAAAATGCCCAGGAAGAAGGGGTCCGATAAATGCTGGCGGGTTTCAGAATCAAAGGGCACGACTACGGCAATCGTGCGTGTCTGCTTCAGGCGCAAATTGCGGGCATCAATATTGATGGAATATTTGAGTGAGCGTGCCAGCTCAGCAATGCGCTGACGAGTCTCATCATTGACCAGGCTGCTACCACTCAGGGCACGTGACACCGTCGAGGTAGAGACCCCGGCCAGCCGCGCAATATCAGCCATTTGCAAACGGCGCTGTTCTTTGCTGGCGGACTTGTGTATGTCTGCTGTGGTGTCCGTCTTGGCTTTCATCATTTTTTCTGAGATTGTTAAGTGCAACACATGCTAGATTCCAGAATGCATTATAAAACTGAATAAGACTAGTCGCATTCAAATTGTCCTGATCATTTGAGGATATTCACGCCTCAGGATAATGACACGGTTAAGGTGGTTGCCATTATCATAGAGAAGATTTTTTTCCTTTTATTATTGGATGCGAACCTCATTCGCTGAGAAAAAATGAATTTGCAGGAATACACATACTTGTGGGATGGCAGTCAGCCCGGATGGACACTGACAATATTAGATCACGTAATATGGAATTTTCGATTTCAGTTTGGAGCAGGAGGACCAAGCAAAAGTGACATTATTAATTTGCACAAATTGCTACCAGAGTTCGAACGTGAATCACTGTCGCATGTGTACAGCATATTAAAAGCTTGTACAAGCTACACAAGCAAAGAGTGCCTTGGAAATATCGAGGCCCGGCACTTGTCTGCTTCTGCTGCATCGCTAGGATTGAAAGTCATTTTTGATTCTCACAATAGAGGGTTTTACAAGGCAAACTCTGAAAATGGTAAGGAATTGACCATCACGGACATGGTCTTAGGCGCAATGATCGCGGCGAAAATGAAAGAGGCGGGTTTGCCAGTCCAGGAGACGCACGTCGATTGAGTATGTCAGTTTTAGTATTTACTTGTGACTGCAAAAACATGATGTATTAACGCTCAGGCCTGATCCCCTGTTGTTCACGCCATTCCTTCAACAAAGCCTGGCGGGCGCGCGGATAGGTTTGGTCGGCTACCTGCAAGCCCTGTATGCGGTCTGTACGGAAATGCCGGAAATCATTGCGCAATTCACACCAGGCGACAATGATACGCAGGTTATCGAAGAAGGACAGGGCGCAGGGCCAGATGGTGCGCTCGCTGGCTTGGCCGGTTTCATCCTGATACTCCAGCACGAGTTTGTGCTGTTTGCGTATGGCCAGGCGTATCTGGCGTAATTGTTCATCATTGCCGTCACTCTTGCAGCCGGGGCCGATCAGCAAGCCGCTGGTTTCCAGTTCCAGCCGCGCTTCTGCTGGCAAGACCGAAGCGATTTTTGCCAATGCATCACGCGCAGCCAATGCCAGTTTATGGTCAGCTTGCTGCGCCACCCATTTTGAGCCAAGGGCAATGGCGGCGATTTCTTCTTCAGTGAACATCAAAGGTGGCAGTGTAAAGCCGGGTTGCAAGACATAGCCTATGCCAGCTTCACCAGCAATCTTTGCGCCCTGGCTTTGCAATGTGGCGATATCGCGATACAGGCTGCGCAGGCTGATACCCAGTTCTTGTGACAAGCTTGCACCATTAACGGGATAGCGGTGTCGGCGCAGGACTTGCATCAGCTGTAGCAGGCGTTCAGTGCGCGACATACGTATCTTCAGTTGTTATCTGGGTCATGGCAATTCATTTGTCAGTAGTAATTTGCACAATTTTACCCTGTTGCACATCGATCTTGCGCCTTGCCGAGCTTGCACTGCATTACAGCAACTTCGTCAGCGTAATCTTACGTAACTATCGTCTTCGTCCGATTTTGTTCTTTAAGGCTGGAGGCTAGTATACAGGTCATGGATGCAGGGAAGAGTAGCGGAGTAAGTTGGAAATCAGATACGGGGAGTTGACAATGCCACAAGCCACCTGGAGCGCAAAAAGAGAGCGCCAGTTCAAACATATCAAGGATGGTTTAATTAAAAGTGGCCGTAAGCCCGGTTTGGCTACAGAAATTGCTGCACGCACCGTTAACAAAGAAAGGGCGCAGCATGGTGAAAGCAAAGAAGCGAGCAATACCTCCCAGCAGGATATTCCTGCGGGGAGGCGTGGCGGACTTCATTCACATAGCGGACCTGCAGGTCGCACTTTTGCGCAGTTATATCAGGAAGCACGCAGGAAGAATATCCGGGGCCGCTCAGGCATGAACAAGGCAGAACTGGAGCAGGCAGTTGATTATGGCAGGCGTATTAAACGGCAAGAACAATAAGAACAATAAGAGCAGTAAGCAATAAGTAGTAATAAATAAAGTAAAAAAGAAGCAAAAAAAGAAGCAAAAAAGAAACGTAAAAAATTATATAAATCTTCTGCATGGGTAAGATCATGATTATCATCGGTATCAATAAAGCACCGGCACATCAATGGTTGCTCGTTGCATTACGGACCGCAAAGGCTGCGGCGGAAGCGAATGAAGTTGAATGGGAATACGCCCATATCAGAATAGAATTGCCACAAGGTCGTTCATATTCCAAGTTGCCAGGGCATATGAACCTGGTCGAAAATTGACTGCAACAAACACAATCTGACCGAGGGGGAAGATCATGCATACGCCACAACTCATCTTGTATGGAATGTTGGCCGTGATCTTGCTCACTTCATTTTTCGTGAAGAGATGATCATGAGCGCTCACTATTTAGCCCTGGTCGTATGCAGCCTGCTGATGTATGCACAATTCGCCTGTGCCCAAGAAGTAATATTTTCCCCGGACACTGAAATGATCGCGCAGCAGGCCAGCCTCTCCAAAGAACTATCTAAAGAGCTGCCTGCCATTGATAGGAAATCCAGGCAGCCTGACGATGCCAGCGTATTGAATGAAAAAGCAGCGCCAGCGCGTGTGGTTGACAATGTAGCTGACAAAGCTGAATTGAATGGCCCACCTGTGCCACCAGTTACTGACGCGCAGCTTGCCAGCAGAGGGGGAAGTACTCAGGCAGCGAATGGACAGGACTTGTATACCCGTGTCACGAAAGAGTACTACAGTCAGTCTGCCAATCTTCCCGGTAAGCAGGAAAAACCGGGCACTTTGTCCAGGTTCGGCCTGCGCTATTCTCAAAGCGGTAATGACCATCTTTGGTTGGAATACCGCTTCAGCGAAAAAGGCGCCTTACGCTTGCGTGGCGCAGCTCACCGAGGTGTGAGGGTGCTTGCTGTTTTTGAATATTGAAATTCGGTATTCAGGCAAAGACATGAATTAATGAATCAATTGATTTAGTCCCCCCAACAATTTTTACAAACCGGTGTAAGCATTATCTGCCGACTATGCCAGTCCAGCGTGTCTGACATCTAAGGTATTGTTCCCACATTCTACTTATACAGTTTTACAGGTACTGACATACCTGATCAGGAGCTAGCATGAACAGCAGATTTCAAGCTGCAATTGAGCGAACACCCACCATGCATTACAAGAATTATGATATTTTTGTGATCGCCTTTCCAAGGCCCGATGGTCATTGGTCTACCAGTGGCGAAGTGCAAAAGTATGGTGCTGAAGGACTGGAAATTGCCCAGCAATTCAGTGGCCCCTTCAAGGCAAGCAGCGAAACCGAAGCCAAGCTTGCCGTTATCCGTGACGCCAAATTAAAGATCGATGCGATACTGGCCGATTTGAATTAATTAAGCTGAATTAATTAAGTTGCCCGTCATTTTTTTCCATTATTCTTGCCGCCATGGCGAAGCAAGGTATCGCCAGTAAACAGGGTGTCATGGTCACCATCACGGCGATGGTGATAGGTGTACTGTAGGCAGCGGTTCTGAACACGTCAGCCAAGCCACCCACGGCAAGGTTGCCAAGCGAAGTGCCGAACAAGGTCATGCACAAGATCATGAATGCTGTCATGGTAGAGCGCAATTGCGCAGGTACCAGATCTTGCAGACAGGCGAATAAGGGGCCATATCCTATGGTAATCATCATGCTGCCTATGAACATGCAGATATAAAACGCCATGCCCGTGGTATCAAGCAGGCGGTAGATATAGCCTACCGGTACACCTAGCAGATAAATCAACGCCAGGAACCATAAGCGCCCACCGGCACGGCGCGCTTGCAGCAGATCCGCAAGATAGCCACCCAGCAGTGCTCCCAGCACACCACCAGCGATAAACATGACGCCAGCCAGCTGCTGGGCAGATTTTTGATTCATGTGCCGTTCTTGCACCAGCCATAATTGGTCAAGCACAAATGCACCCTGGGCAAAAATCACCAGGACACCACCCAGGATGAGCAAGCACAAAGCGGGCGACGCACGCAAGGCTTGCAGGATTTCTGCATAGACGGCAGTGACAGGGCGTTTGCTGGCAGCCTATTTTATTTCTTGTTCGTCACGTGGTTCACGCAAGAAAAACAAAAAAACAGTCAACACCACACCGATTGCGCCCAGAGCAAAAAAACAATTGCGCCAGCCTATTGCAGCCCCCAGAGTGCCAGCAATAATAAAAGCTGCACCTATGCCTATGGGGGCACCCAGATAGTAGAAGCCTGCAGCGAAAGCGCGTTGATCTTGCCTGAATCTATCTCCCAGCAAGCCCAAAGCTGTAGGCGTCAAGGTCGCTTCACCGACGCCAGTGAACATGCGCACCAGACCCAGTTGCATGAAATTATTGGCAAAGCCGGTGGCTGCAGTCAGCGCACTCCAGCTAAAAATACCTATGGCAATCAGACGTGGCCGGTGTACGCGGTCTGCCAGCGCCCCCATGAACAATCCCATCACCGTGTAAAACGTGGTGAAAACAAAGCCGGTCAATAAAGTGAATTCAAGGTTGCTCAAATGCAGATCACGGATCATGTCTACTGCAAAACCTTGCATGAGGAAACGGTCGGCAAAGTTCAGGATGTTTAGTAAAGTAAGAAACACCAATAGCATGATCGCCCGGCCACGCTTGCCAGTCATTTTGCTGCGGGATGAAAGATCTGACGTCTCTCCTTGTTCGAGGGCAATTTGATGGTTCATGATTGGCTTTGGTGTGCCTGTATTAATTTAAGCGAATAATTATTGGTTGAATAACCAATATTTGAATATTATGCGAAGCGCTTGTTATCTGCAAGATAAATTTGGTTGGATAACCAAAAAAAGTAGCAGATGCAGATTTGTTCAGATATGACTTTGTTGAGTTTAAGTAATCAGTTATTTCTGGCTAAACTTGATCTCGCTTAGCATCTTCTCGCTTAGTATCTCATTTAATATTTGGCAACATCGTAATGCTTGTTTTGCAGATAAGCCTAAGCAAAGCATCCTTCATGACAGAACCCGGGAGCATCCTTGAAATTAATCTTTAATTTATTGATATCAACATTTTTAGCCTTGCAGGCCCCGGTCTGGGCGCAAGAGAACAAAGCGGCTCCAGCAGAAGAAGCGCAATACCTGCAAGTTCTTAATGAAGGTGCCAGCCTGGTCAGGTCTGGAAAAATCAAACAGGCTATCCCTTATTTTGACAAGGTGATTACCAGTTATGAGCGAAAATATAAGGGCAGCAAGCAAAAAATATTTTGTGCCCGATCTACTGCTGAGTCCTTGGCTTATTTATTGGAATCGGCCAATCAGAGTAAGAATAGTGCCGTGGTGTTGTCCGCCAACTGGGCTGACGCCTATTATTTGAAGGCCTATGCACTCGTCAGCTTGGGACAATTGGGTGAAGCCAGGCCATTGCTCGAACGTGCTATTGCACTCTCGCCTGGCAATTTTCAATATCGCGCAGAGCTTGGACATGTTTATCAACAAGAGAAAAATTGGCAAATGGCTTTAAACGCTTTCGAGCTGGCTGAGAAAAACGCAGGTAAATACTCAGAACCAGCCACAAAAAATGCCGAGCTAGGCCAGGCTATGCGCGGCAAGGCTTACGTCTTTGTTGAACAAGGCAAGCTGGACGAGGCAGAGCAAGTGTACTTGCAATGTCTGGAGCTTGATAAAAACGATGTCAAAGCGCGTAATGAATTGACTTATGTGCGGGAACAAAAGTCCAAACTCAAGTGAAATGCGTCGTGTTGCTGTGGGCTTGCAGACTATCTGGCCGAACTCCTATCCGGCCAGGTTTGCCCTACAAAACACTAAACCTGCAATTCCTCAATCAGACTAATAATCTCTTTACCGTAGCTTTCCAGTTTCTTGTCACCCACGCCGGATATCGCACGCAGAGCCGACAGGGTAGCGGGCTGCTGGCGAGCGATTTCACGCAGGGTGGCGTCAGGGAAGATGACATAGGCTGGCACGTTATGGGTGCGTGCCGTTTCCACCCGCCACCAGCGCAGCTTGTCGAATACGGTTTGGGCTTTGCTGTCGAGATCGGATTCGGCAAAGTCCTTGGCTGACTGGCGTTTGTGCTTGACGGCTTTCTCGGCTTTTTTGTACTGGCGTAACTGCACCTTGATTTCACCGCGCAGTACCGCACGTGATGCTTCTGTCAGTTTCAGTGAGCTATAGTTTTCATAATCGACGGCGACCAGGCCAAGGGCGATCATCTGGCGCAGCAGGGCGCGCCATTCGGCTTCGCTCTTGTCTGAGCCTATGCCATAGGTGGACAGTTTTTCATGCCGCCATTGCTGCACTCGCTCAGTATCAATGCCACGCAGGATGTCGATGACGTGGCCAGCTGCAAAGCGCTGGTCCACACGATAGACTGTGGACAGGATTTTTTGCGCCGCCACACTGCCATCAAAAGAAACCGGTGGGCTGATGCAGGTGTCGCAATTGCCGCAAGGCTCAGCCTTCTGACCAAAATACTCAAGGATGTGGGCACGCCGGCAATTCAGGGTTTCACATAGCGTGAGCATGGCGTCGAGTTTGACACTTTGCACACGCTTGAAGGTTTCATTGGCTTCTGACTCATCAATCATGCGGCGCTGTTGTACTACATCCTGCAAGCCATATGCCATCCAGGCATTGGCGGTAGCGCCATCACGGCCTGCACGGCCAGTTTCCTGGTAATAGCCTTCTATGCTTTTTGGCAAATCCAGATGCGCGACAAAGCGTACATCGGGTTTGTCTATGCCCATGCCAAAAGCGATGGTGGCGCACATGACGATGCCATCTTCACGCAGGAAGCGCGCTTGGTTACGGCTGCGGTCTTGCAAGTCCATACCGGCATGATAGGGTAGGGAGCTAATACCGTTTTCGTTCAAAAATTCAGCAGTTTCTTCGACCTTTTTGCGTGACAAGCAATACACGATGCCAGCATCACCGCTGTGCTGGGCCGTAATGAAGTCCAGCAATTGCTTGCGGCCATTAGCTTTTTCGACGATCTGGTAGCGGATATTCGGGCGGTCAAAAGACGACACGAACTGCATTGCGTTTTCCAGCTGCAGGCGATGAATGATTTCATCACGGGTTTGCTGGTCAGCCGTTGCTGTCAGGGCAATTCGCGGTACGTTAGGAAAGCGCTCATGCAGCGCTGATAGCTTGATGTATTCAGGGCGGAAATCATGGCCCCATTGCGAAACGCAATGGGCCTCGTCAATCGCAAACAGGGCGATGTTGACAACTTGCAGCAGTTCCAGGCAGCGTTGGGTCAGCAGGCGTTCTGGGGCGATATATACCAGATCAATATCGCCTTCGCGCATCTTCTTTTCCACCGCCAGGATTTCATCAAAGCTCTGGGTGGAATTCAAGAAGGCGGCACGTACACCCACCTCGGCCAGGGCATCGACCTGGTCCTGCATGAGGGCGATCAGTGGCGATACGACTATGCCTACGCCATCGCGTATCAATGCCGGTATCTGGTAACACAGGGACTTACCGCCACCGGTAGGCATCAGCACCAGGGCATCGCCGCCATTGACGACATGCTCAACGATTTGCCCTTGCTGGGAGCGGAAAGCCGGGTAGCCGAAGATGGTCTGCAATAAATGCAAAGCCTGGTCTACTGTATTGTCGCTGGTCCCGGTATTGCTATAGCCCGCTGCTGTCACTGCCGTTGTCAATTCTGTTGTCACCTCAGTTGTCACCAATTAGTCTGCCCAGGTAATCGCGCCAGTGTAGGCGGTGATCAGGATCATGATACCAAAGGCAATACGGTACCAGGCAAACACATTGAAATTATGCGAGCTGATATAACGCAACAACCAGCGCACGCAAAAGAAGGCTGATATAAATGCCGCAACCGTACCCAGGCTGAACATGGGCAAGTCAGCCATCGACAAATCTTCACGCGCCTTGTACAGCGAATACACAGTGGCACCCAGCAGGGTAGGTATCGCCAGAAAGAAAGAGAATTCAGTTGCAGCTTTGCGTGACAGGCCAAACAGCATGCCGCCAATAATCGTTGCACCAGAACGGCTGGTACCAGGGATCAGTGCCAGCGATTGCGCCAGGCCTATCTTCAATGCATCCAGCAGGCTCATATCATCCACGGTTTGTATGCGCGCATGGCTATTGTCGTGGTTGTCAGCGCCTGCATGTTTGCGCTCAACAAACAGGATGATGATGCCGCCGATGATGAAGGCAAGGGCAACCGGTACTGGCGCAAACAAGACGGCCTTGATTTTTTTGGAAAATAGCAAGCCCAGTACGGCTGCTGGCAAAAAGGCGACGATGAGGTTCAGGGCAAATTTGCGCGCCTTGGGATCGCTGCCCAGGCCGCTGACGACGCTGGCGATCTTGGCGCGGTATTCCCAGCACACAGCGAAAATCGCACCTGCCTGTATGACGATCTCAAAGACCTTCACCTTTTCGCCGGTGAAGTTGAGCAAACTCCCTGTCAAAATCAGGTGACCGGTGGAGGAGATGGGCAAAAATTCCGTCAAGCCTTCGACGATACCCATGATGATGATTTTGACGGCGAGTAGTAGATCCATAAAACACGAAAATAATGAAGTTTTAGTCGGGACGAAGCTTAGCATGTCGCCCGCCACACCTGCTTGGAAATTTGCTGGTAATAGACTGTGAATGGTCTTTGAATGACCTGCACCCAAACATGGAAATTATCAATTTTGCCATTGTTTTTGATTTGCCAGATGGCAGTAACCTGCACCTGAAGTACTGTATTTCAGTACTTTATCTAATTTCATTGTCGCCAAACTTATCCATCGCGATACTTCGAGCTGTTTATGAATATGGCTAGATATCGCATGTCCCTGCAACCCAAACGATTTATTGCATTTTGCAAGACTGGCCTTGGCGCCAGTTCGCGTGCGGGCATGGCAGTGGGGATGGTAATCGGGGCGGCAATGGGCTTGGCTGCTTGCAGCACCACCATGCCTGTTCAACCAACTCAGGCCGGGCTGGGTTATGACAGCGGCGAAGCTGTCTTGACTGAATACCGTAGTAACCAGGTCGAAGTCGTGGTGGTGCGGCAGCAATATGTCTGGCGCTTGCCGGACGCCAACCAACATCTTGCCCAGTTTGCCCACCATATTCAGGTAGATGGCAGCGTGCCAGCGCGTTTGCAAGAGTTTGTGGTCACTTACCGCAAATCACCGCGCCAGCAGCGCAGCATGCCGGTAGATAGCGGCGTGATGACCGCAAGCCTGATTGATGAAGTGCAGATCAGCAGAAATGGTCAGTTCCTGTTGAAAGAAAGCATATCGCCCGCGTTTACCGGTGAGCAAAGTTACCGCCGCCTGGAAGCTGCCAAGCTCAGGGTCGGTGATGAAACTTATGTGCTGACGGTGGCAAATGGTTTTTTACACAGGCCCATGTGGCTGGCCATATTTGCGGCTGATGGCAGCCCTGTCTATCGCATCGGCCTGCCGCATGGTCACTGGCAGTTTACTGAACATGCCGACGGTATCTCCATGGTGGATACCTCTGGCTCAGGCAGGCGTTTGTTGATCAGGCCGGAACACTAATGGATAGCAAGCCAGGGGTAGCGCCATTTCGCTTTGCTCTGATTGCTTGCTTATGTATGAATTTGAGTGGCTGCTTTGTGCCTCTACCCATCATCGGCGGCGGTATTGCCTGGGCAGCACGAGACAGCGATGCAGTCAGAGAAGAAGCCTGGAATTACCCTGAATTTAAGGAGAAACATGTGCAAACAGAAATCACCCAACAAGCAGTAAACAAGAAGCGCACTGACCGCAATAATTATTTTGCTGACTTTGCCGACCATGTCCATGTACGCCGCAATACACCTACCAGGATGGGTTCATTTGAATTCAATTTCGTACGCTCAGGCACTGATAATGGTGTGTTGATCCAGGTTTATCATGATGGCCTGCGCATCATGCTGGAACGCATACCCTCCGCCTTTTACATGGGCGAATTGCAAGCCAGCGAAGTGCAGATAGGTGGGCGCGATTACCTCTTGCTGGCCGCTAATTCCCGTACCAGTACCCAGCGCATGTGGTTTGGTATCTTCCGTCATGATGGTAGCAAGCTATATGCCGCCAGCCTGGAACAGTCTGTTGTGCGCGTCAATCAAAATGAAGACGGCATCTCACTGTTCTTTTTGAGCGGTGATTCCATGCGCATCAAGATTTGAGACGCATTATTGCGATCGTCATTGCTGATTTCTAAAGAAGGTTTTAAACTCAGACCACCAATGTTGCTGATGCAGCAGTGATGATGGCCTGAGCCTGCATCTATTAAAACTCTTCCCAATCCTGTTCAGCCTTCGCAGTAGTTTTTCTTTGCGGGATCTGGCGGATTTGTGCTTTGGCTGTATTTGCTGTGTTGCCTGGTCTGCCTGCAGCTCTGGCAATGACTGGCTGGCGTCCGGCATTGACGGGGCGGCTAGCTTGTACCTCCGGCTTTGGTGCCTGTGCCATGATATGGAATTGGGCGACCAGTTCAGAGAGTCTTCCAGATTGCTCGCGCATGCTTTCTGCCGCTGCCGCAGCTTCTTCGACCAGGGCCGCGTTTTGCTGCGTCATCTCATCCATTTGCGTGACGGCCAGGTTCACTTGCTCAATACCGGCACTTTGCTCCTGGCTGGCCGCAGTGATTTCACTCATGATGTCGGCCACATGCTGGACGCTGGTGACGATGTCTGTCATGGTTTGGCCAGCAGTATCCACCAGGCGGCTACCATGCTCGACCTTGCCTACCGAGTCATCAATAAGGTGCTTGATTTCCTTGGCGGCAGATGCGCTGCGCTGTGCCAGGTTACGCACCTCAGTCGCTACCACGGCAAAACCACGACCCTGTTCACCTGCGCGGGCAGCTTCAACGGCGGCATTCAAGGCCAGGATATTGGTCTGGAAGGCTATGCCATCAATGACAGAGATAATATCGACAATCTTGCGTGAACTCTCTTTGATCGAGCCCATGGTTTCAACCACCTGGCCCACCACTTCACCACCCTTGACGGCGACACCAGATGCCGAGATCACCAGTTGGTTGGCCTGACGGGCGTTGTCCGCATTTTGCCTGACTGTGGATGTCAGTTCTTCCATCGACGAGGCGGTTTCTTCCAGTGAGCTGGCTTGTGATTCTGTACGCGACGACAGATCAGCATTGCCAGAGGCAATTTCAGCCGCTGCCACATTGATGGTCTCAGTGCCATGGCGTACATCACCAATGACGTTGCTCAGGCCAGTGTTGATGCCGTTGATGGCATGCATCATCTTGCCGATTTCATCATGCAGTTTGATTTCTATGGTCTCACTCAAATCGCCTTGCGCCATTTTTTCAGCAACTGCCGTGGCCCTTGCGAGCGGCCTGGTAATCGAGATAGTCATCAGCCAGGCGCAGAGTATCGACAGCATGGCGGCGATCAGCGACAGGGCAATCAAAAGGATGCGGCTGGTTTGATAGGTCTGCTGGATTTCAGCTGACATGTCGTCAATCTGCTTGCGTTGCAAGCTCAGCATTTCTTCTATTTTTTTGACATACAGCGCAGCTGCGGGAATAAAGCCTTTTTCCAGGGCTTCGTTGGCTTCTTCGACTTTGCCATCTTTTTTCAAGGTAACAACGGTGTTACGGGTATTCAGGTAAGCCTGGCGCTGTTCACCGATTTCTTTGAAGAGAGCGACTTCATCGGGGCTGGTCATATGTTCAGCAATGGCTTTTTGCAACAAGCCAGATACGCGGGTGGACTCTTCCTGTTCTGCGGCAAAGAAAGTTGCCAGCGACGGATCGCTACTTCTGGCAATTGCCGTTGTGCGGCGCACGCCGGTGTGAATATTGCGGTACCAGTCACTCACCAGGCGCTCGGTCGCCAGTGGGTCTTTCAATAGATTATCTGCTGCCGCAGCAACGGTATTAAGTTTGATGATAGCGACGAGGGTAGTCACAAAGAACAGAGCAAGGATGAGTACAAAGCCCAGGCCTAAGCGTTTGCCCACCGAAAGGTGTTTAACTAGAGAGGTCATAGATTTTCTATTTGTTGTCGTAAGACAAATTGAAAATGCAGACCCCTATACTGATGTATGGTGTGGCGGATGGCCTGCATCATAAAGATTGGAAATATAATTTCCATGCGGCAATTATACGTTGAAGTTATAAGCTAAATGTATGAAGTTTGTATGCTTTTTATGCAAATTTTTATAACAATTGTTGCATCTGCTATAGCTAAATCTTATGTGGCCGCATGTCATGAGGTTAGCTTGACCAGGACATGGTCAAGATTTGTTAAGTACAGTCTAGACGAAAATTTACAAAAAACCATCCAGATATTCAGCCGCGCCAACATGCTTTTTTGGCTTGCTTAAAAGGCATGTTAAACGGGCCTTGGTCGTCAGGACTGTGTCTTGTTTAGCAAGTAGAGCAGTATGGCTTTTTGCACAGGCAAGAGTAAGTTTTTTTGCTGATAACCTGTAAAACCTGCGTAGCTGACCGGGTCAAGGGCGATTTCTTTGCCTATGGAAAATGGCGGCGTTGGCAAAAACTTTGGACTACCCATTTGCTCAAGGTGTGCGGTTGTCAATGACCATTCTGCATTGTCATAAGTGCCAGGCCAGCCATCAGTGATGACAATATCGAAGCTGGAAGAAATCGATGAGGTATAGCTGACGTGAGGCTTTTCTTCATGAAAAGCAGCTTCACATATCTGGGTAATCTGAAACTCCATCACTGACGCCAGTTCATGCCAGGACAGCATGACATTGCTGGGCGGCCCCCACAGACATATTCGCGCTTGCCTTATTGGAGCGATTTGCTGGTTCACATAATAAGCATCCGTCAACACCTCACAAGGATGTCCCAGGCTGGACAGCGCATTGATGACAGGGCGGCGGCTATCACTGGCAAACTGCGCGAGGCGCTCGTGATTGCGTTCACGTATGACATAGACATCGTAAAAGTCATCCAGGTAAGCCGCAAGGTCAGTTGTTCTTTCTGCCGTCTTGAGCAAATTGGGCAGTTCAATAAAACTCAAGCCCAGTTCCTGAAATGCCTGTATGAAACTGGTGCGGGTCCGTATACCATTTCCTTCAAAAGACCAGGCGACTCTTCCCTGGATTTGCATATCGGCTTGCCCGACCATGTCCCAGATATTGGTGATATCGTTCGCGGATAGATCAGAGATCTGAATCAGGTTCATACAATATTGCCTTGCGAAAAAGCCGGTGCTGTTGCCAGTTCAAGCTGCGTCAGGAAAAACATGGCCTGCTCGCGATTCTCACCACACATATCAAACGAAGGCTGCAAGCCTGCACAAACTGCTGGCCGGTCTGGACGTCCAAAAATTTTACAAGCCAAATGTTCGTCGAGTTGTATGCAAGGCACACCTGCGGGTTTGCCGTTGGGCATACCAGGTATGGCACTGCTGATGGACGGTGCTATGCAGCAGGCGGCGCAACGGGGGCGGCAGGAAAAAGAAGTACTCATGTACGCATTTTAATGGATGCGGATGTTGTCGCGCCAGCATAAAAAAGCATCAAGAAATTTACCAGGCAGGCGGGAGGTATTAAATGCACAAGCTCCCGCCTGCTTTTTATACAATTTACTGCATCACTATTTCAAATATCAACCACTGACATTCATGCGCTGTGTATGTGTCCACTGATGATCATAGTCGGACACGGCAGAGCCATAGGTTCTGTAAGTTTTGCCTTCGCCTGGCCATGGGTTCATGATGTAGATGTAGTTGCTGCCGTTATACACTTCATAGCCTGTGCCGACCATGATATGGCCGCCGCCATTGGTCCAGCCATAGCGGATGACAAAGGGGCGGTTGGCATTGATGTCATTGACCACCGTGTTCCATGACGATGCATAGCTATAGGCAGTATTTGACACCCCCCAATGTGCCAGGATGTTTTGCACGCTGCCGCCGCTGCCGTACATGGAGTTAGGCTGGTTGGCGTTGCTGTTCCAGTTAAAATTGGTATTGCCACAGGCGTAATTCAGGCCATAAGCCCAGTTCACGATCTGGCACTGGCTGGGATTTTGATTGTAGAAGCTCAGCAATGCCTTGCTGCTGCCTGCCCAGCACCACTGGCTATGCTCTTGCGTGACCAGCGGCACATTCAATGCACGGTATTGCGCATAAACGCTGGGTATGCCCAGCATTGCTCCCAAGACGAATATGAGCTTTAACAGATTTTTTTTCATGATATCTCCGTATTTATTGTAGGTATATTCAGATGGTTGCTGGTTTAGCGGAAGCTGTCGATATTGCGTTTGACACTGACACGCAAAGGTTCAAGAATGTCGCTTTGTTCCAGCAAGCCATTGTTGGCAGATTGTGTGCCAAGTTTTTCACTGCGCTGTTGCAGCAGCAAAGTCTGACGTGCTGAATGCAGGGGGGCAAAGCGGGCACGTGCATCGGTAGGCGAAACTACTTCCAGAAAATCCGACATGGCTTGATAGACACGGATAAAGCGCAAGTTGGAGCGTGTGCTATTGCCGTGTACGGCAATAGCTGCATCGACGTCCTTGGCCAGCACTGCGCCACCATACGAAGTTACACCCCAGCGCCCGTTGTTTTGCCGCAGTGTTGCCAGACCTATCGGTGTGTCATTGAGGGTGATGACAAAGCGCCATTCGCCGGTTGCTTTTGCCATGCTGCGCAAATCACCACGGCCATTCATGACATCTTGCGGCGGCAGGCTATAGACTGGAAAACCATAGCCTATCTTGGCATCCTTGAGGTCTTGCACATCATTGACTTCGAGCGGGAATTCAGGCGGCAAAGTGCCGCCGCGACGCTGCACATTGAACTGCACAAACTCGGCAAAATCGCGTTGCGCAGCAGCACTGACCAGACGTGCCTGATCAGTTGTTCCACCAATATCGCTGGTCACATTTTGTGCCAATAGTGAAGGGCTGGCGACAGCACAACTGATACTGAGTATCAAAGCGGCCAGGGTGGATTTTTTGAATCTTGAAACAGGGTGAAAATGCATGATGATTTACTCCTTGGTTAAATTTAGACAATAGCTCGCCCATTCAAGCGGACTGGGCGGCTTGAAACACGGCATGGCTGGGCATGCCGGACAACATTCCCGCGCAAACGGGAATAGGGGATCAGCTTATAGAGCGGTTCAGAACTCTATAACCAGAATTTTTATTAGAAAGAACTTGAGCTGGTCAGCGTCAATAATGAATGTGACTACACTGCGGTCGTATATCGTGTGAGAGAAAAAGACTTGTGGTGATACTGAGATCATCTTTGTAGTTAGGGACATCATGGCTGGCTGCGTGCTGAGTATCGCGCATGCTGTTGAACACGGTTTTGCAATCAGTGTAGAACCCGGTTTTATAGATGGACAGCGCGCAGGCGGCCGCCATCGCGGTGACAGTGTCACCGTTCAAATGGATGAATTTCATGGTATGCAGACTCCAGACGTCAAAGGGATGTCCGTGCGCAGTTACGCAACGGATACCCCCTCTGTCCTGGACCTGAGAGATTTCGCCTGCGCCTGCTGGTAAGGTCGCAATGCTTGCTCCTTCGGTGTGCCTGGCGACGTAGTCAGGCAGCTCTTCAGAGTTGGCGGAACTCATTTCATAAATAATAATGAGGTGCGCTTGATTCATAAGGCTGTCAGCCTTATGAATCAAACCCTTCGGGAACTGGTGATTTGGGCGCATTGCTGTGTTGTATTGCTTGCCAAGGCATGAGCCTTGGCCGCACACCACGCCTTGCACTGCATCCCAAATCGCCTTGTTCGCACCCACCCTTATTCATGAAATGAGTTCCAATGATAACGGTCCCTTTTGCCTGAGAGTTTCCGGGGCGGTTGCTCCTTCGGCGCTGTCCTTATTTGACAGTCTCTCCCGATATCATTTTTTTCGTAATGTGCTCAACCTGTTGTACAAGTTGTAGAAATGAGCATAGTGCACACATTACTCATTTGCAAATCATTTTTGATGTCAAATGGTTTATTTTTCTGTTTTCATGGAATCTGTGATTTGTATCCCACATGAGTATCTGCGTTTGGCTTTTACTTGACTGTCAGGCTATGATTGCTGAATATTTCAATCACCTCACCATCCATGACTCAGCAATTGACTGGCAAATCCCGATTAAAAGAATGTTCAATTTTGCGTGAACTCAGCCTGGCCTGTGCAATGGCATTGGGCTTTTCTGCCATGCACGTCCATGCACAAATCAAACCCGCCGCGCAGGATGCTGTCAATGACAAAGTGAAGGAAAGCGCCTGGCTGTCTGATCCTGCATTGACACAGTTGGTGCAAAAAATGGTGGAAAGCCGTTTCATGCCTTATAAGGTGGTGGGGCAAAAAAGTGACAAGGACATGCTCAGCTATAAAGCCTACTTCCATCCCTTCCCCAAGGATATGGAGAGATTTTATTCTTACTGGGGCATGACGGCAGAATGGTATATCGCCCGCAAAAACAGCATGGTGCAAGAGGGCTATCAAGAAATCTGGCACCAGTCTTTTCGCGATGCTGGAAATACCGAATTGCATCAGGCTGTGTGGATGAAGCGATCAACAGAAAATCCTGAACTGCAAAAACTGGGCAGCAATTATGCTGATGAAGAACATGAGCAAAACATCCTGGTTGGCATGCTGTGGCGCGGCGAATTCAAAAAACTCGATATTGCACTGGATAGCGCGTTTGCACAAAACAAGGCTGGCAGGCTGAAGTCAAATACCCTGTATAAGCGTTTTGGCACTTTGTCGCGGTTGGACAAAGATTTTCAAAAGCAGTTTGACGTCTGGGTAAAATCCAGCATGTATGGCTATGCTTATCTGGCACGCGGCATGTTCTTGCAGCAGCAGGCATGGGACGCTCGTGGTGATAAACTGGCCGCCGAAACCAGTAAAAAACAGTTTGCTGATTTTCATAAATTATCCAGCGTGGCAAGGGTAGACCTCACCAAAGCCAATGAAAAAATCAAGTCTTGCGCTATCTGCGCAGGTGAATTGATAGTCAATAACAGGGCACTTGGCATTAAGGAAGGTGACAACGCCTTGCTGAAAAACGCGCTGCAATATGACCCCAAATTGTATTCGCCAGTGTATGCCTATCTGAGCAAATTGCTGCCTCAATGGGGCGGTTCTTTTTCTGAGATGGAGACTTTCATCGGCAACATCAGAAAGACCACGGGTGATGAAATACTGGTGGATGAATTGAAATCACGCCTCTGTTATTACCAGGGCATCGCCATTTACCGCGAAGACCAGGAAGGTGCACGCATCTGGTTTGAACGTGGCCTGACCAGCCAGCCCTATCAATTGCTGGTGAATGAACTGGCCCTGCTATATGCCAAAAAGAACAACCACAAACAAGCCATCGTCTTGCTGGAAAAGAGCATGGCCAACGGTAATGAGTGGGACATCTACACCCTGGAAGCCCTGGCGCAGTCTTACTTTGCCCTGGGTATGCAGGCCAAGGGTGACAAGCTCATCGCCAAACGGGATGAGGCTGTAAGGCGGTTCAAGAATGGGGAGTAGAGCGCTTTTGTAGATAGAACCTGAGGATGGAGACTTCTGCCTCCCCAGGGAAAGATTTGTGGCACAAAGCCAGGTTTTATGAACCCCGCAAATCTGCCATCAAAAAAATTTTCCCGCCCTCCAAACAACCGCCACCGCGCAGCTATCAGTTAAAATCTACATTGCTCCATCCAGAAGAATTTCTCCAGTGCAATTAACCCGGCGTTTCACTCTCCTACCCGCTTACACAGCACTCATGTTATGCCTGTGCATGCTGGTGGCCTGCGCACGCAATGAGTCGGTGCAAACGCTGGAGCAGCGTGACCTCATGCGCCTGGTGTTCAAGGGCTGGGATATCAATGACGACAAGGACATCATCAGGGCACCACAGTTAAAGGCCGAGTTGCCAGCCTCTGTTCCCACGACGACCCAACTGGCATTGCGCATGCATGCCTTGCATGTACAAAAACTCGATGCAGATACTGCGGTCTTGCTGGTCAAGGGTGAACCATTGGCATCGGGTTTGCCTAACCTGATTGCCGCTTACTGGTTCAAGCGCCGTGCCGAAGCATGGTCACTGACCAATCGTCAGGATGTGGTTGAATGGCTGGCAGCCAATGGGCGTATCAGCAAGACCAGCATGGTGGAATTATTCCCCGGTGACTTTGCTATGGCAATAGAACATAGCCATGTAGAAAAAAACGAAGTGCATGTATGGCTGCGCTTGTTGCGCATAGAAGCAGACAAGATCAGCCCCATGCTTGATAAGGACAAGGATGTGGATCTCGTCAAACATGTGGAGAGCGGCCCGGAATGCGAAAACATGATGCGCCCAGGTAAAGGCAAGCATCCGCGCCTGCACCTGCATGAAAATGAACAAGACCCACCACATTGCTATGACTACCTGGCCAGGTGGGAGCTGGCCCCCGGCATCGCCGCACCAGGCCCGCTCATCGTCGAATTTGCAGGCAAGACTTACGGTTACCGCCAGGTCAGCCGCATGACCGACAGTGCAGGTGAACGCACCAACAGCTATGACTTCGTCATCACCGCACAAAAGGGCAAGAAGAAGCTGGTGTTTGATGCCGATACGCAGAAGTATGTCGTGGTGAATGACAAGCCGGTCAAAGCCAAATAGGCGCAGTGAATCGCAGTGAAATCTATGGGCGACCTGCGGCTACCCAGGTAATCAACTCATCGAGCGCGCCTTTCGCCTTGACGGCCTCATCATGATTGATCATCGCTGCCACTATCCATTGCTGGTCATTGATGTCCCGCACATAGCCTGCAATAGCCACCACATCTTTCAAGGTGCCGGTCTTGATGCGGGCGCGCAATTCTGCCGGACCACCTTTGAGGCGACGGCGCATGGTGCCGTCCATGGATGCGACCGGCAGGCTGCTGGCAAATTCTGCATACCAGTTACTACGTGCAGCCGCCTGCAATAAACCAGCCATTTGTTGCGGGCTGATACGCTCCACGCGTGACAGGCCAGAACCATTTTCCAGCACCAGCCCGGCATCATTGATGCCCTGCCTGAACAACCATTGCCGGATGCGTGCGTCCGCTGCCTGCAAATTGCTCATGCCCTGTTTGTTGGCAGACTCTGCGCCCAAAGTCAGGTACAGCATGCGCGCCATGACATTGTCAGACTGCTTGTTGATGATGCGCAGGATATCGGCCAGCGGTTCGGACTGGCGCTCAGCCAATACCATGGCCGAGGCAGGTGTCTTACCATCGCGCACTTCACCCTGCCAGGTGCCGCCCATTTCTTGCCATAGTGCGCGTATCAGGTGCGCGAGATACTGGTTGCGGTCAAGGATATTGATATTGTTCATGATCTTGCAACGCTTGGGGAAACCGCCACTGAGTGTAATCTCCAGGCCAGCTTTGGTGGTCTGGCGTACAGGCTTTTTGCTGGCTGGCGCATTCGGGTTATCTGTCTCGGGATCATCTGCCATATTGTTGACCATCTCGATGACAGGCGGCTGCCATTCCGTTTCCCAGGCAGAGCAGGGCAGTTCATTGAAGTGCAGGTGATTGACGATCTTGACCTTGTCCAGCGGCGTGTTAAGGCGTGCCTCGATTTTGTCCGATGTTGATTCAAGGGCGATGCTGCTCAGGTTGCTGTTGACCAGCAGTGCATCGGGTATGACGTTGTAATAAGCATCGGGGAATTCATCGAATTGTGGCGCACCGATATCTGGCCGCTCAGGCTGGAAATAACTGCGGTCAAGAATGATGTCGCCACGCAGGCGGCGCAAACCTTGCTGGCGCAGATTGCGCAACATGCCGCCCAGTTTTTCTATGGTCAGGTTGGGCTCTCCACCACCGCGTATGTACAGGTTGCCAGCGTAGATATCTTTCTTGTTGCTCTTGTCGGCCAGTATCTGTGTCTTCCAGCGAAAGGTCGGCCCCAGTTCTTCCAGCCCTACGATAGTCGTCACCAACTTCATGGCAGATGCCGGGTTCATGGGCCGGTCTGCCGCCTGCATCAACACTGGTTGGCCGCCACTGGCAGGCATGACAATTGCGCTGAATGCCTGGACTGGCACATTGGTCCTGTTGAACACTGCTTCTACTGAGGACGGTAGATTGGCTTGTGCGAATGCAAAAGCAGGTAACAAGGGTAAAACGAATAACAGGCTGGCAGGAGATAGGCGCATAAGTTCAGATTTGATCGTGGCAGACAACATTGTAGAGCAGGCAAGAAAGGGAAACAGGAAAGCGTTCTTTTTGCGCAATGAAATTTTGTCTGCGCCGCATATCTTCTGGTTATTTGCCCACCTTGATCTACACTGCTAAAGACAAAAACCAGGCATTAATGTTGATTGAAACTCAAGAAAGCGGCTTTGCCAGTACATATATTGCTTAATCAACATTCAATTAATACTGGGTTACAGCAGCAAATACGACATAAGCCCTTGATTTCCTTTATAATTTCGCCCTTTCCCTGTCACCGGCCATCGTCATGAGCTTGCTTGCCAACCAGACCGAACTTTTATCGCCTGCCAAAACTGTAGAGATAGGCCGCGAAGCGATCTTGCATGGTGCTGATGCCGTGTACATCGGCGGACCTTCGTTTGGTGCGCGGCACAATGCCAGTAATGAAATCAGTGAGATAGCCAGCCTGGTGGAATTTGCCCACCGTTATCATGCGCGCATCTTCGTGACCATGAACACCATCCTGCATGATTCTGAACTGGAACCGGCAAGGAAGCAGATACGTCAATTGTATGAGGCAGGTGTTGATGCCCTCATTGTGCAAGACATGGGCATACTGGAACTCGACATCCCGCCTATCCAGCTGCATGCCAGCACACAGTGCGATATCCGTGGCGTGGAAAAAGCCAAGTTCCTTGGCGATGTCGGCTTCTCACAATTGGTACTGGCGCGTGAACTGACGATCAAACAGATACAGGCCATCAAGGCGCAAGTTGCCACGCCGCTTGAATATTTCGTCCATGGTGCATTGTGCGTAGCCTTCTCTGGCCAATGCTATATCTCGCATGCCGATAATGGCCGCAGCGCCAATCGTGGTGATTGCTCGCAAGCCTGCCGCTTGCCTTATACCCTCAGCGATGGCGAGGGCAGGATAGTCGCCTATGAAAAACATCTGCTGTCGATGAAAGACAATGACCAGAGCCGCAACCTCGAAGCCTTGCTTGATGCTGGCGTACAGTCATTGAAGATAGAAGGCCGCTACAAGGACATGGGCTATGTCAAGAACATCACCGCCCATTACCGTTTATTGCTTGATGAAATTCTGGAACGCAGGCCAGAATTTACACGCGCTTCCAGCGGCAATAGTCAGGTGTCATTCAGCCCCAATGTGGACAAGAACTTCCACCGTGGTCATACCGATTATTTCGCCAATGGCCGTCTTGAAGACATAGGTGCGTTCGATTCCCCCAAATATGTAGGCCTGCACCTCGGTTATGTCACCCGTCTGGCCGCCAACTTCTTTGAGATCGAAGCCAATGAACCCATGTCGAATGGTGATGGCCTCAACTACATGGTCAAACGCGACGTTGCAGGCATACAAGCCAACACGGTAGAGCGCGTAGGTGCATCAGAAAACGGTGAAATCTGGCGCGTCTTCCCGAATGAAAAAATGGCAGAACTGACAGGTTTGAAAGTCGGTACCCTGATCAACCGCAACCGCGATCACCGCTGGGAACATGCACTGACCAAGAAATCTGCTGAGCGCCGCATTCCTGTCTATATGACTTTGACAGAACAGGCTGATGGCTTGCTGCTGAAGATGACCGACGAAGACGGCGTGACTTCTGAAGTCAGCACCCAACTCGCACTGGAACCAGCTCAAAACCGAGACAAGGCAGAAGCGGGCCTGCGCGATAACCTCGCCAAACTAGGTAACACCATGTTTGAGGCAGCCCAGGTCAATCTCGATTTGCAACAACCATGGTTTGTACCATCCTCCGTCATCAACGCCCTGCGTCGTGATGCGGTGGCTGCGCATGAAGTCGCACGTAGCGCAGCATGGCAGCGTCCTGAGCGTACACCGGCAGTCGAACCGCCAGTCGCCTATCCAGAAACTACGCTCAGCTATCTCGCCAATGTGTACAACCACAAGGCCCGCAGCTTCTATGAAAAACACGCAGTACAACTGATCGCTGCGGCCTACGAATCGCATGAGGAACCGGGCGAAGTCTCGCTGATGATCACCAAGCACTGCCTGCGTTTCTCCTTCAACCTCTGCCCCAAACAGGCCAAGGGTGTGCAAGGTGTGCAAGGCCAGGTCAAGGCCGAACCCATGACCCTGGTCACAGGCGAAGAAAAATACACATTGAAATTCGACTGCAAACCGTGTGAGATGCATATCATCGGCGCAATGAAAAAACACATACTGCAAGCAGCACCACCATCATCTGTGCAATACAGTACGGTGACTTTTCATAAGAACAGGCCGCAGACGGTGTGATGTTTTAATGGATGGAAATCGCAGGCTCAAAAAGTGGAAATGCTTTTTGGGCCTTTCTTGTATTGTGGGTCAGAGTTCGTGAAGATTCTGGTGAATGGCTTATCGCATCAATGTGATAATCTGGAACCAGTTTTTTGACGTCATCTTTTGTCGTCACTTTTTTGCCACTTAAGGAGAGGATACTGTGCTTATTAAATTCAAGTTGAAAAGCCTGGTTTGCGCATGTCTGACAGTCAGCATGCTACAGCCAGCATTTTCTGCAGAGACTTGTCCGCGCCGGGACGAGTCATTTCCGGTCTCGGTTACCGTCTTTGATGGTACGCCCGAAGAACTTGCAAGTCTGGTGCCCGAAGAGAGTGGGAAGCGTTCAGGCTACTGGATATTGGGCTCTGTATACGATCAAAAGCGCTCTGTTACGGTACTCTGCAAGTACGCTGATGGGCATGTTGAACGGGTTGATCTCAAGCAAAGGGTCAGCAAATGCAACTATCAAATCAATAAAAAAAATCAGTTTAGTATTCAATGTAAGTAAATGCTGCCATGGCTGGTGATTTTTCACGAGACCAGGTTGCAGACGGTATGATGTAATCCAGATCAAATTTGCCGGGCCATATTCATACGAATTGACTTGACTGGAGAGTGGGACAGCTTCCTGCAAAATTGCAAAGCACACTAGTGTCATGCTTACTAAAAGCTAGATGGTAATTGTATGTTATCGGACAACGAAATGTTGGAGGATTACCGCAATAATAATCTGATGTGCCGTTCTAGCAATAAGATATCACTTACCTCCCATATAAGGTTTGCTGAAAAGGATAAAGTTCCTCAGTTATCTGTCTTCGTTACAATCCACAGTTGTATGACATCCTATAACAATGTATAGTTTTAGATATATTTAACTGGCATTGGTATTGCGCCACTCAGATGGCTGCATGCCATGCCGAAAAAACTATACAAATTGGGGACAAGATGGACGCGCAAGCATTGATATTGGACAGGCAAAATAGCCAGACACGTACAGGAACCCGCTGGGGTATCTTGCTGATTTTATTTATTGTAACGACCATTAACTATGCTGATCGTGCCTCTATCTCCATTGCCGGGCCAGAGTTAAGCAAGAGCCTTGGTCTGTCCACGGTGCAGATGGGATTTATTTTTTCGGCGTTTGCCTGGTCTTATGTACTGGCGCAAATTCCTGGTGGATGGCTGCTCGACAGATATGGTTCCAAAGGGACTTATTTCTTCAGCATCTTCCTGTGGTCGCTGTTTACCATGCTCATGGGCCTGGTGGGCTTTTTATCAGGGGCGATGGCGATTGCCGTGCTGTTTGCGCTGCGCCTGCTGGTTGGTGCTGCAGAGGCACCATCCTTTCCGGGTAACAGCCGCATCGCTTCTGCCTGGTTCCCTGTCAGTGAGCGTGGGTTGGCGGCGGCGATCTTCAATTCTGCGCAATATTTTGCGACCGTGATTTTTGCGCCCTTCATGGGCTGGATAGTTCATCAATGGGGATGGCCTAGCGTATTTTATGTCATGGGCTCTCTGGGCATCATGATGTCTGTCGTCTGGAAATTCAAACTGCACGACCCGCAAACGCATCCGCGTATCAATGCTGCAGAACTCCAGTATTTAAAAGACGGTGGGGCATTGATTGATCTTGAGACTGCACATCAGGTCAAAAAAACAGAGCAACTTGATACAAGGTCCATCATCAAACAATTGCTGTCCAACCGTATGCTGCTCGGCGTGTACATCGGCCAATATTGCATCAATACATTGACGTATTTTTTCCTGACCTGGTTCCCGGTGTACCTGGTAACAGAGAGGCATATGACCATTCTCAAAGCGGGCTTCGTCGCTGCCGTACCCGCGATAGCAGGCTTCATTGGCGGGGTACTTGGCGGTATCATTTCTGACCGCATGATCAAGTCCGGCATCTCATTATCCAAAGCCAGAAAAACACCTATCGTCATCGGCCTGCTCATGGCGATGAGCATGATCTTCTGCAATTACATCACGACAGATGCCTTGGTCATTGCCACCATGTCACTGGCATTCTTTGGTAAAGGCATTGGTGCCCTGGGTTGGGCTGTGGTATCTGACACTGCACCAAAAGAAGCCGGTGGTTTGAGTGGAGCACTGTTCAATACTTTTGGTAATGTCGCTGGCATTACCACGCCTATCGTCATTGGCTATATCCTGCAAGCCACAGGCTCATTTGCAGGTGCACTGGTTTTTGTGGCTGCCAATGCTGCCATCGCTATTTTTTGCTATGTGTTTATTGTTGGTGATATCAAGCGTATGGAATTTATTCCTGCCAAAGGTTGAATAAAAATAACAGAAATCCTGGTCAGCAAACAGTGAAATGCATAACCCAGACAAACCTGGGCTATATGTCGACGACAAGCTGGTTGGTAGATAAGTCCGGCTATTTCGCCTTTGCGCCTGTCTGTGGCATCGCTGGCGAGCGCTTGCGCAATACCAGCATGCCGGTAAGCCCAGCAGCAATCAGGGCACCGGAGATGAATTCTGCCTGCGTCGCATGGATGCCAAGGATATCGAATACAGGATTGATGCGGATTTTTTCTATCAACAAACGTTCTACGCCAGCCAGCAACATATACATGGAAAACAACCACCCAGCCTGGAAAGGATTTTTCCTGAAAGCCCATAACAAGACAAAGCAAGCCATGCTCATCAAAACTTCATACAAGGGCGTGGGATAGACACCCGGTGCTGCAATGATGGCACCGACGATATTGTTATCATAGGTTTGCGCCCATGTCCACAGCGGCAGCCAGTCTGGTTTGAGTGCCAGGTTTGCCACGCTGCCCCAGTCACCATCACCAGACACCTGGCAACCGATGCGGCCTATGGCATAGCCCAGCATCATCGTTGGTGCTGCAGCATCAAGGGTGGGGCGCAAGGCCAATTGCCACCGTCTGACACAGTACAGGCCAGCCAGTGTACCTGCGATCAACCCGCCAAAAATACTCAGGCCAGACGTAGTGAATATCATTGCCCATGGGCTGGCCATAAATTCGTCGGTATGTTCAAGTATATGAAATAGTCTCGCACCAGCGATACCAGCCAGCATGACCACAAAGCTGAGATCGGCGACGATTTCTTGTGGCGGCACTTCTATAAAAGTACTGACTCCCTTTTCATTCTTGCTCTTCATTCTGGCATTACTGATTTGCCCATTACTGTGCTTGCGCTGCAGTTCACGCTTGAGCGCGTATGCAGCAACCAGCATGGCGATAGCAACGAAGAGGCCAAACATGGGCATAGGCAATGGCAGGGAAATGCCAAACAGACTGTGTACTACATCTGTCAAATAGGGAAAGGCCATGTGCGTCTTTATTCAAAAGATAATTTTTTATCTTAACATGGGGTACCTCACCACATATTTCGATCTTGATTTTCACGTGAGGGTCGTGGATAGCCGCAGCTAATTCCCCTTCGATTTTCTCGGCACGAATTGATAACTATTATCGAAGCCATACAGATTATCCTTGTACATGCCCGTCATTTTCTTCACCAGGTGTTTTTGCACTGAGGCAGGCAAGGCGAAGAAGTTCCCGGTCGCTGTCGTCTCGCGTTCGCCATCCAGATTACCCGTGATGGCACGTATGACGACTTTGCTACCCTTATAAAACATGATGATCTTGATGCGCCCTGAAAAAGCATCATGATCTATCTTTGCCTCATCCTTGTTATAAAAGCGATAGACCAGGATGGGTTCCATGTTACCGTCATTATCGATGTCGCTGATTTCTGTCAGCTTGCTCCAGAATTCCATGCCTGCTTCATCAGCATTGACCTTGTCGCGTATGCTGGCAATACTGCTCAGGGACTTGTCAGCCTCTATCTTCAGCAGGTGCGCTTCCACAGCGCTGGACAGTTTTTCTTCACCTTGCTTCACGTCCTGCTTTTCAGTCAGATAAAGTACGTAGTTGCCAGACTGGTCGCCATAGCAGTAATGCTTGAACACTGGCAGGAGTATGCCGGACTTTTTCAATGTATCTGACTGCAGCAGGCGCTCATCAGTGCAGATGGTTTTGCTATCCTTGCCCTGGCCAAAGGCGAGGGCCGGTAGCAAAGCAAGCAGGGGGAGTAGATATTTCATGGCAGCGTTTGGCGTTTTTGCACGCCTTATTGATTCTTTGATCAGGGCGCTTAGCTTAGCAAGAAAATCCTGTAACACCTGTATTACTTTGTTGCTGCGGCAGTTTTTGCCGGTGCCCCGTTTGCCAGCCTTGCTGTTCACCAAACCAGGGGCATGACAAATGTCATGAAATACTGCTTACAGCCGCTACTTATGCACCTGACTTTGCTTCCCTATACTAGTGGACTGTAACAGTGGAATCGAGAGTGAAGGGCATGTGCCCGGCGCATCAGGGCAAGACGCAAAACGCAGCGATAGTGGGGCTATCGCGAGTATTTGCAACGCAGCCATGATCGTCGCGCACATGACAGGCAGTCCGATTTCCACTGTTACAGTCCACTATCGTCTCCATCAACCAAGCAAGGGAATTCATCATGTCCGATATACTGTCTTACTCTCAAATCGTTCCCCTCGGTGCATTTGCTGTTGCCATCGCTTACTCGGTCTGCCATGCCTGGATCAAGACCAGCCAGCATGAAACTGACATGCAAAGCCGCAGCATGGAACATCAGGAAAAGATGAAAGCCATGGAACTCGAAATCGCCCGCAACCAGGCCGCAGCGGCGGACAGAAAAAGCCAGTTAGCCTGACCAGAATCTTATGCCAGTGATCAACTGCGTGCGATATGAACTTAAGCATGAACATCGCACGCTCGTTGAAATTCAAACCCCTGCCTTCTATCTTGCTTCATCATCTATCACGTATGCCCGCTGTGCAGCAATCTCAGAATTCAACGCAAGTTGATGAAATGGATTCTGGGAATTTTTAAGCTCAATTCAAGCGCAACTCAAATCCAGCGCAAGCAAAACCCCGGCTATCTCAGTGTCGCAACGATGCCGATTTTGCATCCTTATTTTTCATGGCCATATTGTCAATCTCAAAAAAGTGAGCATCAACATCTGACGCCGGTCCAGCCCGTCAAATCTCAATTGCGCCTCTATCACTGAAGCGTGAAATCTTGTTTCATGACATTGCAAGACAGCAATTGTCCGCTACTATAGTTTTAACTTTGCTTGCGCACGCCATTGTTACTTTGGCTTCGCGGTATGGTACTGACCAGTACCAATTCGAAATTCATGTTGTACAGAGAGGTATTCAATGAAAAATTTTTCGATCTCTTCCCGCCTGATTGCCACCTTCAGCCTGATGCTGGCTTTGCTCTTGCTTGTCTCTGGCGCGTCTTATTTCAAGATGTCGGCGATGAGTGAAGCAACTAATGAAATCACCACAGACTGGCTACCCAGTGTTGAAGTAGCCAACCGCATTGACACCCAAATTGCTAATTTGCGCATGCTTGAATTCAGGCATGTCCTCAATAACGATGATGCAGCGCTTGATGTGCTCGACAAGCGGATTGCAGTAATGCTGGCAGTGCTGGACAAAGAAAATCAGTCCTATGTCAAACTGATCAGTAGCGAAACGGAAAAAAAGTTATATACCGGTTTTGCAGAAAACTGGGCTAAATACCTGAAAGTTCATGAGCAAGTAGTTGCCCATTCAAGAAAAAAAGAAAATGATGAGGCCAAGACATTACTGGAAGGTGAGGGTAAGAAATTTTATGATGCTGCCAGCGAATCACTCGAAAAATTAGTTGAGCTTAATCATGCTGGTGCAATGGAATCATCCAAATTGGCAGAGGCATCATTTTCTGCAGCAAGATTGACACTGTCCGTCGTCACTCTGTTCGCTATTTTACTCACCGTAGTTAGTGCCTATATTATCATCCGCGCTATTACCCAACCACTGCTAGTCGCAAGAGGGGCGGCTGAAAGGCTCGCCAATGGGGATTTGAGTGAGAAGATTATCGTCGATTCCAATAATGAAATTGGTCGTGTTTTGCAAGCGATGCAAAGCATGCAAGAGAGCCTTGCCAGCATCGTCAGTCAGGTGCGTACTGGTGCTGATACCATCGCCGGTGCCTCGACAGAAATCGCCACGGGCAATCTTGATTTGTCTTCCCGCACAGAGCAACAGGCAGGTTCACTGGAAGAAACCGCATCTTCCATGGAAGAGCTGACTTCCACCGTCAAGCACAACGGCGACAATGCTCGCCAGGCTAATCAACTTGCAGTGTCGGCAGCAGATGTTGCCACCAAAGGTGGACAAGTGGTGTCGCAAGTGGTGGACACCATGGGCAAGATCAATGAGTCATCCAAAAAAATTGTGGACATTATCAGCGTGATTGACGGCATCGCCTTTCAAACCAATATCCTCGCGCTTAATGCTGCTGTAGAAGCAGCGCGTGCAGGTGAGCAGGGGCGCGGGTTTGCCGTGGTCGCTTCCGAGGTGCGTAATCTTGCACAACGCTCCGCCAGCGCAGCCAAAGAAATCAAGGATCTCATCAATGATTCGGTAGAAAAAGTTGGTATCGGCACCCGCCTGGTCGATGAGGCTGGGGCCACCATGGCCCAGGTAGTCTCCAGCATCAACAGCGTGACCGACATCATGGGCGAGTTGACTGCAGCGGGGCGCGAACAGGAAGCAGGCATCGAACAAATCAACCGCGCTGTGACCGAGATGGACGCCGTTACCCAACAAAATGCAGCGTTAGTTGAAGAGGCAGCGGCGGCAGCAGAATCACTGCGCGATCAGGCCGGTGGCCTGGTGCAACTGGTCAGTACCTTCAAGCTGGATAGCGCGCATACAGTTGCCGTGACTACAGTGCGTAAAACGGGCGGTAATACAATGTCTGGCAGCGCCAATAAGAGCGTGCGCGCCTTAAGCAATGTTAAAAAGCAGGTGATTGTAAAAAAAGCTGACCCAGCGCCAGTGAAACAAAATGCATCTTCAGCAAGCAAAGACGATTGGGAAGAGTTCTGATTCACTGACGCTCTCATTTGCGTTCGTTTTTTATTGCAGCAAATCTTGCAGTGTGCGGGCAATCACTTTGGTTGCCCGCCTCAAGTCTTCCAGGTTCAAACGTTCATCTGCCCGTTTCGCATGGGACTCCAGCACAGTACGCGGCCCTGCACCATAGATAACACCCGGTATGCCCACTTCCGAGAACAGACGCACGTCGGTATAGAGCGGCGTACCCAGAGCAGGAATCGCTTCACCAAACACAGCCCCGCCATGTTTTTGTATTGCTTCTACCAAAGGCGTATTACCCGGCAATGGGCGCATGGAATTTGCCAGCAAGAGGCGTTTTACATCAACGCTAATGCCGGGCAACTCAGCGGCGGTATCGCTGATGAGCTTGCGTAAAGTCGCTTCGACTTCTGCCGGGTTTTCTTCCGGTATCATGCGGCGGTCGAGCTTGAATGTCACGCGGCCTGGGATGACATTGGTGTTGGTGCCGCCTTCTATCGTGCCCACATTCAGGTAAGGATGGGTGATGCCTTCTACCTTCGATGTGACTTGTTTGTAGAGCGTGTTTTGTACATACAGGGCATTCAATATCTTCACCGCAGCCTGCAAGGCATCGACGCCAGAGTCAGGGATAGCTGCGTGCGCCATCTTGCCGTGCACGGTCACTTCCATTTGCAGGCAACCATTATGGGCCGTGATGACCTGGTAAGAAAAACCGGCGGCAATCATCAGGTCAGGCTTGATCAATTCATGCTTGAGCATCCAGCCCGGGCCGACTTCGCCACCGAATTCTTCATCATAAGTAAACAGCAATTCCAGCGTGCCAGCCTTTGGTTTGGCAACTGCTTCCAGTGCACGCAGGGCAAAAGTGTAAGTCGAGAAATCACATTTGCTGACAGCTGTGGCACGACCATAGATATTGCCGTTTTCTATTTCACCGCCGTAAGGGTTCTTGGTCCAGCCTTCACCCGGTGGCACCACGTCACCATGGGCATTCAGCAGCACCGTCTTGCCAGGGCCATACTGGCGGCGCACCAGCAGGTTGGTAATGCTTTGCAGGCCTGCGTCTTTGACTTCGCTATCTGGCACAGCATGCTTTTCTGCGCTGATACCCATGTCTTGCAAAAGATCTGCTGTGCGTTCTGCATGCGGTGCATTATTGCCGGGCGGTGTATCGGTCGGTACGCGTACCAGTTCTTGCAGGAATTTGACTTGCTCGTCAAAGTGGCTGTCTATCCAGGCGTCGAGTTGTTCGTAGTTATTCATGGTGGAGAGCTTTCATGGTGAGTGTTGAGTGTGGTTGGGCGTCTTATGCTTGACGCCTCGATTGAAAGTGTTCAACAAAATGGGCGAAGGCTTGCGCGGCGAGTGCGGCATCTTCTGCCGTCATGATTTCATCCGGGTGATGGCTGATGCCGCCATTGCCGCAGCGTACAAACAGCATGGCAACGTCACAGATGGCAGCCATCGCCATGGCATCGTGCCCTGCACCTGAGGGCAGGTGACGTAAGGGTACATCACAGTCAGTAATGGAATTGGCCAGTTGCTGTTGCAGCCATGGCGCACAAGGCACGCTAGCAGCTTCATGGGTTCTACGCAGATTGAAATGCACCTTGCGGCGTGCTGCGATGCGCTCGATTTGTGCCAGCACATCGGCCACGGCCTGCTCGCGTACTGCGTCCTGCTCAGCACGTATGTCTATCGAAAATACTGCCTTGCCAGGCACTACATTGGCAGCGCCATTTGGTACGTTAAATTGTCCAACCGTGCCAACCAGGCCGGGTATGCCCTGGCAGCGCTGTTCTATATACAGGCCGGTTTCTGCTGCTGCCATGGCGGCATCGCGGCGCATGCCCATAGGGGCGGTGCCTGCATGGCCTGCCAGGCCTTCCACCTCCACCATATAACGGGTAGCACCGGAGATTGCCGTGACCACGCCCAGCGCCAGGCTTTCATTCAGCAAGACCGGCCCTTGTTCTATATGGACTTCGACAAAGCCCAGCACGCTGGCCGGATTATAAGCGGCCTTGGCCAGCCCGGCTGGGTGAAAGCCAGAAGCCGTCATCACTTCACGCATGCTCGCGCCGCTGTCATCCAGATTATCCAGCACAGCCATGTCGAACGTGCCTGCGGCGGCGCGGCTGCCTAGCAAGGTAGCTTTGAAGCGCACACCTTCTTCTTCTGCAAAGCCGATGACCTCTATCGCGAACGGAAAGCGTTTGCCCGCCGCATGCCATTGTTCTACACAGGCCAGCGGCAGCAAGATACCGAGGTTGCCGTCATATTTACCCGCATTGCGCACCGTATCAAAATGCGAGCCGGTTAGCAGGGCGGGGGCATCGGGTTCCAGGCCTTCATAACGGCCTATGACATTGCCTGCCATGTCGCGCCGCACGTTCATACCGACAGCGCACATCCATTCAGCCAGTTGGGTGGCGGCGCTGTGGTGCGCCGGGGTCAGGTAGCTGCGCGTCAACATGCCGGGTGTTTCGGTATGTTGCGCTAAAACCTCAGCCCTGTTCATGATTTGCGAGCCACAACTCGCGTAGGAATGCATCTTGCTCGACATGCTGGTCTCCTCCTTGTCAGGTGTTTTATTGAACACTTCATAGTGGCGTGCGGCTCTCATGGTTTCTGCTGTGAAACAAACTGCATTTGCTTGCCAGGGTGTCCGCTGTTTTTGCCTGTTTTTTTGGATTCTACTATTGAATTCATTTATTGCATACAATAATTGGATGCAGTATATTTGATTTCAGATCACTTCCTGAAAAGCTGGCTTGATGGTGAGGTCTGCAAGAATTTTCGTATATTTATCAATGAGTTGGAGTGAGGTTTGAGTTAAGTCACATCAAGTAGTGCTAACCAGTCAATCAGGAGGTAATCGTGCAGCGTATCTATAAATCACTTTTTGGCCAGGTGCTTATTGCCCTGGCAGCCGGGATACTGATAGGGGTCTTGTACCCCAGTTTTGGCGTCAGCCTCAAACCCATAGGCGATGGCTTTATCAAACTGATCAAGATGATCATTCCCATGATCGTTTTTTGTGTTGTTGTCCATGGCATTTATGGTGCAGGCGAGCTCAAGAAAGTGGGGCGTGTCGGCCTCAAGGCCCTGATCTACTTTGAAGTGGTGACCACCATTGCCCTGGTACTGGGTCTGGCGCTGGCATTCATCTTCCACCCTGGCGAGGGCATGAACATCGTCCCAGCCTCGCTCGATGCCAGCACTCTTAGCACCTATGTCGATAATGCCAATAAGGTCAAAAGCGCAGGCTTTGCCGAATTTGTCATGAAGATCATCCCGACCACCGTGGTAAGTGCATTTACCTCGGGCGATGTGCTGCAGGTCTTGCTGTTTTCGCTGATCTTTGGTTGCGCCCTGTCACTGGTAGGTGAAAAAGCCCGCCCCATTGCCGACGCAATCAGCAGCCTGTCTGAAGTGTTTTTCAAGTGCATGTCCTTCATCATCAAGCTCGCACCTTTGGGCGTGTTTGGTGCAATTGCCTTCACCGTGGGCAAATATGGGGTGGGGTCTTTGAAGCAACTGGGTTTGCTGGTGATTTTGTTTTACGCCGCCGTCATCATCTTTGTGTTTGGCATACTCGGTGCGATATTGAAAGTCGCTGGTTTCAATATCTTCAAATTCATCAAATACCTGCGTGAAGAATTGCTGGTAGTGCTGGCAACAGCATCGTCTGACTCGGTCTTGCCACAAGTGATGAAAAAGCTTGAATACATGGGCATCAAGGACACCACCGTTGGCCTGGTGATACCAACCGGTTATTCCTTCAACCTCGACGCATTTTCTATCTACCTGACGCTGGCCGCCGTATTCATCGCCCAGGCTACCAATACCCCGCTGGCGTTTTCTGATTTGCTGGCGATACTGGCGATTGCACTGGTCACCTCCAAGGGTGCGCATGGCGTACCTGGCTCGGCGATAGTCATTTTGGCTGCCACCTTATCTGCCATACCGGCTATACCAGTAGTGGGACTGGTGCTGGTCTTGTCAGTCGATTGGTTCATCGGCATCGCCCGCGCCCTCGGTAACCTGATCGGTAACTGTGTCGCTACCGTGGTTGTCGCCGCATGGGAGAAAGATATAGACAGAAGCCGCGCCCACGCAGTGTTGAATGGCGATACAGCTGCGATTGCCAGTTATGATCTGGCGAACAGCAAGGCCGAGCTGGCAGCCGGATGAGGTAATGACGTGAAAGTGATCAGTATGTGACAAAAATAACGCCCAAAGGCCAAAATCTTCGGGCGTTATGCTTTTAGTGGACTGCAGCAGTGAAAAGCGAAGTGCCTGCCATGCGCGCGCCGACCATGGCGGCGTTGCAAATACTCGCGATAGCCCCGCTATCGCTGTGTTCATTTGTTCCACCCTTGCCTTGCCCTGGTACGCCGGGCACATGTCCTTCACTTTCGCTTTCACTGTTACAGTCCACTAGAGGTTACAATTTCGCCTTAGCTCATCATGCAGCACGCTAGCTCTACAGGTAAATAAGAATATGACCGTCACCACGAATACAGACCAGGCAGACAGCTCAGAAGCCATCGCCCTAGACATCACCACGGCCATCGCCGAGCAAAGGCTGCCGCCCGGCACCAAGCTCAGGGAAGAGGCACTGGCGCGCATGTATTCTGTCAGCCGCACCAAAATCCGTGCTGCCCTGGTCATGCTGGCCAAGGACAAGCTCATTGACCTCGTGCCAGAAAAAGGTGCCTTCGTCAGCAAGCCCAGCGAGCAGGAAGCACACGAGATATTCTTCGTCCGCCGCATACTCGAAGCCGCCCTGGTACGCGAATTCATCGCCAAGGCCACAGCGGATGATTACGCCCGCATAGAACAACACCTGCTCCAGGAACGCCAGGCCATCAGCGACAACAACGTACAAGAACGCTCAACCCTGCTCAGCGATTTCCACATCCTGCTCGCCAAAACCGCAGGCAACCAGGTGCTGACCGACATCCTCATGAAACTCGCGGGCCGCAGTTCCCTCATCACCATGCTCTACCAGTCCAGCCGCGACGCCAGTTGCTCCTCAGACGAACACGTAGAATTCATCAAGGCGGCAAAAGCAGGCGACGTAGAAAAAGCCGTAGAACTGATGGCCCATCATCTGCACCATGTTGAATCAGCGCTGCAATTCAAGGAAGTGGCTAAGAGTGACAAGAAGGATTTTATTTCGGCCTTGCTGGCTTGAGCGATTGAGCTTTAATGCGAAAAGCGATTTGGGCAAATCCGGGGGAAGCAATATTCACGCATACTTAAACGTACATGTGATCGTGCAGGGCTTATCACTGGCTGGAGTCATTAAACGATGATTGACTGGGATTCATTTGGAACAGAGAAAAAATCATCTGTCGATACACGGATCGTGTCTGTAGTACAGGAAAAACTTAATGTTATTTTTCCACAATCGTATGTAGATTTAGTGATGTATTGTGATTGTGCTTGTCCAGAGATATCTACTTTTGAATACCAGGAAGAAGAGACATGCATCAGTGAATTTTTTGAATTCACTGATGAAGTCAGACAGTTTACTATTTCCTGGTATGCGCGCCCTCACGGAGTTTTTAATCTGCCAGAAAGATTTATTCCAATAGCAAGAGATGCCGGAGCTTATTTGATTTGTTTGAATTTTGATAAAAGCTCGCCTACAGTTGATATATTCGATCCGGCTTCGGGGCAATCACTTTTCGTAGCTCGTAGTTTCAGTGAATTCGTGAGCTGTTGGCATGAATAATAGTGCCCACTCTGGCTGAATTGATTAATTCCATTTCCAGTTGATTTTGAAATCAGATGGCCGGGCAAAATGAAATTTTCAAAAAGAACTTATATCGTAATCGGCATCGCATTGCTGTTTCAATTAGCAGCTGCAACTTCATGGTACTTAACTTCGCCGCATTTATCACAAGAATCCAGATACTTTCCATACATTTGGCTTACTTTGTGTGGCTTTTTTATTGGTTTATTTGAAAATAAAAATTACATATTGAAAGCTGTCATACTTGGATTTTTAATGGCCATTTTGAATTCTGTTACTCATTCGATAGCCTCATATATAGGTGTCCCGGTTGACCTGGGCAATTTTTCTGACGCACCACTTCTTGCATTAATAGTCTTGCCGATTTGTGTTGCTGGAAGTTTATGTGGGGCTTTTTTGGGAGATTTGATTTTTCGGTTTTTCTTCAAAACTTAAAGAAGAATCCCCCGGAGGTATGATTAGAGGAGCGTAATCATACGCATGTTGACTCACTCAAGATGTATCGAGAAAGATGATGTTTGCTATATTAAAGTGAATCCAAGATGATGATGCGCAACTCCAGACATGCTTGTAAGGCTTGACCTCGCGTAAACCGCAAACTATACCGTTGTTGAAATTCCCAAAGGATGCAAAATCTTCTCTGCAACTCGCAAGTGCTTATCACATTCCATAGCGTTCATATTCAAACCACCGCATGCTTCCACATAACTATCGTCATCCATAAGGTCTGCTGACAGCGCATATCGAACTGCCGCATACAGCACCGCATCTGCCTGTCTTAGCTTTCGCGCAGACAGTGCCAGCGTTTCTATAATAAATTGGACGTCAGAGACCATTTCAGAAATGGTGAGAATTGATAGGCAGCCTGTCAGGATAGCTTCATCATTGGCAACGAGTATTCGATGCTGGAGTGCTTTTTCAAATGCTATAAAATCTGAGCTATTCTTTATTGCAATCCAGCTACTTTTACTTTTTTCCTGCTCGATGAATGAGTGAATTTCTGAAAAAAGATTTTGTAACTCAATATCTGTACATGCATGTATTAGATTTGCAGCAGCTAAAAAATCCAAATTATCCATCAATAGTCACCGTAATAGAGAGTCAAAAACAGAGCTGCGCTAACGTGCAACCGCCTCTGTTTTTCAGTGGGGCGCTGACCAATATCAACTGATCAGCTTGACGCCGCAGGCGGTAATGCTGCCATCATCTTCTGCATTTTCTCCAGATAGGTGCTCGCTTCTGCCGCCACGCTTGCATCCGGATAGCGTTGCAAGATCACATTCACGATGGAAATTGCCTGCGCATATTTGCGGAAATGGTCGCCGGACAGGCGGGCAGCCAGCATGTATACGGCTGGGATGTCTGCATGCTTGGGGTTCTTTTTATCAAAGCCCTGTATCAGGTTCATCGCGCCCTTGAAATCATTGGTCGCAAAAGAACTGCTGGCAACCTGCAGGATATCGTCAGGCTGCACTTCAAAAGCCGGGTCGCGCTTTTTAAGTTCGCCCAGCATATGCATGGCTTTTTCGTGGTAACCAGCTTTGCCCAGGACCAGCATATAGCGCCGCGCCTGTTCGCAGATACGTTTTTCATCGCCTTTTCGCAATAGCAACTGATACAGTTTTTCATTCAGGGTCAGGTTGCCGCGCTCATAGCGCATTTCATCTTCCAGTATGCGCAAAGCAGCATCCAGTTCACCCTTCATCAAGAGCGCGTCAATGCGCTGTATAAACGGGTCAGATGATGCTGGTGCCGCATTGTCCTGCGCCTTTGCACTGTCCCTGTGTGTATCAAAATCCACTGCTACATGCAAACCGAGTTGCTGATGGTATTGATACAGCACATAGCCCATCATCGAGTAGGTTGCCAGGATCAGGTAGAAATTCAGGAAGGTCATCAGCGGCACGCTCACGAAGGGCGACCAGGTGGGTGGTATCAGATGGCGCAAGCCTTCTATAGTCAGCAAGACTGCACCAAAGATCGCCCACACCACGAAGTAGGATGCACCCATGCCACGTATGAAGAACAAGGCCGTCGCAGGATTGAGTGCACGCCAGGCATTGTCTTCAATCGCCAGCACCATCACGGCAGCAGGTATCGGCAGGGCAAACAGTATCGCGACCAGATAAAACCATTTGGCGAAATGCACATCTGGTGCCATGAATCTATCCATCCTGCTGCGCGGCTGATTGCTGCTTTCTTCTTCCATGCCGTTAGTTTGCGCACCGTTTTGCGTACCATACGTTAGTTCCGCCTCGCGCATCGCGATACGGCGGGCTGCCTCTTCACTGCCATCGCTGACCTTGGGGCCAGTCATATCATACTGACTGATGGTTTTCTGTTCATCCTGCTCAGCATCGTCATCCTCATCCGGTGTCGCAGGCTTTCGAGCAGGGTAGGCATCATTACCCGGTGTTGCGGGCAGTGACGCTGCAGCAGGCAGACGCGAACTCGCAGCGGCGGCTTTGGACGCTGCCGCTGAAACGCTCGTATCCGGTTTGATGGCATAAGCAGAGACCACGATCATCAATACAAAATATAGCAAGAACACCAGATTTTGCTTGTATGGTCGTTTGTCCTTATTGCCCCAGATGGTGATGTCATCCCATTTGGGTTCCAGTTTGCCCATGGACGCCATTTCCATGACCGCATACGCATAACGCAAAAAGAACAGCGTCAGCAAGCCACGAAACATGCCAAAGGCAAACACCGTCACGATACTCAGGGCCGACAAGCCCGCAATCATGATCAGCGGTGCAGGCTTGAAAGGGAAGAGCAAAAAAGCAGGCAGGCGCTGCAAAAATGGCGTGATATCGTCTTGGTAAATCTTGATCTGGGGTTCTGCGGACATGGCTACTCTGAATTGTTGTTATGCACTGTAAAAGCGCGATATAGGGGCGGGCGACCCGGCAATATAAACGTAGTCAGGGTTGTGTGCAAGGCTGTTGCTGGAGGGAATGATTTCGCAGGGAAATATTAGTTACTTCGGGCAAATTTATTACCACACTTTGTGGCATGCATTACTGCTACCATCAAGCTATTAGGAATCAGTAGTTTATAGAGGGATATGCTACGCAAGGGAGAAGCGTGACGTACTGGCTTGGGCATGTTGAGGTGGTTGCAACTAATGTGAGATGCAACTTGGGTACGATTGCGTTTCACTCATCATACTTACACTTGCTGTTTTTGCGATGCCTCGGCTTTAAGCGCTTTAAGTTCAAGCAAAAATCCTTCGCATGCTCGGATATGACTGTCGAGCATCCAGTTCAAGGTTTTTGCATCCCAAATGCCTGCCGATGCACCAATTCGTATCGCGATGACATCACTCTCAGACATGCCCGCCATCGCCAGTTGATTGAGTTCCGCCTTGAGCGCATGGATGTGTTCCGGGGCCAGTCTTTCGACGACATAATCGAGGACAAATTCTATCCATGGCTGGTCGTTAGAGCGCAATATTTTCTTGATATGCGGAATGAGTGGGTCGCCAACCGTGACAAGAAAATCCGCAATCGGTCTCGCAATTGGATAATTGATATCCTGCAGCCAGATAAACAGGCCTTCGAGTATGGGCTCTGCGGCTGCAGGCCCTGCAGCAATTACGGCTTTTACTCTTTCATGATCGTGCTTGTTTCTTGGACACAGATTCTCGGATGACATTTTGCCTCAAGTTTCTGATAGAAAGTCGTGCAGGGATTCTGATACTTTCCTGATGGGTGGGTAGCCAGGCTCGCATAACCATATTGTGCCAGTTTTGTTGCATGCACCAAAATAGAAATCAGAATTTGTAGTGGCAATGCAGATTGGTATTTCTTCCGATAACATGAGACTCACATCGGACGCTGTGGACTCAAGTTCCTGTTGATTCCAGCTAGCATGGATAATGCATTCTTCACCGGAGTGATTTGCGTAGATTGGTTTTCCAAAATAGCTGGTGAAAAAATCGCCGATTTCAGACCGCAACTTTAACTTTTCAATGGTAGTCTTGTCGCTAATCGGTGCAGGGTGCCAATGCACAAATCCGTTACTATCCGCAGGCAAAATCACGCACGGTGAAGACCATTCAGGGATATATTCAATTTTTTCGAAATTCGCTTGCCATTCCAGGCCAGCTAGCAGTAGTTCTGCGATCGTTCTCATTTCTTGGTTCTTTAACAGGAAGTATTATTAGTATATCTTGCTGATTGCTCTGCGCATGGCGGCGCTCAGGCTGATATTTCCAAGTTTGAGGCTGGATAAAAAGACGCGTAATGCTCAGCTTGCATAGAATAACACCATGAGCCTGACTGGAGAGCAGCCAGCACAGGCACAATGGGATGACATTTGTCATGCCATACTGCTTACAGTCGCTACTTATACAGAGGGCCCGGTTTCCCTATACTGAAGTCTCCATCAACCAAGCAAGGAAAGTTGCCATGTCCGACATACTCTCTTACTCACAAATTGTTCCCCTGGGTGCATTTGCTGTTGCTATCGCTTATGCAGTGTGCCATGCCTGGATCAAGACTAGCCAGCAAGAAGCCGACCTGCAACAGCGCACCATGGAACACCAGCAAAAAATGAGGGCCATGGAGCTCGATATTATTCGCAACCAGGCGGCAATCGCAGACAGAAAAAATCAGGTAGCAGCCTGAATGAGACTGATGCCTCTTTTTGTAAGCCTGCTACTTTTCCACAGTAGCGCCTTTGCACATGACGGTGGAGGGCTGCTGACACTGGCCGCAAGTATAGGCGGGTTCGCGGCTATCGTTGTTATCATCTGGTCGTTGGCGCGTGGGCCGGGGAAAGAGAAAAAATCCAGTAAAGCATTTTCTGTGTTGGGGAATGCCATATTGGCTTTCTTCCTGCTGGCTTTTTGCTATATCGCTTACTATTTTGTGTATGCAGCTATGGCTAAACACAACAGCATGAAATCTGTGTCACAAACTGATGCAGTTATCAAGCTTGAGAGTTATGTTTGCTCAACTATTTACATACGTACTACGATTACATTTCACTGATCGTATCTATGCTTATTAGATGCCCAAGCTCTGTTCTTATTGTATCGATGAGATCTGGTATCAATTTTTCTAAAATATAGCGCACATAATATAGGAAGAAAGTATCATACTTGCCAGACATTTTAATTAAATGTAGGGAGATGAAATGAGTAAGTTTATGATTTTTATTTTTCTGTTGTTCCCAATATATTCCCTCGCTCAAAGCAATGTATATCTATGTACGAATAAAAACGGCAAGAAAGAGTATAAAAACACTGATCAAACCGGAGTTGATTTTGCCATTTGCAAGAGGGTTGATTTGAATGGGATTGATAATGGTAAAAAAGAGTTACCAATAGGCAGTGATTGGGTAGAAGTATTACCGGACGTTGCAAAGCGATACTCGGAATATTTTAATAAGAAAAGTTTAACTGAAAATGGTAGTGCGAGAAAAGTATGGGTTCTTACTTCTTTTTATGATTTAAAGAACGAGAATGGAATTTCATACAAATCAACAAAACGTCTGCAAATTTATAAATGCAAACAAAATGAAGTAGGGAATGTACAGAGAATTGCTTATACAGGTAATATGGGCAGCGGTGACGTGGTGGCCTCAGATGTTATACCTATAAATAAAATTCAATATATTGAAGTCGTTCCAGAAAGTATGGGAGAAGGTGTTCTTAGGGAAATTTGCGCTTACAAAAAATAGCTTAAGCCTGAGACTGTGAGTCGAGCCTGCAAAAACACATGTGTGTTAATGTGAATCGCACATTCCGGCGAGTGGGGCAGTGCGATTCTTATATATGTTTACTTCGTCACAATCCCAAACGTCCCCTGCGCCTTGTCGATGAGGCCAAAGAAGCGCACCAAATCTATCTTGCTCCCATCGATTTTCAAGTCATCACTGAACAGCGTATCTTTAACACCCGCCGTCCCCGCCATCATCTTGATGAAGATGGGTTTGGTCAGTGTCAGTGTGGCATTCGCGTCTTTTACTGGTTCGGCTTTTTTGTGATGCAGTACGGCGTTTTCTATCCATAGTACGTATGATTCTTTGGTGTCGGTCAGTACCAGATTGAGCTTGTAGTCTTTGCCTTCGGCATCGGGGCCGTTGAGGCCGGCGGCCATGGCTTCGAGGAAGCGTTCTATCGGGGTTTGGCTCAGCATGTCTATCATGGCAGCGCGGTTGACGCCTTTGGCGGGTGAGCCGTTGCGCAGTTCGTTGGCTGCTGTGAGGTAGCTGTTGCGCCAGGTGGATGCCTCTGCTGCGTAGCCCATTTGTTCGTAAGTGCGGGCTAGGAGTTCTTTGGCGTTTTTGTTTTTGCTGTCGGCAAAGACGACGTGGTTCAGCAGCTCGGCTGTCCAGCGGTATTCTCCTTTGTCGAACGATGTTTGTGCGGCGGCGATGGCTTTGTCTGCGCCGCCCAGTAATTCTACATAGTGTTTGGCGGATTCCTGTGGTGGCAGGCGGTTCAGGTTGGCGGGGTTGCCGTCATACGCGCCTATGTAAAACTGATACACGGCTTTGATATTGTGGCGCAGGTCACCGTAGTAGCCGCGCGCACCGAAATAGTTTTCCAGTGATTTGGGCAGCTTGATTTTGTCGGCGATTTCGTAAGGCGTGTAACCTGCATTGATGAGGCGCACGGTCTGGTCGTGGGTGTATTTATAGACATCGCGCTGCTTGGTGATGAATTCTGCAATGCGTGGTTTGCCCCAGATGGGCCAGTTGTGCTGGCCAAAATAGACATCGGCATCGGCACTTTGTGCCAGTGCCTGTTCGAGGTAGCTGCTCCAGCGTTGTGCATCGCGTGCCTTGGCACCGCGCACGGGCAAGAGATTGTGCATGGTTTGCGCGAGTATCTCGGCACCGGCATAGGCTTTTTTATCGGGGATGCTGAAGGTCAGTTCTGACGGTGCTTCTGCACCCGGCACATTGTGGAAGACAAAGTTCACACCGTCCAATGTCAGTTCCTGCGTTTCTTTGGTGACGAGCTGGTTAGGTGCCAGCACACCTATGCTGCCGTAGGCGACCGCTTTGCCCAGACCAGTATCGACCAGGCCCTTGGGCGAGCGCTCCAGGTCTTTGCCAAACTGGTAGCCAGAGCGCCTGGCCATGGCGGTGCCGACGAGGATATTTTCGCTGGTGGCTTCTTCCATGAAACCATCGGGGGCGATGACGGGAATGTTTTTGTTTTTGACTTCTTCTGGCGTGATGACGCCGAGTGCGCCACCAAAATGGTCGGCATGGCTGTGGGTGAAGACGATGGCAGTCACTGCTTTGTCACCGAGGTGTTTGCGGGCAAAGGCAAGGGCGGCGCTGGCGCTTTCTTTTGAAGTCAGCGGGTCAACGATGATCCAGCCTGTCTTGCCTGCTATGATGCTCATATTGGCGATATCAAAACCGCGCAACTGATAAATGCCATCGGTGACTTTGAACAGACCGATTTGCGCATTCAGTTTGGCATGCCGCCACAGGCTGGGGTTGACCGTGGCGGGGGCGGCTCCATCAATGAATTTCCATGCATCGAAATCGATAAGCACTTCACCTGCCGGGCCGAGGATTTTGCCTTCTGGTTTGGCGATCAGGCCGCGTTTGGCATCTTCAAAGTCTTGCTGGTCATCCAGCGCCAGGCTTTGTGCCATGTCGGCATTGGCTTTGACGGTGGTGGCCGTGGCGTCGCCCATGGGGGCGTTGCTGGCCTTTTGTCCGCAAGCGCTGAGGATGAGGCTGCTAGCGAGGCTGCCTATGAGCAGGGCGGCGAGAGGTGTTAACTTCAAGTGATGCATGACAGTCTCCATTATTTATTTTATGGAAGAGCGTAGGGCAGCGAGTTGTAGTTGTCCAATGCATTCTTAGGCTAAAATCAATGCACTGCATGCATGGGAGTATTTAAATGACAATGCTATGCTCAAGCATACACGCACCTATGTTTTATGCTGTCTTCTTCAGGTCAATCTCATGGAACATAATGGAACTTAAGCGACTCAAACATGTAGTTGCCCTGGCAGATGAAAAGAATTTCGCCCGCGCTGCCGAGCGCGTGCATCTGTCGCAATCTGCCCTTAGCCGTAGCATACAGGCGGCAGAGGCTGAGTTGCAGGTGCAATTGTTTGACCGTGGCACGACCGAGGTGCTGCCTACTCCGGCGGGCAGCTTTTTTATAGACCGGGCGCGCAAGCTGGTGTTTGACAGCAATTGCCTGCAAAGGGATATCGAGCTATACCGCAGCAAGCAGATAGGTGAACTGGCGATAGGCGTGGGGCCATTTCCGGCGGCGACCTTGCTGCCCATGCTGATGCCAGAATTGCGGCAGAATTTTGCCAGCGTCAGTTTGCGGGTAGAAGTCAATAACTGGGAATACCTGGCCCAGCATCTGCGGGCTGAAGAACTGGATTTTTTTGTGGCAGATACACGTGACCTGCCGCCGGACCAGGATCTGGACATTGATTTGCTGGCGCGCCAGCGCGGCGGTTTTTTTGTGCGTGCCGGGCACCCGTTATTGAGCAAGGCAGAAAGGCTGCCTGTGGATATCCTCGATTATGGCCTGGCATCGGTGTGTTTGCCGCAAGCGATACGCAAGGCACTGGCGCAATTACTGGGTTTGCCAGCGGGGGTAGCCTTGCCGATTGCGCTTGAATGTGACGATGTGCTGACACTGAAGCGTGCGGCTATGGAGTCTGACACCATACTTGCTGCCATCAATGCTGCCGTGGCAGACGAAATTCAGCGTGGCTTGATGCTGCCGCTGGTGATAACCGGTATCCCGAATATGCATTCCGAGGTGGGTATCGTTTCCCTGCGGGGGCGTAGTCATTCGCCAGTGGCGCAGTTTGTCATAGGCAGGTTCAAGGAATTGGCTGAATTGCATGCGCGGCAGTAGTGGACTTACGCAAAACCGCCCCAGCTGCGTTGCAGCTCCCGCATTTAGCAAATTCGGTACTAAAGTACTGTCTTCGTCGCTGACGGTGTAGTCGGGGTTTCAGGCAACATGTTGCCTGCCGACGGAACGAAGCTCTCTTGCAAGAGAGGTTTCCTAAAGCGATAGCCTTGCTGGGACAATTTTGCGTAAGTCCTAACATATACAGAGACAGGCCGGGCGCTAAAGTCCAAAACTCGCTAAAATCTTGCTTTCACTTAATTCACCGGAGCAAGCCTTGCATCGCAGTCACCACCACAGCGCCATTCTCGCCAGCATACCCGGCATACAATATGGCTTTGGTAACGCCCGGGATTTTGTGCCAGCCAGCCTCAGCGGGCATTGGGACACCGTACCCAACAAACTGCAGGTACATGGTACCCGCGTGGTGGAAGTGACAGAACAATTCCAGCAATGTGGCGATGCCGATGCTTTTTTCACGCGCCTGCCTGGCATACCCGTGACCGTGATCACTGCTGATTGTGTGCCAGTTTTGATGGCTAGACGGGATGGCAAGATGATCGCTGCTGCCCATGCAGGCTGGCGCGGCATAGTCGGCGGTGTAGTGCAGACGCTATGGCAAGAACTGGCTGCGCAAGGCGAGCAACCGCAAGACTGGGTGGCGGCCATCGGTGCGCATATAGGCCCATGCTGCTTTGAAGTCAGTGAAGAACTGGCTGCGGATTTTGTGCGGCAGTTCCCTGACCTGGATGCCACAGCCATCAACCCGCGTTACCGGCATGTAGACCTGAATGTATTGGCCAGACGTGCCTTGCAGCAAATCGGTATTACAGAGATTGACCATGCAGTGCCTTGCACCATGTGCAGCAAGACTGTAGAAGGCAAACATGTCTACCGCAGTTATCGTCGTGGTGACCGTAATTCTTTTCAGCATTCGGGGCTGGTGATTTTGCCGTAGAATCTTTGCTTGGACTGAACCCTTGGCCAGATTACTGGTCAAATCCGGCAATCTGGCTGGATTTTATCCCGGCAGCTATTCAGGCTGCAATTAGCAGCACTTTGTCGACCTATCTTGAGACGGACGCAATATGAGTAAACACACCCTGAATATCAACGGCAAGACGCAGGCCGTAGACGTTGCCCCAGATACCCCCTTGCTATGGGCGCTGCGTGACAGCCTGAACCTGGTCGGCACCAAATATGGCTGTGGCGTAGGGCAATGCGGTGCCTGTACCGTGCATATCAATGGTGTGCCTACCCGATCCTGCATGGTGCCGGTTTCTGCACTGGCCAAGCAAAAAGTCACCACCATAGAAGGCCTGGATGCCAAGGCCATGCACCCGCTGCAAACTGCCTGGCAAGAACTGGACGTGCCGCAATGCGGCTATTGCCAGGCAGGCCAGATCATGACGGCTGCTGCCTTGCTGAAAGACAAACCCCATCCTACTGACGCCGATATCGATGCTGCCATGGGTGGCAACCTGTGTCGCTGCGCTGCCTATATACGCATACGTGCGGGCATACACAGGGCAACAGAAATCGCTAATGGCAAGAAAAAGGTGGCGAAATGAATAAGCAGACAAACAACGCAGTACAGCCAGAAGTAAGCTCCCCGGCCCGCCGTGACTTTTTACGTATGTCAGCGTTCACTGGCGGTGGCCTGGTACTGGCTTATCTGGGTGTAGGCGATAGTGCGATGGCGCAGATCAGCAAGCCTGCTGCTAATGCAATGAGTACCGCTACAGACTTTGTCCCACATGCCCTGATACGCATAGGTAGTGATGGCACGGTGACCCTGGTTTCCAAACAACCTGAGATAGGCCAGGGTATCAAGACTTCACTACCTATGGTGATTGCCGAAGAGCTGGAAGTGAGCTGGAAGGATGTACGTATCATCCAGGGTGACCTTAATCCTGCCTATGGCAGCCAGGGTGCGGGTGGTTCGACTTCCACGCCAACCAATTACAATGAATTCCACAGGCTGGGTGCCACGGCACGCACCATGCTCGTCAGTGCGGCTGCGCAAACCTGGAATGTGCCAGCATCTGAATGCCATGCGGCGGACAGTGCCGTGCACCATGCTGCCAGCCAGCGTAAGCTGACGTATGCGGCATTGGCGGCGAAGGCTGCCACATTGCCTGTGCCAGATGCCAAGGATGTCAAACTCAAGGACCCGGCGCAATTCAAATTGCTGGGTACGCGCATAGGCGGGGTTGATAACTCATCCATCGTTAGCGGCAAGCCGCTGTTTGGTATCGATGTGAAATTGCCCGGCATGGTGTATGCAGTTTACGAAAAATGCCCGGTCTTTGGTGGCAAGGTCGTCAGTGCCAATCTCGACCATGTCAAGGCCCAGCCTGGCGTCAGGGATGCCTTTGTCATTGAAGGTACGGATAACCTGCGTGGCCTCATGCCCGGCGTTGCCATTATTGCCGAGACTACCTGGGCCGCCTTTAGCGCCCGCAAGCTGCTGGAAGTGAAATGGGATGAAGGCAAGGGCGCAACTGAGAGCTGGGCCGGTTTTGCCGAGCAAGCCAAAAAACTGTCTACCCAGCCAGGCACCGCCACTTTGCGCAAGGATGGTGATATTGCAGCTGCCATGGGCAAAGCCGCCAAGACAGTGGAAGCTGCCTATTCCTACGCCTTCATTTCGCATGCCAGCATGGAGCCACAAAATTGCACGGCTGCGTATAACGCACAAGACAGCAGCCTAGAGATCTGGGCACCAACTCAGTTGCCAGAATCTGGCCAGGCTCTGGTGGCCGATGTACTCGCCATGCCTAAGGAAAAAATCAAGCTGCACATCACCCGCAGCGGTGGCGGTTTTGGCCGCCGCCTCAGTTCTGACTTTATCGTCGAAGCGGCAGCGATTGCGAAACGCGTCAATGCACCAGTCAAGCTGACCTGGTCGCGTGAAGATGATATGCGGCACGACCATTTCCGCGCGGGCGGCTTCCACTTCTTGCGCGGCGCGGTGGATGACAAGGGCAAGCTCACAGCCTGGCATAATCATTTCGTCAGTTTTGGCAACAAGGTCATGCGGGATGGCAAGCCGCAATTGCAGGCGGGCAGTGGTGCTGGTTTGTCGGGAGATGAATTCCCTGGTCGCTGGCTCGACAATTGCCTGCTGGAACAGACGCTGATGGAATGCAATATCCCCATGGGCCCATGGCGTGCGCCGGGCAGCAATGTGTTTGCCTGGGTTTTCCATAGCTTTATTGATGAACTGGCCCATGCTGCAGGGCGTGATCCTATGGAATTTCGACTCGATATACTCGGTGATAAAGAGATCGTACCCGGCACGGGCGAGCGTGGCCAGCCCTACCATGTAGGCCGCATGAAACGCGTCTTGCAGGAAGTGGCAATCAAGGCTGGCTGGGGTAAAAAGAAATTCGCCCGTGGCCAGGGGCAGGGCATCGCCTTCCATTTCAGCCATCGCGGCTATATTGCCCAGGTAGCGGAAGTGACGGTCAGTAAAAAGGGAGAGCTCAAGGTGGACCGCGTCGTCGTCGTGACCGACATAGGCTCACAAATCGTCAACCTCAGCGGCGCAGAAAACCAGGTACAAGGTTCAGTGCTGGATGGCATCAGCACTCTGATGTTCCCGGAACTGGATATACAGCGTGGCCGTGTCGTGCAGGGTAATTTCCATGAATACCCCTTGCTGCGCATCAAGGACAGTTATACCAAGGTGGAAGCACATTTCCTGAAGACGGATTTTCCTGTGACGGGTTTGGGTGAGCCAGCCTTTCCGCCAGTGGCACCTGCCATCTGCAATGCGATTTTTGCAGCGACCGGCAAGCGGGTCAGGCAGTTGCCGTTGACGCATACGGATTTGAGTTGGAGTTGATGGGGTAATGTTTCGTCATTTGGGGCGGGTGTAGAATTTAAACCCCTTCCCCTTCAAGGGGAAGGCGGGGATGGGGATGGGTTTCTAAGGTAAATTCATTTGCCGTTAATCGACCGAAACCCATCCCCACCCTGACCCTCCCCTTGAAGGGGAGGGGATCGTTAAATTTTTGATGCAATCGATCACTGAGCTTTACTTCAATACCTCAACTCTCCATCCCATACCGCAACTTCAACTGCCTTGAAATCCGCCTCATCAACAAAGTCAGCGGATAACAAAAACAAAAAAAGAACAAGCAGGCATACAAATAAACCGGCAACATCAAAGCGGTATTACCTGTCGCATTGATGACGGTGTTGCAGCGGCTGACGAGTTCGCTAACGCCGATGATGGATGCGGTGCTCGATGCCATGACGATGATCAGCGCATAGCTGGTCCAGCTGGGGATGAACAGGAAAGCGGCATGGTGGTTACCCTTCTTCCATTCATCCATGGCGATGGTCAGGTTATCGCTGGTAAAGCCGATGACAGCTATCGCCAATGCCAGTGCGGCCTTGATCCATACCGGGAAGCTGATGATGGTCTTGAAATAAGGTAGCAAGATTTCAGATGGCAGCATGAAGGCCAGGTAAAACTGGAACACGATAGTTGGTATGCTGCGCGAAAATTCAGTTGCCACCAGGCTGGCTTTGACGCGCTGCGGATGGTTCGATAATCGCAAGGACGCCAGCGCCCAGCCTATGGCCGTACCTGTCACCATGGCGACGATGGATATCCAGATATTCATGGCAAAGCCACCAAGCAAAAATGGTGTCCAGGTCAGCAAGTGCTGGAAGATTTCTGTGCTGTCCATCATGCGACTCTCGCCAGGATTTTTTGTTCAAGCTGACGTATGACACGTACGACGGCAAAGATGATCAATAAGAAGGTCAGGAGCAGGGCATTCATCATGACGCCGACATTGCCGCGTTCATTGATGATGGACGTGGTGGCCGACAACAACTCAGGCACGGCTACGGCAGAGGCCATCATGGTGGCCTTGGAGACATTGATCAGCGAAGCCGTGACCGAACCACTGGCCAGCCTGGCGATTTGTGAGGTAGTGGCAAAACGCAGGCGGAATTCACCATGCTGCAAACGGTAAGCGGTTGCCGCATCCAGCAAGGCCGTCATGACACCCGCACCGGTATACACGCTGAGGCAAAACACTACGACGCCAAAGGCAGGCAGCTCTAAGCCAACAGACTCATTGAGTATCGCACCCACACCAAACAGCAGCAGATACATGCACAGTAGTGGTGGTGTCATGCGGCCCACAGTGCCCAGCAGACGTGCCGTGGCAGACAAGAGCCATAGCTTTGATTCGGCAAATACTGCACCAGCCCAGCCCAGCAAGAGACTGCAAGTGATGCACAAGACAGTCAGCAGCAGGCTGACCAGCAAGCCATAAAAGAACTGGCTGCGGTCAAAGCTGTCATATACCAGGGTCAGGTTGATGCCCGTGGTTTCATTGAGCCACATTCCAAGTTGCGCCAGGCCGCCTACATCGGTTGAAGTCAGGAACACCTGGTTACGGCATTCTGTGCGCCAACTGCCATCTGCCATGCGGTGACAAAAAGGGGTCTTGTCGCTTTCATCTTTTTGCCACAGTGCGTGGGTATCTGCCAGGAATCTGGATGGGGCTATGCCCCAGGTCTTTTCTCTTTCCTGCAAAAAACCGCTGCGATGCCAGTCGGCGACTATATCACCCAGCATCTTTTCAAATTCCGTGCCTTTTTCATCTTTGCTGATCGCCATCGCCCAGGGGGTGTTCAGCGTCGGTGGCAAGGGGGCCTTATAGCCCTTCCATTCAGGATTGGCGAGATCATTGATGATGGCGGTATTATCGAACAGATAGCCTATGCAACGCCCATCCTTGACAGCCAGTTTGGCATCCCTGGCATTGTTATACATCTGCAATTCCATCAGGTAGCGTTGCTGCATGACGCGGTTGAAGTAGGAGCCCTGCGTGGCGCATACCGGTTGACCGCGGGTATCTGCCCAGTCCTTGATGCTTGCTGTCGGTGGCATGAACAGGGTGACGCCGGAGGCATAATAATTCGGCTCTATCATGGTCACGATCTGGCGGCGTTCTGCTGTGTCGCCAGTGGTGGCGACCACCAGGTCGATGACACCTTCCTGCAATTTTTGCAGACGGTTACTGCCGGTGACACTGACTTTGCGCAAGCCAACGCCCAGGCGTTTGGCGATGTCGGCAGCCAGGTCGTGCTCAAAACCTTCGGGCACACCATTCACATCAAGCATGCCAAACGGTGGGTAATCGGTTTTTACGCCGACAATGATGGCACCACGTTCGCGTATCAGTGTCAGTCTTTCGCTTGCGGCGGGGGGCTTTGTTGTTTGTGCTTGTACTTGTATTGCTGCTGTCATGAAAAGCATCATCAACAAAAGTAGCATGCCGCAATATGATTTTATTTTTCTTTTGTATGTCTTCATGTTTGAATCAAGTTTTTACGGGCACAGCCACCGCACGTATGCCATAGCCCAGAGCGGCAGGCAGCAGGGGTAGCAAGGCTTCATCAAGTTTGCCCAAAAGATCGTGCTGGGTAATCATCCATTCTGGTAACAGGCTTTCAGGTGACAGGGCTGTGATGGTAAAGCCAGCCTCCTGCAATTCTGCACGCAGCCCTGCAACAGAATACAGGTGATAAAAAAACTGGTGCGCCTGTTTGTCTATATTGCGGGTGAATAAAATATTACCTGGTTCTTTTTGCGTATCACGTGCCTTGCCCGTCATGCGCTGCCAGTAAGCGGCAAATAGTTCAAAAGGACGGCGGCGAAAGATGCTGGGCACACTGAGTACCAGCTTGCCCTCAGGCCGTATCAGGCTGCGTAATTGCCTTAGGGTGTCTATCCTGGCAGCATGGTCGCCGACATGGCTGAGCACACCAAACATCAGCATGATCATGTCATAGTCGCCTTGCCCATTGAGTATTTGTGCGTCGCCGTCGAACAGTCGCATGCGCTCTGCATGCGGGTTGTTTTGTAAAAAGCGTGACAGCTCGGCTATTGCTGCATGTGAGATATCAAAACCGGTCAGCCTGGCACTGGTTTGTTGCAGCAGGGGTAGGGCATAGCGGCCATTGCCACAACCAAAATCGAGTATGTCTTTTGCCTCTTTTGCGCCATTGTCAAACAGGAAGTGCAGGGTGCCCTGATTGGGCTTGGGATAACGCTTTTCGTATTCATGACTGGTGTAATAGCGGTCATACAAATCCGTCATCGCCTCGGTGATTTGATGATTGTCACGGACAGGTGCTGGCAAATCATCTTTCACAGGCATTCTTTCGGTGTGCTTGGGCTGATGCTGTCACCGCATAACCATTTATTGTCGACTTTCTTGTTCCAGGTCTTATGCATATCATCGAGAAAGCGTGATGGCGGTATGGACCAGGATTTTTCGACTTGCTGCAGATAGCCATTCCTGTGCCAGTTAATAATGGTTTTGGACAGGTATTTTTCCAGCTCGCCACCGCGCTCTGTCGGGGCAATCGCGATGGACCAGGGCGTAGTGAAGATGGTGGTCATGGGCATGACAAAATCATTGCCCCATTCAGGTGCGCGCAGCATGGCGGCGATAGCCGTATCGTCATACACCAGGGCAGCACAGCGGCCATCGCGCAAAGCCTGTTTGGACCAGTCATTTGAATACAGCGCCACCACATCGGCACCGTAAGTGACCGTCACACGGCGATTGTAAAAAGCACCACGGCGGCTGCAAACGCGGCGGTTTTTCAAATCTGTCCATTCCTTGAAATTCTCGCTCTTGCGGGTCAGCAGGTTGACGCCTGAACTATAGTAATGCGGCAGGATGAGGTCCAGTTCTTTTTGCCTCTCCGGGGTATCGGTCAAGGTGGCAATCAGGATATCGACCTGGCCGCTTTTTACGGCGTCTATGCGTTCAGCCGTCAGCACACCCACCAGTTCCAGTTGTACGCCAAGATCGGTGGCTATGCTTTGCGCCAGGTCCGGTTCCATACCTATGATCTTGCCGCCGCTGTCCTGATAGCCCCACAGCAGCACGTCTTTTTTGACGCCGACGACGAGCTTGCCTCGCTGCTTGATTTCTGCCAGGCTGGTTGCTTGAGCAGCACAGTTCAGCATTAAAATTGTGCAACACAAGGCCAGGCTAAAGATGGTGGATTTGAATGTCATCATGATGCCTGCTGATCTTCTTCTGGTTTATTATCGGTCACACTATTTTTTGCAAAATGAAAATGCAGGGCGACGCAGGTAATATCATCTGATTGCGGCGCGCCATTGGCGTGCAGGTCTACGTCGGCAACAGTGCGGTTGACGGCTTCATTGACATCTGCAATCGGCCGGTTTTCAAACAGGGGTGGCAAGCGATCAGGCGTGTATTCTTCATTCTGGGGGTTGAAGGCTTCAGTTACGCCATCGGTGTAGATCAACACATAATCACCCGCTTGTAACTGTACAGTTTTTTGTGCAAAGGGTATGCCGTCCATGATGCCAAGGGCGCTGCCACCTGTCATGGGCAGGAATTCTGTTGTGCCATCCTGATGTATCAGCAGCGGCGGTGGGTGGCCGCCATTGACATAAGTAAGCATGCCAGTGGCCGGATCAAGCACGGCATAAAAGGTAGTGACGAAGATGCATTCATCATTGTCTTCTGCGAGGATGTCATTGGCGATGGCAATGATTTCGCCAGGCTCGCTGGCATTGCGTGTTGCGGTCGCACGTATCAGGGTTTTCGATACCATGCCAAACAGGGCGGCAGGCACACCCTTGCCACTGACGTCAGCCACGACTATGCCTGTCTTGCCATTGCCGAGTGAGAAGTGATCGTAAAAGTCACCGCCCACTTCCTTGGCAGAACGCATGATGCCCCATAGAGAAAACTCTTTTTGATTGGGCCAGTGGCGCGGCAAGATCGATAACTGCATATTGGCTGCAATATCCAGTTCCTGCCTGATGCTGACGAGTTGCAGGCTTTGCTTGAAGGCTTGCGAGATAGTTTCAAACCAGGGTTTCCAGGTGCCGGGTACTACCGGTATCGGGGCCGGGGTGAACTGGCTTTCTTTTGCGATATGTGCCACCAGTTTGGATGCAGGAGAAATGAATTCGCGTGTGGTCACATAATAAGTGACGATCATCAGCAGCGTCAGCCCCAGTATCACCAGCAACATGATGGGGCCACGTTCCCACAAAAGATTTTTCCATAGCTGATACTTGGGGACGACATACACCAGTTGCCAGGGGGCGGAAATGAAGGGGTGGCGTATCAGCAGATAATCACCCATCTCGACTGCCTGATTTGCAGGGATATCTGTCAGGCGTTTGCCGTCTGTGAGTATGCCTGCAGGCATGATTTTTTCCAGTCTTTGCGTGGCTTGCACTTCCAGCGCATTGGCATAGGCCTCAGGGTGGGCGACTACTTCACCATAGGCATCGACGAGAAAGGCTGTACCTGGCTTGTAGGCAAAGTCAGCATTGATGCGGTTAAGGTAATCGAGGCTGGTATCGATGGAGACCACGCCACGGAATTTGTCATCATGGTAGATAGGGGCAGCCGTGGGTACCAGCAAGCCGCTGGCTGTGCCACCGTAGTACACAGGTGCCCAGTATTTTTCGCCGGTAGGGTTTTTCTCTGGCGTGCCCATGAGCCAGACCTGACTTTGATATACCTTGTCGCTATGCGGACGTTTGGCTGCATCCATCCAGGGATAGGTATTGGAAAAATTGTCCACCGATATGAAACGGCTTTCGCTGGCATTTGGCAAATTAAAGGCAATCGCCTGGAAGACCTGGTTCAGGTTCAGGGCCATTTCCACATCCAGATAAAACTCAGGGGTGCGGCTTTGCAGTTTGCCCAGGCCATTCAGATTGCCAGTGGCATCTTTTTCTTGTGCCTTGTCGAGATCAAAGCTTTGCTTTTCCTGTTCCAGTGTTTTGAACAGGGGTGAATGCCCGGGATGTGTTTCTGCTTCGCTCAATACTGGTGGTGCGCTATCGTAGAAATTGGCCGCCGAGATGCGCATGGCTTCCAGGCTGTCGAGTGATGAACGCAAGATGAACTCGACAAATTGCCCATGCCTGTCCACATGACCTTGTATTACCTTGATTTCTTCCGTGTGTTTTTGCCGTATCTGGAACAGGAAGAATCCCATGGTCAACACGACGATAGCGATATAGGTGAAGCCAACCAGACGGTTATAGTTGCGGAAGAAGTTGATATCGTTATTTTTTTTGTTATTGCTGACTGGCGGCGTAGTGCTAGGCATTTTCTGGTCCGGTGTCTGGATGTCTTTGGTCTGTTTTCTGAAAAATAATCAGGACGGGAAGCACTTGCTAAAACGCACTTCATTGATGTCGCCATCACGACGGTAAGCAACGCTGTCAGCCATCTTCCTGACAAAATGCACACCCAGGCCGCCGATGTCACGTTCATCGACATCAAGTGTTGTATCAGGCTCGGCGATAGAGAAGGGATCAAAGGCGTGCGCACTATCGCGGATGATGACTTCAATACCGTTTGCTACGCTCAGCACTGTGACTTCAATTTCACCACTGTCATCGTCGCCATAACCATGCATGACCACATTGGTCAGCAATTCATCGAGCATGAGGATGATGCTGTTGACGGTGCGTGCCGGTATGCTGCGGCGCTCAGCCCAGCCACGCAGGGCTTCGGTCAGGGCTTCAATTTCAGCGATCAGACCGGGGATGATGTGATGGAATCTGGCTGGTCCCGGCGCTGTTTCTTCAATCGACATCAATGCCTCCTCAACGATAGTGAGTCTGTCAACCGTATAGCAAACCTTGTAGAGCGAGCAACAGCACAATATTCCAGCCTGTTGCTACACTCATGGTTTGCATGGTACGGGATAGTGCTACCTGCGCATTCTGGTTTTCAGGTTCTTCAATGAATCTTGCTACACATGGAGAGAGGCAATATAAAGAAGCCGGGCATGCATGTAGTTAAAAAATGTTAAATGCTGATTGCCGTAAAAAAACCATTCTATAAAAATCAGTAAAGCCAAATGTTTGAGGAATTTCTGATCTATAGACAGCTTTCAATAATTCAGGATTTACGCAAAACCGCCCCAGCTGCGTTGCAGCTCCTCTCCTAGGAGCCGCGTACTAAAGTACTGTCTTCGTCGCTGACGGTGCAGTCGGTGTTTCAGGCAACATGTTGCCTGCCGACGTAACGGACTTCCCTTACAAGGGAAGTTTCCTTCAGCATAGCCTTGCTGGGACAATTTTGCGTAAGCCCAGTAATTGATGTTGTCTGACTGGACTATTATTCCCGTGCTGGAATTTTTTGTCGATGATTTCTAACGCAAATTAACAGATTTTTCGTGTTTTCTTCACAATTTATTTTATCCATCAATAAGTGTTGTTTGCCTGCATTCATATTGCTGTCGGGTTCTCAGATCGGTTAAACTTTTTACATCGACTCAGCCGGTTAAAAACAATGAATTCTCAATGGTTGTTTCCCACCCCTTACTGTCTTTTCGTGCGCTTGTCCGTGCGCCGCGAGCGCTATGTGCAGTTCAAAGAACTGGCTGGTAAAGTCGCTTTTGCCTATCAACAGCACAGCCGCCGCATGCGATGGATGGCTTATGCCACGGTTGCCGGTCCCGCCAATTATGTCTACATCATGTTGCCGCTGGCTGAGCTGGGTGACATGGACCGCATGCCTTCACTGGACCAGGTCTTGCATGATGTGTATGGAGCAGACAGCACCCCCTTGCTGGAAAAATTCCAGGAATGCGTATTACAGATGGAAAGCTTTGTGCTGAACCGTGTCAATGACGGCATAGACCCGATAGAACGCGAAACCCCACCCCCTTACCTGTATTACCTGAACCTGCAAGCCCAGCCAGGCCGCATGGGGCAACTCATGCAAAACCTGCAGCAATTGGGCGTTGCTACAGCAGGCAGCCCCTTGTTCTGTTTTGCCACCTTCGCCGGGCCAGTCAGGCTGCATGCTTTCACCATGGGCAATACGATAGCTGAACTTGGTGAGGTTGCCACGCTGGAAAGACGGGTGGTGCAACACTATGGTGCTGAAGAAGGCTATAAGGTCATCGCCCAGATACATGACACTCTGGTCGATATCGATGCCTCGATATTGCGCTATATAGGCCATCTGGATTGAGATGAGCATGCATACCAGGGATTTCTTCGTGATGTCGGGCTTGGATGCAGAATACTTTAATCGATGTATTGCCTTTGGGCATAATTTGATTTCTTGTCCATCATGAGCGTTGATATGGATAAGGCGGCTCCAGAGTCGGGAGCTCAGGTGGCAAAACACGCGATCGCTGTCATCGGCATGTCATGTGTTTTTCCAGGTGCTGCCAATATAGGAGCATTCTGGTCACTGCTTGAACAGGAAATATGTGCGGTTAAGCGCATACCGTTAGAACGTTGGGATGCGGCTGACCTACCAGCGTCGGCAGCGCAGTATGCTGGTTTTATTGACGATGCAGCTTGTTTCGATCCAGCCTTTTTTGGCATTTCACCAAAAGAAGCAAGCGCGCTGGATCCGCGTCAGCGCCTTACCCTGCAACTGGCCTGGTGGGCACTGGAAGATGCGGGCATTGCTGCCGATAGTTTGAAAGAGGCGCGCCTGGGTGTTTTCATTGGTGCCGTCAATGGCGAATTCCTCGGCAGTTTTGCTCACACTGATGATATAGAAGCCCACATGGGGATAGGCATGTCGAATGCCATCATCGCCAACCGTATTTCCCACGTGCTGGGCTTGCGCGGCCCCAGCATGACTATCGACACTGCCTGTTCATCTTCCCTGGTTGCTGTGCACCAGGCTTGTCGCAGTTTGCAGACAGGCGATGCCGACATGGTGCTGGCCGGTGGTGTCAGCCTGATGTTGCGGCCAGACAGCAGCGTCGCTCTGGGCAAGGGCAGCATGCTGGCCCCTGATGGCTTGTGCAAGACCTTTGATGCCTCGGCCAATGGTTATGGCCGTGGTGAAGGTGCTGGCCTGGTCTTGCTGAAACGCCTGTCAGATGCACTGGCAGATGGCGACCGCATCCATGCAGTCATACGTGGCTCAGCCACCAACCATGACGGTGTCTCGAATGGCATCACCGCCCCGAATGGGCTGGCGCAAGAGAATTTGATACAGGCAGCGATTGCCGATGCTGGCTTGCCGCCATCAGCGATCCAATATGTAGAAGCGCATGGTACTGGCACCTTGCTGGGTGACCCTACAGAGACCCGCGCTTTGGGGCGCACACTGGGCCAGCATCCACGGCAAACACCTCTGCTGATAGGCTCAGTCAAAACCAATATCGGCCATCTGGAAGCGGCTGCCGGTATCGCTGGCCTGATCAAGTTGATACTTGCACTCAAACATAAAAAAATACCCGCCAGCCTGCATTACACCCAGCCTAATCCGCATATCAATTTCGAACAATTACGCTTGCAGGTGGTGGCACGGACGACAGACTGGCCAGCTAATCCTGTAGCTGGCGCGCGAGCAGCCTCCATCAGTGCCTTTGGTTTTGGTGGTGCGAATTGTCATGTCGTGCTTGAGGAATTCATTCCTGCATCCTTACCGCAAAATCTGCAAACAGGTGAACCGGATATTTTTCTCTTGTCAGCATCCAGCAATGAAGCCCTGAGCTTGCTGGTGCAGCAAACAGCGCAAAAACTGCAAGCTGGTGTCCAGCAAAATTTTCCTGCCATCTGTGCTTTATCACAGCATGGTCGTGCGCACCTGCGTCACAGGTTCGCACTGGTGGCGGCAAGTGTTGGCGAGGCTGCTACACATCTGCATGCTTGGCTGGACAAAGGCCATGCTGAGCAGGTCGTCACTGCCATTGCTGCCAGAAGACCACCCAAACTGGCCTTCCTTTGCCCCGGCCAGGGCTCGCAACGGCCAGGCATGGCCAGGGGTTTATTACAGTTCGCCAGCTTCCGCGCCACTATTGCAGAAGCTGATGCGGTGTTGCCCTGGTCGCTCAGCGAGTTATTACTAAGCTCTGATGAAAATATCGACAAGACTGCTTACACCCAGCCAGCTTTATTGGCGCTGGGGGTAGGGTTGGCACGTCTGCTGGCCGAATATGGTATCAAACCCACGGTACTGGCCGGACATAGCCTGGGTGAATACACAGCCGCTGTCATCGCCGGTGCTTTGAGTTTTGAGCAAGCCCTGCGCCTTGTTGAAAAACGCGGCAGACTCATGGGAGCCTTGACTTCAGATGGTGCTATGGCTGCTGTGCGCGCTGATGAACACACTGTCTTGTCTTATCTGGCTGGTACAGACATCAGTATTGCTGCCGTGAACGGCCCGCAATCCGTGACTATTTCCGGTGCAAGAGGTCAACTGGATATACTCAGCCAGAAGCTGATTACAGATGGCATAAGAGTGCGCATGTTGAGGGTGAAAACGGCGTTTCACTCAGTATTGCTGGAACCCATGCTGGCAGAGTTTGAACAGGCTTTGCAAGAGCTGGAGTGGCAGCCATTGCAAGTGCCAGTGACCTCAAATCTGACAGGTGAATTGCTGCCTGTCGGCCATGTCTACGATATGGCTTACTGGTTAAAACATACACGCGAAGCCGTGCGTTTTGCTGACAACATCGCGGTGTTGAGCAAAACCGGCATTGATACTGCACTTGAGCTGGGGGCCATGCCTGTACTGTCTGGCATGCTTGAAGATGTTGCAAGCGCCAGCGCCAGCAATATAAGCAGCCTGCCTTGCCTGGATGCGACTCAGGACGATAGAGTCGCATTCCTGAAAACAGTGGCGCACCTGCATGTACTGGGTAGCAAGCTGCAATTCACCGACAAAAAAAATACTGCAGCTGGCGATGCCTTGCCCTTGTACCCATTTGCCAAGGATGTCTTTCCCCTGCGCTTGGGCTTGAACAGCTTTGATGGTGGCAATGTTGTAGCTCCATCAGGCAAAGCTGTGGAAATCAGCAAGCCAGTGGCGGCAAGTAGGCGCACGGTTGTCAGCGATCCACTTGCTATCCGCAGCCGCATCATTGCCATCATCGCAGGCTTGCTGGCGATAGATGCCAGCAAGGTCGATGCCGCAGCGCCTTTGCTGGAAATTGGTGCGGATTCATTGATACTGATGCAGGCTGTAGGCCGTATAGAAAACGAGTTCGCGGTCAAGATACCGGTGCGCGCTTTCTTTGAAAATTTGTCTTCCATTGAAGCAGTGGCCGCTTATCTGGCTGAACAGCAGGGTGGTAAAGTATCGGCTGATGTAATCATCGAAAAAGAGCTTGAAACTGATGCATCAATAGCACCTGTCGCCAAATCAAAAAACAATATCCAGCTCAGCACCAATCTGAGTGAAGTACAACGCCAGCATCTAGCAGAATTCAGTCTCGACTATTGTAAAAAAACGGCATTATCCAAACAACAGGCGCAGCAATATCGTCATGTGTTGGCAGATAGTCGGGCCTCGGCGGGTTTCCGTTTCTCCATCAAGGAAATGCTCTATCCCATCGTCGGTCAGCGTGCTGCCGGTTCCAAAATATGGGACTTGGATGGCAATGAATACATAGATATTTCCATGGGTTTTGGCGTGCAGTTGTTTGGGCACGAGCCAGCATTTCTGAAAGAGGCAATGGCTGAAAGTCTGTCACGCGGCATACGCATAGGGCCGCAGTCAGACATGGCAGGCGAGGTCGCCAGCCTCATCAGTGAATTGACCGGGGTAGAGCGCGTCGCTTTTTGCAGTTCTGGCACAGAAGCCATCATGACGGCCTTGCGCCTGGCCCGGACTTTTACTGGCCGCAACAAAGTCGCCATCTTCCGCGATAGTTATCACGGCCATTTTGATGGCGTGCTGGGTGAGGTCAATGATGACCCATGGAAGGTATTGCCGCGTGTGGCTGGCATTACGCCGGGCATGGTCAGCGACCTGGCCTTCTTTGAATATGGCTCGGCAGAAGCGCTGGAATTATTGCGTGGCCGCCTGCATGAATTTGCTGCTGTGCTGGTGGAACCTGTGCAAAGCCGTAACCCCGGCTTGCAGCCGCAAGAATTCTTGCGCAGCCTGCGTGTCATGACCAGGGCGGCTGGCAGCTTGCTGATCTTTGACGAAGTGCTGGTAGGTTTTCGCATCCACCCCGGCGGTGCCCAGGCGCATTTTGATGTGCAGGCCGATATTGTCACCTACGGCAAGATAGTCGGCGGCGGTTTGCCAGTGGGCGTCATTGCCGGTCGTGCCGACATCATGGCTGGTATTGATGGCGGGTACTGGCAATATGGTGATGCATCTTACCCGGCGGCAGATACGACTTTCTTTGCCGGCACTTTCAACAAGCATCCGCTGGTCATGGCTGCAGCCCATGCCGTGTTGAAAGAGATTAGACAGGGCGGTCTGGCTGCCTATCAAAAACTGAATGACAATACCGCCAGGCTGACTGTGGAACTCGATCAAGTTTTTGCTGCAGCCGGTGCGCCGATACATATGAAGAATTTCGGCTCGCTGTTCCGCTTTGTCTTCAGCGAAAATCTTGACCCTTTCTTTTATCATTTGCTGTATCGCGGTCTGTATGTGTGGGAAGGGCGTAATTTATTCCTTTCTACTGCGCACACTGATGATGATATCGCTCAGATAGTCAGCCGTGTAAGTGAAAGTGTGGCTTCCTTGAAATCGGCGGGCTTTATTGCCAATGTACCTCAAGTACCAAAAACAGCAGAAGTAATCCTGCCTTTATCCAAAGCACAAAAACAATTGGCGACACTGGCAGCCTTGTCTGAACAGGGTTCGGCAGCCTATGTCGTCAGCGTCGCGCTGGAGTTGCAGGGCGATATCAATCACGCTGATATCACGCGCGCATTTACAAACCTGGTAGCCAGACATGATGTCCTGCGGGCATCGATAGACCTGGAAGCAGGTCTGCAGAAAATCGCAGCTCATGTAGATGTAAAAGTGCAGCGCCATCAAGTCAATGCAAGCACGCTGGATGCAGCCTTGCAAAACAGTGTCGCCACCAGTTTTGACCTGACGCAAGCGGGAGCTTTTCGCATAGACTTGTTTAAGCTTGATACGCATCATGCTGTTCTGCTGTTTGCTGCCCATCATGTCTTCATCGACGGGCAATCCATGCAGATGCTGTTTGAAGAATTTGCAGCGCTCATGAATGCTCAGTCGCTAAGCGACAAACCGGACTATGCCTTATTGGCGCAACGCATGGCAGATGCAGGTTCATCGCCAGAAGAACAAGAACACAAGCAATACTGGTTAAATAAATTGCAGCACGCGCCAGTTGGCATAGAACTGCCATGTGCCCATGCAAGGGACAGCATGCGTGGTTTTGCAGGTCAGCGCCTGACGTATGAACTTGACAAGAACATCTTGCGCCAGCTTGAGCAAAAAGCGGGCAAACTGGGCATGTCATCCAGCATGGCATTGATTGCGGCCTTTGCTGCTACGCTACGTCGTGCCGGGGTAGGGCGGGACATGGTAATCGGTATCCCTTATTCTGGCCGCGATGAAGCGTTGGCGCATACACCAGGCTATTGCGCCCATCTCCTGCCCTTGCGTCTGAACATTCCTGCGCAGGCGAATACCAGCGCCGTGCTGGTAGAAGTGAAGCAGCAATTCCTTGATGCCATCACCCATGCCAATTACCCGCTATCACAACTGGTTGATGACCTGGGCCTGGCGCGTGACCCAGCCAGGCCGCCATTGGTGAATATCACCTTTAATGTTGACAAGCTGGCGACCATGCCCAGCTTGCCGGGCATGACGGTGCAGGCGTATTCCCTGCCTATACGCCATGCACGCTTTGACATAGGTTGCAATCTGGTTGACTGGCAAGACGGTGCACGGGTAGAACTGGATTTCGATAGCCAGTTATTTGATGCTACAGATCTGCAGGAATTGCTGGACAGTTTTGTCGCGATGATAGAACGTATGGCAGGCACTGATCAGGATTTTGATGAACGCGCTGCTGCCAGGGCCATCTGGTTACCTGCCAGGATTGAATCAGCTTCTACTAAGCCGGTCTTATTGCAAAGATTCCGTCAGTCAGTTGAGCAAGAGCCGCAGGCTGTGGCCTTGCGTGTGGATGCGACTGATAGCATTACGCGGCAGCAGCTTGATCGCTTATCAGACAGGCTGGCGCGGGATATTTTAAATACAGAACAATGCCCAGGTCCTGTACTCTTGCTGCTGGGCCGCAGCCTGGCTTTCCCTGTCGCCATGCTGGCGGCATGGAAGGCTGGTAAAGCTTATCTGCCGGTAGACAGCAATCTGCCGCAAGGGCGTGTGCTGGAATTGATACGACAGGCAAAGCCTTGTTGCGTCATCTTGCAAGACAATCAGGATGTGGGTGATGCCTTGGCCGCGCTGGATATCCCATGCCTGCAATTGCCAGTCAATCTCGCAGAGCTCAGTGTTCAGGATCATCAGCCATTGTCGCTACCTGACATCCATCCAGAGTCATGCGCTTACCAGCTATTCACTTCCGGTTCCACAGGCAAGCCCAAGCTGGTAGCTGTGCCACTCCGGGCAGTTCAGCATTATCTGGATGCGATTATCGCCGCCTTTGATTTGCAGCCTGGCTTGCGTTATGCCGTGGTATCGACTTTTGCGGCTGACCTGGGTCTGACTACGGTCTTACCTGCACTATTCCATGGCGGTTGCCTTTCCATCATCAGCAATGCGCTTGCGCGCGATGCTGACGGTTATGCAGCATTGATGCGGCAAACGCCAGTTGATGTATTAAAGATAGTCCCTTCACATCTCGAAGCCTTGCTGGCAGCGGAGGACAAGGCAGTAGTCTTGCCGCTGACGCATTTGATACTCGGTGGTGAAACCGCAAGTGTCAGGCTCTTGCAAGAACTGGCTAAGCTGAAACCAGCTTGCGCCATCTTCAATCACTTTGGCCCAACCGAAGCGACTATAGGCGTCATGGTCGGCAAATGGCAGGGCGACTTGGGTGGCATGCGCTTCAGTCAGCCTCTGGGAATTAACCGCATACATATACTCGATGTCGCAGGGCAGCCATGTGCTTATGGCGAGACGGGTGAAATTTATCTGGCTGGCCCTGGCCTGGCACTGGCTTATGTGGGCGTGCCTGAAGATGCAGCCAGCCCTTTCCTGTTTGCCGATATCGCAGGAAAATCTGAGCGCCTCTACCGTACTGGTGACCTCGCAGTCATGCATGTTGATGGCCGCATACAGGTACTGGGCCGCAAGGATGAGCAACTGAAAATACGCGGCTACCGCATAGAACCGGCAGAAATCATCGCAGCCCTGATGGCGCAAGAGAATGTGGCGAATGCGACAGTGATCTTGCATAAACCCGAACTTGGCCGTGCCAATGCAGGCCGCCCGTATTTACTGGCTTATGCCGTTGCTGCCGATCAGAATAAGCCACTTGATACGCAAAGCCTGTTGGAGAAACTGAGGCAAAATTTACCCGACTACATGCTGCCAAAAGCAGTCATCGCCATAGCCAGCATTCCTTATACCTCGAATGGCAAACTGGACCGGGCCGTCTTGCCAAAACTGGATGACGAGCAAGATAATCCAGAGGCACAAAACTACATAAGCTCAGAAGCAGAAGCTGTCGTACTTACAATCTGGCGCGAACTCTTGCAGCGCGAAAACCTGAGCACGCAGGCAGATTTTTTTCAGAGCGGTGGCGATTCCATCCTGGTGATACAAATGATGGCCCGTTTGCGCCAGGCTGGCTGGCAAGCCAAGGCCATGGATTTATATGCAGCGCCACTATTGGCTGACTTTGCAAAGAAACTCTTGCCTGTCGGTGAGATGGCGGGTGCGGATATTTCATCTGAAGGCGCCTGCGGACTCTTGCCTGCGCAACTCAGATTGCAAGAGCGGATGCATGAGATACCAGCTCATTTCAATTTATCCGTCTTGCTGGAAATGGCTGACTGGGTCAGTGCTGATATGCTTGAGCAGGCATTGCAAGCGCTGATAGTGCAACACGATGCATTGCGCCTGAGTTTTAATGATGAAGCTGCGCATTTCAATGAACTTTCCAATGCGCCAGTTTTGCATCTGACTAAAGACTACCAGCAAGTACAGGCTTCATTACAGCCAGCACAAGGGAGTTTGCTGGCTGCGGCCTGGACACCTGCAAGCGAAGGGCAGGTATCTCAGCTTTTGTTAGCTGTGCATCATCTGGTCAGTGATGGCATCTCCATGCAGATTCTGCTGGAAGACTTGCGGCAGGCACTGCTGGCTCTACACGCGGGCCGTGCCCCTGCACTGGGTAGGAAGACTGCATCAGTACAAGCCTGGGCAGAACATCTGAAGCGCCAGGCCAGCCAGGATGTTGTATTGGCAGAGGCCGAATATTGGGAAATCTGCACCTCCATTCCTCCACCTGAATTACCTGAAAGTGGGCAAGGTGATGGCTACGGCAGCATTGCCGAAGAAGCACAAATCAGCGTCATTGTGCCAGCAGAAATCACCAACCGCTTTTTGCAGGGGCTGCCGGATGCAGCAGCGGAAGATATCCTCATTGCAGCCCTGACTTTGAGCCTGGGTGACTGGACAGGTGAGCCCGTCGCTTATCTGGAACTGGAAGGCCATGGCCGACAACTGGAACAGGCTGAGCTGGATGTCAGCCGCAGCGTGGGCTGGTTCACCAGCCGTTACCCGGCCTGGTTTGACCTGACAGATATCAATGCTGATGCTGCTGCCAGCGAGATTGCGGCGCAGCGTAGCGATATACCTGCGCATGGCTTTTCTTATGGGCTGTTGCGCTACCTCGGCCCGGATAAAGTGCGTGTCACGCTGACACAAGGGCAGATGCCCGAGATCAGCCTGAACTACATGGGCCAGATCAAGTCACCGCCTGATGATGTCTGCAAACTCTTGTCATGGTCACCGGACCGGCAGGACAGGGGCACAGAAAGAGCAGGGCATCTGCCACGCCTGCACAAGCTGGCGATAGAAGCTTACATCCTCGATGGTTGCCTGCACTTGTTGTGGCAATACCGTGCGGCCAGTTATCAGGAGCAGGAAATACGCAACGTCGCGCAAAAGATGGCTGCATATATCGCCAGTATCTTGAACAGCTGCGCAGCGACTGAAGCAAAACAAGGGAAGGAAGAAATAGCATGAACACGATGCCCAAACCCGGACTGAACCTGCGCCGCCCGGCCGTGCGTTTGTCGGATGGCAGCCTGGTCGATAAGCAGCCCTTTAACAGTGAATCTGGCTTACCGCTGGTCTTGCGACCACATGCAAAAGGCGTGGATTTGCTGGGCTGGATCAAGGATAACCAGGCACAGTTGCAACAGGATTTATTACAATACGGCGGTTTGCTGTTCCGTGATTTTGACATGCGCGGTGTGCAGGACTTCCAGGCTAGCCTGGATGCCTTTGGCGTGCAACTCATGAACTACATAGAAAAAGCCACGCCGCGCAAGCAGGTCGACGGGCAAGTGTATACCTCGACCATTTTCCCGCCTGAACATGTGATTGCCCTGCACAATGAATTGTCTTATGTACGGCAGTGGCCGGGGCGCATTGCTTTCTTTTGTGAAGTCGCCGCCGAGACAGAAGGCGAGACCCCTATCGCCGATGTACGCCGTGTATTGGCTGCGATAGATACTGAAGTCAAGGAAAAATTCCGCCGCCTGGGCTGGATGCTGGTGCGAAATTTTGGTTCTGGCATAGGACCATCCTGGCAGCATTCGCTGGCAGTCGAGACCAGGGAAGAAGCCGAAGCCTATATGCAAAAATCAGATACGCAATGGACCTGGATGGAAGGCGACAGGCTGCGTACTTCACAAGTGCGTTCCAGCATACGCTGCCACCCGCAGACGGGTGAAGAGCTGTGGTTCAATCACATTGCTTTCTGGCATCCGTCCAGCATGACGGATGAGATACGTACTTCATTGACAGGTGACCTGGGTGTGGAAAATCTCCCCTATAACACTTTCTATGGCGACGGTACGGTGATTCCTGACGAGATAGTTGCGCACCTGCGTGCTGCCTATGATGCAGAAACCGTCAAGTTCTGCTGGCAACCGGGTGACCTGCTCTTGCTCGACAATATGCTGGTTGCGCATGGCCGTTCCAGGTTCACTGGTGAGCGCAAGATACTAACTGCCATGGGTGATGAAGTGCGCCCGGCCAGTGTCTTGCCAGGTTCAACAAACTAGGTATCGAAAACTAAGCATCACTGAGCGAGGATGAGCAAGTGAGCAGCAAACTGAAAAGTGGTTTTCCATTGTCACCAGCCCAGCAAAGGCTGTGGCAACTGGCGCAAAGAGATGGTCAGCAAACTTATCTGGTCAGCGTTGACTTTCGTTGCGCTGGCGTGGATGAAGCAGCATTGTGTCTTGCCTTTGACCATGTGCTGGTCAGGCATGAAATCCTGCGCATGCAATTTGGCGTTTTGCCCGGCATGCAACTGCCCGTGCAGGCACCAGCAGAAGCAATTACACCCACGCAAATAGCGGCACCACAACTAGCCGCAATTCAGGAAAACCAGCAAGCCTGTCTGCAAAAACTTAATGAAGGCCATTATCGCCTCGGTCTGTCTGCACTGTGTGCCGATGCGCAGACTGCCTTGCTCATATTGACTGAAGTCGAAGAAAAACTGGCAGAAGGATTGACAGATACAGCATGGCGTGCAGCGCCGCATGCTATTAAATTTGAGGAAGAAGACCTGCCTTTCACCAGCCTGGCGCAATGGCAGCACGATATGCTGGTAGAACCCCAGGATGTACAGTTGCCAGCCTGGGATGCGACAAATAGCCTGACAGCAGGCAGCCTGCCTGACTGGCCCTTCATGCGCAGGCAGCGCCAGGCCACACCCTATGTCAAGCGTCAGGCTCTTGCATTGTCAGCAGACTTGTCCGCCGCCTTGAATACCCTGGCTGACAAAAACCAGTTGCCAGTCGCGCATTTGCTTTATCTCGCCTGGGCAGTATTGCTGCACAGATTAAATCCCCAATCACTTGCCGTGGCCTATCAGGCCAATGGCCGTGCCTATGAAGAAATGGCGGCGGCCATGGGACCTATGGCACGGTTTATTCCACTACACACGATTATTGCTCCGCAAGCCAGTTTTATGGCATTGCTGAAGACATGCAGCAATGTCATTGATGAGGTTTGCGCCCTGCAAGACTATATCGCGCCGCTGGATAGTAAACAGGGTCTGGCGGCAGGTTTTTGCTGGCAGCAGGCGAGCGCAGGCAAGCTGATAACAGCAGATGCGCCTTTCGCCTGGGCAGATGAATGTCTGCTGGTGTTGTCGGTTTATGCGGGGGCACCAGGCCAGCTGCAACTGTACTTTGATTACGACATGGCAGTCTGCGACTCTGCCTGCATGCACAATCTGGAAGAGGAATTGCTGACATTGCTGGCATCCATAGTGACAAGCCCGGATGCACAGATAGATCAATTGACACTGCTAGGGCCTAATGAGCGGCAGCAGGTCATGCATGATTTTGTCGGGCCGCTGGTACCCCCTGCAGAACCCTGGCAGGCACCAGTGCAAGATATTCTTGCTTGCCTGGCACAACATCCTGAACAGATATTCATACAAAGCCCGCTGACCCAATTGAGTGGTCAGGCTTGCTTGCACCGCATAGCGGAATTGGCGCAACATGTATTGCTGACCAGGCAGCAGGACGAATCCAAGGCCAGGGTGGTGGCGGTATTGCTGGACCGCAGTGTGGACATGATAGCCAGCCTGCTGGCGATACAGGTGGCCGGGGCAGCTTACCTGCCGCTGGATACAGCATATCCAGAAGAGCGCATTGCCTTCATGTTGCAAGACAGTGGCGTCAGTGTATTGCTGACCAGCGCGGCTATTGCAGCCCAATTCAAACAACAGGCTGCTTTCGCGGGTTTGCTGGAAAAGATAAAGCTGATCACGGTTGATACCTTGCCCGCACTTGACGATGCAGCGGCCCCCCAATTTCCAGTATTGCGAACCAGTGACCTCGCTTATCTGATTTATACCTCGGGTTCTACCGGCCAGCCCAAGGCTGTCGCCGTAACACATGGTGCACTTGCCAATCACATGCAATGGATGCTCAGGGATTTACCGCTGGATGCAGACGATGCGGTGCTACAAAAAACTGCCATCAGTTTCGATGCCTCGGTGTGGGAAGTATTTGCCCCCTTGATGGCTGGAGCAAGACTGGTACTGGCCGCCCCCGGTGTCGAAAGAGACCCGGAAGCCTTGTTGCAGGCCCTGCAGGATTTTGATATCAGTGTGTTGCAGCTCGTGCCCAGCATGTTGCGCATGATGGTGGGTCAAGCTGAATTTGCCAAATGCCTGCGCCTGCGTCGCCTTTGTTGTGGCGGTGAAGTGCTGGATGCTGAACTGGCGCGCCAGGTCTTAGCGGCTTTACCAACTTGTGCAGAGTGTGTCAACCTGTATGGCCCGACAGAGGCGACGGTGCAGGTCGTGTTTGAAAAAGTCAGCATTGAAGACAGCATCGTCGCTATCGGCAAGCCCATAGACAATACCCGCATTTATGTGCTCGATGAATACTTGCAGCCGCAAGCCATAGGTGTGCGTGGTGAGTTGTATGTGGCAGGTGCCAGCCTGGCGCAAGGCTATTACCAGCGTGATGGCTTGACGGCAGAACGTTTCGTCAGCGATCCATTCGTGCGTGGCGAACGCATGTACCGCACCGGTGACCTTGGTGCCTGGCGCATGGATGGCAAGCTTGATTGCTTTGGCCGTGCAGACCGGCAAATCAAGCTGCGCGGCTACCGTATAGAACTGGGTGAGATAGAAGCTATTGTTGCAGTTCAGCCTGAGGTGTTGATGGCTGCTGTGGTAGTCGACCGGGATGCTGCAAGCATAGACCAGTTATTGTGCTTCTATACGCTTAAGCCAGGGGCGAGCCTGACCGTCGCCAGTATCAAGGAGAAATTGGCCGCTGCTCTGCCTGACTATATGCTGCCAAACTGGCTGATACCGATTGATGCCTTCCCCTTCATGCCGAATGGCAAGGTCGATAACAAGGCTTTGCTGAAGTTGCGGCCATCGAATACCGCCATCTCGCAGGCCCCACGCGACACGCTGGAAATGCGCCTGGAACGTATCTGGGAAAGTGTCCTGCATGTATCCCAGGTCGGCATCACCAGTAATTTCTTTGACCTCGGCGGGCATTCCTTGCTGGCCGTGCGTCTGATGGCTGAGATAGAAAAAGAATTTGCCCACAGGCTGCCACTGACATCGCTATTTTCCGCACCCACCATTGCTGCCCAGGCAGAACTTTTGCGCAATGAGAGCCTGCAACTTGACCCTGTCGTGATACCCATACGTGCAGGCAATCCTCTGTATACGCCCATCGTGTTGGTGCATCCCACCGGTGGCAGTGTCTTGTGTTATCGCGACCTCGCCGGTGGTTTGACGACAGACCGGCCAGTGATAGCCCTGCAAGACCCTGGCCTCATGGGGGAAGCGACTTATGAAAGCGTGGAAGAACTGGCCAGCCTGTATCTGGACAAGATCGCCCCGCTGGTCAAGGACCAGCGCTATCTGCTGGCAGGCTGGTCCTCGGGCGGCATCATCGCGTATGAAATGGCAAGACAGGCGCTGGCACGCGGTTATGAAATTGCCTTCCTGTGTCTGATAGATAGCCAGGTTGCACCACTGGCTGAATCTGCGCCGCCGCGTGAACGTTTATTGCGCTCCATCTCGCGCCTGATCGCGCACAAGGCAGAAATCGCCTGCCCAGATTTGTCTGGCCTGCCTTTTGATACTGCATTGCTGCGCTTGCTGGAACTGGCACGCGAAGCCGACTATGTACCACCATATGCCGATGAAAAAGAAATCGCCAGGCTGTTCCATGTGTTTGAAAAAAATGTGACTGTCATAGGTCGCTATGCCGCTGGCCCGCTGCCGCGCCGCACCTTGCTGATGAAAGCCACACAGGTTTTGCCGGAAGCGATACGCGAGGCAGCAGTGCATTACAACTCGGAAGAAAAACACCTGGGCTGGGACAAGCTCTGCTTTGTCAAGGTGCGCGATATCGTTGGTGATCATATGTCGATGATGGAGACGCCGAGAGTCAATGCGGTAGTAGTAGCCCTGGACCAGGAATTGAAGGAAGTCGAGCGCCTGCATGGACTAGGGCGGCAGATACTCTTGCCCATGCTGGGCCTTTAGTTAGGACTTACGCAAAACCGCCCCAACTGCGTTGCAGCTCCCGCATTTGGCAAGATTCGGTACTAAAGTACTGTCTTCGTCGCTACGGTGCAGTCGGGGTTTCAGACAATATATTGTCTGCCGACGAAGCGAACATTCCTTTCAAGGGATGTTTCCGAAAAGCGATAGCCTTGTTGGGACAGTTTTGCGTAAGTCCTATGAGTAATGAAAAACTTGTTTTTGCTATTCTAAAAATTAATGAGGGCTGGAACAAATATGGAAATGGTTTTTCCCCTGACTGCGATGCAACAAGGCATGTTGTTTCACCATTTGCGTGAACCAGCCAGCGCTGCTTATTTCCAGCAATTGCAGGTGCGCCTGCAAGGTGAACTCAATACAGAAAAACTGCAGCAAGCCTGGGAAACCGTCATCGCCCATCATTGCGCCTTGCGCATGCGTTTCCTGTGGACAGGGGACCAGCCGCGTCAGCAATTGCAGACTGCAATCACCCTGCCATTCAAAGTTGTCGATTACCGGTCATCACCCAAGCAAGAGCATGAAGCCTTGCGCCAGCAATTCTTGCAGGCAGACAGCCGGCAAGGCTTTGCACTGGATAGCGCGCCACTGATGCGCGTCAGCATATTACGCTGGGCTGAACATGAATGGGAGATGGTCTGGAGCCATCATCACCTGATACTCGATGGCTGGGCATCCGGCCTGGTGCTGGCTGCGGTAGCGCAACAGTATGCAGATTTATTGCAGGGCAAGACAGCCAGCCTGCCAGCCGAGCGCCCCTACACCGACTTTTTACTCTGGCTGGGCAAGCGCGATAACCTGGCGGCAGAAGATTACTGGCGTCATGCCTTGCGCGGCTTTGAGCAAGCGACCAGCTTGCCAGTGCTTAAACGTGCCACAGGAACGGCGGCAAAAGTCGTGGCTTTTGAAAACCTGCTGGCCACTGATGACTTCACTACATTATCAGCCCTGTCGCAAAAAATTGGTGTCACCACCGTCAGCGCCATCATGGCCTGCTGGGGTGTGCTCTTGTCCAGATATGCAGACAGCAAGGATGTGCTGTTTGGCGTCACGACATCTGGCCGTCCTGCTGAACTGGATGGGGTAGAGCAGATGGTGGGTCTGTTCATTAATACCATCCCGCTGCGCATCAAACATAGTGCGGAACACAGCATTGCCAGCTTGCTGACTGATGTACACAGACACCTGGCGGCGTCACGTGAACATGAACACAGCAGCCTCAGCCGGGTGGCTGAATGGAGTGAACTACCTTCGGGCCAGGCGTTGTTTGACACTATTGTCGTCTATGAAAATTATCCGCTGGCAGTGCAGGGTAATCAACTAGGCGATGCCAGCATCGTCGATTATCATCTGCAGGAAGAATCGAATTACCCACTGACCCTGATCGTCGAGCCTAAAGATAGTGGCCTGCACTTGCGCCTGCTGGCAGACACTGCGCGCATAGAGCCTGCAACAGCACAAGCCATGCTGTATCAATACCGCTTTTTGTTGCAACAACTCGCGCATGCGAGTGGCGAGCAAGCAGTCAGGGGTTTGCATTTGCTGACAACAGAGCAGCGTGAGCAGCAATTGCAGCAATGGAATGACACTGCCTGCGCCTATGACACCACGGCCACGCTGGCGAGCATCTTCATAGACCAGGCAGCTCGCACGCCGGATGCGATAGCCCTCATCGACGCGCAAGACAGCATGAGCTATGCCAGTTTGCAGGACAGGGTCAGCCAGGTGGTGCATGCTATCAATGCCCTGGGTTTGAGCGAAAATTCACCGGTCGCCGTCAGGCTCACACGTGACCGTGAAATGCTGATTGCCTTGCTGGCTGTGGTCGCCAGCGGCCACCATTATGTGCCTATAGAACCGCAGTTGCCTGCCGCCCGCGTCTTGGCGATTTTTGATAGCCTGCCGGTGCGCAGCATATTGACGGTCAGCAGTTTGCTGGAGAGCACACAGGTCCTGGCAAATGAGCGGCAATTGCAACTCGTCTGTGTAGATCAGACGACTGCATTGCCAGTCGCAGCCTTGCAAAACCAGGCGCGTCCGCAAGACCCGGCTTATGTGATCTTTACATCCGGTTCCACCGGCAAGCCTAAGGGTGTATTGGTGCTGCATCAAAAAGCCATCAACCTCATAGAATGGGTGAACCACACATTTGATATAGGTGCGCAGGACAAGCTATTGTTCGTCACTTCACCGGCATTTGATTTGTCGGTGTATGACATCTTTGGCATATTGGCCGCAGGCGGTATCGTCAGGATAGCCAGTGAGGCCGAGATTGCTGATCCTGAGCGTTTGCTGAAAATAATAGAAACAGAAAATATCAGCTTCTGGGATTCTGCCCCGGCGGCTTTATGGCAACTGGAATCATTATTGCCACAAGCTTCTGCGGCCATTGCCACTGCCAGTCTGCGCCTGATCTTCCTCAGTGGTGACTGGATACCGCTGGCTCTGCCAGACCGCATGAAAGCCGCTTTCCCTGGCGTCTGCGTCGTTGCCCTCGGTGGTGCGACCGAGGCGACGATCTGGTCTAATTACCATATCGTTGGAGAGTTGCAGCCAGATTGGGTCAGCGTCCCTTATGGCAAACCGATACAGAATGCCCGCTACTACATACTTGATGCAGATTTGCAGCCATTGCCCGTGGGCCTGCCTGGTGATCTCTATATCGGTGGTGATTGTCTGGCCGAAGGTTATGTAGGCCAGCCTGAGTTGACGGCAGAACGCTTTCTGCAAGACCCTCATGCCAGAGAGAGCGTACAGGATGCACGCATGTACAAGACCGGTGATCGTGCCCGGTTTTATGCTGATGGCGTCATGGAATTCCTGGGTCGTCTCGATAACCAGGTCAAGATACGCGGCTTTCGCATAGAGCTGGGTGAAATAGAAATCGCCATGGGCAGGCATGCAGCGATACGTGATGCGATCTGCATAGTGCATGATCATAATGAAGCTGGTCCGGCCTCGGGCAAATCTGATAAGGAATTGATTGCCTACTACGTCCTGCATCCCGGCCAGAACCTGGGGGCTGAGGAATTGCACCTGCATCTGCAAGCGCAACTGCCAGCCAGCATGCTGCCCTCGCATTTCTTGCAGCTTGATAGTGTGCCAGTGTCAGTCAATGGCAAGGTGGACAGGAAAAACCTGCCACTACCTGAGCGCAAAGGCAATGCACATGCACAGCAGCAGGCTGATGCTGTGCACGACATTATTGCAGCAGCATGGTCAGAAGTATTGTCTGTGTCTGGCGTGCATGCCAGTGATGATTTCTTTGCGCTGGGCGGACATTCATTGCGGGCAACCGCCGTCATGGCAAGGTTGCGGGCAGCCTTCGCAGTGGACCTGCCTTTGCGCCTGATATTTGAATATCCGACTCTGCAAACTCTGGCAGCATCAGTGCGCGAATTACTGAGTGGCCATCCGCAAGTACAGCCGCTGACTTTACCCACATTGAATCGCGCTCAGGGTTTGCCTTTGTCACGTGCGCAATCGCGCTTGTGGTTTTTGCACCAGATGGAGCCAGCCAGCGCCAACTATAATGTCGCACTGGCGGCACGGCTGGATGGCAATCTGGACCAGACTGCTTTCCAGCGCGCTGTACAACAAGTGGTGGTGCGCCATGAAATACTCAACTTGCGCATACAAAAGCAAGGGCAGGGTGCTGTCATGCAGGCCGTGGCTGAAAACGCTGAAATGTCAGTTCATGCTGAAGATGTCGGTGCACAAAGCCTGGATGAAACAAAGATCAATGCCAGACTCAAACAACTGGCCAGTCAGCCCTTCGATCTGGAAAGTGAAAGACCGGTACGCCTTAGCCTCTTGCTCAATGGCGACCGGCAAGCCTATGTGCTGATACTGATACACCACATCGCCACCGATGGTTGGGCGATTGCCCTGTTTGCGCAAGAACTCTTGCAAGCCTATGCCGCTGAAGTAAGCAATACCCAGGCATTTATGGAACCGGCATTGCAATACGCCGACTTCAGCCACTGGTGGGAACAGCAGGTGCAGGAGCAATACATCAACAAGGAAATGCAATACTGGAAGCAACAGCTTGCTGCCTTGCCGCGCCTGAACTTGCCTACCGATTTCCCGCGTCCGGCAAACAGCAGCCATGCCGGTGCGCGCATCAGCTTCGGGCTTGATGCCAAACTGTCTGATGATTTGCGCCGTGTCGCCCGCCAGCATTCAGCTACTTTGTTCATGCTCTTGCTGACGGCTTTTCATGTTGTCTTGCGCCATAGGTCTGGCCAGGATGATATCGTCGTTGGCAGTGATATCGCAGGCAGGGATCATCCGCTGGCAGAAAAAGTGCAGGGCTTCTTCGTCAATCAACTGGTCTTGCGCAGTAATTTTGCTGATTGCAGCAGTTTTACCGATATGCTGGGCAAGGTCAGGCAAACCAGCTTGCAGGCCTACTTTAACCAGCACTTGCCATTTGATTTGCTGGTGCAGGAACTGAACCCGCCACGTGATGCGGGTGGCATGCCGCTGTTCCAGCACAAGTTCGTCCTGCAAAATGCACCACTGGCGCAACTCGATAACAAGCACTTCCAGATACAGGCAGTCGATTTGCATACCGATACGGCGAAATACGATTTGCTGCTGACTGTCATTGATGAGCCACAATTGCGTGCCACACTGGAATTCAGTACTGAATTATTTACCGTAGCAACTGCACAAAGCATACAGCGAGAATTTATCGCCGTGCTGGGCCAGGTCGCTGCCGACGCCAGCATCAGCTATGCCAGCCTGGCTGCCATGTTGTCACTCGATGGCGCAGAACGCCAGGAAGCGGCAAAACGTGATTTGCGCAAGAGTGGCTTGCAAAGATTGAAAGAATTGCGCAAACCTGGGGCAACAACATGAGCAACACCATCATGAAGGATGCGATGACAGAGCAAGCAAGCATTACTGCCCATAAAGTAGAACGGGTTTTGTGGGATGTGACTACAGAAGCGGCTGAGCTGCATGCAGCCCTGTCAGCCATTTTGCCCGATCTTGATACGCGGCTGACGGCTTTGCGCCAGGAGTTGCCTTGTGCGCATGGTATCAATCCCTTTCAGTCTGGTGCATACCAGCGGCCTTATCGCCACTTGCGGGCTTTTTACCAGGATACCGGCGCAGGTGTGCTGGCGCACAAGGGTACGGAAGTGTATGCGCATGACCGTGACCAGCATCTGGCTGTCTTGTCACAATTCCGCATTGATTATCCCGTACGCGGTAAGTCACTGTTTTCTGCGGCTGAGCATTTTGCACTGGTTGAACAAAAAATCCCGCTGGCGATCAGCGCTTTTGAAGCTGTGGAAGACGCGAAGGCTGCCTGCATGTTGCAGCAGGCGCATCTGCAGCGTTTCGGTCAACTTGCCTGCACACCTACACCCTTGTTGGTAATACAGTGGCCCACATCGGCACGCGATAGTCATCTTGCTGCCTTGCGTAGCCTGCTGTCAGAGCGTGCAATGCGCATAGTCGAAATTTCATCCGCGGATGGCCTGGCGGCGATTATCTATCACTACCCCAGTCTGCCTTTGCGGGTTGCGCATTTGCCTGTGGAATTGAAAAAGCTTGGCAATACACCCTGGCTGCAAAGACTGGGAAGTTTGACCGCAGGTTATGGCCTGACACCGGAACAGGTCGTCGATCGCTGGATAGACTTGGTCGCCCGCATGCTGGCCCTTGGCTTCTTGCCTGGCCGTACAGAACACATAGGCATAGGCCATTGCCTGGAAATGCAAAATGCTGTCATCGATGGCGGCTTTGTCGATCTGGGTTCCATCATCCCCATGGCAGAAGTCAAGAGCGATGCTGCTTTCATGGAAATGCTGATGGCTGCCTTTGCTGACCTCAGTAAAACCGTGCGCCACTTCATGCTGGGGCCGGTGGCCGATGTAGAAGCAGAGTATCGCAATCCATCCTTACTCATGCTGGCCTGCCTGCAAAGAGTCGTTCCTGCACTCTTGCAAAGACTGCACACCTATCCTGATCTGGAGCCACGCCTGCAAGCCTATCTGGATCGCAGCGAGGCCAGCTGCTTCAGTGCACTGGCGGAAGAGTTTCAATATTTGAGTCCGGCCATGCTCAATCCGGCGGAGCATGCATGATGACAGCGCGACTGCTTACCGAAATGGTGCCGGGCCTGGATGCCATGTATAAACCCGTAGACCTGGTAGACAGGCCAACGCCCATCAGCCATGAAACCAGCCTGGCAGCACGCTGGAATTTGCAAGCGCTATGGGTAAAACGCGATGACCTCAGCTCAGCGATATACGGCGGCAGCAAGGTCAGGAACCTCGAATATTTCTTTGGTGATGCAATAGCCAAAGGCGCAACCAGTGTTGCCACCATGGGCCCACTCGGCAGCCATCAGGTATTGGCCACGGCCACCTTTGCCCGTATCCACGGCTTGCATGCGCGCGCCTTGCTGACACCGCAACCGAATGTACATGAAGCCGGGTTAAACAAGCGCCTGTTGCCAGCACTGGGCATGGAATTCCTGCGCTGTGAACGCTTCCTCGATGTGCCCATGGCTTTCCTGCGCATACGTTATCGTCGTCATCAGGGGCAGCGCCCTTATTGGATACCACCAGGCTCGCATCATCCCATAGGCGTGCTGGGCGTCATCGAAGGAGCTCTGGAAATTGCGGCTGCCATCAAAAGTGGCGAGCTGCCCATGATAGATGATATCGTCATTCCCACCGGCACTTGTGCCACTGCATCCGGCGTCTGGCTGGGACTGGCGATGGCGGGTTTGCCCATACGTGTGGTGGCGGTGCGCATGGTGCCCATGATGATCACGGGGCCAGCCAAAATGAAAAAGCTGGCGATGAAAACCCTGGCCTTGCTGCGTCAGGCTGGTTATACCAAAGAACCACAGTTCGGCGACATACTCTGGGTCGATGAATTTGCCGCGCCAGGTTATGGGCAAAGCAATGCCGATGCCGACGAAGCGGCCAGGGAAGTGGCCGAGGCCAGCAACTTCCGCACTGAGACCACCTATATTTCCAAGACGCTGGCGATGTTCCGCAAGTCCACATTGCAAGGGCGGCGTGTATTGTTCTGGAATACCTATAGCGCGGTTGATCCCGACCCTTCCGCAATCACTGCAAAGGCGGCAGCATGAGTAGCTTGAGCTTATCCCTGCTGGATCTGGGCATCATCGCCCCCGGCCAGAATGGTGCAGATGTGCTGGCGCAAACCTTCAGGATGGCGAAACTGGCCGACCAACTGGGTTATGAGCGCCTATGGCTGGCCGAACACCACGAATCCCATTTCTCCTGGGCTGCGCCAGAAATGATGCTGGCAGCGCTGGCGCAGGTCACGCAGCGTATAGGCCTGGGTTCTGCGGCAGTATTGTTGCCGCTATATAGCCCGCTGGCTGTGGCTGAAAATTATCGTGGCTTATCTGCATTGTCAGATGGCCGTGTCGTACTGGGAGTTTGCGGCGGCGTGCCTGCTGATCCTGTGGCACTGACCGCATTGACAGGTTCCGATGAACCACCCGCTGTCATTACCAAACAGTTTGCTGAAAAGCTGGTGAATCTGAAACGCTATCTCGATGGCGATTTTCCTGAAGGGCACCGCTTTGCCCATGCTGCGACACCATGCTTTGCTGAAAGACCACCGCTGTGGATCATGGGTTCAGGTTTTGGCACGGCAGAATTGGCAGCGAAGTCGGCAGCCAGTTATGCCTACTCGCTATTCCACCGGGCCAGTACGCAGGATGCCGCCATCACCGCTGCCTATAAACGCCAGTATGGTGAATATCAGGACAGTACAGACAAGGCAAAAATCGCCATCGCCCTGAGTTGCGTTTGTGCTGACACCGAGGACATTGCGCAATCACAAAAACAGCAGGTAGAAAGCTGGATAGGCAGCACCATGCGCGCCAATATCTGTGGCACGCCAGCATCCTGTCGCGACCAGATACTGGCGATACAGCAGCGTTACGATGCCGACAGCATCATCATCTACCACATGTGGCACCTCGAAGAACGCAAGCGTGCAGCCATCGTGGCACTGGCTGAATTATTTCAATTGCCAATGGATTTGCAGACATGACAGACTTGACGGCTAGTCCCCTGACATTACTGGATCAATACCGTGCATGCATGGAAGTGGATGCGGATGCCGCTGCCATATCCTGGGTGCCAGAGCGTTCGCAGGATTTGGCAGTGCACCTGAGCCGCCAGGAATTGTATGTCGCCAGTGAAAGCATAGCCCGTGGCCTGTTGCAATTGAGCTGGCCTGAAGATCATCCGCGCATGATCATCCTGGCGTTTTCACCAGGGCTGGATTTCATATTGGCTTTCCTGGCTTGTCAGATTGCGGGTGTCATCGCCATCCCCATTGCCATGCCAAGACGCGGACGCGAGGCGCATATACTCGAAGCCATCATTAACAATTGCGGTGCGACGATGACGCTGACCAGCGAGCCAGAAGTGTTGCGCCTGCAGGATGTATTTGCCTCCAGCCCGGTGTTGGAGGGCATACATATACTCAGCACCATACAGTTGAGAGTATTGGGTGAGGGCCGGGACATGACAGGGCGCAAGGCCCAGGACTATGCCTTCATCCAATACACCTCTGGTTCCAGCAGCTTGCCAAAAGGGGTACTGGTCAGTCACAGCAACCTGGCAGCCAACCTGGCATTGATACAAAAAGACTTCAAGGTGGACCATGAATTTGTCATGGTCAACTGGCTGCCGCATTACCATGACATGGGTTTGATAGGTGGTTTACTGACGCCGATTTATGGTGGCATACCGTGCGTCAGCATGGCACCATCGGCCTTCATCAAACGCCCGGTGCGCTGGCTGCAGCTAATTTCTACGCAAGATGTTGACCGCAAAGTCATGTCCGGCGGCCCTAATTTTGCCTACCAGCTTTGCGCCGATCGCATAGCGGATGCTGATATTGCAGGCCTGCACCTGCAAGCCTGGAAAACTGCCTACAACGGGGCTGAACCGATACGTGCCATCACGCTACAAAAATTTGAACAGCGCTTCGCTCCGGCAGGCTATTCCAATACGAATATGCTGACCTGTTACGGCTTGGCAGAAACCACGCTGTTTGCCACCGGCAACCATGACCCTCTCATACGCACGGTATCGATACTGGGCCTGGAACAGGGCAACATAGACGCGGCACTCAGTGAAGAAGATAGTCGTCAACTGGTCGCCAGCGGCCATGCAGATCCAGAGCGCATTGTTATTGCCGACCCGGTCAGTAAATTCAGACTGGCAGATGGCAAAATAGGCGAAATCTGGATTACTGGCCCCAGTGTGCCAGAGACTTATTTCAATAATACTGAGCAAAGCCAGCTGACTTTTCATGCGCAACTAGCCGATCAGTGCCTTGCTCGTTATCTGGTGACGGGAGATATAGGCGCCATTGTCGAGGGGCAACTCTACGTGACCGGCCGCAGCAAAGAGTTAATGATACTGAATGGCCGCAATATATATCCACATGATGTGGAAGCATTGATACAGAATGCGGTAATCGGGATTGAGGATGTCGCCGTTTTTTCCTATGATGATGCGAGCGCAAAGAATGAAAGCATTATCGTCATCTGCGAGTTGGCACGCACTGCGCGTAGCTGGTTTGTCGACAGCCCTGAACAGGCTCTGAGTACAGAACTCGAAAAACTCGCCAATCAGATCAGGCTGGCAGTGGCACCAGCAGAAATCGCGATTACCCATCTGCGCTTTGTGGGGCCCATGGGCATCAACAAGACTACCAGCGGCAAGACCAGCTATGGACAAAACCGCAGGGCATTTTCTGAATTGCCTGAAAGTATCAGATCACGTACCGCATCGGCAGAATTCCGCAACAAAGATTAATCAGCAAATCCGGGAACAGACAATGACAGAAAAGCTGGCAGCAAAAAAATGGAATGCAGAGCAGCTCGAAGACTGGCTCATTCATAGAGTCGCACAACTATTGGAGCAGTCAACCGACGATATCGATCCTGACATGCCTTTTAACAGCCTGGGCCTGGATTCCATCAACGTCATGGACTTGATTGTTGAACTCGATGATTTGCTGGGTGTGGAAATTGAATCCACCATCGTTTGGGATTATCCGACGATACATCTCTTGAGTGAATATGTAGCGACGCTGGATAAAAATAGATCAGGAATAGATAAAGAGTAGAAAGCACTGAGCAAGAGCAGCACTGAATGAATGCATCATGGCAACCCATGATCCTATCTCAACCGGAGCAAGCATGAGCGATCAAAAAGCAGCACCCAAAAACGAAGCCGCCAAGGCAGCGGATGGCGAACATAAAGTCAGTTTCTGGGGATTTATCGGTCAGGCACTGGGCCTGGCCTTTACCTACCGTCTGCTGGCCAGCCTGGTGGCGCTGGCCTTGCTGGTGCAGATAGGCTTTAATCTGCTCATGCCATTAAGCTACCGCTACATCTTCGACAAGGCCATCGTCAACAAGGACATGGGTTTGCTGGCAATTTTGCTGGGTGTGCTGGCCGTCGGCTTCCTGCTCAATGCAGGTGCTGGCCTGATGCAGGACTTTGGTACGGCGACTATAGGTTCTCGTATTTCCAAGAGTTTGCAGGAAAGGATGTTCAGTAACCTGCAAAAGCAATCCACCGATTTTTTCAGCAAGACACCGCAAGGCGATATCGTTGCCTGCTTTGGTCCTGATGTGATGGCGATAGAAACTGCCCTGGTGCGCGGCCTGCCCAGCTTTTGCATGCGCCTGGTCACCATCGTCACCAGCCTGGTTCTGCTATTCGTCATCGAATGGCGGCTGGCCATGGTGGCGCTGATACTCATGCCCATGATCGCCTTTGCCCCCAAACCATTTGGCCCGCGTGCGCGCAAGTTTGGTCGCTCGCGTGATGACCTGCAATCTGGCAATGCAGGTCTGGTACAAGAGAATTTGCTGAATCACCTGACCATACGCACCTTCAACCTCAGCAAATACCGCGAACAGCAATTCGGCGAGAGGTTGACGCGCTTGCAGGAAGATGATTTCAGGGCGAATTTCTTCACCTCCATGATAGGTCGCTCCACCAATGTCGCTGCCGGTTTCTTGCAGATAGGTGTGCTCGGCGTAGGTGCGATTCTGGCTGTCATGGGTTTCCTGACCACGGGTTTGCTGATTGCCTTCATAGGCTTGCTGCTCAATATTGGTGGTGCAACGGATAACCTGACCCAGGCCATCCCTTTGCTGGTGCAGGGCATGAACAGTTACTCGCGCATACAAAAACTGCTGGGCGCGCAGCCAGCCTTGCCCGACAGTCCGACAGCCACGGCACTGCCAGCGATACAGGAAAACCTGAAACTGCAAGGCGTGGAATTCGCCTATCAGGCTGATCACCCTATCCTGCGCGGCGTCGATATAGAAATCCCGGCGGGCAGGACAGTTGCCATCGTCGGTGGTTCCGGCTCTGGCAAATCCACGGTACTGTCTTTGCTGATGCGCCTGTATGACCCGAACAAGGGCAAGATATTGCTCGATAATGTCGATTTGCGTGATGGCACAGAAGCATCGCTGCGCGCACAGACCAGCGTGGTCTTGCAAAACACTGCCTTGTTCGATACCAGCATCGCAGAAAACATACGCATGGGCAGGCTGGATGCAACAGATGAAGAAATTGTCGCCGCTGCCAAGGATGCAGGCATCCATGATTTGATAGAGACTTTCCCGAATGGCTACCAAAGCGTGGTCGGCAGCCAGGGCGGTAGCCTGTCGGGCGGCCAGCGCCAGCGTATTGCCATCGCCCGTGCCTTGTTGCGTAACCCACGCATACTCTTCCTTGATGAAGCCACTTCGGCACTTGATGCCCATACCGAAGCCGAGATAGGCGCGACGCTTGATGCCATCTCTGCCGATTGGACCGTAGTATCTGTCACCCATCGCTTCACCCATATCACCAATTACGATCTCATTATCGTCATGGAAAAAGGCCAGGTGGTGGAGTCGGGCACGCATGAAGAGTTGCTGGCCAAGGATGGTCGCTATGCCATGCTGTGGCGCAAGCAAAGCGGCTTCACGATTACTGACGATGGCAAGGCCAGTGTTTCCGTGGAACGTCTCAGAGGCATCCCTTTCCTGTCCGAATGCTCGGACGAGGTCTTGCAAAAACTCTCGAAGTCACTGGTGTCAGAATCTTTTGCCGCTGGCAAGCCTGTGTTTGAAGAAGGCGAGCCAGGCAGCAAGTTCTATATCGTTGCTCGCGGCAAGCTGGAAAACTATGTGAAGCTGGAAGGCGACAAAGAAACTACGTTGGGCATGCTCGATGATGGTGACTACTTTGGCGAAATGGCGCTGATACGCCCGGTACCGCGTATCTGGTCTGTGCGTGCAGTCGTCGACAGCACTTGTATCAGCCTTGATCGCCAGCAATTCATGGAGTTGATGGATGCTGACCCTAAACTGAAAGAAGCGGTGACGACAACGGCCTATGAAAGAGCGGCAGAGTGGACGCAGGCAATTATAGAAGCTGCAGACGCTTAATTATCAAATAGGACGGCAAAAAGTAAAAAGCTCTGGCAAAAAAATTGCGAGAGCTTTTTATGACGGTTTGATGAATTCAAAAACGCGCCAGTGCAGCATCCTTGTTCGCCTGTATATCAAGAATCGCATTAAAACCACTGACCAAAAATACTTCATTGATCGATTCATTCAGACTGCACAAAACCAGCTTGCCGCTGGCAGCCTTGGTTTTCTTGGCCGTCAACAAGATAACGCGCAGGCCAGCACTGCTGATGTAGGCGAGTTCAGAAAAATCGATAAGTATGTGAACCTCACCAGCTTCGATAGCAACGAGAATCTCTTTCTCAAACGCAGCAGAATTATTGCTATCGAGGCGGCCAGCAGGAGTAAAGGTTTTTATATTCGGCATAATGATCCTGACAGGAAAGTTTGTGGGTTAAATGCTGCTTATTCTAGACGTAATTTCGGCTCAAATCGTACATTTAACAACGCAAAAATAATAATATTTTTTTACGCTTTGTTAAATGCTAGACATCATTTCTACGCAAGTGTACTATTGCCTTCGCTGCCTAAAATTTGAGCTAGAAATTCAAATTCATTGGCAGCACAGAGTTTCGTTTCATTCCGATATTAACTTCGTTGAACCACGTAAACTAGGGGTAAAAAAATGGCACATTTATATGACCAACTGGCATCTGCAATCGCAAAATCCGCACAAGATCCCGCATACCGTACCAAACTGCTGTCTGACCCAAACGGCACTTTGAAATCTGACGGCGTAGACATCGGCGGCGCAAAAATCTCCATGGAATGGACAGAGATCACCAATGTACTGAGCATCCTCGTTGAAAACGGCGGTGCAAATTGGACAGGCTCGATTGTTCTGAGCATCAAGAAGTAATATTTTAGTCGTAGAGTAGAGCACATGGCTCATCCGGGCTATGTGCCTGATGACTGTAGCAGGCCCTCAGACAGCACATCAATCAAATGTTTTTCCTGAGCAATAATCCCCGAGCAAAGACAACGCATCCATAAAAGTGGGGATGTATTGTGCAGACCCGAATCCGCTGTCGTCAGCTGTTTTGGGTAAACTTCTTTTGCTTGCCAGTGCAATGAGGTGCTGCTCGTCATATTGTTTGAGTACAAACTGCCAGTCAGCGGCATCGCCATTGTCCAGGTTTTTAAGCAAGCGGACGCTGGACGCATGATTCACACTGAATACCAGCTTGCGTGCGTCTGCCGACAAGCCTTCGCCAGTAGCTTTCAGATAAGCTTCTTTTAAAACCCAGAATGCATAAAATTTTTGTGCCCTGTTTTTGTTGTCAGACAGCTTAATTTCCGCAATTTCCTCCTTGCTGCAAACTACCCCCATCAAATCATCCAGATTGACATCATGATTAAATAGTTCGACATCCACCCCTGTCTCTGCACCATATTGCAGGGCCACCACGACTAGCTGACCAGCGTGAGAAATGCTGATGGCAGGGACCATAATATTTTCATTCACGAAGCTGACTGATGGCTTGCCAGTGGCAGCGGTGATGACTGATATCTCTCCAGGCGGGATACCAGTCATTTTTGCTACTGCCAGCTTCACCAATGCACGACCACCCAGATACCTGTCCCTGTCATCCTGCTGCAGATAGCGTTGGGCACGTATTTGCTCAGCGCCGGTTAACAGGGTTTGCAAACCGGCCCTGTATGTGCGCAGGTAATCGAGTTCGGCTATCCATATTTGTGCCGCCGGGTTCGGGTACATATTCTTTGTGTTAGTAGTCATAGACAGGTTATATTCATCCGTGCCGCATTATATTGAGAACGCTGATAAAGGAACAGTATATTGAAAATCATCGCCTACCCGTTTGCCGGTGGCAGCAGCTATAGCTATGCAAAGCTGTCGCGTGAACATGCACATGAATGGCTGGTGCTCGACCCGCCAGGCCACGGCAGCAATATGCGCCAGCCTTTGATGCACAGCATACCTGAGATGGTAGCTGCCTTGCTCGAACCTACTTTGCGCGCAAGCGCTGGTAGCTCCTATGTCTTGTTTGGACACAGCATGGGTGCCTATATTGCGCTTGCCATACTCGACAGACTGGTGGAGCTTGGGGCTAGCCTGCCACAGAGACTGGTATTGTCAGGTGCTGCTGCACCGCATAGCCGCGCTTTGGAGCACCACGCAGAACTGCCGCGCAAGGAATTTCTTGAGTGGGTAGCAAACATGGGCGGCATATCAGCAGAAGTGCTGGCTGAACCACAATTGATGGAATTGTTTGAGCCTATCCTGCGTGCCGACATAGGTGCAGCAGAAGCCTATGTCGATGGCAGCCAGCGCCAGCATGATGTACCTGTGCGCGTGCTGCTGGGGCAAGATGACAGGATAGCGCTGGCAGATGGCCTGGCCTGGACAGAATGTTTTGTGAATGCGCCTGAAGTACATACGTTTGCAGGCGGACACTTTTTTCTGTTTGATGAAGTTGAAAAAGTGCAGAGCCTGATCGCCTGAAATGAAAAAGCGTGGCCCTGGATTTCAGGGCCACGCTTACAGAACAATACCAATAAATATTAGAACCTGTACAGCACCGATGCCTCAATCGCACGACCAAAGATAGGGCGGGCAAAGACCACGCTGCTGCCACTGCCTATGACGCGGGAATTGCCTTCGGTCAGACCGAGTTGATTGGTCAGGTTGGTACCAGCCAGGCGGAATTCCAGATTTTCACCCAGGCCCACCAGGATACCTGCATCCAGGGTGTAGTACTTGGGCAGGGATTGCTGGTTTTCTGCATCGGCAAAGCGCGCATCGACATGGGTGTAAGTACCATACAGCTTGATATCACCATTGTCGAGCGGGATACGGTAGCTCGGTGACAGGCGGAACTGCAATTTAGGCTGGCGCTTCACTTCATTGCCGGTATTGGCACCATAGTTTTCATACTTCGATTGCTGGTAGGCACCGCTGAGTGAAATCTGGAAGTTCTTGATCGGGCGCGCAGCCACTTCAAATTCCAGACCAGAACCACTGGAGCCACCAATCGCTGTCACATTGCTGCCATTCGACAAAAACTGCTGGAAGGGCAGGCCAGTGAAAGTATTGTGGAAGAATGTCAGGTAAGCACTGACGTATTCTGACACGCTCTTCAAACCTATCTCATACTGCTTGACCTTGGTCACAGGCGCATTCACACCATTGTCGCGTATGGTATCGAACTGTGGCAGGGCAAAGCCAGAATTCAGGCGCGCAAATACGCTGAAGTTTTCTGACACCTTGTAATTACCACCCAGGGTGTAAGATATTTCACTGTCAGTGCGATTCACAGGCGTGTTCGTGCCGCTCAGTACTGATGCGCTGTTGTTGTACAGGGTCAGCGGATTATTATCCAGGTCCACCGATTTTGGATTCGAGATAACGCCATTCAAACGGCGGTTCTCGGTACGTACACCAGCATCAACGCGGATACGGTCATTGATCTTCCATTCATCGGCCAGGTAAAACGCCGTGTTCTGCGCCGAGAAATTTTCATTCAAGGTGTAGAAGGATGCGCCATCATGTCCATTGCCGCTGACTACCACGCCATTGTTCAATTGCACATTGATAGGGCGGGCATTCGGTGTCGCTGTCATCAGGACACTATTACCCAGATACCACATGTCCTTGGATGAGTAATCGGCGTAGTACAGGCCCGCCGTCATGGTGTGATCCTTGATGATTTCTTTGCTGATGCGCAGTTCATCAGTGAAGGAACTCAGTTTCTTTTCTACCGACCAGATACCTGCTGACATCACTTGCTGGTCACCTGCAACTGCACCGCCACCATTCAGATAAGTTGCCGTGCCTGAAATAGCCTGTTTGCCACCTGCAGCAGCCACCACATTGGCCTGGCCATTGGCTGACTGGATAGCGCTATTGATATAGCTGGACATGCTCACAGGGCTATTACCAGTGAAGATCGCCAGGGTAGGTGCATCGCCAGAAAAATGATTGAGTTTGTTACTGATATTCCAGCCATTGATGGTTTGCGAAAAATCCACGCCAAACAGATTGGCTTGCAAGCCACGGCCATTTGCCAGGTCTTTATTGATGACCTGACCAGGGCCTACTTCCAGAGCGACATTGCGCAATTCATTGCCATACAGCGAACCGGTCAAAGGGTCAAAACCAGGAAAAGCAGTTGGCTTGCCGCCAGCAGAACTGGCAGAGATCAATGGTACGCCAGTATAGAAAGTGTTTTTGTCATTGACGGTGCGCGCATAAAAAGTCAGCTCGCCCTGATCCAGTTTCCTGGTGACACTGGCAGTGACCTGGCCGCCTTCATCTGCCGGGTATTGTCCGTCACGCACACCTTGTGCAACACGATAAAAACCGCCTATGGTGCCATACCAGCCATCGGCAATCTTGCCACCATAATAGCCATCGATGCGACGCAGATTACCTGTACCCACAGTGGCGCGCAAACTGCCTTCAGCAAGGTCACGGCCTTTCTTGAGCAAAAAGTTCATGGTCGCACCAGGCTGGCCATTCGAGAAGATAGGGCTGGGGCCACCGCGCAAGACTTCGACGCGCTCTATGGTGTCATCAATACGGAACAGCGATGAACCTTCCAGGAAAGACAGGGTAGGTGGCGGGAACAAAGGCGAGCCATTCATTTGTATCGTCACAAATGGTGCATCACCGTCGATAGGGAAGCCGCGCACACCTATATTGGCACCGGCATTGCCGCCACTGGATTCGGCATAAATACCCGGCACGATTTTCAGCAAATCAGCAGTGCTGCTGGGGGCGGCCTGTTTCAGTTGTTCTTCATTGGCGGTGGTGATGGAGTAAGACGCATCAATCTTGCGTTGGCCGCCACTGCGGGCATTACCGGTCACCACGATTTGCTGGACTTCATCTGCCTTGGCTGGCGCGGCAGTATTCGTCGTCGCTGCAGCCGCGGCATTGGTCTCTGGATTGCTGGCGACCTGGGCTTGGGCCTGGCTCAATAATGTCATCATGGCGATAGTGATCGCCGACAAGCGGAAGGGCTTGTTGCAGTTCATGTTGTGCTCCTGAATATTATTAAAGTTAGTCGTCCTTAACATCCGTTCAAAGGCAATCCGCAGACTTTTCATCATACGCATTGTTGCCTCTTGCCACTTCCTAAATGAGCCTGGCCTGGTTTTTTTGGCCTGTATCCCTGGAACTCAAGTGACGAGATGTAAAAACAAGCCCATTGAAACAATAAATGTTATCGATGTCAATTGAAATGTTATCGATGTCATTTATTCGACACAAATTATTTAGATGCTTAAAAGTACAGGGTTTCTATGTGGAAATAAAGGATTGGTGAGCTTGCCTAGAATCGATGTTCGCATGCGGCTGGCAAAATATTCGGTGTATTTTTGCTTGATTTGCGTCTGTGTCGTCCGATATTCCAGACTGATGATTGTGTACCGATGTACCAGTGCAGGGTCTGGGATATATCGCACCCAAACAAGCTCTGTCATAATGCGCGGGAATTAAAGCGAAAAAGTTTCAGGGACAGCGAAGCCAGCGATAACGCTGATCTTTGCCAGAATCTGAAATCACTGTATCCGAAAACCAAACACCTAGCACTCGATAACAAGGCCTTTGCATGTCAGCAAAAAAGCGCAGCACACCCAATCCCGAATCCGGGGTAACGATGGAACACCTGGCTGCCATTGCCGGGGTATCCACCATTACGGTGTCGCGTGCCTTGCGCAATAGTCCGCTGGTGACGGTCGATACACGTGAAAAAATCCGCAAGATTGCAGAAGAGCAGGGTTATCGTTTCAACGTCAGCGCCCGCAATTTGCGCCTGGGCCGCAGCCATTCTGTCGCCGTCGTAGTGGAAATGACACCAGCCAATGACAGGCCCATGTCCGACCCTTATCCGCTGGAATTATTGGGCGGCATCACCCAGGAGTTGACGACAGCAGGCTACAGCGTAGTGCTGACTTCCATGCAGCTCATCGACACGCCACCTGTACAAGGGGCTGATGGCATGATCTTGCTGGGACAGGGCTCACACGGTGAAGCCGTACACCGCTTGCAACGTTCGGGCTTGCCACTGGTGATCTGGGGCGCACCAGATGCCAATCAACCAGGCATCGTCGTCGGCAGTGATAACCGCAAGGGCGGTGCCAGCGTGGCTGAACGCTTTATCCAGCAAGGGCGGCGCAAGCTCTTGTTCATAGGCGACATTGATCATGCCGAAGTGCAGGAGCGTTGCGCCGGTTTCATGGAAGCACTGGGTGAGCAACAACATGCCGTCACCATCTTGCGTCCAAAAGCTTTCACTTTTGAAGCCGGGTTTGATTGCATGTCCACCTACCTCAAGAAAAAAGACAAAACTTTCGATGCCGTATTTGCCGCCAGTGACTTGCTGGCCATGGGCGCGATACGTGCAATTACCGAAGCAGACATGACCGTGCCTGGCCAGGTATCTGTCATCGGCTACGACGACACCCCAGGTGCAGCCAGCTTCATCCCTGCACTCACCAGCGTACACCAATACCTGCGCGATGGCGGCATCCTGCTCGCCAAGAAAATCCTTGGCCTCATCAACGAAGAGCCGGTCGAGTCCGAGGTCTTGCAGACCATGCTGGTGGTCAGACAGACCTGAATGCGATTATGTTTAGCCGCCTCGCGGCTGTTATCCCGTAACTATCATTGATCTGCCTGGCTGTTTTAGATAAGATAATGGCAGCGCTGCTATATGGTGCCATTCAATAAGCAGCCCCCCACTACAGCCAGCATTTTCCTGTTTCCCCAAGAATAGCCAGCCATTTTTTCTCAGTCTGGATATTCACGATGTTTACCTGCAATCCCCAGTTTCACACGATCTCAAATGGTCGCTATTTCAGGACTGCTTATGTTGCCTAAGTCAGCACGCACGGTATTGCTGCGTTTGCATTTGTGGCTGGCACTCACGTTTGGCAGTGTATTCGTGCTATTGGGGCTCACGGGCAGCATCATTTGCTGGATGCATGAGCTTGATCATGCACTCAATCCAGCTCTGTTCAGCACTGCACATCAAACTCACACTTCTGAACCGATCAAGCCAGAAATGGTACAGGCTGCGCTGAATGCCCTGACGGCCAATCCTGCTTATGGCCGCCCCAGGCAATTGATGCTGCCTGCCAGTACGGCAGATGTCATTACTGCCTGGTATCCTGCCAGACCAGCTACTGGCAAGTCCGCGTTTAGCCAGGACTGGTCACGCCAGGTCATGCTTGACCCGCTCACGCTGGAAGTGAAAGGTGAACGCAACTGGGGGCAATACGGCATCTCAGGAAGTTTGCTGATACCAAGCCTGTATCACTTGCACCGCTATGTTTTACTTGGTGAGACCGGCAAGACCGTGATCGCAGTCAGCGGCATCATGCTCGTGCTGATGTCGCTTATTGGCCTGTTTTTATGGCTGCCCAAGCCCACCTGGAAAGCCTTGCGACAGGCTCTGACAGTCAATCTGGCGGCAACTCCGGCTGCCATTAATTTTCGCCTGCACCGCATGCTGGGATTTTTTGCTTTGCCGGTGCTCTTGCTACTGGGATTTTCTGGTGCCTACTTCAATCAGCCACAATGGCTATTGCCCGTCGTAGGCAAATTATTACCGATCACACAGGCACGCAAGCCAGGTGATGCAAATGTGCTTCCCGGTCAGTACATCACTGCTGTACAAGCCATGCTGATAGCACAGGGCGTATTCCCGCATGCCAGAATTTCGCGCCTGGGTTTGCCATCGGCTTCTGCTGCCGTGTATGAAATCCGTTTGCGCCAGCCCCAGGAAATGCATAGCGGCGATGGTGCCAGCAGGGTCAGTGTAGATGCCGGCAGTGGCCGCATCATCAGGGTTGCCGATCCGCTACAGGGGCAGGCTGGCGACCGCTTTCTGGCCTGGCTGTTCCCCCTGCATAGCGGCATGGCTTTTGGCATGCCAGGCAGGATATTCATTTCATGCTTTGGCCTGGTTCCGCTGATTTTGATGCTGACGGGTTGGCGCATGTGGCGCAAGCGCAAATAAAAAAAGCCGGATGCGCGATGCATCCGGCTGGCCTTGACAGGGAGGGGCGTTCAAGCCCCTGTGTCTAGTGGACTGTAACAGTGGAAATCGGAGTGCCTGCCATGTGCGCGACGATCATGGCTTCGTTGCAAATACTCGCGATAGCCCCGCTATCGCTGTGTCCATTTGTTCAACCCTTGCCTTGCCCTGATGCGCCGGGCACATGTCCTTCACTCTCGATTTCACTGTTACAGTCCACTAGAAGCGTGTATTCAACACCAGATAGGCATTGAAAGGTGCTCCAGGTTGTATCTGCACATTGTTATTGGCTGACTCCATGTAGCGGGTATTGCCGAGGTTATTGAGTTTAAGGGTAATGTCATAACGGGCTTGCATGTAAGTCAGTGCCAGGTCGACGCGGGCGTAACCTGGCAGGCGTACCGTATTATCAGTCAGGGCGTATTGCTCGCTATGGGCAATGATGCCTGCACCAGCGCTCCAGTTCTTGCTGAAGCTTTGTTTTAACCAAAGACTGGCATTGTGGGATGGCGTCATTTCTGCGCGGTTGCCTATGCGTATATCATTCGATGCGACGATTTTTGCATCGTTATAGGTGTAGCTGGCATTGACCTGAGTAGCGCTGAACAGTTGTCCCTGAAGTTCAAGCTCCAGTCCCTGGTTGCGCTGACGGCCGATTTGCAACTGGCGCAAACCTGTCAGGTCAGTTGGGTCAGCAGTCAATTGATTGCTTTGCTCTACCCTGAACAAGGCGATGCTGGTGTACAGGCGTTTATCCAGCCACTCTTGCTTCAAACCGATTTCCTGCAAGTCAGTTTTCAGGGGCTTGACCTGGCTTAGCGGATTGCTGCCTGTATAGAGCAAATCACCACCGGCAGGCTGATGTGAGCGACTGATCGTGAAATAGGCAGACTGTTGCGGCGTGATTTTATACACCAGTCCCATGCGTGGTGAGAAAAGATTGTCAGTACGTTCACTGACGGCATTGTTGAGCAAGCGGTTAGTTTGCTTTTGTTTGAACTGGTCAAAACGGCCACCGAGCAGCACATCCCATTCACTCGTCAAGGCAATCTGATCTTGCAGGTACAGGGCCGTAGTATCGGCATTGAAGTGGCTGTCTATGGCCACAGGCAAAGCCCTGAAGTCAGGAGCCGCGAGCAATTGCTGGGGGCGGTATAAATCCACAGGGTAAGCCGTGCCAGTTTGCCTGACCAGTGAGTCGCGCTTTTGTTGGGATAATTCCAGGCCAGCCAGCAAGAGGTGGTTGCCTATGGCGTACGTCAGTTCAGTCTGGTTGACCAGGTTTTTTTGTTGTATAGGGAAGTAGGTAATCTGGCGTGACACGGTATTGTCTGCATTCACTCGCCGGTTGCGTGTATTCACGCCATCGAGATCAGTCTGGCTGTATTGCAGGTTATTGACCAGGCTAAGTTGCTGATTGAACTTGTGTTCCAGCCTGGCTTTAAAAAGATCACTATTGGTTTTTGTAAAGTCAAATTTTTCGCCATAAAAAGTGCTGGCATCAACCGCCACGGCACGTCCATTCAGTGATGGTATGCCACGGTCTGGCGTGTGGTCTTCGCGCTGCAATTCCGTCTGCAACAGCAAGCTGGTTTGCGGGCTGATATTCCATGACAGTGATGGTGCCAGCAGCATGCGCTTATGATCAACAATATTCCGGTAACTGTCACCCGCATCATAGGCAGCAATCAGGCGTGCATTGACCTCATTGCTCAGGGCACCACCTGTATCAATGCTGAGCCTGCGCTGGTTGTTCGAACCCAGGGCCAGCGAAATTTCATTGTCCTGTTTGACCTGCGGCTTTTTGGTAATGCGGTTGATCAGACCCCCGGCTGCGCCACGGCCATACAAGGCGGCTGTTGCACCCTTGATGACTTCGAGTTTGTCCGTGGTGGCAAGATCGCGAAAGTACAGGCTGTCATCACGCATGCCATCCAGCAGGGTTTCCCGTGGAGAGTAAAAACCGCGTATATAAAATTCATCGCGGCGGCCTTCGCCTTGCCCGGCGATAATGCCGGGCGTATAGGCCAGTGCGTCCTTGCTGCTATTGGCTGCACGGTCCCGCAAATCTTCATTGTTGACGACAGAAATTGATTGCGGGGTTTCCAGCAAAGTCCCATTGGTTTTGCTGGCACCACTTACTCTGGTAGCACCTTGCCGTGACTGTGCCTTGACTTCAATTAATGGCAAGTCATTTTGTGTCGTGCTTTGTGCCATCACTGTGTGGCTATAAGCCTGACAAAGCAAGGCCGGGAGTATCAGTGAAAAAGGTTTTGCGTACATAATTAGTGCATCATTTTGGAGTTGAAAAAAACGGATACAGAGCAAGGCTCATCAAGGTTCATTAAGGTTCATTCACCACGCCCAGCGGGTGATATAGCGGCAGATAGGCAGCCTTGCGGTCAGCCTGCTTTAAAAAACGGATCAACAAATTTCCCTTGACTGGCAAGGGTTCGCCGGACAGCAAGCCCTGTATGCGGCGGGCTGCTTCCGGGTTGGGGAAGTTAGCGAGATAACTTTGCAGGGTGTTGCGCAGGCAAGCCCACAATTCCAGGTACAGTTCATGATTGCCATTCGCCAGCGTGGCGATAACTTCGCAAATATTATTGACCAGCAGGCAATAGCCTATACGTGTCCAGCCAGCTTCGTCGCTGCAACAGATTTCTTTGCGGGTATGTTCATCGATTTGCATGGATGTGAGCAGTTCGTGAGCCCTGGGTGTCAGTCTGGTCAGTTCCAGATCACGGACGATAAAGCGTGCCGGTGCACCATCTTCTGCAAGTCCGACGATGCTGTTTTGCATATGTGGCTCAAATGCGATACCTTTTTCAAACAACAGGTAAAAAACGGGATAAATTGCCAGCTCGGCATAACGGCTGAACCACAAACGCATGCCCTGGCGCAGGGATAGGCTATGTCTGTGGGAAAACCGTTCTATCAATGCAGCGACCTGCAGACGACCCGCCTGGCCGTTGCCAAACAGCGCTGCGCATATCATGGGCGTGATGCCTTGCGCCATATGAGTTGCCAGACCTTCGCGCAAGACCAGCCCAAAGCCGTCTTCGATTTCCTTATTTTGCCTGTCACTCTGCTGCTGATCTTCCGGGAAGGCTACGCTCAGGTAAGCCTGTTCTTCCAGTGCATGAAAATGCGGGAACAGTGCTTGCATGTCTGCCTTCATCGGTCGGTACAGGCGGCTTGCAGTCAATGCGGCAGCCAGTTCGTGCCGCGCATTATTGCGTATGCAATTGGTGATGCGCAGGTTCAGCGACAGTTTCAAAAAAGCACTGCCATCTTCAGCCAGCATGGTGCGTATGGATGCCGTGGGATAAAACTGTTTGCCACTACAACCCAGGTCGCGTATCTCACCGGCGGCCATGGCGGCTTGAATGCGGGGCTGCTGCACGAGCCAGCCAGCTTGCCAGGGGTGCAGGGGCACGATGATGTGTTTGCTATCGGCTTGCAGTTCATGGCCAGTCAGTTGCTGCAGGCGGCTGGACAAGTCTTGCTCATCCAGACTATCGCTGATGATCCAGCTGCATGGAAGCTGGAAGTAGCGCAACTGCAGTTGTGCGCCATGTTCAGGTGAATAGTTTTTTTCTTCTGCTTTTGTCCAGCCTGAACGACTCTTGGGCGTAGGATGGAAAGGGTGGCCCGTCAGCAAATGCTGTTCGCTGCGTATGTATTGCTGTAAAGCCGAGTCCGTGTGAAGAGAGCGTAATTTGCCTTGCTGCGCTTCCAGCAAATGCTGCATGGTGGCGATGCTTTCCTCGATTTGTTGTAGCAGATCGGCATTAAAGTCAGTGTCTTCGCGTAGCGAAAGATCTGAAACGATGAGATGGGCAATATCACGCCAACTGGCTACCGACCAGGTCTGTTGATGGTCTTGCAGATAGATGTCGGTGATGTAATCGTAATTGCCGGTGACTGAGACATGTTGCACCCCTACGCAAAAACGGCTATGCATGCGTGGCAACTGTATGTCCAGCACCTGGCCCTGATACTGTCGCAGTGCTGCAGGCGGCAGTCTGGTGTGAGCGATGGAACGGACTGCCAGCTTATGTTCCTGCATGGCGACTTCACGCGCATAGCAGTTCAGCAGCACGCGGGCATGTTGCAACTGGGCGTATTCCCTGGCATCGACAGGAACAGCATTGTTGGCGGCCTGCCTGGCATGCGGCAAAGCATGTGGCAAAGACGGCAGGTGGAGGAAGTGCAAAGTTTCCGGTGCGTGGTTCCAGGCGAACCGCGGTAAGCTAGCGTTCATAGGCGTTTACTTTCTATAAAAATGGACAGGCCGGCCAACAGGGCACAAGCCAACCAGATGGGCGCGGTATAGCTCATTGAAGTAGCCAGACCGCTTGCGAGAATTCCTGCCAGAACAGCGCCCCATTTATTTGCGCCTTCCAGCTTGCCAAAATGTTGACCTGCACTGGCCTGTCTGGTCGTGGAGGCTGCCAGAGTATTAATGGCCAGATAAGCGCCGGTCATACCCACGCCCATGAGAATGCGGCCCGTGATTAACGCGGGCAGATTATTGGCCAGCACCTGCAACAGCAGACCCGCACATGTCAGCGCCGAAAAACGCGCCAGTGCAGTCTGTGCATTGGAAAAATTGACATGACACCCGAGTGGCCAGGCCAGCAGCAAGAACAGTGCATGCGGCAATCCAAACAAGGCACCAGCCAAGGATGCAGGGATGGCCAGACGTTGTGCCAGGTCGATGACAAAATACGGATAGGTCAATACCGTACCTATGGTGAACAAGGCCTGGAAGCGATACAGACTGCTGGCATTGAGTGTGCCGGTCTGAATGCTGTTTGACGGCGTGTTATTGCTGACTTCACTGTTATCACTGCTATCACTGTCAGGCTGGACACCAGTTCGCGCAGGTAAAAAGTACAAAACCAGTCCTGCCAGGCCGGGGAAGATGGCGAGATAAAAAAAGATATGCAGCAGATTTTGGCCGTCGCTGAACAGGCCTATGATGGCGGGCCCAGCAAAGAGGGCGGTGCGGGCCGAGCCTTGCATGACACTCAAGAATGTGGTCAGACGTTTGCTGGGCAAGAGTGACGCCAGAAACGCATTTGATGCAGCAAAGGTGCCACCCAGCAAACCTTGCAAAGTCAGGCCAAAGGCAAATTCCCAGGGCGTGCGCGCCATGCCTGTGATGATAAAACTCAGGCACAAACCCCAGTGCGCCCTTATCAGGGATGCGCGTATGCCTATACGGTCAGCCAGCTTGCCCCATAAGGGATTGGAAATCGCCGCCGCCAGCGTAGGCAGGGTAAAGTACCAACCCGCCATGATCAAGGCCTGGCTAGAGAAATTCTGCTTCAGTATATGTGCATAAAATGGCGGCATGCACAGGGCAGCAAAGGCTGCACCAAAATGCCCCAACACAGTAATGAAAATGATTTGCCGCATCACACACCTGAAGGCTGCATGAAATGATGTAGAGGATTGGGCACTGCATGAAACGCTTGCGACTGCGCGGCAGAAAGACGTCTGCTGGCCAGTTTTTCCATTTGCAATTCAGGGACAAATAAATTGAATTGCTGGAAACGGGTGGACAACTGCGGCACTTGCGTCTGGTAGCTCAGCACGGTTTGTGCAGCCAGATGCCAGAAACGGCTTTCATCAAAACCGTGATGCATTTCCAGCCTGTGTGCCAGTTCAGACAGGTGGATAAACAAGAGCACTTCAAGCAGATAATCCCTGGCTTCGTCCATAGTGTCCATGGCAAAGCCATTGCTGGCATTGGCTGCATTGCGGTGTGCCGGAGCCTGGCGTAAATGCTGCAAGCGAACTTCGTTGGTGGTTTGTCCGGCGATGTAATGCAGGCCACCCGGCAAGTCACGGATGGCTACACCGGCAGGCAAACCATCCCTGACGATGAGTAAGGTATTTTGCGCGTGCGCTTCGAGCAAGACGCCGTGCGCCAGCATCAGATGGATAAACGGTGGCAACATGGCTTGCAATAGCGCCTTGACCCAGGTTTCAGTGCCATGTTGTTGTAACCAGGGTGAGATATTCAATTGTTGATGATTTAGTTGCTGATTTGGTTGCTGCTGATCATTGAGTGTAGTCAAGGCAGTGCAAGGGAATATCTGCTCGCCTTGCCTGAGTATGGATGTCGGTGATTGTCGCCAGATCGCACCCAGCAAGCCATATCTGTCCTGGCGTGATGCAGCAGGTGTCAGGGTGATGCCCATGGGTTCTGCCAGAACCGCCAGCCTGCAATGCTGCTGTAAAAAAATATCTTCGCTACACAAACTTTCCAGCCATTGCGATATCAGTGGCGCATTATGAACATGATGGTCAGACAGGATGCGGTCTGCCGAACTGTTCGCGATGGCCAGCGGCAGCTTCAGGTTGTGATTGCTATGGCTGGCAAGACATGTCAGTGAACGTATCGATTGCTGTGCCAGCCAGGCCGTTTCGCCTGTACCAAGATAGAGCAGGTGGCCATCTGCCAGCCAGTCGGCATACTGGATTTGCAGACACTGATGCCAGTGCCAGGGATGGGCGGGCAGCAGATAATAATCCTCCGCATCCTTGCCTGAGCTTATGATGGCTCGCTGCAAGTGCAGCACTTCTGTTGCATCAATTTCCGCTTGCAAAAATTGTGTGTAGTCACCACCAGGCAAGCTATGAATATCAGCCAGTCGTTTATCGAGTGCCAGCCAGACCAGTCCAAAAGCCTGCGCAAATTCTGGCCCATAGCGCTGATGGTCGGCCAGGTTAAAACCTATACGCGAACGATAACAAGGGTGATACAGATGGCCTTCACCCAATTGTGCCTCTTGCCATGCATAAGGCAAGTCAAGTGCAGCACTACCTTTTGCGGTTAAGGCCTGGGCTTGCAAAGAGCAAGCCTGCTTGGCAGCGGTATGAATTAATTCATTGATGAAGCGCGGGCCATTCTGCGCCGCATGCGGCCTCAGTAAATTGCCCGCCACAATGGCAATGTCATGGGTGGCGATGCCGTTGCTCACTTCGAATACCGGGCCATGCAAACGGCTGCGCCCAAAGCTGTTTGCCGGATGTGCAGCTATCCGGTATTCAAACTGTTGGCCTTGTTCATCCACTCCCCGCAAATACAGATCAGCTTTTCCATCAGCTTGCCTTTCCAGATGTCCATCCAAAGCACCTTCAAACCAGAAGGCGTCGATGAACTGACGTAGCGTGCGTTCGGCTGCAACTGGATAAAATGACATATTACCAGTCGCTTGATGTTGCTTTTTGCTGTTCATGCTGTTTTCCAAAAAAATGAGGGCGAGCAAGTCCTCTGTGATTGCCGGGGCAATCACACTTTCCTGCACGATGTGAAAAGAAAATTTCTTATGGGCTGGCGACTAGCCAGGACAGTCGTAGTACTTCGCCATGAGAATATTTTTCAGGACAGAGGCGACGATTGATAGATATGAATACGAATATGAAATGACGATGGACATGATTCCCCCGCGGATATAACGCATGGTTTTTTCACTTGCCCACGTAGGGATGCTGGCGTACGTGTGGAGCTGGGGCTGGCGCTTGAGAGGGTGTGAAATTGCTAAAGTGAAATCATTATAAATGAGAATCGTTATCATTTGTGATTTATTTATCAAATAACCTACGATATTCAAGGTCAATTTGCGGGGTGGCGCACATCTTATTGCCTTTCAGGGCTGAAGAAATCGGAGGTTAAAACTGCTGCTTAAGCATGAAATAAGTACGAGATCAGCAAGAGAAACAGGTATCCGCACACACCTGAAGTAATTTCACCCTCAGAGCATTTTCAAAGCAATTCTCAAGCCCTTCAAGTCTTTGCTTCAAAAATATAAAATTTAGTTTGTTGACTTTTAAAACCGGTTTAAATAGAATTAATTTAAATTTCAAACCGGTTTGAGTAAGTTTTGTGAATTTAAACCAAAAAAATTAACCAAAACACCAAGATCAAGAATAAAAATGAAGGACGAGACCGTGCAAACAAGCGATGCCTTGCAACATCAATTTCCGCTAGAAGGCTGGGGGATTGCAGAAAATCAACTCGATGACGGGCATCACCTGCTCAGCGAAACCCTGTTTTCCCTTGGAAATGGCTACATAGGTTTGCGCGGCACGGCAGAAGAGGGCAACCAAAGGACAGCAGCAGATTCACTGAACGGCAGTTACCTCAACGGCTTTTATGAGTCCGAAGCCATACAGTATCCAGAAAACGCCTACGGTCTGGCGCGCACCAATCAATTCATGCTGAATGTGCCCAATGCCAAATGCATTACATTGATGCTGGAAGACGAGACTTTCGATTTGCAGCAAGGCAGGGTAGACAGCTACCAGCGTCAACTGGACTTCCGCACCGGCCTGCTGACGCGCACTCTGCAATGGACATCTGCACAGGGGCGCAGCATGCGCCTGCATAGTCAGCGCATGGTCAGTTTTGATAACAAGCATGTGTATGCGATGTCGTATGAAGTCACGCCTTTGAATTTTTCTGGCGAGATCAAACTGGTTTCTGCTATCGATGCAGCGGTAAAAAATATCGTGGCAGGTGATGACCCGCGTGTTGGTTCCGCCATCAGCGGCCCGGTGCTGCACAAACTGGAAGTTGTGCAGGAAGATGATTTCTCCGCCTTCCTGCACCGCACCCACAATAGCGGCCTGAGCCTGGCAACTGCCATGCAAAATCATTTGCAAACCGAGAGTGCTTACACCAGCAGCTTGCAGCAGAGCGATGACAAGCTGGAGCAGCAATTCACTATCCAGGCAGTACAAGGCCAGGCGATAAAGCTGGATAAATTCTGCAGTTATTTTTCATCCCGCGATTATCCGGCAGCGTCTTTGCTCTCACTCAGCCAGCAGGGACTGGTCAAGGTGCGTGAACAAGGATTTGCACAACTGGCAACGAACCAGCAAGCTTATCTGGATGACTTCTGGGCACAGGCCGATGTGCACATCAGCGGTGACGCTGCCTTGCAGCAGGGCATACGTTTCAATATGTTCCACCTGCTGCAATCAGTAGGGCGTGATGGTAAAACCAATATTGCTGCCAAGGGTCTGACAGGTGAAGGTTATGAGGGGCATTATTTCTGGGATACAGAAATTTATATCTTCCCCTTCTTCCTCTACAACAAACCAGAGATCGCCAGAAAGCTGCTCGAATACCGCTATCAATACCTGCCGCAAGCCAGGGAACGTGCGCGGCAGATGTCGCACGCCAGCGGCGCCCTCTACCCATGGCGCACCATAGATGGCGAAGAATGTTCAGCCTACTTCCCCGCAGGCACAGCGCAATACCATATCAATGCTGACATTGCCTATTCCATCAAGCTGTATATGGAAGCGACGGCAGACATGGATTTCTTGCTCACGCAAGGTGCAGAAATCGTGCTGGAAACAGCACGCCTGTGGATGGGCCTGGGTCATTACACCCGCCTGCCAGGGCAGGATGCAGAATCGTTCTGCATCAATGAAGTGACTGGTCCTGACGAATACACGGCACAAGTCAACAACAACTATTACACCAATGCGATGGCGCAAATGCATTTGCGATTTGCTGCTGATATCGTCAAGCAACTACAACTTGAACACGCAGAAAAATTTGCTGAACTTGCTGCAAAAATCCATCTGCAAGCGGATGAGGAAAACGCATGGCAACGTGCCGCCGATCTGATGGCTTTGCCCTACAACAAAGAACGCGGCATCCATGAGCAGGATGATAGTTTTCTCAATAAAAAGGTCTGGGATTTTGCCAATACTCCCAAGGAAAATTATCCTCTGCTATTGAATTACCATCCGCTGGTCATCTACCGCCATCAGGTCTGCAAACAGGCAGATGTAGTGCTGGCCTTGCTCTTGCTCAGTGACCAGTTCAGCCTTGATGACAAGCGCCGTGACTTTGATTTTTATGAGAAAGTCACGACGCATGATTCATCCCTGTCGACCTGTATCTTCAGCATCATCGCCGCAGAAGTCGGTTATCAGGACAAGGCTTACGACTACTTCATGCAAACCGCCAGGCTGGACCTGGACAATACCCATGGCAATACCCATTATGGTGTGCACACTGCCGCCATGGGCGGTACCTGGCTGGGTATTGCCTATGGCTTTGCGGGCATGCGCGTCAACAAGGGGCAACTGAGTTTTGCGCCGGTCTTGCCCAGGCAATGGCAAGACTACCAGTTCCGCGTGCATTTCCAGGGGCAATTGCTGGAAATTACGGTGAACCAAACCCATGTCGAATATCGTCTCTTGCGCGGCATGGCATTGCAATTCCAGCATAGAGGGCAAAGCCTGCAAGTGACTGAGCAACAAGCGACATGCAAAGTATCATTGCATCAACCGGAGCAGGCTCATGCGTAAATACGAATATCGCGCAGTGATTTTTGATCTGGATGGTGTGCTGACTGACACTGCGCATTATCACTATCTGGCCTGGAAAAAACTGGCTGAGAGTGTAGGTGCAAGTTTTGACGAAGCCTTCAATGAGCAATTAAAAGGTGTGGACAGAATGGGCTCGCTGAACCTGATCCTGGCAGCATCCGGCAAAGACTTTAGCGATGCAGATAAACTGGAACTGGCAGATCAAAAAAACCTGCATTATCAAAGCTTGATCGCCCAACTCAGTCCTGCCGACTTATTGCCCGGTGCGGCAGAGTCCTTGCAACAGATACGCGCGGCAGGTTTAAAAACAGCCTTGGCATCGGTCAGTAAAAATGCCCAGGCGGTAATTGAGAGACTCGGTATCGCAGATCAGTTTGATGTCGTCGTCGATGCTGCAAAAATAAGGAATAGCAAACCAGACCCAGAAATTTTCCTGACCGCAGCAGCGGGGCTGGGCTTGACTTCAGATGAATGTTTTGGCGTGGAAGATTCTATAGCAGGCATACGCGCCATCAAATCTGCGAAGATGTTTGCGCTAGGCATAGGCAGCCCGGCAGTATTGACGGAAGCTGACGTTGTCATCGCAGGTTTGCATCATTTCAGTTTGCAGGATTACTTGAAGTAAAAGCAGTAACAGTAGTACATAAAATAAGCAGTAAAAATAAAAAAAGGCAGGAGACAACATGACCGAGCAACACCCGCAGCCAGCCAGCAGGCGGCGCATTATTCTTGCGCTATTCCTGCTGTATTTTGTATTCGCCATCCTGCTCAACAGCGTGGGCACGGTGATACTACAAGTTATCAAGACTTATGGCGTCAGCAAATCTGCTGCCAGTGTGCTGGAGGCTTTCAAGGATATCCCCATCAGCATAGTCTCGTTTTGCGTGGCGTCTTTTCTGCCGCGTCTGGGTTATAAATATGCGATGCTGACCGGCATGGCGATAGTCACTGTCAGCACGGCAGCCATGCCCTTGCTGCCAGGATTTTTGATGACGAAACTGCTGTTTCTCAGCGTGGGTGTGGCCTTTGCGCTTATCAAGGTATCTGTCTATGCGACCATAGGCCTGATCAGTGCAGACCGCAAGCAGCATGCCAGTCTCATGAATACGCTGGAAGGTTTCTTCATGGTGGGCGTGCTCAGTGGTTACTGGATATTTGGTTATTTCATCGATGCCAATGATCCCGCCTCGCCAGTCTGGTTGCATGTCTACTGGCTGCTGGCAGGCTTGTGTGCTGTGACTTTCTTGCTGGTGGCGACCACCAGTTTTACAGAATTTGAAGCAAAGCTGACTGTCAGTAAAAGCAGCCTGCTTACCGATTTTGCCGATATGCTTAAACTGATGGCGCGTCCCCTCGTCTGTGTTTACATAATCTCGGCTTTTTTATACGTACTGCTGGAGCAGGGTATAGGCACCTGGCTACCGACCTTTAATAATGAAATCCTCAAAATGCCGGTGGACATGAGCGTACAAGCCACCAGTATTTTTGCGGCTTGCCTGGCCATAGGCAGGCTGGGCGCGGGTGCGGTCATGCGCAAGCTTAACTGGTATCTGGTGTTGAACATCTGCCTTATCAGCATGGCAGCGCTGGTCTTGCTGACCTTGCCATTGACGCATAACATCGTTGCCAATCCTGATCTGCGCTGGAGCAATGCACCGCTGGCGGCCTTCATCTTCCCCTTGATAGGCTTGTTCATGGCACCGATTTATCCTGGTATTAATTCTGTCATGCTGAGCTCTTTGCCGACTAACCAGCATGCCGCCATGACGGGTTTGCTGGTCTTGTTTTCTGCCCTGGGCGGCACCAGCGGTTCCATGATCACTGGTTATGTGTTTGGTGCGATGAATGGGCAAACGGCGTTTTATCTGTCCTTGCTGCCCTTGAGTGTCATCTTGCTGACGCTGTTTTTCTTCAAGCGTGCGATTGAGCGGCTGGACTGATATGCTTATGGATGAACTTAGCCTCTCTGCACAAGTATATAATCCCAGCTTCCGTCCATCTTAATTCCATCTTTTCCATTTGCCCTATGTCGATTACTTTAAAGGAGCTTGCCGCCAGCCTGGGTATGTCCAAGACCACGGTCAGCCGTGCCTTGAACGGCTACCCTGAGGTCGGTGAGCAGACGCGCAAAAAAGTATTGGCAGCGGCAGAGCAGCATGGCTATGAGGCTAACCCCATGGCGCGCAGCCTGGCCGTGGGCCGCACCAATGTGTTTGGCCTGATCTACCCCTTGCTGCCATCTGACCTGGGTGACCCCATGTTCCTTGGTGTTGTCGGCGGCATGGCCGAAGCGCTGGAAGCGCGCAAGATGAACCTGATGATTGCGCCTGTCTCACCCGGCAATGAATTGCCCTCGTATGAGCAAATGGTCAAAGGCCGCCGCGTCGATGGCCTCATCGTCAGCCGCACCATGGTGCAAGACCCTCGCATCGCTTATTTGTCCAGGCAGGGCTTTCCCTTCATCGCCCATGGCCGCACCCAGACCGACAAGCCTTATGCCTGGTTTGACTATGACAATGCAAACGGCATACGGCTGGCAGTACAACACTTGCTGGAACTTGGCCACCAGCGCATCAGCCTCATCAGCGCCCCGCTGGAATTGAACTTTGCCAGACAAAGGCGCACCAGCTTTGTCGAAGCCATGAGTAATGCAGGTTTGGATATTGATACCCGCTACCTGATACAGGATGCCCTCGACAGACGTAGTGGCTACCTGGCAGTGCAGCAGCTATTGAATTGTTCACCCAGGCCCAGCGCCATCATTGTCGATAACCATCTCTCCGGCGTGGGTGCCATGCGGGCCCTGATGGACGCAGGCATTGAGATAGGCCGTGACATCTCCGTCATCGTCTGGGGTAGCATGGAAGACACCCTGGTTGGCGACCAGGTCACCACCATAGACCAGCCTGATCCTCGTGCGGCTGGCACTAAAATGAGTGAAATGCTGCTGGCGCTGATGAACGGCACACCTGCAGCAGACTTGCAGGTGTTGTGGCAGCCGGTGTTGATCGCAGGATCAACCACCGGCCAATGTAAAGATCATTACTGATCCTTCAAATACTCCAGCAAATCCAGCCTCTGCTCTTTCGTCAGCATAGGCAAGTCGCCCGGCTCTTTGGCTGCCTTTGTACCATATTCATGACCAAAGTTACGGTTGCCATTCAGCCTGGTATCGAAGGTAAAACCTTCATAGCCCGTACTCTTCATGCCAACTTTTTCTGCATCAAATTCACGCGAACCGACCAGGAATTTTTCAGGGCGGCATTCTGCATCTTTTTGATCGGCAGGGCAGGTCGCTGGCAGCAACAAATCATACAGGGTAGGTACAGATCCATTGTGCAAATAAGGCCCGGTCGCCCAGATACCATTCAATGAGCGCCCTTTGTATGCCTGCAGCGAAGAATAGGGGTTCATGGTGGTATCAGGGATGTAATTGCCATGCTTGTTTGAATCCTTGATCTCATTGCCAAACAAAGCCTGGATAATATTGTGCAGCCATTCAGACCAGCGGCGTATGAAGCCCTTGTCCGCATCTGGCGTAGTCACCACGCCCAAAGTTGCCTTGGTTAGCAGGGCAGCGATAGGGGCTTTTTTATCCAGCAAGACATCACCCACACCCGCACCCACATATTGATTGCGCAAGATGCCTGAATAGCCGTCGTATTTGATACTGTTGTCGGCCATGGTCGGATCGGTGCCCACTTCTTCCAGCTTCGACATATGCGCCACCACGCGTCGTTGTGGCGAGCTGCGGTCTATCTCTGCATGGCAACTGACGCAATAATTGGCAAACAGTTTTTCACCACGCTTGATGCGGGTCTGGTCCAGCTTGCCCAAAATCTCTTGCGGCCATTTGGGCGACTGCAATTCAGTCAACTGGTTTTCTATGCGGCGCAAGTTCTGGGTATTGATGGAGCTGTCAAATTCTATGACCTTCTTGGTCCAGCCCTGGCCAGAAATCAATGAAGTAATAGAGAAGCGCTTACCTTCATGCCAGTCCAGCGAGCCAAACACACCAATGACTTCACCGGTATTGCGCCCTAGTGGTCCCAGGCCACCGTTGCCACCCAGACCATTCCACTGCACATAATCATGCTGGGCAATATCCCACAAGAAGGGGTAACTGACAGGCGCATCCGCCTTGATGAATAATTCCTGCCTGAGCTTGACAATGTTTTTGGCCGAAGTCGCCACTCTTTCTATGATCTTGTCGCGGTCAGCAGAACTGATGTCCGGGCCTATGCCTGCCAGTGCTGTACGCATTTCATCTTCAGTCAGCAGCTTGCCCAGCACTTCTTCTATTTGCTGGCGGTTCAACAAATGCTCCAGCGTGCGGTTATAGATGCGGCCAAAGGCATCCAGCCTGGCATAGCCGTAATCGACAGGGCTATGGTTGATGATGTTATAGCTGGTCAGGCGCAGGGTATAAGTCTTGATATCGGCAATCACGTCTGCTTCATTATTATAAGCACCGAGCTTCAAAACAGCCTGGACAAAACGTTTTTGCACATCTGGTTTATCTCTTACAGCCATCATCGCCTGGGTCAAGCCTTTCAAAAAACCCGCCATGTCAGCGCTGGCCGGGCCACCATCAATACGCATGCCCGTACCCTTGTAATTAACTTGCGCGGTATGGCAAGCAGCACAGGTAAAGCCCATGTAATTTTTGCTCAGGTAATTGTCTTTGACAAAGCCCACAGGCAAGGCATCAGGGTTACTGGAAGTTTTTTTCTGTGGCAGGTAACGATAGCGATTGATGTTTTCATCACTGCGGAACAACTCCGGCTTGTCGTCCTGTTCCAGCACCAGGAAAAAATCATAAGGCAGTAAGTTGGAACCCTGTGTCGTCGTATAAAACCACAGACTCTGTTCAGGCTTCCAGTTCTGTTCCAGATAAACAATTTTGCTTGCGCTATCACCAAACACATCCTGCTTGACCGTCATCGCACCGCGATCAGGATCACTGTCAGACACTTCCCATCTCTGCGACAGAGTGATGATCAATGGCGGGATGATGAACAGCAAAATCAGCAGCAAGAAGCCATGCCATATTTTGAATTTTATTTTTGGAAATTTCATGATGCTCCCTGAGTGGAAAGACGCGGGAAATCCGGTGAGTTGGCGTGTTTTATGATTGCATTTTTATCATGCCGATATTCTAATTCTTTTTCGATAGATCATTGCATAACTTGCAGTAAATGTATATTTTTAACAACATCGCCTTAGAGTGCCGGACTTATATGTAGATCAAATGCAGTTTCTGTGATCAGGCTAAGATTGTTCCTGAGAAAGTCTTATTGTTAAATTTAGATAAAAAGGCAATTGTTTTCCAAATTCAATTAAAAAATTGTCATAATACGAACGGGTTATTTTTATACTAATGAGTGGTGCAAAATGAAAGAAATTAAACTAATTGGTTTGAGCGTGATGACAGCAATGTTGCTGGCGGCCTGCGGTGGTGGCTCTGGCGGTAGCGCACCTGCAACCGTCACGCCTGTTGATACAAGTACTGGGCCATTGAGCAAATATGCAGGCGTCTGGAACCAGGGTTGCGTGAACCATGGAATCGAGACCATCACGGTTGCGGCGACCAGCGCTGGCTCTGCACTGTCCGTGTCACAGAAAATTGAATACTATGAAAACGTCAATTGCACCGGAGCCATCGTCGCTACTGGCACCTACACATCGCCAGTTCTGGTGGCGCAGCATATCAGGACAGAAGCCAATGCCACCGTCAAAATGTTGACCGGTGAAACCGTCGCTTCTTCTGTTGACCTCGTCAACGCCACCGCTAATGGTGCAGTGATCAACTTTGTTGGCAGTGCTGTTTCATCTACCGTGGTCAACGGCAAAACTACCTGGAAATTTGTTTTCAAGGACACGACAATTACCCAGACCATAGAAGTCTCATCTGGCAGTGCCCAGGGTGCGTTCATGCTGCGCAATGGTGAACTGTTTTTTGTACAGGCCATCGGCAATTCGCCGACCGCCTTTGCAGTTGATAGCCGGTATATTCGTAGCTAAGCATCTCTGAAGCGGCTGTTCAGTGTTGCAAACAATAAGCCACCGTGAGGTGGCTTATTGTTTTTGTGCCCGAAATTTAATCTGGCTGCTTAATTGCTGTGATTGAATCGCTGTGATCTAATTGTTTGATTAAGACTTGTGATCATTCTTGCCGGGTCGCTTTGACAAGCACAGACCTTATGGCTATCGTTCGGGATGTATTGATTCAAGCATGACGCATGTTTGATTTTCTGTGGCTTCATCAATCTATAAGTATCTCGAATAACATGAGACATATCCACTTCATCAGCGTGATGATCGCATTTGCAATTGCCTCTTACGCTCAGGCGTCAAGCGCGGCTAGTAAAAATATTGTAGTGCCTGCTGCAGCAAGCGCTACAGTCAAAACCAGCTCTTTAACCCTCACATTGACTGCCAGGGGGGACTATGTCATCAGCTCAGATCAGGATAAAAGCACCAAAAAAACAGGCAAGTTAGGCGGTTTTCCTGATCTCGATGCACTGGAAAAAAATTTGCATGAGATGAAAAATGGCGCAAGCGATGTCGTTCTCAACATCAAAACAGGGCGGGATGTTAACTTCCAGTATCTGGTCGATGTTGTATCCACGATGGTCGGGCAAACCTTGAGCAAATTTACCGTGACGACAGAAGCAGGTTCGTGCACCGTACAAATACCCCTGGATATGCCAGCCAATAATACCGCATACCTTACAGTCCAGATTTCTGCGGATGGTGACTATGCACTGCAAATGAATGGCAGCGATGGAAAACTCAAAGGCAAGAATGTGACTTACAGACACGAAAAGATGGGGGATTTGGTTCATGCCATCGAGCAGGCAAAAAAATCAAATGCAGGTATCTATGCTTTCATCAACGCCGATAAAAATTCACCAATTCAAGCCTATGTAGATATAGTCAATGCGTTTGACTCAGCAACCATAGAAAAGCACTGGCTCTTGGTCAAAAGTGTGGCGAATGCACGGAAAAAATCGTCAGAAGAAAATACACTCAGGGCAAATGAGCAGCGCATACGTGAACTGGCGGCGCAGCAGAAGGAATTGCTTGAGCGGGTGAAAAACATGAGTAAACGTTAATTGTCGAGTTTCATTCCAGGTCAATTTCTGAGAACCTGTTTACGATCTTACTGCGCGTGCGCAATCGGAGTCCACGCGGTGCTCATGTGCTAGAGTACATTTCGCTTTTTGCCGTGAATGTTGCACTGACCCCGCTGACGCTCGCTCGCTACAGATCGTCAACAGGTTCTTATAAGGGCCATGTGCCATGTTTACTTGAGCATGGCACATGCCTCATCAATGTATCTCTTAAACTATGTCAATATTCATGAAAACGAATAACACAAAGACGCAATAATTTCATCTCCGCGCACGACCCACCATCCATATGAGTAGCCATGTCGAGGTGATTTTTTTGCAAAATCAATAGGATCAATACCTCAATCCCAAAGATTGCCTCCTTCTTCGTAAGCTGCCAAAAATGACTTGGCTATATTGCTGTAGGCGGGATGTTTTGATAGTTCAATGACCGAATCAAGTACTTTTGTTGTCTCGTCGTTAGTCAAAAGCCGGGTCTTCGCTGGCGTCAATCCTTTGATTTGTTTACTTAAACTTTCGAATTTGGGCATCAGTTCCTGCCGGAGGTTCTATGTATTTCCAGTTGCAGATACTTGCTAATTTCAGCAAGGTGTTTGTGCAGTAGCTCACTTCGCACATTCAATTCCAGTGAAGCGTAAGTAGATGCGTGAAAAAACTGAACTGTGGCAATGGATCGAGTAGATTTGGCAGCTTTCACAAGAGAAAATATCCTATGCAACAGATAGCAAGTAGCATGAAAGGCAAGCCAAACAAAGCGATTTTGGCAAAACCTGTTTGTTGCGGGCGACCAGGAAATCCAGGTTCAAGAAAAGAAAATGTCACTCCACGACCAGCTTTATATTCAAGATTCCACAACAGGCCCGCGCTAAAATAAAGTACAGACGATGCGTAAATATTTGCCTCCCAGGTAATCGGGTAATGGCCATCTCTGATTAAGAGATACAAGTCATAACACCAGCTAGCAGAAAACATCCATACGCCAAACGCGACCAGCACATGCCTGAATTTGGCTTTGCCTCTTATTCCCAGATAGATAATCCCCGTCGCCCAAGGCGCAGTCAAGAATGTGAGCACAGACATCATGGCGGCATCAAAATAATCCCAGGTAGGGTCAGCGGTGTAGGGGGCGACGACGGTAATCCCAATTGCGGCAATGCTGAAAGTAAGCAGCTTCCAGGGTACGAACAGAAATGATTTGTAGCCTTGAATGGGAAAAGACTGACGGTCAGATAAATAGAGCCATGCACACATGATGCAGTAGCTGATCCAGGTGGCGAGATAAAATTTAAGTTCCGTGGTCATTGGCGATAATGTTCAAGCTTGATGCAATATCTGTGGCGTATTCGTGATACGCCGCACTTCATTCATTACGTACTCAAATTGTATGCGCTCTTGTTCCAGTCTCAGGTTCTTCCTTAAGCGTTGGTTGCGCAAGTCTTCAAACACTGAGAGTTCTTCAGTGTTAAGCATGGGCAGGTCATGGGTGACTTGATTACCTTCCTCACCCCAATGCATTTCATGCCTCAGCAAGCTTTCCCTGTCCATTAAGAATGACGTGACATGCCGGAAATGCTGGCGCAACTGGTTGAGAATCGCAAAGCCGTGGGTGTCAATGTCACCCCAATAATGAATTGCACAGTTGTTCAACCATTGAGCGGACGCAAGTGCATCCCAGCCGTAACCAGAGCCAAAAATAACGATGGCATTGGCGACTTTAGGAAAAGCCAGAAAATTGGTTTCATTCTCGGTAATAAAAACAGTCTTGCCAGACAAGTCAAGGCGGGCAAAGCTGTCTGCATCCAGCATGATGTCCGGGTGGTTGATTCCAGCCAAAATTTGCATACGCTCGTCAAGCACCCTGAAGCGCAAGCGCAGTGGTTTATCCAGAAATCCATAACGTGCCGCAAATTGGCTGCTTCCTGTGTAACGCTCATCAATGGCGTCCGGGCTTAATGCCAGATCAAGCAGCTCCGACAATACAGTACGATTGGCCTCGATGAATTTGCTGTGTATGCCAGCAATGTCAACCTGGCGCAAATAAATTGCGGGACGTGAATGTGCGCATAACCATGTGACTATCGCCAATAATTGCGGCCATCGGTCATACAAGTCCAGCGCCTGCATAGGCCGTTTCTTTAACCATGCCTGTAAGACTGGGAGCTTGTGCAGAGTGTCATCAAACATCAACTGAAAACGCGCGGCTTCCCGTTTTTTATTTGCCAGTGCTAAAGTCGCATCCAGACCATCAAGCCATGCTTGATCGGGCAGGCGTTGCAAACCATGCACACGGTGACGCACTTCGCGCCATTCGATACGGATATGTGGAACTGAGGCCAGTTCTGCAATCCATTTCCGTACTGCGTCAAAGTGGTCACTGATGTCGCTGGATGTAGGTACTTTCAAGCTCAGGCGTAGCGGGAAGTGCGCTTCAGGTTCCAACTGCATGCGTAATAAATCGCCACGCTCCCATAGGCGTTGCAACTGGGCTTTTAGTTCAGATGGCCCAGTCCAGCTCATGTCAACGCATTCACCAGCATATGCACTTTTTGTTCGCGATATTCTTCTATCGACAAATTACGCAATTTGGATGCCTGGCCATCTTCGTTATGCACAAAGCCAACGCTGGATACATAGGGTTCAATGATATGGATTTTTTGCAAAGGAGTGACGATCAGTAATTGCAGATTCAACTGCTGGAACAAATTCAGGCCATATTGTGCGGACTCGTCCGAGCCGCGTCCAAACGCCTCGTCAATCACCACAAAGCGGAATGAACGCGAACGTTGCCTGTCCCAACCCAGGCCAAATTGATAGGCGAGGCTGGCGGCTAAAATGGTGTAGGCCAATTTTTCTTTTTGACCCCCTGACTTACCACCAGAATCTGAATAATGTTCGTACTCATCATCGTTGCTGCGCCACCTTTCACTGGCAGCAAACAGGAACCAGTTGCGCACGTCAGTTACCTTGCCAGTCCAGCGCTTGTCCTGTTCCGACAAACTCTCACGCCCGCGAAAGCGGTCTATGATGGTTTTTACTTGCAAGAATTTAGTCTCTGAATACTGCGCCTCGTCCGAACCGCTCAATGTTCCCTCGGTACAAGCCCGCAAATCGGCCTGAAAGTCGCGTATATCGGCATCCGGGCTGATTTGTGATTCCACAATGATGTAGCGGCCAGGGTTGTAGTCAATCTGTATCAGTGACTGATTGATATGCGCGATGCGCTCTTTGATGGTCTCACGTTCCCTTGCCAATTGCGCGTTGAAATTGGCCAGCTCGTTGATGGTGTTGACATTTAACATCTCTTTGAAGCGTGCTTCAAAGCGTGGCAAGTCGTCGTGATTCAATTGCTCCAGCAGCTTCTTGTATTCAAACCCGGCATCGACATGATTATCAAAGTCAGCGGTCTCCAACGTGAATTCTGTCTTGAACTTGAACATGGCTTCACTGATGCTGCTAGCTAATCTCTTCAGCTTGCTGTCTTCAGCTTCTACATTTTTTTGTATGAAACTACGAACCTCCTGCTCTTGCGGATCGCATGATTCAACCGTTAGCGTGTGTTTTCCCAAGGCCTGGCTACGCAATTTTTCCAGGAGTGGCGTTACATCAGTCACTGTCTGCTGTCGCTGTATGATCGTCAGCGCAGCGGCCTGCAGGCTTTCAGCATGTTCCCGGTTATTGACATTGATGGAGCGTTTGTGTTTTAAATCATCGAGCTGTGTTTCCAGTTCTTTCATCGCTAGTCTGGCGTTTTGTAAATTCTGGTTTAATGATAGCAATACATCAGAAGCAGCTTCCAGTTTTTGCCGTTCAAGCTGCAAATCGGCAATATCTGTCACCAGGCTGGTCCAGTTGATTTCTTCAAAATCTCTGAATTCTTCCAGTTTGCCCAGTGTATTAATTTTGGCTTTTGCTACGTCTAGTAATGCTTTGGCCTCATTCATCAACTTCACGGCGCGTAATACATCGGTTTCCAATTGGCGACGCTTCTTTTCCAGCGCCGCAATTTTGGATGCATTCGACCAACCCAGTACATAACGGCTGCGGTCATTGATGCTGTAACTATCGTCTTTTTCATGGCGACCACTGTGGTCTTTGATTTGTCCTGCCATGGTAATCGCTCTGGCAGCCTGGCGGAATTGTGCTTGGCTTGCGCAACAGGCAACATCGAAGCGATGTACCAGTTCACGTTCCAGCCATTCATAAAATCCAGAGTCAGTCTTGATGGCGAGTTTCCTCACCAATGAATCTGGATGAGGGCTAGCCATGTTACCGCGTTTTTGCTGGTGCACATGGAAATACACAAAGCGTCCATACAAGTGATTACTGTTCACCCATTCTGCGACTTGCGGGTAATATTTTTCTGGCACCAGCATGGACAAGGCAAAGCCGTGCATGAGTCGTTCTGCTGCACCTTCCCAATCTTGCTCGGTATCGCGGATTTGTATCAATTCGCCACAAAAGGGCACTTCATCTTCTACGATGTCAAGTGCGCTACATAAAAGCTCGCGTATCTTGATTTGCTTGCTGTCGATATTATTTGGGCGGCGCTTCAGGCTATTGATTTCTGCCTGCAAATCATCTCGCTCTTTCTTGCCATCCCTGAATGTGATGCCATGGTCTGTGTAGATGTTTTGTAGGCGGCTTTCCTCAATCCTCAAATCCGATGTCATGGCACGCAGGGCGTGGTTTTGATCCAGAAAATCCTGTTGATTGTTAGCTGACTTTTCATCAAGATCAGCAAGTAGCTGAGCATAACGGTCAGCTTTGCTCTTGCGATTTTCACGCAAGATTTCTTTTTCTCTTATCTCTGCTTCGAGCTTGGCCAGTCTGTCACCACCATTATTCGCAATGGCAATTTTGATGTCATCAATCTCAAAGTTCTGTTTTTCACGCTGTAATTCCATTTGCCTGATCTGCGCATTGTGTTGCAGCCATTCCTCACCTAAATGGCTCAGGCGTTGTGTCAGCAAATGCAATTTCAAACTGGCAAAATGACCGGGCAAGCTTTCACGGCATTGCTTCAGTTGTTCAATTTCCGCAGTCTTGAGGATGTGCAGTTCATAATCTGCAACCAGCGGTATCAGCATCGTGGTCTGGCGCTTGGCCTTCAATACAGCTTCATGGGCACGGTTCAGATCTTCAAAATGAGAAATCAGTGCATCAGTACGGCTGGATACATCAAAGGGTTCCAGCATGTGGGTGCGAACAAAGTCAGTTAGGTTGCCGACGGACTTCATCGATACAGTCTGATGAAACAATTCAAGCGCCTGATCATTTTCGATGCCAAAACGCCGCCTGAACCACGCGGCATATTTAGGGAAGGTTTCTTCCACATCTGCACCTGAAGTACGCAGCCGTTTGCGCAATTTGTTAATGTCTGCATCAAAATTGGCAAAGTCAGTGGCGATGGAAAGCTCTTTTTCTGCACCGACAAAAAAACGTGCAGGTTGCCCATGCGGCTCTTTCATCCAGAACATCTGCGCCAGCGTCACGGTCTGGTCAAAACCGGCATTGCGAAACACAGCCAATATGACAGAATAACTATTGTCTTTACGCAGGGATACTGGTTTGGCAACGCCACTGACCTCATTGCGTTCTGATTTGAAATAGCCCAGCACATAAGAGCGCAGGTTCCTCTCGCGGCTGTCAGCACCAGCCGCTTTGTTGTAAGCCGCTTTTTGTGCCGGCACCAGCAAGGTGGTGATCGCATCTACCAGCGTGGATTTGCCTGAACCTATGTCACCCGTGAGCAAGCCATTTTTGCCATCCAGATGCAGAGTCCAGACTTTGCTATCAAACGTACCCCAATTCAACACCTCCAGCCTGTGCAGGCGAAAGCCAGACAGCTCGACCTCTGCTGTGAGTTCAATATCCGCAGTATCTGATTGCATCACATCATTCATCATCAATTTTGTCCGATGTATCTTCTTCGCCAGCAAGTTGCGCCTGGTAACTGGCTAGCCTGACATCAAAATCAGCCAGCCATTGCGCATCAACAAAGGCTTTCAGTATGCGCCGCACTTCATAAGTTTGTGGGTTGTTGCCGGTTTTTAATTTACTTATAAAGCCCAGGTCTATCACTTTGTTGATATGGGTTTCTACCTGATCGACCAGTCTGGCTTCATTACTGCTGTCAGGTAAAAATACGCGCATTAGTCCGGCGATGTCTTCCTTGCCCAAGACCAGGCGTGTGTCACCGCCATTGGCATCAAATTCTGCCAGCCTCTTCCTAAGCAAAGCCAGTAGCAAACTCACAGGAAATGACAAGGGACGTCGCGCCACCAATCTTGGTAACCGGGTCTTGGTTTTTGCTTCCTGTTCTTCTGGTTCAGGGCGGCTTTTAAGAAAGGCATAACCTTCTGCTTCATCCAGCACCAGATCAAGGTTGAGAGCAGCGACATAGTCACGCACCCTTGCTTGCAGTTTCAATAGCGCGCCCCACAATTGCTCATCATCTTCACGGTACAGCACCGTTTTGAGTAAATTGATCAGCAGCGGGGACAGGGAATGGTCTTGATTAGATGTGGTCTGGTTAGTTGCATTGTGGGTAGCAGGGGTAGTCTGGGTGTCCATGCTCATCTCACAAAAATAACGCGTGGCAGGGTCGCTTGTTTTTGTACTTGCTCACCGCGGGATGTGACTGCATGCCAGCCTATGGTTTCAGTATGGTCTTCATCAATCACAGTATTGAAAGATTCATTACCCAAATGCAGGTAACTAATTAACTCAGCAAGGCCATGTTGCAAGGGATGTTTGGTCGTGATTTCTTGCAGCGTTGCTTGTGATTGCAGTTGCAATGCATGGCGTATGTGTAGCATCAACTCTGCTTTGTCTATAGTGAAATAATTGTAGAGCGCATTGGTATCAAGATCTGCATCGCCAGCCTGCAAGATCAAGTCAGCAATCACCGGTTTGAAAGAGGGGGTGTGCAAAGGGCGCTCCATCGGCAACTCTATCTCTGCCGTCATTTCGTCTATGCTGGTAAATTCACCCGATGGCTGTTGCTGGCGTAAAGCCAGCGACTTGGATTCTATGCCACGCAAGATGTCCATGATACGGCGATTTTCCAGCCAGGTTTGGTCATCCAGAAAACGCCTTAACTGTTGCGATAATTGGGCGACTGTGCGCTGGGTATGCTCACCAGCTTCCAGCCAGTCATAGTGCACACGTCTGGTACGCGGGCCGGGTGCCAGTTCCTGTACCGGCGTCAAGGCAAGGACATGATCGAGCAACTGCGTCAATTCTTCCTGCCTGCGGCTGGACATCAAAAAATCCCAAAAGGCACGAAAGCTTTTACCCTGGTCTGAATCGCTGATCGCATCGCGTTCACTCATGATTTGTTCCAGCAAGGCACCCTTGGAACCCTCCCACAAAGCAATATGCTCACGCACCCTGCGGTCAAGCCGGCGAAAGTTGTATTCAACCTCACGAAAATCCGTCAAGAGATCACGAGAAATTTGCATGAATTGCTGAAAGCGGTCTTTGATACCCGTGTCATCCAGCAAGCCAAGGTCACCACTCAATACCCGGCTGATCTCGGCATCGATGTCCTCACGTTTCTTTTGCAGTTCGGCGACGCGTTTTGCCGGGTCAGCCTCGCTGCCTTCGCTCATTTGCTTGAGCAAATCAAACAAGGTCAGCAAGCGCGACTCGGTACCGACAAAGCTGCGCTCAGTCAGGCTACTGAGCCAGTTGATGGCTTTTTCTGTTGCTGGTGTCAGGTCAAACTGCGCTTCGTCTGAACCCTGTTGATAAAATTTACGCAGCCACGCTTTATCCGGGCTGGCCCAATCATTCAAATACTCCTGCGCTCGCTTGGGGAATTCGCTTTCACCCAAACGCTCACGCAGTGCAAACAACTCATCTTCCAGCATCTCAGCCAGGTCGATGGCATTGGCAACACGTACGTTGGGAACGACAAAGACACGGTGTAAAAAACTGGCAATCAAGGGCGCATGGTCAGAACACAACAAGCGCCAGGCAGGATGATGAGTACGCAGGGCGGACAGAGTAGAAAAGTCCAGGGACATGCAGAATTGCTCGCTATTCAAATTGGTATATGTACAGGCAATAATCCTACTGCATAAAGATGGAGGCTGTCATGTATATTTAATAATGATGCTGCAATATGAGACTAATGCTTTGTCATTGTCGAGCAGGGAACAGGTTTGCATTGCAAAGAGGATTCAACTTTTGACCCTATATTTTGCAAGCAATTGATCCATTTCATCGCCCACACCATAACCAAAGCGGTGGCAAACGCGCCCAACATCTTCTAGCCGACCGCTATATGACTGCTTTTTTTCAGGGGAAGGGTGGCGATCATAACCAGAACATGTTCAAACATGGTGATCAATGCGTCAAAATATGTTTCATCTTCCAACGCTATGCTATCGATGAAACCAGCAGCTTGCTCGCAATAAAAAATCATCAGCTCGGCCACACCATCTGGTTGACCAAGGGCTTTTTTATAGTCGGTTATCGCTTTTGTTGCCTTGCTCACAGAGGTGTCATGACCAAAATCTGGCCATAGCCAGCGATGTATAGTGACTTTTATACGGACCCAAAACATCGTCACTCAGGTCGAATCGGGCATGCAGAAAGTGCTGATTGTTTTTGTCGCTAGCATATAGATCACGCACTAACTTGATAAGCTCTGTTTCGCTCATGTCAGTTAGCTTGGCTTTGACGTCTGTCCAGGATGCTTTGGGTTTTTTTTGATACTATTTTTTTCAGAAATTATTTAGCAGTAGTAACATGCTAGGACAGACATACCTCTGACTTTATTTTCGCTAACTGTAAATGATTTGCTATTGGCGAATGCCATTTAAAAGATCTCGCAATTTTTCAACAGTCAATTGAGGGGTTGCGCGATGAAGCATACGATGGCAATTTGAACAAACGAGGGCAAGGTCACTGAGTTTTGTTTTGGTCGTGCCATCAAGCTGATGAACCGGAATCCGGTGGTGTGCCTCAATGAAGCCAGCACCGATTTCGCCATAGAATTTATGGAAGTCAATTGCGCATACCTCACATTCCAGTTTTCCTGTTTTCTTAAGATGAGCTGACTTGGCTTTGTGCGACAAGGTGCTATCACGCTCCAATCGGCGATGACGTTCGAAGGTTGCTCTCCCTTCAGGGAATGCTGACTCATCGTCTTCATCGACAATTTTTCCATAATCAGCGTAAACGCCATCGCTTTCCTCTGTAGACATATCGGCGGCCGTCGATGCTTGTGCAGCGAGCACTGGATCAATTGCCGGCATTCTGCGCGGGACTGGAGCATGAGTTGGTGCTACGGTCACTGCCTGGGGAGCAGGTTCTGTAGCAACTCCAGTAATGCGACCGCTTATGCCATTAAATTTACGCCATCTTGCGTATATGCTACTCACATTCACTTTTAAATCCGGTTTGCCGTTGTTACCCACGGCAAATTCCGGAAGTGCTTGCAGTTCAGCTATGCTGGGTACTCGTCCAAGACGTTTTTTTGTTGCATCCATAACATTCCACATTCGACAGCCTATCGTACCGGGACCTGGTTTTGTTTCGCCGTTTTGTTTCTCAAGTAGAATACGGGCCATTTGTTGTTCTCCCCCTAGTGATAGTTTTCGAAATAGATTGTATCGATTTTTAAGAGGACGGAAAGCTTATGTTAAAACTTGACATCTACCTGTCAAAAGCCTAACTATTTTAATTGCTTGATATTGAAAAATTACTCTCAAGAAATAATAGAATTTAAAAGCTAACCTGATTAAGACAAGGTTGAAAAATAGCCATTCAATAAATTGGATGGCTATTATTATTTCGATGGAGTCGTCGGGAGCCTGCCATCCTGGTCTGCCATGGCGCTAATGGGTTCGCTGCATGGAACTTGAATTCCCTTGTCTCCATTTCGCTGCTTGTAAGCTGCTTAGATTCGTGAGGCTGGTAACAGCACGCGGGTGACGTTACCAGTCCCTACTCATCCCTGCCTCCTGCAGGCCCAAGTCATGCGGATAGTCAAAACAAAAAAGCCATCCAATAAATTGGATGGCTTTGTATTTTGGTGGAGACGGCGGGAATCGGCCATCCTGGCCAGCCATGGCGCTTGCAAGCGCCATGTCGCTCGTGGGCTCGCTGCATGCAGCTCGAATTCCCCACTCGCCCCGCGTCCCGCGAATTCAATTCCGCAGATCGTCAAAATACAAAAGCCACCCGATGATGCCGGGTGGCTTTTCTATTTTGGTGGAGTCGGCGGGAATCGAACCCGCGTCCAGAAGCACTCTACAGACAGTTCTACATACTTAGTGCTGCCATTTGATTTAATCCTGACGACGCGGACGCACACGCTGCGGCAGGACGAGTTACCTATTATTTAATCGAGAGTCAAGTAACCCGGCTCAAGACGATTCCATATGAATGTCCTTACTGCTGTTGCCAGCCCACCCTATGGACGAAGTGGTGTAAGGTTAGCCGGTATTAAGCGGCTAATGCGTACGAGTTATCGTTTGCAGTTATATAGTTCAGATTGTATTTACGAGGTAGTCTGGCCTCGGTATGCCCTGCGCTGCTTTGCAACCCCTGTCGAAACCTGGTCGACCCCTAAGCATTGCTAGTATATCCCATATATAGGTTGGTACGGAAGATTCAAGAGCCTACGGCCTGTAAATGTTTGCCGCGTACCAGTTCCAGCAGTTCCAGCGGGCTGTCGATGATGGCGTCGGCTTTCCAGTGTTTGGGTTCGGTTGCTCCACAATAACCCCAGGCGGCGGCGATGCTGGTCATGCCGGCGGCTTCCGCAGCCTGGATGTCGCGCAGGTCGTCGCCAACATACCAGCAATTTTCTGAGCGTATGCCCAGTTGCCTTGCGGCTTCCAGCAAGGGGGCAGGGTGGGGCTTTGAGTGGGGAGTGGTGTCGCCGGAGATGACGCAGCGCGCCTCCTGCAAATCCAGCAGCGGGATCAGCGGGCGTGTAAAGCGCATGGCTTTGTTGGTGACTATGCCCCAGGCAACGCCCATGACATCAAGGCCGCGCAAGAGGTCGGGCACTTGCTTGAACAGTTTGCTATGAACTGCGATGGCAGATTCATACTGATTTAAAAATTCAACGCGCATGGCTTCGTAGTCAGGATGATCTGGCTTGATGCCAAAACCAGCGCCCAGCAAACCTCGTGCACCGGCTGATGCATGGGGTCGCAAGCTTTGGTAATGGACGGGAGCAAGTTGGCGGTTTGCGCGCATGACATTGACTGCTGCTGCCAGGTCGGGTGCCGTATCCGCCAGGGTGCCGTCCAGGTCAAACAGTATTGCTAGTGGAGTTTGCATAGTAAAGTATCAAAGAGATCAAAAGCACGCGCTCACGTTTGATGAAGGCGTTTTGTTAAGTTCATTGAACACATCGGACTCATCAGGCTCATCAAATTTATCCGGTTCAAAGCGGGCGTGTACAGGCGACCATGTAGTTGACGCTGGTATCGGCATTCAGTGAGTAGATTTGGGTGAGGGGGTTATAACTCAAGCCCTTCATCGCATGTAATTCGAGACCTGCATTGCGTATGTCTTGTGACAATTCTGCCGGGGTGATGAACTTGGCATAGTCATGCGTGCCTTTGGGCAGCATTTGCAGCAGGTATTCTGCGCCGATGACGGCAAACAGATAGGCCTTGGCATTGCGGTTCAATGTCGAAAAGAATAAATGCCCACCAGGTTTGACCATCTTTGCACAGGCTTTAATGATGGATGCAGGGTCGGGTACGTGTTCCAGCATTTCCATGCAGGTGACGATGTCGAACTGGCCAGCTTCGGCTTCTGCCATGTCTTCGGCAGCGATTTTTTTATAGCGCACGTTGACGCCAGATTCCAGGCCATGCAGGTCGGCGACTTTGAGCGCCTTGTCAGACAGGTCTATGCCGGTGACAGTCGCGCCTTTTTTTGCCATGGCCTCAGCCAGGATGCCGCCGCCGCAACCGACGTCAATGACTTGTTTGCCCGCCAGCGGTGCACGCTGGTTGATCCATTCCAGCCGCAGGGGATTGATTTCATGCAGTGGTTTGAATTCGGAGGTGGGGTCCCACCAGCGATGGGCAAGTTCACTAAATTTCTGGATTTCTGCGGGATCAGCGTTCAAGGTCGACATGATGTGGTCTGAAGTGCCGGGTCAGGGCATGAGCTGCGAAACCGCTATTGTAGGCGATTCGGGGCTATACCGCATTGGCGGAAAATAAACATAGTATGGAAATGATTGAGAAGGGATTTGGACGAGATTTGGAAAAGGATTTGGAAGGGATTGGGGAAAGGATTTGTAACTTAGGCGGAAACGAAGCAGAAATGTATTAGTGCAGACCACAAATAAAAAAACCCGCCGAAGCGGGTTTTTTATTGAAGCCAGGCTTCGATTACTTAACGTTGCGTGTACCAACAACTTCGATTTCAACGCGACGGTTTTTAGCGCGACCTTCAGCTGTTTTATTGTCAGCTACTGGTTGTTTTTCGCCTTTGCCTTCGGTGTAAACACGGTTAGCTTCGATACCTTTGCTTACCAGGTAAGCTTTGACTGCTTCAGCGCGACGGATAGACAATTTTTGGTTGTATTCGTCAGAGCCTACAGAGTCAGTGTGACCAACAGCGATCACGACTTCCAGATTGATTGCTTTCAATTTGGATGCCATGTCGTCGAGTTTGACTTTAGCTTCTGGTTTCAGAACTGCTTTGTCAAAATCAAAGAATGCGTCAGCAGCAAATGTTACTTTTTCAGAAGTAGGTGCAGGTGGAACAACCGGTTTTGGTGGTTCAACTGGAGCTACAACTGGAGGTGGTGCTGGTGGTGTAGGCGGAGCTGGTTGTACTAATGGTGCATCGCAACCTGGAACTGCGTCAGCAGGAGTCCAGTAGCCAGTACGCCAGCACAGACCAAATGGGTCACGTGCAATTACACCGCGACCATCTTGTACATAGGCGCTGTGTGGCTTGTTGGCCATAATGTCTTGCTGTGCGGAAGCAGAAAAGGATGCTACTGCGGACGCTGCGATAACGAGCTTGACTAAATTTTTCATATTTCTCCTCTCGGGTGAGATTATTACCGCAGATGAACTGCGCAATGATTACTGCATAAAACCAGATATTAACACGGCGATGATGACATTACTATTTCGTCAAACATCATCACAGCCATAAATCAACATTCGTTCTATTTTGCCATAGTCATCCATATAAAGACGAAAATTGTTAAATAGACAAAGTTACAGTTAGTTAAATATGTCGTATTTTGACAACGAAATGTATGGTTTGGCAAGCTAATATCAATTCCGGAGCAGAAATGTTTTGTTTTTGATCATAAATTAGACTGGTTTTCTCCGGTGAAATTATTTGGCCAAACCACGTCCTTCAATGACGATGCGCCTGTTTGGTGCAAGGCATTCTGTCAGTTTTGCTTTCGGCAATTTGTCATCGCAAGCCTTGATTTGCTGGGTTTTGCCCATGCCCATGGTATCCATAGGAGCATTTAAACCCTTGCTGGCTAGGTAGGCTATGACGGCATCAGCATTCTTTTCAGATAATTTCTGGGTTTGCGCATGGCTGCCTATCAGGTCGGTATGGCCACTGACGACGATCAGGTCAACTTTGGTGCAATTTGCCAGTTTGGCCATGACTTCATTGTCAATTCGCTCTTTACCCTTGCTATTAAGTACAGATAATTGTACAGATTTTTTGTGTTCAAAAATTTCATCGCTTTGCAGGGTGAGGGCAAAGTCACAGCGTTTGGGCGGTGTTGGCGGGACAGGCGCTATTGCCGGAGCTGGGGGCGTCATGGGTGCAGCAGCAGGGGGTGATTCTGCACTTTGCGCGGCAGACGCTGGTGCGCTGGCTTGGGCAAGTGCCGTTGCAGCAGGCAGGGCAAATGCTGCGAGCACACAAAGTGCCGTCAATTTTTTTAACATGGTTGTCTCCGTGGGGGGATTAATTATCTGTCAGGTGTTTTTATTATGCTTTTGATTAAATCATATAAATTTGCACCCCGGCTGTCATTTGAATGACAGTGTTGCATGCTGATAGTTGGCTATTTTGCAGGCTATTGGCTGTGTTTGGTCGACTTAATTGCTATAAATGGAATTCGGAGGGGGAGGCATGTTAGAATCAAGAGTTAAACGTCAGTCTTTAGCAGTCTCTTTAGCAATCTTAAATAGACGTTATTAAAGACGTTATTAATTAACCAAGCTCTAATTCGCCGGCCGCCAATGGATCAATTCGCAAAAGAAACACTCCCGATTTCCCTTGAAGAAGAAATGCGCAAAAGCTATCTCGATTACGCGATGAGCGTTATCGTAGGTCGTGCTTTGCCGGATGTGCGTGATGGCTTAAAGCCTGTGCATCGTCGCGTATTGTTCGCGATGCACGAAATGAACAATGTCTATAACCGCCCCTTCGTCAAATGTGCGCGTGTGGTGGGTGAGGTCATGGGTAAGTACCATCCCCATGGCGATGCCTCCATTTACGACACGCTGGTGCGTATGGCGCAGGACTTTTCCCTGCGTTATACCCTGGTCGATGGACAGGGTAACTTTGGTTCCATCGACGGCGACAATGCTGCGGCGATGCGTTATACCGAGTGTCGCCTGGACAAGATTGCCAATGAAATCCTGGCAGATATCGAAAAAGAAACGGTCGATTTCGTCCCCAACTATGATGGCAAGGAAAGAGAGCCTTCAGTTCTGCCTACCCGCATCCCGAATCTGCTGATCAACGGCGCATCTGGTATTGCAGTGGGTATGGCGACGAATATCCCGCCACATAATATTACCGAGATCATCAACGGTGCCCTGCATGTCTTGCGCAATAGTGATTGCACGATCGATGAACTGATCGAGATCATCCCCGCGCCTGATTTCCCTACTGGCGGCATTATCTACGGTGTGTCTGGTGTGCGCGATGGTTACCGCACGGGTCGTGGCCGTGTGGTCATGCGCGCCAAGACGCACTTTGAAGAGTTTGGCAAAGAAAACCGCACGGCACTGATCGTTGATGAGCTGCCATACCAGGTTAACAAAAAATCCCTGCTGGAACGTATCGCTGAGCTGGTACGTGACAAAAAGCTTGATGGTATTTCTGATATCCGCGATGAATCCGATAAATCGGGTATGCGCGTGGTGATCGAGCTCAAGCGTGGTGAAGTACCAGACGTAGTACTGAACAATCTGTACAAGCAAACGCAGTTGCAAGACACCTTCGGCATGAACATGGTGGCGCTGGTGAATGGCCAGCCTAAATTGCTGAACCTGAAGGAAATGCTGTCCTGCTTCCTGTCGCATCGCCGTGAAGTAGTAACACGCCGCACCCTGTTTGAACTGCGCAAGGCACGTGAGCGTGGTCATGTGCTGGAAGGTCTGGCAGTTGCGCTGGCGAATATTGATGACTTTATCGCCATCATCCGCGCTGCGCCTACGCCACCGATCGCGAAACAGGAATTGATGACTCGTGCCTGGGATAGTTCCATGGTGCGCGAGATGCTGACGCGTACTGCGGCTGACAATTTAGCTGGCATTGATGCTTTCCGCCCTGAGAATTTGCCCAAGCATTACGGCATACAGCCAGATGGCCTGTATAAATTGTCTGACGACCAGGCGCAAGAAATCCTGCAAATGCGTTTGCAGCGCTTGACCGGTCTGGAGCAAGACAAGATCGTCAATGAATACAAAGACGTTATGGCAGAAATCGCCGATTTGCTGGATATCTTGTCCAAGCCAGAGCGCGTCACTGTCATCATCACTGATGAACTGACCCTGGCCCGCAATGAATACGGCGAAGGCAATAAAGACGTACGCCGTTCAGAAATCACCCATAACGCCACAGACCTGGGTACAGAAGACCTGATCACGCCGCAAGACATGGTCGTGACCCTGTCGCATACCGGCTATATGAAGTCGCAACCCTTGTCTGAATACCGCGCACAAAAACGCGGTGGCCGTGGCAAGCAGGCGACAGCGACCAAGGATGATGACTGGATTGAGCAACTGTTTGTGGCCAATACCCATGATTACATCCTGTGCTTCAGTAACCGTGGCCGCATGTACTGGCTGAAGGTATGGGAAGTACCACAAGGCTCGCGTACTTCACGCGGTAAGCCTATCGTGAACATGTTCCCATTGCAGGACGGTGAAAAAATCACGGTCATCCTGCCTTTGTCTGGCGATAACCGCACTTTCCCTGAAGACCATTATGTCTTCATGTCCACCAGTCTGGGCACGGTCAAGAAAACACCTTTGACTGACTTCAGCAACCCGCGTAAAGCCGGCATTATTGCGGTTGACCTGGACGAAGGCGATTTCCTCATTGGTGCTGCGCTGACCGATGGCAAGCATGACGTCATGCTGTTCTCTGATTCTGGCAAGGCAGTACGCTTTGATGAAAATGATGTCCGTCCTATGGGCCGTACCGCCCGTGGCGTACGTGGTATGAATCTGGATGAAGGTCAGCAGGTCATTGCCTTGCTGGTAGCTGAGAATGAACAGCAATCTGTATTGACTGCAACTGAAAACGGTTACGGCAAACGTACGCCTATCACTGAATACACCCGCCATGGCCGTGGTACCAAGGGCATGATCGCGATTCAGACTTCCGAGCGTAATGGCAAGGTTGTAGCCGCTACTCTGGTCGACACTACCGATGAAATCATGTTGATCACTACTGGCGGCATCCTTATCCGTACCCGCGTTTCCGAAATTCGTGAAATGGGCCGTGCAACCCAGGGTGTGACCCTGATTGCGGTGGAAGATGGCACCAAGCTGTCTGGTCTGCAACGTATCGTGGAAACGGATGCTGATGTAGATGCTGTACTGGAAGCAGGCGACGTTGGTGAAGCCGGTGCCGATGCTGGCGCAAATGAAGCGGAAGGCAACGCACCAGAAGCCGACGCAGCGGAGTAAAGCATCATGACGACGATCTACAATTTCTCTGCAGGCCCGGCAGTATTGCCGAAAGAGGTATTGCAGCAAGCTGCTGCCGAAATGCTGGATTGGCATGGCAGTGGCATGTCCGTCATGGAAATGAGCCATCGTGGGCCAGAATTCATGTCCATCCTCGCTGCTGCGCAAAGCGATTTGCGCGAGCTGCTGGCGGTGCCGGACAATTATAAGATCCTGTTCATGCAAGGCGGTGGCCTGGGCGAAAACGCCATCGTTCCCATGAACCTCATGGGGCGCAAGCCGCAGCCTGCAACGGCAGATTTTGTGCATACCGGTTCCTGGACGGGCAAGTCCATCAAGGAAGCAAAAAAATACGGTAATGTGAACATCGCTGCTTCTGGTGAAGCCAGCGGCTACACCACAGTGCCGCCACGTGACAGCTGGAAATTGACACCCGATGCTGCCTACGTGCATCTGTGTACCAATGAAACCATCGATGGTGTTGAATATCAGTTTGCCCCCGATGTGGCGGCAGAAACCGGTGGAGCGCCTATCGTTGCCGACATGTCTTCGCACATTCTGTCGCGCGTGATTGATGTATCGAAATACGGCGTCATCTTTGGTGGTGCGCAAAAGAATATCGGCCCGGCAGGTTTGACCATCGTCATCGTGCGCGAAGATTTGCTCGGCCATGCCTTGCCCATCTGCCCGTCTGCCTTTGACTGGAAAATCGTTGCCGACAATGATTCCATGTATAACACCCCGCCAACCTATGCGATTTATATCGCTGGCCTGGTTTTCCAGTGGCTCAAGCAGCAGGGCGGTGTGGCGGCGCTGGAGCAAAAGAATATTGCCAAGTCCAGCCTGCTGTATGGCTACCTGGATTCCACAGGTTTTTATGAAAACCGAGTAGAGAAGGGCAGCCGTTCGCGTATGAATGTGCCTTTTTACCTGAAAGATGAAAGCCTGAATGCGGCATTCCTGGCAGAAGCCAAGGCGAATGGCCTGTTGCAATTGAAAGGCCATAAATCAGTAGGCGGCATGCGTGCCTCGATTTATAACGCCATGCCTATAGAGGGCGTACAGGTACTGATCAGTTTTATGCATGATTTCGCCAAAAGAAATTCATAAGCCTTGAGCTTAAAAACAGCATTTAAGACATGCAGCGTCTGTTTTGTTTACTATAGACAGACGCCGCTAACATTATTTTCATCGTCAGCCCTTTCTGAGCATGGTACTCACCATCACCTGGAAACCGTGGCGCTGATGAACCAGGTCAAAAGCCCGGCGAAAAAAGCATATCCGGCATGGCAGTCATGCGCTACAGTATTACTGCCTGCCCACACCCTATCAAACACGGTTTTTAGGTCATTATGAGCGACAATAAATTACTCCCCCTGCGCATCAAGATTGATGCCATCGATGCACAAATCCTGGATTTGCTGAACCAGCGCGCCCGCGTGGCCGAAGAAGTTGGCCATGTCAAGGCAGAAACCAATGCGCCAGTGTTTCGCCCTGAACGTGAAGCGCAAGTCTTGCGCGGCGTGGCTGAACGCAATCCCGGCCCCTTGCTGAGCGATGATATACAACTGATCTTCCGCGAAATCATGTCGGCCTGCCGTGCGCTGGAGCGTCGCGTGGTCGTGGCTTTCCTTGGCCCTGTCGGCACTTTCAGTGAGCAGGCAGTCTACAAGCAGTTTGGTCATGCTATCCAGCCTTTGCCTTGCGTATCTATTGATGAAGTTTTCCGTGCGACTGAAGCAGGTACGGCAGACTTTGGCGTCGTGCCTATCGAGAATTCCTCCGAGGGCGCGATCAACCGTACCCTGGACCTGCTTTTGCAAACCAGCCTGGCCATCAGTGGTGAACTGGCGATACCTGTACAACATAGCCTGATGAGCAAGTCTGGCAATATGGAAGGCGTCAGCCGTATCTGTGCCCATTCGCAGGCTTTGGCACAATGCCAGGCCTGGCTGAACCAGCATTTCCCTCATGTGGAAAGACATGCCGTGGCATCTAATGCCGAGGCAGCACGCATGGCCAGTGGTGACTATACCGTGGCGGCGATTGCCAGTGAAATTGCTGGTCATCAGTACAATCTTGGCATAGTCTCCGCCCATATCCAGGATGACCCGCATAACCGTACCCGTTTTGCTGTCATTGGCCGTTTGCGTACCACGCCTAGCGGCAAGGACCAGACTTCCATCGTGCTGGCGACGCCGAACAAGGCGGGTGCTGTCTACAATCTGCTGGCACCATTGGAAAAACATGGCGTCTCGATGACACGTTTTGAGTCACGTCCTGCAAGAACCGGCAATTGGGAATATTATTTCTATGTAGACGTAGAAGGTCATGTGATGGATGCCAAGGTAGAAGCCGCTATGGCCGAGCTCAATGACAAGGCAGCTTTCTTCAAGGTGCTGGGTTCTTACCCTTGTACAGTGTGAGTGCCTGATGCAAAAAGTTTTTCAACGCATAGCAATTTTTGGCGTAGGTTTGATTGGTGGCTCATTTGCCCTGGCTTTGAAAAAAGCAGGGGCAGTTGAGCAGATAGTCGGGGTAGGGCGCAGCCAGGCTTCGCTGGAAAAAGCGCAGCAACTGGGCATCATCGATGAAATAGCCTTGAATGCCGAGCAGGCATTGCGTAACTGTGACCTGGTGCTGATTGCAGCGCCAGTGGCACAAACCGGCGCGATATTGAAGGCGATTTATCCTCACCTGCAGCCGGGTACGATAGTCACGGATGCTGGCAGCACCAAGGCCGATGTGGTTGCCGCTGCACGCGCCAGCCTGGCTGAAAAGATCGCGCAGTTTGTACCAGCGCATCCGATAGCCGGGCGTGAATTGAATGGGCCTGAGGCTGCACTGGTGGATTTGTATGTCGGCAAAAAGGCCGTCATCACCCGTCTGCCAGAAAATAGCGATGCTGATGTGGCGAGAGTGGCCTGGGCATGGCAGCAATGCGGTGCCATCATCCATCATCTGGAACCTGCTGCACATGACGGTGTATTTGCCGCAGTCAGCCATTTGCCGCATTTGCTGGCCTATGCCCTGGTCGATGATATTGCCCGCAAGCCGCATGCGGATACCTTGTTCCAGTATGCCGCCAGTGGCTTTCGCGACTTTACCCGCATTGCCGGTTCATCGCCAGAAATGTGGCGTGACATCAGCCTGGCGAACCGTGCTGCGATGCTGCAGGAACTGGATTCGTATACTGCCCGCCTGTCCATCTTGCGCCAGCATCTGGTGGATGCCGACAGTGACGGCATAGAAGGTATTTACGCCAATGCCCAGCGTGCGCGCCATAACTGGATCAGCGCGATTGAGGCAGCCGAGAAACAGCAGCGTGAAGGTGGGGATTGAAAGAGATTAGCTCTGCTCTACATCGACAAACTCAGAATTGAATACGACCATGACACAAGCAAGCAAACATTATCCGCATTACCTTGATCTGCAACCTGTGATGCAGGTGCAGGGCACGGTCAAATTGCCGGGCTCCAAAAGTATTTCCAACCGTACTCTTTTGCTGGCAGCGCTGGCAGAGGGCAAGACCCAAATCATGGATTTGCTGGCATCTGATGACACGCTGGTCATGCTGAACGCCCTGACGCAACTGGGCGTGCACTGGGAGCAGGATGGCGATAGCCAGAATTACACGGTAGAAGGTGTCAAAGGCCATTTCCCAAAACACCAAGCTGATCTGTTCATGGGCAATGCCGGTACTGCAATACGCCCGCTGGTTGGTGCATTGGCCGTATTGGGTGGCGATTACACCATCCATGGCGTGCACCGCATGCATGAGCGTCCTATCGGTGACCTGGTTGATGCATTGAATGAAGCCGGTGCACAGATAGAATATACCGGCAACCCCGGCTATCCACCTTTGCATATACGCCGTGGCCATATCCATGCCCAGCGTTTGCAAGTGAAGGGTAATGTCTCCAGCCAGTTCCTGACGGCCTTGTTGATGGCTGCACCTTTGATGGCGCGTGAGCATGATGTGACGATAGAAGTGATGGGCGAGCTGATTTCCAAGCCTTACATAGAAATTACCCTGAACCTCATGCAAAAATTTGGCGTGACGGTAGAGCGTGATGGCTGGCAGGCATTCACAGTCACAAAAGGCCAGCATTATGTGTCGCCTGGCGTTATCCACGTTGAAGGTGATGCTTCTTCTGCATCCTATTTCCTGGCAGCAGGTGCCATTGCTGGCGGGCCTATCCGGGTCGAGGGTGTAGGCAAGTCCAGCATACAGGGCGATGTGCGTTTTGCCGAAGCGCTGGAAAAAATGGGCGCAACGATTACCCGTGGCGATAACTGGATAGAAGCCAGCTCGAATGGTGTCTTACAGGCCATAGATATGGATTTTAACCATATCCCCGATGCTGCCATGACAATAGCGGTCGCTGCCCTGTATACCAATGGCACCACGACCCTGCGTAATATCGCCAGCTGGCGCGTCAAGGAAACCGACCGCCTGTCCGCCATGGCAACAGAATTGCGCAAGCTGGGCGCAATAGTGGAAGAGGGCGCAGATTATATGACGGTGACGCCGCCTGAGCATATCTTGCCTGCAACTATCGATACTTACGATGATCACCGCATGGCCATGTGCTTCTCTTTGGCCAGTCTCGATGGTCGTGCCCGCAGGGGTGCTACTATGCGCATCAATGATCCAAAATGCGTGGCCAAGACTTTTCCTGATTATTTTGAAGTCTTTGCCAAGATTAATCACAAAGATTTGTTTTAAAGGTTCTTATTGCACCTATGGCATCTATGACTGCGCCTAGTCCTGTTATTACAATTGATGGCCCTACCGCATCCGGCAAGGGCACGGTGGCACACAGGGTGGCCAAGCATCTGGGTTTTCATTACCTGGATTCTGGTGCCCTGTACCGCCTGACTGCCTTGATGGCTACCCGCCATGGCATCGCGCTTGAAGATGAAACTGCCATTGCCAGCATGGCAAGAACCCTGCCTTGCCGTTTTGTCCACGGCCATGTTTTTCTTGAAGATGCTGACGTTACCGATGCCGTGCGGGCAGAAGAAGTCGGTGTGGCTGCTTCCCGCATTGCCGTTTTGCCAGCAGTTCGCCAGGCGCTGGTTGATTTGCAGGTGGCTTTTCGCTATACGCCTGGCCTGGTCGCTGACGGGCGCGATATGGGGACGGTCATCTTTCCTGATGCCAGCTTAAAAGTTTTCTTAACAGCAAGTGCTGAGGCGCGCGCAAGCCGTCGATATAAGCAATTGATTGAAAAGGGAATTTCTGCTAATATGGAAAACTTGGTAAAAGATTTGATGGAACGTGATGCGAGAGATAGTGCCCGCACCACAGCGCCGCTCAAGCCCGCGCCAGACGCGATCATCCTGGATACATCTGAATTAACCGCTGAAGAAGCTGTCAATAAAGTGTTGGTCTGGTATGCGCAAACACAGACAAACAACGCCGTATAGGTAGCTTAGGTAATAAGTAGCTGGTGAAGTCTGCATGTGTCGTTTCAAGTGCCTTTATTGACGCAAGGTTAATAAGGGGATGTTCAACCTAACCCGGTTAATAGTGCCTTTTGCACCGTTCCGGCTAACTTGTAAATACTATGTCTACTGTTTTTATGTCCCAAGATTTCGCAACCGGTGCAGATAGCTTCGCAGCTTTGTTCGAAGAATCCCTGTCACGTCAGGATATGCGTTCCGGTGAAGTGATTTCTGCTGAAGTCGTCCGTATCGACCACAACTTCGTGATCGTTAACGCTGGCTTGAAGTCTGAAGCCTTTATCCCTGTTGAAGAATTCAAAAACGACCAGGGTGACCTGGAAGTTAATATCGGCGATTTCGTTTCCGTAGCGATTGATTCGCTGGAAAACGGTTTCGGCGACACAATTTTGTCCCGTGACAAAGCTAAACGTCTGGCCTCCTGGCTCGCGCTGGAAAAAGCGCTGGAGTCTGGTGAGATCGTTACTGGTACAGTAAATGGCAAAGTAAAAGGTGGCTTGACTGTTCTGACGAACGGCATCCGCGCTTTCTTGCCAGGTTCTTTGGTTGATACACGCCCAGTTAAGGATACAACTCCTTACGAAGGCAAAACCATGGAATTCAAAGTTATCAAGCTCGACCGCAAACGTAACAACGTTGTGCTGTCCCGCCGCGCTGTTGTTGAAGCGTCCATGGGCGAAGAGCGTCAAAAACTGATGGAAACCCTGAAAGAAGGCACAGTGGTTACTGGTATTGTAAAAAATATCACTGACTACGGCGCGTTCGTTGATCTGGGCGGCATCGATGGCTTGTTGCATATCACTGATCTGGCATGGCGTCGTGTACGTCACCCTTCCGAGGTGTTGACAGTTGGTCAGGAAATCACTGCAAAAGTATTGAAATTCGACCAAGAGAAAAACCGTGTTTCCCTGGGCGTAAAACAATTGGGCGACGACCCATGGACAGGTTTGTCCCGTCGTTACCCAGCGAACACACGTCTGTTCGGTAAAGTAACGAACCTGACCGACTACGGCGCGTTCGTTGAAGTCGAGCAAGGTATCGAAGGCCTGGTTCACGTTTCCGAAATGGACTGGACTAACAAAAACGTTGCACCAAACAAAGTTGTTCAATTGGGCGACGAAGTTGAAGTCATGGTTCTGGAAATCGACGAAGAACGTCGTCGTATCAGCCTGGGCATGAAACAGTGCAAAGCCAATCCTTGGGATGATTTCGCGATCAACCACAAGAAAGGTGACAAAGTTCGCGGCGCGATCAAGTCCATCACTGACTTCGGCGTATTTATCGGTTTGTCTGGCAATATCGACGGTCTGGTACATTTGTCTGATCTGTCCTGGAACGAAACAGGCGAAGAAGCAGTTCGTCGTTTCAAGAAAGGTGACGAACTGGAAGCCATCGTTCTGGCTATCGATGTTGAGCGTGAGCGTGTTTCCCTGGGCGTTAAACAGCTGGAAGGCGACCCATTCAACAACTACTGCGCAATGAATGACAAAGGTGCAGTTGTCGTTGGTACAGTTAAATCTGTTGAAGCCAAAGGCGCAGTAATCCAGTTGGCAGACGACGTTGAAGGCTACCTGCGTGCATCCGAAATCTCCCGCGACCGCGTGGAAGATGCTGGTACACACCTGAAAGTCGGCGACAGTGTTGAAGCCCTGGTATTGAACATCGACCGCAAAGCTCGTGGTATCCAATTGTCTATCAAAGCTAAAGATAGCGTTGAAACACAAGAAGCTATGCAAAAAATGTCCGTTACTGATTCCAACGCAGCATCCGGCACAACCAGCCTGGGCGCTTTGTTGAAAGCCAAGCTCGACAATAAAAACTAAGCTTACGTCATAAGGTTTTCACTATGACTAAGTCGGAGCTGATAGCTCGTCTGGCAGAGCGATATCCGCAACTGGTAGCTAAAGATGTGGATATTGCTGTTAAAACCATACTCGACGCCATGTCGGATGCTTTGGCAACCGGGCAGCGCATAGAGATTCGTGGTTTTGGCAGCTTTGCACTGAACAGTCGTCCACCACGGATAGGTCGTAACCCCAAGTCCGGCGACAAGGTGATGGTCCCTGAAAAACGGGTGCCGCACTTTAAACCGGGCAAGGAATTGCGCGAACGTGTTGATGCCATGGTGGGGCAACCGATACACGATGACTAAGTCAGGTTGACTGGTCAAAGTTCGGGCTTCGACAGCGATGTAAAAATAAAAACGGCATATCGGTTTTCCGATATGCCGTTTTTTTTCAGTACAATGCTCTTTTCGGGATTAATTGCTTAATTGACGATTTCCCTGCTTATCCATCAAGGATGCATACATGAAATATATTTCAAGATTTTTCGCCATCGTGCTGTTTGTCCTGTTCTTTGGCTTTGCCTTGAAAAACGACCAGATTGTGACGCTGCAATATTTCTTTGGCTATCAGCAATCTGCACCACTGGTCATCATGCTGCTGGCTTTTTTTGCCGGTGGCGCTACGCTGGGCGCACTGGCCATGGTGCCTATGGTGTTCCGCCACAGACGTGATCTGCACAAGCATAAAAAGACGCTGGCAGAAATTGAAAAAGAACGTGAAGCAGCACAAAGGGCCAGCACACAAGCGCCCCAGCCTGATAGCATTCGCAATATCTGACACCTGCGCTGACACTTTTAGGCGCTGGTCGCAGCATATGGACACTGGCAAAAGAAGATCAACAGAGTAAGTTTGGCGCTCGCTCTCACATCGGCATCGCGTTGTTATCAACAATAAGAAGAAACACATATGGAATTTGAAATTTGGTGGCTGCTAGGCATACCCTTATTCTTTACCTTGGGCTGGAGCGCTGCGCGTATCGATATACGCCAGTTGATCTCTGAATCCCGCAGCCTGCCGCGTGGTTATTTCAAGGGCTTGAATTTCCTGCTCAATGACCAGCCCGACAAGGCCATTGATGCCTTTATCGATATCGTCAGGCTTGATCCTGAGGCGGTGGATTTACACTTCGCCCTCGGCAACCTGTTCCGCCGCCGTGGCGAGACTGAACGCGCTATCCGCGTGCATCAAAACCTGCTGGCCAGGCCGGATTTGCCTACCGAACAAAAAAACCAGGCCATGTATGAGCTGGGCCAGGATTACCTGAAAGCCGGATTACTCGACCGTGCTGAAGAAACCTATAACTTGCTCGTCAACAGTTCGTTTGAAGCCCAGGCCAGACGCGCCCTGCTGGAAATTTACCAGCGTGAAAAAGAATGGGCGCGCGCGATAGAAGCCGCCAATGCCTTGCAGGAATGCGGCGCTGGTGGCCGTCAAAAAGAGATCGCCCAGTTTTACTGCGAAATTGCCCAGGATGAGCTGGTGCATACCAATACCGATGCCGCCTTGGCCAACCTTGAAAAAGCACTCGCAGCAGACCGCAACAATGTACGCGCCATCATCCTCATGGGCGACGTGTATATGGCTAATGGCGATACTGAGATTGCCTTGTCCACCTGGTGCAGGGTAGAGCAGCAAAGCGTGCCGCATGTTGCCCTGGTGGCGCAGCGCCTGATGGATGCATACCGCAAGCTCGACAAGTCGCAAGAAGGATTGAACCTGCTCAAGAATTACCTGGCAGAGGCACCATCGATAGATTTACTGGAAGTCGCCTTCAAGGCCACGCTGGAGCTGGAAGGTGTGGAAGCCGTCAATAGTCTTGTCAGCGAAGAATTGCGCCGCACCCCAACCCTGCTGGGTCTGGACAAATTGCTGGATGGCCGCATCATGGTGGTGCCGCCTGAAGTCAGGCCGGAACTGGCCATCATCAAGAATCTGGTGCACGGCTATGCACAAAAGCTGGCGCGTTATCAGTGCTCCAATTGCGGTTTCAAGGCCAGGCAATTTTATTGGCATTGCCCTGGCTGCAGTAAATGGGAAACTTATCCACCACGTCGGACAGAAGAGCTGAACGTCATGAATTAATAAACTCTGCATGTCTGAGCGCAGACTGATTTGCGCAAGGCTTCAGGGATATTCGTTAAGTGTAAAGAATCTTGAATAAGGGCTGTGATCTGAAATTCTATATGGATGACTAGATATTTGGGTGCACAGAATGACTTATTTTTATTTGGTGATCAAAAAATGAAAATCACAATTATTGGTACAGGTTATGTCGGTCTGGTCACAGGTGCCTGCCTGGCTGAATTGGGTAATGATGTGTTTTGCCTGGATGTTGACCAGCGCAAGATTGATATCCTCAATAACGGCGGCATCCCCATCCATGAGCCGGGCCTGGAAGAAATCGTCGCACGCAACCGTGCTGCGGGCCGCATACAGTTTTCTACTGATGTCGAAGCCAGCGTAAAACATGGTGATGTGCAGTTCATCGCTGTCGGTACACCTCCGGATGAAGATGGTTCTGCTGATTTGCAATACGTCGTGGCTGCGGCAAAAAATATTGGCAAGTACATGACGAACTTCAAGGTCGTCGTTGACAAGTCTACCGTGCCTGTCGGTACGGCGGACCGCGTAAGCGCTGCCATCGCTGCTGAATTGACGGCACGTTCGGTGACGGCAGAATTCTCAGTGGTCTCCAATCCAGAATTCCTGAAAGAAGGCGCAGCAGTAGAAGACTTCATGCGCCCTGACCGCATCGTTATTGGTTGCGACCAGACGCCGCAAGGCGAAAAAGCCCGCAGCCAGATGAAGAAGTTGTATGCGCCTTTCAACCGCAACCATGAACGCACTTACTGGATGGATGTACGCTCGGCAGAGTTCACCAAGTATGCAGCGAACGCCATGCTGGCGACTCGCATCTCTTTCATGAATGAGCTGGCCAATCTGGCTGACCATGTCGGTGCCGATATTGAAGCTGTGCGTCACGGCATAGGCTCTGACCCGCGCATAGGTCACAGCTTTTTGTATGCTGGTTGTGGTTATGGTGGTTCCTGCTTCCCTAAAGATGTGCAGGCGCTGGAACGTACTGCCCAGGACTATGGGTTGAATCTCCTGATCCTGCAGGCGGTAGAAGCCGTCAATGCACGTCAAAAACAGGTACTCGGCAAGAAGATACAGCAGCGCTTTGGCGAAAACCTCAGTGGCCGTCATTTCGCCATCTGGGGCCTTGCATTCAAACCGAATACCGATGATATGCGGGCTGCGTCATCCCGTGTCTTGCTGGGTGAATTATTGCGCGCTGGTGCGACGGTAGCAGTGTATGACCCGGTTTCCATGCAGGAAGCCAAGCGCGTATTTGAACTGGATTTCTACGATGCGCCAGAATTGCTGGCATCCATACGCTATGCAGCCAACCCCATGGATGCACTGCTTGAAGCCGATGCACTGGCCATTGTCACTGAATGGAAGGCCTTCCGCAGCCCGGATTTTGATGAGGTCAAGGCACGCCTGAAACAGCCGGTGGTGTTTGATGGCCGCAACCTGTTTGAGCCCACGGTCATGACCGAACTGGGCATTGAATACCACGGCATAGGCCGCTCCGTATTGACGAATAAATGACAAATAAATGACGAACAAATAATGCAGAATATGGATGCAAAGAAAAATACAGCAATGAAGCGTATTCTGGTTGCTGGCGATGTCATGCTGGACAGATACTGGTTTGGCGAAGTCAACCGCATATCACCCGAAGCCCCGGTGCCCATTGTGCGCGTGGAAAAAAGTGAAGAGCGTCTTGGCGGTGCTGCCAATGTGGCCCGCAATGCCGTCGCCCTGGGCGTACAGGCTGCCTTGATGGGTGTCATCGGCGATGATGATGCAGGTAATAGCATGGAGCGTTTGCTGAAGACTTCAGGCATCGAGGCTTACCTCAGTCGTGACCAGCAAATCTCTACCATTATCAAGCTGCGCGTTATTGGCAGGCAGCAGCAGTTGCTACGCATTGATTTTGAAGAGCGCCCGACTGAACATGTCTTGCGTGACAAACTGAATCGCTTCAACTCCTTGCTGACCGGTTACGATGTCGTCGTCTTGTCCGACTATGCCAAGGGCAGCCTGGTGAACGTCAGCGCCATGATTGCTGCAGCAAAGGCCGCAGGCAAGATCGTGCTGGTGGACCCCAAGGGCAGCGACTTCAAACGCTATGCCGGTGCCAGCTTGTTGACACCGAACAAGTCTGAGTTAAAGCAAATCATCGGTGACTGGCCAAATGAAGAGGAGCTGACAACCAGGGCCCAGCAATTGCGCGCAGATTTGCAAATCGATGCCTTGCTGCTGACCCGCTCAGAAGAGGGCATGACCCTGTTCACGGCTGATGGTGTGACCCATGTACCAGCCATGGCGCGTGAAGTATTTGATGTCTCTGGTGCAGGTGATACCGTCATCGCCACCATGGCCGTCATGCTGGCGCAAGGTAAGTCCATGCAAGAGGCTGTGGTGATTGCCAACCGTGCTGGCGGCATCGTGGTTGGCAAGCTGGGTACGGCTACGGTGACGCGGGAAGAGTTGTTTCCTGAGGCTGTGCAATGAGCCTGATGGCTGACTCGCATGCCAGTTCAGTGATACAGATGAGGCGTACATTCAAGCATGCAAGCTAAGGTGTATTCGCTAAGACTTGACCTGACACAATCTGTTAGATGAGTTGGAGTTCTAAGGGCCGCTGCCAGCTGCAAGCCTAGCTCAATACAATATCTCTTTGGTTTAATTTGCAGTATGGAAATAAGTTTTGAACGTCACTTCGATGCTGAATTAAAGGCACTTTACGATGATGGCTTGGATGTAAGCTTTGGCGGCGAAACGCTCGCGTTTACCCAGCAAGGTAGAGTTTTGATTTACTGGATAGATGAGCTAAGCCCCAATTATGCATTCCTCAAAGAGGGTACTATTGATGGAGTTAGTTGCCAGCCAAGGATAAGTCCAGCTCATCCTGGTTCGGGAGCGTATCAAGTTACCAAAGAGGACCAGCTATTTGTTCAAAGTCTGCGGTTTTTAAGTAGCGAGCGAGCAGTTATATATGTCTGCTTGTATCACGGCCCTTCCGGGAGCTACAAACAGAGTCCAATGACAGACTTTCTGTGACTCGAAGTTTCGCAACGGGACGGATGTCGCTGCTCGTCAGTCGGACGCGGTGTGTCAGATCAAGTGTGAGCTATAACAGCCAAGGGTATTAATATGTCTGCCTTGAGTATCAAACAACTCCTTCTCGCGGTAAGCTCAGCTTTGCTAATGGCAGCATCTTGCCGCGCATCGCCGCTGGAAGATAAACCTGCCGGGGCTATCTTGGACGCTGCGTCTGCGCAGATTGAGAACGCTTTTTCTCCTGATGCCAAGGCCGAGGAATTGGTGCTCAAGGTAATCAATGCCGCTGTCTCCAGTATCAGATTAGCGGCCTACTCGTTTAGTTCGCCAACCGTGGTCAAGGCACTGCTAGACGCAAAAAAGCGCGGCGTCAATATCATGGTGCTGGTCGATTATCGTCGTAACCAGAAAAAACCTAATTGGGCAGCCTTGAACCGCCTTGTCGTGGCAGGCATCGCTACGCGTACTATTTCTGTGTATGCGATTCATCATGACAAGTACATCATCGCGGATGAACAGACCGTCCAGAACGGCAGCTTCAATTACACCCGTGATGCGGCAGAAGATAACAGCGAAAATGTCATCGTGTTCTGGCGGAATCCAGAGTTGGCGAAGTCATTTCTTCGCCACTGGGAAAGCCGTTGGTCTGCGGGAGTGGATTATAAAACTATGCCACAGGCAAAGTAGCCATTAACAAATTTTGAAATGCTTCAGGCAATCGCCCCAAAGCGAAAGCTTGATGCCACCACGCCGCCAAAGATGTTTTCTTCATGATAAACACAACTGGCAACTTCATCTTCTGCCGCACCGACTGCCACCATCAGTGGCAATAAATGTTCTTCCCTGGGATGGGCAACCCGTGCTGCCGGTGCTTCTTCCCAATGGATCAGGCGGGCGACTCTTTCGGTCGTGCTGCTGGCGATCAGGCTGTCCTGCAACCAGTCATCAAAACTTGATGAAGGTTCTTTCGCCAGCGGGCCAAAGCGCCGCAGGTTATGGTAGCTGAGGCCACTGCCTATGATCAGTATGCCCTCATCACGCAAAGGGGCAAGTGCACGTCCCAGTGCCAGGTGTTCTGCCGGGTCCAATCCCATGCGCAGTGATAATTGCACGACCGGCATATCAGCCTCTGGGTACATTACGGCCAGCGGCGCAAATGCACCGTGGTCAAAACCACGTTGCGCATCCGGCTGTGCGGGCAAACCTGCATCCTTGATCAAGCCCATTACCCGTTCTGCCAATTCAGGCGAACCTGGGGCCGAATAATGCACCTTGTAGGTATGTTCAGGAAAACCGCCATAGTCATATAGCATGCCTGGCCAGGGATTTGTCATGACCTTGAACGCGCTTTCTTCCCAGTGGGCTGAGATCATCAAGATGGCCTTGGGCTTGTACGGCAATTGCCGTGGCATATCCACCAGTGATTCTTCCAGCACATGCATGGTTTTACGCATGTCTTCCATGTAAGGCCAGGGGCCGCCGCCATGCGAGATAAAATAGGTAGGCAATTTCATATGAGTATCCTCTACAGGTCATTTGGTGCCGGGGCTTGCTTTTTCCAAGTAAATTTCATAAAACCCAATGTAATTCATCATAATGTTTCCTGATCAGGAAATCGATGGTGGTAAAGTAATTGTATTGTTTCCAAAAAGTGCAACAATGATCAATTGAGCCATGAGGAGCATGATATGGATGAGCTTGATATCAATGGCATCAGGGTATTTCGTGAGATTGTCGAGTCCGGCAGCTTTACCGCTGCGGCTGACAGGCTGGGCATGGCCGCGCCCATGGTCAGCAAACATATCGCCAGACTGGAGCGCAAGCTGGGGGCCAGGTTGCTAAACCGGAGCAGCCGCAGCATGAGCCTGACTGAGGCGGGCAAGGATTTCTTTGCGCAGGGCAGGCAGGCGCTGGATATACTTGATGCTGCTGTCGCTTCGCTTGCACAAGAAAGCGGGCCACCACGCGGTGAGTTGAAGATCAGTGCTCCCGTCTGGTGTGCCAACCCCGGTTTTGCCAGGGTGCTGGCAGATTTTCGTGAAAATTATCCCGAGGTCAGACTGGACTTGCACCTCGATAACCATATGGTAGATCTGGTGGCAGATGGCTTTGATCTGGCCCTGAGGGCGACCGATGAACCATCACCCGCCCTGATCGCCAGGCGCTTGTGCAAGGTCGACTTCCATTTGGTGGCCACACCAGAGTTTGTGAAAAAGCTGGACGCTGGCAAAAAAGACGAGCCCATTACCGTGGCGATGATATTACCCAATTATGTGCAATTGGAAAGATTCCACCTGCCAGTACAAACACAGGGTGCGTCACTCAAGCTGGATGCCATCATGAAGTGCGGTGACACGACGCTGAGTTATCACTGCGTACTGGCGGGCATGGGTGCCGCATTTTTACCTCAGTGGCTGGTGGACGACGATCTTGCTTCTGGCCGTTTGCAACTGGTGGCCGGTAATGAACCGGGTTTTGCCGGCAGTCTTTATGCGGTCTATGCCAGCCGCCGCCAGATGCCACCCAAGTTGCGATGCTTCATCGATTTTTTGATAGACAGGCTGGGCGATTAGTCATACTGACATTAAATTGTGGAATACTTGTCAACGGAATTAATCCAGTGCCGTTGTTAGCTACATAGCCAGCTATAAAAGACAGGCTATGTCGTTTAAAAATTCGCTTTAAATATCGCTTAAAAAAATGTTCAATTATTGAGGGAGTATTCGCATGTTGAAGAAAATTATATTTGGCCTGATGGCTTTGTTGGCTGCTACTGGTTTTGCATTCGCTGATGTCGATGTCAATAAAGGCGACCAGGCTGCGCTGGATGGCATCAAGGGCATAGGCCCGGCCAAATCCAAGGCCATCATAGAAGAGCGTACCAAGAATGGTGCCTTCAAGGATTGGGCAGATTTTGAAAGTCGCGTCAAAGGCGTAGGCGAAAAAAGCGCCACCAAATTGTCTGAAGCAGGTTTGACTGTCAATGGCCAGGCTAAACCTGGTGTAGCGGCAAAACCAGCAGCCAGTGCTGCATCTGCTAAAGCTGACAAGGCAGCAGCCAAGGCAGATAAAGCAGCATCTGCAACAGCGGCACCAAAAGCTTCTGCTGCGGCATCTGCAGCCTCCAGCGCATCAGTGGCATCAGCCGCAAGTGCTGCATCAGCAGCTTCAGCAGCGTCCAAGGCTTCTGCTGCATCGGCAGCTTCCAAGGCCAGCGCAAAATAAGTCTGATTCTTCAGTTTTATTGTTGAACTGACAGATTCACAAAACCCCGGAAGTGATTCCGGGGTTTTTTATTAGCTTATTTAAATTCTGTATAAGCCTGATTGGCGCATGTGTGTGGGCTGCAAAGGCTTGATTTGTCTATGAGAAGCTGATTTTCATCAGTGTTGACGATGCTTTTTCAAACAAGCTGCTTGCTTATGCGCCAAGCGTCTAAGGGTAACTACGATTAGAATAAGCCTTTGTCTTTTTAAGCTGCTTACCATGACCTATCTGACCATCGAAGACACCATAGGCAATACACCGCTCGTTAGATTGCAGCGCATACCCGGCGATGAAAACCTGCGACGTAATAATGTCATCCTCGGCAAGCTGGAAGGGAATAATCCTGCCGGCTCCGTCAAGGACAGACCAGCCTTGTCCATGATCAAAAGGGCAGAAGAGCGTGGCCGTATCAAACCTGGTGATACTTTGATAGAAGCCACCAGCGGTAACACCGGTATCGCCCTCGCCATGGCTGCGGCCATGCGCGGTTACAAGATGATTTTGTTGATGCCAGAGAACCTGAGTATAGAACGCCGCCAAAGCATGGCAGCCTATGGCGCGCAAATCATGTTGACACCCAAGACTGGCGGCATGGAATATGCACGCGACCTGGCAGAACAAATGCAGTCAGAAGGGCAGGGTGTGATCCTCGACCAGTTCGCCAATCCAGATAATCCGCTGGCGCATTATGAAACAACAGGGCCAGAAATCTGGCGTGATACCAAGGGCAAGATCACCCACTTTATCAGTGCCATGGGAACCACGGGTACCATCATGGGCGTATCGGCTTATCTGAAAGAACAAAACCCGCAGATCCACATCATCGGCGCGCAGCCAGAAGAAGGCTCGCAAATACCTGGCATACGCAAGTGGCCAGAGGCTTACATGCCCAAGATTTTTGACAAAGCCAGGGTTGATCAGGTGGAGTCAGTTACGCAGGCAGATGCTGAACAAATGGCGCGCAGGATGGCGGTGGAAGAGGGCATATTCTGTGGTATTTCTGCCGCAGGCGCATGCGAAATCGCTTTGCGCGTTGCTCAGACCGTAGAAAATGCCACCATCGTCTTTGTTGTTTGTGACCGTGGAGACCGGTATTTGTCTACAGGCGTATTTCCTGCCTGATTGTAATGGCGGCGGTGACTGTGAGCGCAGGCATTGCGTTCACTCGTTGCGCTCATTCATTGATTCACTAATGCGTGCATCAAAGAGCCTTGCGATTTGAGTCCACATTTCGTTCACTCACTTGCAGGCCGCAATTGAGCCCACTCATTGGGCTATCTAAAGCGCACATTTTTGTTATCCGTCTTTGTCAGTTTTTACATCAAGCTGTCATAAATCCAGCGCAAAATAAAACAAGGTCTAAAACAAGGTCAAAAAAAATACCGAAATCACGCTTGTGGCGCATTTTCGGTATTTTTCAATAAAGCAGTGTTCCTGAAAATCCGGAGATTTATCAGGCAGCAACCACCTATCAAATAAAAGACTTATGCTGCGTCTTTTGGTTTGAATTGTTTGTCGCTGATACGGAACTTCGCACGACGGTCGCCCATCAATTCGCGCAGTTCTTTGATGCTGACATCGCTGATTTCATGCATGCGGATCAGCAGTGATGCGCCGACCGGCAGGCGACGATGCCTGATTTTACTGATTACTGGTGGTGCCACTTCCAATGCTCTGGAGAGTGCTGCATCATTTTTCAAATGCAATTGCTTGATCAGAGTATCCAACAGATTGTTTGGATCATAGTCGATTTCATCGGATTCAAGCTGGGTCAAATTTGCCATAATTACCTCGCTGTGTAGTTTATTGACGCTTAATTAGTTGCTTCAATAAAAAATTAATCAAACGGTAATATTGTATCTTTAAAATATAATTTGCTTGTCAGAAAAATAGCAAACCATTGTTAAATCTCTTGACACTTTGCTTAGTTAAGAAGTAAATGTGTCAACTAGATAACAGCACTTTAGTTTAGAAAATACTGAATGGCAATGTTTATTCCAGTAATTAGTTACTAGAATAACATAAATTAACAATTTTATTCGGTCTATTAAAATCTGTTAAATTGTGAGCTTCTTCTTCCAACACTCTGTAATGCTATCCAATCTGCTTGAATAGGAATTATTTTTGTCTGGCGGCGGCGATGACACGTCCCAGATCAAAGACTGACATCGCGTAAAAATAGCTGCGGTTGTACAGCGTGATGGCAAAAAAGTTCTCTGTTGCCAGCCAGTATTCTGTTGCGTCGTTGCCATTTTGCAGATCGACAAGACCATATTGGATGTTTGTTGGCGCTTCGCTACTGGCTGTTGTCGCGATGGCTTTTAAATCCTGCAACTGATAACTGGCCTGCAAACCTTTCCCCAGTGCAGTATTGAGCTGTTCACTTTTCTCATTCAACACCAGGGTGGCCGGGAAAGCGATGGGCAAATTACGCTTCCAGCCATGCACGGCAAGATAGTGGGCGACGCTGCCTATGGCATCAACGGGTGAATCAGTCAGGTTGATTCTGCCGTCGCCATCAAAGTCCACTGCATATTTCCTGATGCTGCCAGGCATGAACTGTGGCCAGCCTATCGCGCCTGCATAGGAACCTTTAAAGACAAAGGGATCGAGTGAAGCTTCTCTGGACATCAGCAACATGTTTTCCAGTTCACCACGGAAAAATTGCATGCGCATATCACGGGTAGGCGTGTCGGGATAATCGAAGGCCAGCGTGGTCAGTACATCCATCACGCGGAAGCCGCCAGTCTGTTTACCAAAGATAGTTTCGACACCGATCAGGCCGACGATGATTTCTGGCGGTACGCCATATTCCTGTTCAGCCTTTGCCAGGGCATCGGCATATTTATCCCAGAAGGCGATGCCTGCTTCAATACGGTAGGGTTCGACAAAGCGGGCGCGGTATGCTTTCCAGTTCTTGGGTTTGCCTGCAGGAGCAGGGCGCATCAGTTGCCTGGCAGTTTCTATGTACTTTGCCTGCTTGAAGATGGCTTTCAACTCTGCTTCCGTGTAGCCATGCTTGCTGACCATTTCAGAAATGAAGCTGGATACTTCCTTCCATTGCTCAAAATGGCCTTCATCTTTTTTAGCTTTGGCAGCCGGGGCTGAAGCAGCATTCGCCGCCGCTTTTTTCGTATGTTTTTTTCCTGTGGCATACGCTTCGCCCGCAGTGAGCAGGGCGACAGCGATGATGAGGGAGTAAACGCCATTCAGCAATATGCCGGGCTGGTTTGATGCAGGTGTGGTCAGTGAGATCAAAATACGTCAATAAAAAATTAGCGGCATGCGGCCAGCAGGGTTTTCAAACGCCGGATCAGTGTGCTTTCCGGACCTGGGTTTTTGCCGTAGCGGGCACTTGCATACAGTGTCAGAAAACGCTCGGCATTTTCAAATTCAGCTGCGGTCAGGCTGCTGCGCAATCTTTCCAGGTAGGCTTTGGGCCCTTCATGTAAAGCGCGTGCTGCGGTCTTTTTTTCCATCTTGCGACAAAAAGAAAAGTATACCTTATCAAGCGCCGTGATACGTGGCCGGTTACGAATTAGCGGTAGGGCGATCAGGCCCAGTATCAGGCTGGTGGCAATAAAGAACAACAAGGTCAGTTGTGCCCAGTCTACTTTCATGAAACCCAGGGAGTTCAACAGGTTTCTTTGGGTATTCTGGTTGTAATTGAGTACCCACTGATTCCATGAATTGTTGACAGCGCTCCACTGCATGCGCACCTGGTTAAAAAAAGAAATTCCATCCGGACTCAGATTCATCAGCCCGGCCAGCCCCTGACGCGGCACCGCATAATTGAGAGAACGCTGCACCCTTTCAGGCGCGACGGCTGCAGTCGGATCTACCCTGAGCCATCCCTTGCCCTCTAGCCAGACTTCGGCCCAGGCATGGGCATCGGATTGGCGAATTTCCAGGTAACCATCGACAGAATTCAGATTGCCACCCTGATAGCCAGCCACTACCCGTGCCGGAATATTGGCAGCGCGCATCAGCAAGACAAAGGCACTGGCATAGTGTTCGCAAAAGCCCGCCTTGGTGTCAAACAAAAATTCATCTGCGCTGTTTTTGCCCAGGCGTGGGGGTTCCAGCGTGTAAGAATAAGTTTCGCGACGAAAATAATTGAGTATTGCCCAAATGAGTTGCATGTCATCTGGATATTGCTGACGTAATGCGGCTGCAAAAGCCAGGGTGCGCGGGTTGTATCCTTCTGGCATTTTAAGCGAATCTGCCATCATTTCCCGGCTGCTTGCTGCTTCCAGTGTATAGCTGGTGTAAGACTCTATTGTGTATTTGAGTCTTTCATTTGTGGCTTGTTCACGCCGCGTCTCCATCAGTTTGTTGATGATGGCAACCGTGCCTGTGTTCGCATCCAACTCGGGCTTACCTGCTGGCATGTCCAGTGCGAATAACCAGTTTTGTCCATTCGCTTCCAGCGTGATTTCCTGATGTATGGCCTGACCTCCATACTTGATCCAGTTTTTATCCTGATCGGTTTTATAGGAAGACCTTTTTTCTTCCTGTGACCAGCTACGTCCATCGAATTGATTCATGACGATGCCACGCCAGTATAGCTGGGGTTTGGCTGGAATGAATTTATCGAACTTGACGCGAAAGGCAATTTCTTCAGACTGGGCCAGTTCGCTGATATTGCCCGGTGACATGGAGCTTGATAAGCCACTGCGTCCGGATTGCGCATCGCCCGGCAAGCCCCACAGCGGCCCCTGTATGCGTGGGAATAGCACAAAGGCGATGATGGTCAGTGGAATTGCCAACCCAAGTATGCTGACCCCCATTTTGAGTCTTTGCAGCAATGGTGGTACTACACCAGTGTAATGAAAGGACAGTTGCGCAGTCAGCAGCAGGCATAAGCCAGTCAGTGTCAGTATGGCCGCAAAGATGGTTTGCTGATAAAAGAAACTGGTCAGCAATAAAAAGAAACCAAGAAAAATCACTACGAACAAATCGCGCTTGGCGTGCATTTCCAGGAGCTTGCAAGTCAGCAGCAAGACCAGCATGGTGACGCCAGCTTCCCTGCCAAAGAAAGTCCTGTGCGTCAGATATACACCAGTCATCATCATGACAGCGACCGGTAACAACAGCAAAGCCGGTGGCAGGCGGCGGCCACTCAGTGTCAGCCAACCCCGCCATACCAACAGCAGGGCGCAAGAGGCATTTACCCACCATTTGACATGGTCTGCGTGTGGCAAGAGTACAAAAAGACAGGCAAAGATCAGCAGCAGGGTATCTGCCTTGTCACGTGAGAGTATGGTGCGAAAGACTGGCGATTTCATGATGCTCATATCTCGTACAGCGCCAGTGCGCGCAGGCAGGCTTCGCAATGCTCAGGCCCTGTGGTGGGTGGATGCTGCGTTTGCGCCAGCCTGAAACCGTATGTCAGGCCACGCTGATCAGCTTCAAGCACCCAACTGGTCAGGCGTGATAATTTCAATTCTGTATCCAGATTACTCGGGAGGGCGGCAAAGTCCAGCATCACATCACTGCCCGAGCCTCCGGCGAACTGCTTGGTCACCAGCGAACCACCCAAAGCCGTATCTACTTTGGCAATCTGCTTCCAGGCCAGATGTTTCATGGAATCGCCAGGCTGATAAGCGCGCACACCGGCAAAATCTTCATCACCTGCATGGCCTGGCACTTCAGTCTTTTTTCCTGCACCAGACATGGGCAAAGGCGGCGGATTAGGTTCCGGTTGCGGGTAGACCAGGGCATTTGCATCTGGCAACCAGGTGCTCCAGGCGCGCAACAAACCTAAAGGATAATTGGTTTGCAAGCGGATTCTGGGTATGGCCTGCAAGCCCCTGTTCGTGGTGGGATAACTGAGTTGCACCGCGACGCGGCTGTCGGCGGCAATATCGACAAATTTTTCTGGATGACCTTTTTCGGCGAAGCCCACACTGATGGCATAGCGTGGATGGGCGCGGCGATTGATCACATACACTGTGTACTCGGTTTCTTCCCCGGCAAAGACTGCCCTGGCGGAACCTGGCAACAAATGCAGGTAAGCCAGGTTACGGAACCCGTAAAATACATTGACTACGGCAATCCCGCCCAATACATAAGTCAGGCCAAAGCCAAGATTCAGGCTGTAATTGGTGGCTGCCAAAAACATCAGCAGTAATAAGACGACAAATACCATTCCGGGTTTGCTGGGCAGGGTGAATACCCGTCGCTGATTCAGGAACACTTCGCCGCTTTCTGGTTTGTGTTCCAGAAAGACGATCTTGCGCAGTCTTTTTTTTATCGATGTGAACATGCCGTTATTTATCTATGGCTGCTCAGGTTCAGACGCTGACGCGCTTCATCAATTGCGCCAGCAATTCGCTGCTGGCACTGACTTTGCCCGTCATTGATTTCAAGGGGCGCAATCTATGCGCAATGACAGGTATCAAGACTGCCTGCACATCTTCAGGCAAGACGTGGTCGCGGCCTTCCATGGCTGCCCATGCGCGCGCTGCCTGTAACAAGGCGATAGAGGCACGCGGGCTCATGCCTTCGGCAAATAAATCGCCCTGGCGCGTTGCGTGTGCCAGTGACTGTACATAGTCAATCAACGATGCCGAGGTATGGATTTTCTTGAGTTGTTGCTGGGCTTCCATCAACTCTTCTGCCTGCATCACGGCAGGCAGTTGTGCCAGCAGGCTGCGCCTGTCTTCACCCATCAAAAGGGCGCGTTCAGCTGCTGCATCCGGGTAACCTAGCGACAGGCACATCAAAAACCTGTCCAGTTGCGATTCAGGCAGGGCAAAGGTACCTACCTGATGCGCCGGGTTTTGGGTGGCGATGACAAAGAAAGGCGAGGGCAGGTTACGGGTTTGCCCTTCTACCGAGACCTGTCTTTCTTCCATGGCTTCCAGCAATGAAGATTGTGTCTTTGGCGTTGCGCGATTGATTTCATCGGCCAGCAAGACCTGGGCAAACACAGGGCCGGGATGAAAAACAAATTGTGATTTTTCCCTGTCAAAAATCGAAATGCCAACCACATCAGCTGGCAACAGGTCACTGGTAAATTGCAGACGGTTGAATTTCAAACCCAGCGAAATCGCCAGCGCATGCGCCAGTGTGGTCTTGCCTACACCTGGCAAATCTTCGATCAGCAAATGCCCACCTGCCAGCAAACAGACCAATGCCTGCCTGATTTGCTGTTCCTTGCCTATGATGACGTTGTTAACCTGTTTTGCTACTTTATGTACTTTGGAAAACATGTTTTTCCTTGCTGAGCTATGTTTATTATTGCCTGATATTCATAAAAGCCATGCCTTGATCAGGCAGAGTCGACTCATGAATTGTCAAATTTAAGTGCTCATAGTGTAAACCGAAATGTCAAAAACTGTTGCTCATAGTGAAAAGTTTCAGACAGACGGATTTGCAAAATCGGGCAAATAGGGTGAAACTGATAATAAGACAGATAAGATAAACAGGACATCTATCACTCATACTGCGCTGGCATGCTTGTGCCGGGCAGGATTTGTGGCAGTTCTGGCACAGAGACATGACAACTGCGTATTACACCCATGCTGACTGCAAACGCCATGAAATGGGCTCATGGCACCCGGAATCACCAGACCGCCTGCAAGCCATCGATGATCAATTGATCGCCAGCCGCATCAGTACTTTGCTGGATCATCGCGAGGCACCGCAAGCCACAGAAGCCCATCTGGCCCGTGTGCATACTGCCGATGCGATCTACCGCATACGCGAAAACTGTCCTTCCGAGCGGTCGGAATGCGAGCATTTCCCGCTGGATGCTGATACCTCATTGAATGCCTACACCTGGCGTGCCTCGCTGCGCGCTGCCGGTGCTGCGGTAGCAGCGACTGACGCCGTGCTGGATGGTGAAGTGGAGAATGCATTTTGTGCCATACGCCCGCCAGGCCACCATGCCACACCTGGCGAAGCCATGGGTTTTTGCATGTTTAATAATATCGCTGTGGCAGCCAAACATGCACTGGAAGTGCGCGGTTTGCAGCGCATTGCCATTGTCGATTTTGATGTCCATCATGGCAATGGCACGGAAGAAGCTTTCCGCAATGATGAACGTGTGCTCATGGTGAGTTTTTTCCAGCATCCCTATTATCCGTACACTGGCACTGAACATCCGGCCAGCAATATGGTGAATATCCCCGTGCCCGCGCACAGCTATGGCGATGTCGTGCGCCAGTTGATTACTGAGCAGTGGTTGCCAGCCCTGCGCAAGTTCGAACCGGAAATGATCTTTATCTCTGCCGGTTTTGATGCCCACCGTGAAGATGATATGGGGCAGATGGGCCTGGTCGAAGCCGACTATGCCTGGATCACCAAAGAAATCATGAAGATTGCGCAAGAGTTTTCCGGCAAGCGCATCGTCAGTTGCCTGGAAGGCGGTTATAACCTGTCAGCCCTGGGGCGCAGCGTGGTGGCTCATCTCAAAGTCCTGGCTGACCTGGATTGAGCCATGATTAATTACAGTAGCCTGAATCCGCTGAAGACGGAGCGTCTTTTATTGCGCAAGCTGGAACGCAGTGACATAGACAGCGCTGCCATCATCCATGGTGACCCCGCCACCAATATCCATAATCCCACCGGCCCCAGATCACGCGAAACCACCAGGGTGTTGCTGGATGATTGGGTAGGCGCGTGGGAACGCCAGCATTTTGGTTACTGGACAGTCTGCTCTATAGATGAGCCAGATCAGGTCTTGGGTTTTGGTGGCGTCATGCGCAAGCAGATAGGTGACTTCAGTGGTCTGAATATCTATTTCCGTTTTGCTGCGCATGCCTGGGGCAAGGGCTATGCCACGGAAATGGCGATGGCAGCCTTGCATGCAGCCTTTATGGTGCTGGCTGAGGATGCCGTATATGGCCTGGTCAGGCCTGCCAATATCCCCTCGCGCCGCACTCTGGAAAAAATCGGCATGCAGCTATACTCAGAAGTGGAAGACGTGCCAGGTGAAGCCGCCAGCCTGATTTATCGTATCACCCGCGAAGATTACATGAATCAGCAAAACTGATATCCCGAGTCAAGTCAAGAAAGCCAAGAAAGCCAGGATATGAAAATGAAAAAGACACTGAGTGCCTTGTTGGCTGCATGGGCCATGCAGACGACGCTGGTTCATGCAGCAGACGATATTGCAAGCGTCACGAGCAAAGTTGCCCAGTTCATTGATGAATGGCATGACGATGCCGCCCATGCGCGGCTGCAGTATTTCGACAAGATGGCAAAAGATGGTATTTATATAGGTACTGACAAGACCGAGCGCTGGACCCGGGATGAGTTCAAAATCTGGGCCAAGCGCTTTTTCGAGCGTCCGTCTGCCTGGGCATTTACATCCTTTAACCGCCATATCAGTATGTCGGAAGACCGCAAGTGGATATGGTTTGATGAGCAACTCCAAACCCAGATGGGTATTTGCCAGGCCACGGGCGTGATAGAGCAAACTGCAAAAGGCTTTGAAATCCGGCATTATCAGCTATCGTTGACGGTACCGAATGAATTGACTGACTATCTCGCAGCAGGGGTCAAGAAACTCGATGAAAAGCAAGTTGAGCAAGTACAAAAAAAATGATGCCTGTTAAAACCTTCCTGATAAGTAAATGATAAACATTTTGAGCAATCAGACATGTTAACTTGGCAAAATTGAATGTTGGATCAGAGTAAATAGCCTTGTAATAGCTTAGTTTTAAGGCGTGCAAAGCAAAATCCGGCGCAAGCAGGGCAGAGTTCCGTACAATATCGCTTTGTTTTTGCTAAAAAGAAGAATAAGCATGTCCATACAATGGTTCCCCGGCCACATGAACGCCGCCCGCAAGAAGGCGGCGGAAACCATGGAAAACACCGACCTGGTGATAGAAGTGCAGGATGCCCGCATTCCACAAGCCTCTTGCAACCCCATGGTAGAGTCGCTGCGCAACTTCCGCCAACGTCCTTGCCTGAAGATACTGAACAAGTCTGACCTGGCTGATCCCAATGCCACCAAGGCCTGGCTGGATTTTTATAACGCCCAGAAGGGCGTGTTCGCCGTCGCCCTGAGTTGCAAAAAACCGTCTGATGTCGCCAAAGTGCCAGGTCTGGCCCTGAAGCTGGCACCGCATCGCGGCGTGCCCACCAAGCCTTTGCGCATGATGATCATGGGCATACCCAATGTCGGCAAATCGACCTTGATGAATGCCCTGCTCAAAAAACGTGTTGCCAATGTCGGTGATGAACCCGCTGTGACCAAGACCCAGCAGCGCTTGTATCTGGGCAAGAACATGATTTTGACCGACACCCCCGGCATGCTCTGGCCCAAGATAGAACATCCTACTGATGGCCTGATGCTGGCAGCCAGCCATGCTGTCGGCGTGAATGCGCTGATCGAGGAAGAAATCGCGACTTTTCTGGCAGAGCAATTACTGATTCATTATCCAAAATTCATCACTGCTCGCTACGGCTTTCCAGTCGAAGGCATAGATGCCGTTTCTGTCATTGAGGGCGTGGCCAAAAAACGTGGCTATAAGCTCAAAGGTGGCGACTGGGATTATGAAAAAGCTTCCCACACCCTGTTGCTTGATTACCGCAGTGGTGCCTTGGGACGTGTCAGCCTGGAAACCCCGGCCAGCCGCGAGCATTTACTGGCGACCTATGTACCGCCTATTTTGCTGGGGCAGGGCAAGAGCGTGCAGACTGGCATGGAACCAGAACAGGAAGATGCAGAATGAGTCTTCCGGCAGATGTGCCGTTTGTGCTACGTGGTGATGTAGCGGGCGTCACCACCCTGACAATGAATCGTGGCGAACGCTTCAATCCCTTGTCAGAAGAAATGCTGGCAGCCTTGCAGGCTGAATTCAAGACCATTGCTACTGACGAAAGCGTGCGGGTAGTTGTGCTGGCTGCTGCTGGCAAGGCATTTTGCGCTGGACATGACCTCAGGCAAATGCAGGTCCATCCATCTGAAGCCTATTACAAGAGCCTGTTCCAGCAATGCAGCAAGCTCATGCTGACTATCCAAAAGCTGCCTCAACCTGTCATCGCCCGCGTGCAGGGCCTGGCGACAGCAGCCGGTTGTCAGTTGGTCGGCATGTGTGATCTGGCTGTGGCCAGCGAGAATGCCAGTTTTGCCGTGTCAGGCGTCAATGTCGGCTTGTTCTGTTCTACACCTGCAGTTGCCTTGTCACGCAATGTCTCACGTAAACAAGCCATGGAAATGCTGCTGACCGGTGATTTCATTGATGCGCGGACAGCAATGCAGCGCGGTCTCGTCAATCGCGTCGTCAACCCTGAGCAACTCGATACCTGCGTCGCAGAACTGGCCGCCAGCATCGTTGCCAAGCCTGCGCTGGCCATCAGCATGGGCAAGCAGTTATTCTACAAACAGCTGGAAATGGGTGTTGAAGCAGCATATCAACTCGCCGGACAAACCATGGCTTGCAATATGCTGGATGATGCTGCGCAAGAAGGTGTGCAGGCTTTTCTTGAAAAACGCAGACCTGACTGGTCGTGATTATTGTCTTGATTATGGCTCTGGCTTATGCGTTCTGAGATGGTCAGCAATGACCGCACCGAGTGAGCACCAGACGCCAGCTACAAAGCAGGTATACAAGACGGTATATGAGGTGGGCAGTTGGGCAGGGTTGTCGCTATAGGCAAAACTGGCATAGGTATATACCAGCGCCGTGGTGGCAATACCCAACAAATACCCGTGCATCATAGGCGACTTTTCAGCCAGATATCCCACCAGCAAGCCAGGCACCACATACTGGGCAAAACCAAAGATGGCCATGAACAGCTGGTTCCCCCATAAGCCGGTATCCGTATTCACCAGTGTTGCCGGTGCCATTGATGCCTTCAGCAGCGCAATAAACACGAAATACAGCAAACCATACACGACGGTCGACAGGGCGATCGCTTGGGTGTTGGGTTTGGAAATAAAAGGGTGGAATGCCATAGGGGCAAGATTATACTCTTAGCTGCTGAAGAATTGGGCACAATTGGGCGTGTTTTATGCCATTCTTGAATAGCATGGTTTGCTGCCATTGAGCCGTAATCTCTTTAACGTCATTCCTGCGTGCTTTTGGCAGGAATCCAGTGGCGTTTGTAGTAGGCCGTTAAGTGATTTACTCATCCGGCTTTTCAATACCTGCATTCGTCATTTGAGATCGCAGGCCGGTGGTAGACCGGCAGCTACATCCCTTTTTGCTTCGCCAAAAAGGGATGCCAAAAAGGCGACCCAGGCGTCGTCGCCCCTGCGGGGTACCCGTTTGTGCAATACAAAAAATGGGAAATGCCCGAAACTCGCTACCCTGGCAGGGCGCACAATCGCTTGCAAGCGATTGCCGTTACGCTGGCGAGATGCATGCATCTCGAAACCCCAGCTACACCTCAGACACGGGCATTTCTTAATCCATTTTCTGTACTGCACAAACGGCGTCGACACATGGGAACTGCGGAAAGTCAAAACCAACCCCAACTTCGACGTCGCTGCGACCTTGGAGAATATTCTTTGGCTTGTAGTCAATGAGGCTTTCTAAAACCCCAAACACCTCGCCTACCCAATCACCTTACGCGCAAACGACTCCAGGTAATCCATTAAACCATCAGCCGCCTTGGCTGCCTGCTCTTCATTGCCTTTGGCAATTGCCTTGGCGACCAGCATGTGGCAGCGGGCGCCTTCTTCTATGTCGCCTTCGTGCTGGAAGGCGTACCAGAAACGGCGGCATTTGATGATGAGGGGGATGACGGCGGCGACGGCTGAGGGGTTGCGGCAGGCTTCGTGGACTACGTGGTCGAGGGCCTGGTCGGCTGCCATGTAGTCGTTGAGGTCATTGCGTTTGGCGGCGACCAGCATTTTGTCGGCGCATTCTATGATGTCTTTGCGGTGTTGCGGCGTGGCGCGGCGGGCGGCACTGGCACCGATCAGGCGTTCAATGACGCGGCGGGTTTCTATCAGCGTCATGTGCTCGGCGGCTTCGATGTCGCTGATGATCAGGCCACGTCTGGGCATTTGCTGTATCAGGCCGTTTGATGACATGCGCATCAGGGCTTCGCGCAGCGGTGTGCGGCCAAGACCGGTTCTTTCTACCAGTTCAGACTCGACTACCGGGGAGCCGGGTTTTAACTGCAGCGTGACGATCATGCTTTCTATAGCGTCATAGGCAACGTCGGCAGCGCGCAGCTTGGGGGCAAAAGCGGGTGTTTTTTCGGGAGTAGCAAGCATCAGATATCCATGTTCTGTATTTTGTATGGATTTTACCTATTCGTGTACGAATTTTACCTTGTAAAAGGTTGAACTTATCAAATTCTGCGTGTTTTTCTATAACTAATGCAGTTTTTTGATGGATGGCAATATATTCCTGTCTCTAATTTTGCCACGGACTGTCCTTATTTGCTGATGATTTGCGCAGAAATCGGCATAGGTGTAGATTTTAGACTGGATTTTGAGATAAGCTGCACATTTCTAATATAATTTAAATATATTTATAAATTAGATTAATTGCAACATAATATTTTTCATCCCTGTTTCTCCCTTTTCTCGCCCCCTTTGTTTATGGAGTTGATCAATTGACGCTGCCAGCCACCCCCTTTCCCGCTCAGGAAAAACGTCAGCAAATGGCCAGCCAGATGGCGAATGTTTTTTTTTCTGAAAGCCTGTTCGATGCCATGCCGGATATCGTGTTTTTCGTCAAGGATAATGAGGGACGTTATCTGGTGGTGAACCATACGTTAGCGAGACGTTGTGGTGTCAGGGATAAAGAGGCCTTGTTAGGTAAAAAGGCGGAAGAAGTATTTCCATCCTCACTGGCAACCAGTTATGCAACACAAGATGCGCTGGTCTTGAGTGGTAGAAAAGAAATCCATGATCAACTGGAATTGCATCTTTACCCTAACCGTTCGCCAGGCTGGTGCCTGACGCAAAAAATCCCTTTGCGTGATACTCGCCATCAAATCATAGGCATGACCGGCATTTCACGTGACCTGGCCATGCCTGACCAGCGTCATCCTGTATATGCCAAGATTGCCGCAGCGGTAAAGCATCTGCATCAAAACTATACGCAAACCATTGCCATGGCTGACCTGGTCAAGCTGACGGGTTTGTCGGTGGCGCAACTCGAACGCAATTTTCACAAGATATTTTCCCTTACACCAAGGCAGATGATGGTCAAGATCCGCCTGGATGCCGCTTCTTCCTTGCTGGCTGAGTCGCAATTAAGCATTACAGATATTGCCGTAGCCTGTGGTTATCAGGACCACAGTGCGTTCTCCCGTATCTTTAAGGCGACGGTCGGCATGACACCCAGTGAATATCGCGACGTCGTGGTACGAAGCTAAATACTGGAAAAGTTTCCTATTTGCAATTCAATAGTCATCCAAACGACAATCTTTGACAGGGATGTGTTTTATTCTTTGGGCAATGCTTTACAGAAATTCTGTCAGGCATAAAACCAAAACACCTCCTGGCATCTTGCACAGGAGGAAAGAAAACACTGGAGACACTATGTTTGTAAAATTAAATCGCTGTAAAGCGATGGTCAGGCTTTTGCTCGTCAATTTGATGCTGTGCTGTAGTGTGAGTGCCCATGCAGATGCGAATGACATCGTCATTGGCCAATCGACTGCTTTGACTGGGACTCTGGCTGAACTGGGTGTTGCTCATTCCACTGGCGCCAAAGCCTATTTTGACTATATCAATTCACAAGGCGGCGTGAATGGCCGCAAGATACGGCTGGTCATCCTGGATGATGCCTACGACGCCACTAAATCCATCGCCAATGCGAAACAATTAATAGAAAAAGAAAAAGCCGTCGCCTTGTTTGGCATGCTGGGCACACCCGCCAATACAGCGTTGATACCCTTGCTGGATGAAGCGGGCATCGTCAGTTTTGCACCAGTGACTGGGGCCGAGGTGGTGCGCAAGCCATTTAACCGCCGCATCTTTAATATCCGTGCTGGCTATGTCACCGAGACCGAAAAAATCATTGATCACCTGAGTGTACGCGGCATCAAAAAAGTAGGCGTGGTGGTTCAGAACAATGCCTTCGGCAAGGAAGGCCTGGCAGGCATAGAGCAGGCTGCCAGCAAGCGCCAGTTGAAACTGACATCTACCGTCAGCATCAATAGCGATTCGTCTGATCTGGATAAAGCGGTCAGTGCAATGGAAGCTGCTGACGTCCAATCCATTATCCTGATCACTGCCGGCAAAGCTTCCAGTGACTTCATCCTGGCGTATAACAAAAAGGTCAAGGGCATGCAGTATTTTGCCCTGTCGGTACTGGCATCGCAGGCGGGTATCAATGCGCTGGGCAAGGATGGTGTAGGCGTCATCATTTCCCAGGTATTGCCTTTCCCGTTTTCTGCTACGACCACGCTGGTGCGTGACTACCAGAAAGTCATGAGCAAGATGGGCGTCAAGGAATATTCCTATCTGGGTATAGAAGGTTTTCTGGATGCCAAGGTGTTTGTCGAAGCCATCAAGCGGGCGGGCAAGGATGTCAACAGCGAACGCTTGATCACTGCACTGGAAGGCATGGGCCGCACCGACTTTGATGGCTTCATCGTTAACTTTGGCAAAAATAACCACCAGGGTTCCGACTATGCTGAACTGACCGTAGTGTCGAAAGACGGGCGTTTTTTACGTTGATGATGTAAATCCTGAATGTGCAAGCTTGATCCTTGCAGGGGATCAAGCTGCAAACTGTTTAGCGTATACCCCAAACAAAAGGGTCGCGTTCATCCAGCAATAACTGCGCTTCAGCATTGACAAAGGCGCTACCCCGCAGACTGGGCAAGACCTTGCCATCTCCTGCATAGCGATAGCTGGCTTCAAAGACACTGCCGAGTATGCTTTCCTGACGCCAGACCTGGCCTTCTTCCAGTTTTTTATCCGCTGCCAGGCAAGCCAGTTTGGCACTGGTGCCGGTGCCGCATGGCGATCTGTCATAGGCTTTGCCGGGACACAGCACAAAGTTCTGGCTCTGGTTGTCGGCTGACATGGGTGGACCAAATAATTCCACATGATCGATCAATGCGCCGTTTTCGCCAGTGATACCTTGTGCTTCAAGTGCTTTTCGGACGCGCCAGCTAAAGTCTGTCAGTTGCTCAACATTCGACAAGCGCAAGTCTTGCCCATGCTGGTTGATCAAAAAGAACCAGTTACCACCCCAGGCGATATCACCACTGACTTGCCCATGTCCGGCGACATCGATTTGCACTGCCTGGCGATAGCGGTAGGCGGGCACATTGTGCACCGTCACTGTGTTGTCGGCATGCAGCTCTGCTTCCACGATACCTACCGGGGTTTCTATCTTGTGCTTGCCTGCCTTGATCTGGCCCTGATAGGCCAGGGTGACGATGAAACCTATCATGCCATGGCCGCACATGCCCAGATAACCGACATTATTGAAAAAAATCACGCCAGCCGCGCAGGATGGATCATGCGGCGCACAAGCGAGTGCCCCGACAATGACATCCGAACCACGTGGTTCGCAAACTGTGGCCGAGCGATAATGATCAAATTTTTCGCGAAACACCTGTAAACGTGCAGCCAGGTCACCCGTGCCCAGGTCAGGGCCGCCGTCAACAATAATGCGCGTAGGTTCACCGCCAGTATGTGAATCAATGACCGAGATTTTTTTCATGTTTTTGCCAGTGTGGGAATATGTTTGCTGAAGTTTGCCGAATCAGGCAGTTCCAGGTAAAGGAAAACCTGATTCATCATGGGTAAATACTGGCGTCAGCTTAGGCAAAACTGCTGAATTTGTCTTGACACAAATTCAGCAGGTGTTCGACGAAATCAGCATAGTCATATTGGCAATCTTGCCATATCCAGAGAGCTGATTTAGCGCTCAATCTACCTTGCCCGTATTTGCGAAATTCTTATAGCGTGTGATTTGTTCGCCCAGCATGTCATTCGCCATAGGGCCTATTTTTTCAAAGCCGCCCAGCATGTAACCACCTACGCTATAGGTCAGCACAAGTTTACTCAGAGCCGGGCTGCTCTCATTCTTTTTTTGCGGGATAAAATCCCAACTCATGCTGCCAGCCAGGCCATGTGCCTGCAAGGGGCCGAGTGCGCCTGACATGCGCAAGGCTTTGCCAGGGGCAGCATGTACTACGCTCATATGCTGTACCCCGCCGCCGCCAGGGTATTTTTCACAAAAACAGCCACCGGGCCGGGCATCTATACTCAGGTTCTTGGTGTTATGCGTATAAGTGTGTGAAGGGTTCCACCAGTTGCCAACATTGACTAGAAGTTCATAGGCTTCTTCAGGTGGTATATTCAGTAATACTTCATGACGTATCTGGAAACCATTGCTACTTATATTGACAACTTCTGCCATTGCGGGAGTACCCATGGCAAGGAGGGCAGAGGCGGCGAAAATGCGCAGGCTGGGGTTCATCTGTAACTCCTTTTTGGTGGGTCATCAAACTCAGGTCGTGAATTTCTCATGTTGAAGCACTTTTTTGATGCATACAGATGGTAAAGTACGTTTCGTGTTTTGACCATGCGATAATCAGTGATAATCAGTCGGACCTGAGAAAAAATTAAACTTGTTGCATGAATCTGTATCCAGCCCAAACTGAAAATGCCATGCCCAAAGAGATCAAGCAGCGCCTGACCGGCGGTTTGCTCATCTCTATCGCCGTGCATATATTTATTCTGTCGCTGCAGTTTGGTTTGCCTGGCCTGGGTATGCCGGGGCTGGAAGCCCCCTGGAACAAGCGCAGGGCAGAGTCACCAGAAATCACGGTACAGATCGCCAATGCAGCGCCAGCCAGTAATGACAAGCCTGTTACTGCCAGCGCCGCTGCTACAGAAGCGTCTGCACCCATTACCCCTATTTCGCCTATAGCGCCAGTCAAGGAAATCACGCCCAAGACTGATCCTGCGCCTGCATCCACAGTCGCCGCAGCCAGCGTGAAAGAAAGCGGCGCCACAGCAAAGGCTGAAAGCAAGGCAGCCAATTCCGGTATACGCCTGGTTGCACCACAAAAGGCCGCACCTGCACCCACGCCAGTACAAACCAAGGTAGCCAGCAAGCCGCGTGCCGTGCAAAAAGTCAAAACCAATACCGCACCGCCAGTAGCGCAACAGCGCAAGGTCATGGCACCTGATGTGGCACGCGTGATTACCCAGGACGTTGCACGTGAAGACAGCTTTTCCATGGCGGTACCTAATCCTGACGATCTCCCTAAAAAAGCTGATGCAGAGCCGGATCCTAAAAAGCAATATGACAACATAGCGCAAGAAGGTGTAGAGCAGGAAACTCCGCAAGAAAAAGCCGCCAAAGAGCAGGCAAAAGAACAAAGACGTAAAAAACGCGAAGAACTGATGCGCAAGCAGGCAGATGAATTGGCACAACAGGCCAGCACCAATGGCAAGGCCGAACTCCAGCAATTGAGCAAACAGTTTGACGAAGAAAACCGCAAACTAGCCGATGAAGCCAGCCGTCAAGCGGCAGCGGCCTTAGCCCTGCAAAAGCAACTGGAAGCAGAGGAACAAAACCGCCGCGCCCAGCGCGAAGCAGCCCAGGCAGAAGAAATCAAGGTAGCAGACCAAAAACGCCAGGACGACAACAAGCGCCAGGAAGAAGAAAGACAGCAAAAGGCACAGCAGCTGGCACAGGCGCAGAAAGAACAGCAACAAGCCAGGGAACAACAACAGCTAAAAGAAAAAGAACAGCAAGTTGCGCTTGAAGCAGAAAAACGCAAGCAGGAAGAACAGCGCCAACAGGCAGCAGCACGTCAGAAGCAACAAGAAGAAATAGTCGCCAGACAAAAAAATGAAGAGCAGTTAGCCAAACTGAAATCTGAAGAGCTGGCGGCAAAACAAAAAGCAGATGAGCAACGTGCCCAGGCACAGGCACAAGCACAGGCGCAGGCACAAGCACAAGCACAAGCACAAGCGGCTGCCGCTGCCAAAGCTGCAGCTCAGGCCGCCGCCAATAATCAGACCGCAAGCACTGGCATCAGCCAGGGTCCAAATACCGGGCAGCAAAATAATGCCGGTGCCAATACGCCAGGTAATGGCAACAGTCAGGGCAGTAAATCCGACCCGTTCAGCTTGCCTAAAAATACCCTCGGTGGTGATCTCGCAAGCAAGGCCAGGGACCAGGCGCGCGGGCTCGATATCTTGCGCGGCACGCCACCTTTGCCACGCAATGACGTGGATGAAAGACCACGTCGCCGCAGCCTGTTTGGTAGCCAGGACAGAGACGTACCCTTGCGTCTGTATATCGATAGCTGGAAGCAAAAAATTGAACGCAATGGCAATTTGAATTATTCACAAGTGTCCAAGGACAGGGCACGCGGTGACCCGGTTGTCGTTGTTTCCATACGTAGTGATGGCAGCGTGGAAGAAATCACCATACTGCGATCCAGTGGACGTGCCGACATCGACGAGGCAGTGCGCCGCATTGTGCGCGTCAACGCAAAATATGCTGCCTTCCCGCCAAATATCGCGGCACAGTACGACGTCATAGAAATACGTCGCATCTGGAATTTTGAAGATAATCTGAGACTGGTAGAAGAACTGCGTTAGATGTTTGAGCTAACCCACCGGCTAGAATTTTCCCTCCATGTTAGGGCAGGGAAGATCAATCTTCATAATGACAAAATTCAATACTATTCAATTGTATTCATTGCACTGATCAGCTTGAGTGCCTTGGTTCCAGCTCCCAGGATCATGCAGGCAAGCAGGGATACAAAGCTGGCAGAATTATTGAGCACCAGTGTGGCGACCATACACCAAAGTGAGCGCTGAAGAATAGATGCGGGCGAAATGCATGATTTTATTCTGCGGTCTTGTAATCATTTAAAAAGCCAGCTTCTGATCAGGAGCTGGCTTTTTATTGTCAGGGTAAAGCAGCAGGCTTTGCCAGATAGCTGGTCGAATAAGTCTTGAACTGCCCACCGTCGGTATTGATGGAAGTCTGGTTGACTTCCCCGGTACTGAACACCGCACCTATGCCACCAACGGCGACCATTTCCGATGCATGCGTCAGGAAATAGCGTACCTTGTTGTCGCGGTATTTACCTGCAGAGCCGCCTAGCTGTGTGGATGGTACGCCCAGCGGCGTTTGCCACCACAGTACAGGTAATTGCAAGCCCTGGTAATAGGTTTTGGCCAGCGCGAAATGGTCTTTGAAATTAGGCGAACTCAGATTGGATTCATCCCAGTACCATCCTGTGCCTGTACGTGAGCAATAAGACACTTGCGGTACGGTTTCAAAACAACCGGCATCCCTGTCCAGGGTTTGCATGACGATGAAGTCTGCCTTGTCTGCACCCAGCTTCAGCATATAAGACATGGCAGTTGAGTGCAGGTCTTCAAACAGGGCAGGGGGAAAACCAACGTAAGCATTTGGTGCAATTGCTCTCGCCATTTGCATCAGGCATTGGCTGATGCCGGCGACACTATTCGGTTGGTTGCTGCAATCAGGATTGCTGTTGACTTGCGCAGGCACGGTGGCAGGGTCGGCGTTGTTGGATATCCTTTGGGTATAACCCCAAAAGTCTGGCTCAAAATTCACCAGCACGGGTTTGCCGTAAGCTTTGATTTGCTGGAACATCAGGCGTACATTGTCCCAATAGCCTTTCATGAAAGTCGTATTGGTCAAGCCACTCAGATTGCCGTCCCCATTGCTGGCCATCTGGTACAAAGTGAACATGGGGATAGCGCCCAGTTTGTCGGCATTTTGTGCAACGATTTGCACGTATGCGCCAGAAGGGCTGTTCCATGTTGGCCATGAGCCTGCACCTACACCAACCAGATATTGGTCATAGATGTCCGGGGTAATACCCTGCTTTTGTATGTCAGCCAGATCGGCACTGCCAAGGCCGACCAGAAAGCGTGTGGACTTGCCCAGCCTGGCCGCCAGTGTAGCGGCTTTCTTTTCAAGTGTGACGACCGTGGTACCGGTGGTGGTGCCGGTGGTGGTTCCAGTACCGGTCGTTGTACCTGTAGTAGTTCCGGTGCTTGTACCCGTCGTGGTTCCTGTGGTCGTGGTGCTGCCTGTGGTAGTTGCCGCAGTAGAGCCACCGCCTCCACCGCAGGCGCTGGTTGCCAATAGCAGGCTTGCTGCAAGGATAGTTGGGAGTTTCATAAGACAGAAAATAAGATAGAGAGAAGCATGAGAGGTTCTGTTCATGATAGACGAAGCCATAAAGACTTTGCCTGAAACCATCTGAAGCTTGCCGCTTAAATAACAATCCTTCACAATGTTGACATGTCAGAACCCAAGCCCAAAAGAAAATCCTGCCCACGATGCTTGCGCCCATCCACCGCGTGCATATGCAACTGGGTTTGCAGCATCAACAATGCGCCGGAGGTATTGCTGCTGCAACATCCTCTGGAAGTCAACAATGCCAAGGGCAGCGCACGCCTGCTGGATCTGTGCCTGCAAGATTCACGTATGGTGGAAGGCGAGCAGTTTGACGAGCAATTATTGATTAATCTGCTGCAAGCTGGTGGCAAACAGGCGGTATTGCTTTATCCGGCAACCACGCAAAACGATGCTGATGATTTGCAATACGAGCCGTCCGATTTTGTTTTGCAAGATCTTGCGCTATCGAATATGCGGCTGGTGATAATCGACGCGACCTGGCGCAAAAGCCGCAAGATGCTGTACCTGAACACCGTGCTGCAACAGCTGCCACGCCTGAGCCTGCAAGACATGCCAGCCTCGCACTACCGCATACGCAAAGCTCACGCGCCTGATCAATTATCGACGCTGGAGGCAGCTTGTTATGCGTTGATGCAGCTGGAGCAGGATGAGGAGAAATATCAGCCGCTGTTGCTGGCGTTTGATGGATTTGTGGGGCAGCAGATGGGGTTTAGGCTAAATTGAAAACGCCTTAATAAGCATGACGAAAAATTATTTTTAAAAAAGGGCTTTACCCTTTTGTTTTCAACTTTGCGGATACTGGCTAGATATCGTGGCACTTCACTCCACGCAGGAGCAAAGATTTGCAAATTTGTTCGAGTTTCGCATCATTGTCATCATCTGCCACGAAATAATTTTCTGACTCCAGCGCTCGAAGGCCCGACTCGAACGCAAATACTGGTGTGTCATAGTTTTTTATTGAGCCTTCAAGATAGTAAGCAAATTTATTGTTCGTATCTTTATTCGAGAAAACACACTCTTGGTTAGCAAGCCATTTTAAAAAGGCCGAGCTTATCTTGTACAGTGCAGGGTATTGTTGGCGCAGTGGCGTCGCCAGGAAATGAACTTCTCCTACTGTCCATAAAGCGCCACGTCGTACACGCGGAAGAAACACTGTAACAACAGGCGAAGTTTTTGGGTTTATCGCCCCATTTGAATGGTACGTCAGTGGGCCAATATCTTTAAAGTATAAAATGAGACTTCGCTCGGTCTGCACCTCTATTGGAGGTGTAGAGCGCGCACGAAACCAGTCAACAACTTCGGATTGCTGTGACGGATCTGCAATGAAACGGTAGGTGCTGCCCATATTGATGAAGTTTATCGCGTAAGAAGATATATTAAAAGTCAGCCAATGATTTATTCATAATCCCATGGACCTTGAGTAAACACTTTATGGCCTTCCTTGAATTCTGCTACCCATGTATAGCGAAATTCCTCACCCAAACCTCTGGCTTCAAACCATGCTGATTGAAATAATGCAGCGACACTTTCGATCAATGAAATCAGATAGGCACTATGTACATTGAAAACCGCCTCGTTGTTTGAAAAAGCCGTAATCAGATCTTGCAAAACATCTTTGTGAATTCCGTCCTCAAAAAGGATTTTGGTGATTTCGTCGGATTTGCTTGATATGTCAGGGATATCATTGTCGCCGATGAATTGTATGTGCAGGACTGTTTGTTCACTCATGATTTTTTTATGGTTTGAGTTTTAATCTGGTTTTCTCAAGCAAGGCAAGTCAGATTAAGTGTGTAATATTATTGTTAATGCTATCAATATTTGGCAAGTCTGAGATGCTTCTATTTTACTGACCCAATTCATGCTTGGGATCTGTCCAGTGCAAATAGTTCAGATACTTCTCCCATGCTCATTTAACTGCTTTTCTTTGGCTTACTATACCAAAGCGCATTCACAATAATCCAGCGGTCTTCAAATTTGCCCATGTGGAAGTAATCGACAAACCATGGCGTTTCCAGTCGTACTGAGGCGGCTTTATCTGTGACATCCAGGACGGTACAGCTGCGGTTCCATTCTGCTTTCGGCGTTTTAAGTGCGCCTGCTTTGGTCAGGTTGACCAATTCTTCCTTGGACATGCGCCGCAGGCCCAGGCGTTCGTCCGGCGTGTCGCCTATCACGGCACGTTTGGCCAGATCGGGGTGCAGTGACCGGGCTACCCGTTTGGGATCTGCTTCCAGTTGGCCGTCAATATAGTCGTAGCAAGTGGCCTCGATGGCGGCTATGGTCGCAGCATCGGCCGTGGTAGGGAGTTGATTGGTACCAGGGCTGGCGTAAAAGGTAGCGGCGACGAAAAGGGTCACAAGGGACATGGTTTTGGTTCCTGATTAAGTGCGGCTTTTAAAAGATCAAATACGGGATGAAATAAAGTATGACATGTTTGTTGACCCCTTAGCGGGAGTCACCTGTCTGAGCAAGTGCATCAATTTACCTTGACCCGGTATATTCATGTTGGTTCCTGGTATTTGTTCGCGTTACTATCTTCAGGAAAAATCTTCACAGTGATAAAAAAGCCCCGCAAGAAGCGGGGCTAATCATTGCATGGCCTGATGTTTCAAAGTCGGATCAAATCAGCACATTGATAATCGCATTGCCTATGCCTATCAATGCTGCACCAGAGATCAAGCCAGCGCAGATAGGTTCGCAACCTTCTACCCAGAAATCATGGCCTTTGCTGCCAGGAGTGCTGTTGCGGCTGCCCATCCACCAGAATATCGCTGCACCTACCCACATTGCCAGGCAAGATTCTGGCGGCAGGATGACGCCCAGACCGATGGAGACTGCAGACAGCGGGAAGCGGCCTTTGGTGAATATGCGGGCAAGTTCGATGATAGTGGCTGCCACTGCTGCGACGATGATGCCGGTGATGGCAGATGCTGGCAGGCTGCTGAAGCCTTTGGCGATCAGTTCGGCCACGCCTTTCCATTGCATCGCACCTGGGAAGGCAAACTTGTCGGAGACGATAGTGGCGGTGGAACGTATGCCATCAGCATCTGGTGGCAAGAACAGCAGGAAGTACAGCGGTACGCAAGCCAGCGCGCCAGAGAAAATGCCGATGATATGGCCTATTGCCTGCTGCCTTGGTTTTGCGCCCAGCATATAGCCCGGTTTGATATCGGACAGCAGGTTGGATGCATTCGATGCCACTTCAGCCGTCATGCCTGCAGGTATCAGGTTGTTGGCTGGATTAGTACTGTCGATGGCACCCATGCTGAACTGGGTGATCTTTGACAGCGTGCCTGTCGGTGTCCAGGATGTCAGCGCCATCGCATTGGCACAGATGATGGTCAGGATGAATACCAGCGGTAGGGTGATGATGGACATCAGCCATGGCACACCAAAGAATTCATGCGTGGTCCATGCCGCCAGGATACTGAAGATGGGGATGCCTATGTAAGAGATGATGAGCGGAACTTCAATATGGTCGAGTATCGTGCTGGTTTGGTCGGCTACTTTATTTTTATCCGCTTTTTTGAAGATGCTGGTGAACAGTTCAGGCTTGGCTGCAAGGCTGATGAAGGAGGCCACCACCATCATCGAAACCGCCCACCACAGACCCCATTGATTGACGATCTCGGTACGTGAAATAGGTACCAGTTTGCCGCTAGGTGCGATGCGTTCGACGATATCGCCACGTTGTATCATCCACGGTGCCAGGAAAACGAAGTTGATGATGGTACCCAGCAAGACGCTGCTGGCGACACGTATACCCATCAGGCCGCCTACGCCCAGCATGGCAGCATCGAGGGTAAAACGCAGACCCAATGCACGGAAATCTGTACCCAGGATTTTTGGGATCAGCATGTCATATTTGACCGCTGCGGCGTAATAGTAAGAGTCAAACCGTTCCTGGAAATGCCAGGCTTCTGTCATGCCTGCCCATTTGTCCATGCGCAGGATTTTGAACTGTATGAGTTTCATCCAGCCATCGCTGGTGATCATCTGGTAGATTGCCGTCCACATGGCAGAGAAAGCCATCAGGCGCGCCTTGTACATGCCGCTGGCTGCTTCACCGGTATACACGGCATCCAGCACCACGCCGCAGGCACGGCCTTCAGGGAAGGGCAACTGGTCTTCATTGATAAAACGGCGCTTCATCGGGAAGGCAACCAGCACACCCAGAATGGAGCAGATACTCATCCACACCACCAAATGCCACCAGCTGACTACCGTGCCACTGATCAGCATATACGCTGACAGCACGGTATTGAGTGGCATGGTCATGTAGCCAGCAGCTGTCGCGATGGATTGTGTGCAGTTGTTTTCAAGGATGGTGAAGTCTTTGGCCAGGCCCAGATTGGCAAGTATCTTGAAAATCGCAAATGCCAGGATGACCGAGGTCAGGCCTACACCTATGGTGATGCCGGTTTTGGCTCCGATGTATAACGCGGTTGCAGACAATATGCCGCCAAGCAAAAAACCAGTAAATGCCGAGCGTATGGTCAACTGTGCCATATCACCACGGTAGATATTGGTGAACCACCACTCGTCCTTTTGGGCGCGGGTCCAGGTTCGTATTTGCTCATCGCTTAATTGTTGCAGCGCCATATTTTCTCCGAAGCGGTTGTCTTGCTTGATGATGATGCCCGGCTTGTTAATTCATACGCAAGATCATTGCAAATATGAAACACAGAGCCGGAAATATGAAAATTTTCTTTCAGGTGCGGCAGTATCCAAGCGGCAGATGTTTTCTGTCAAGCGTGCTTGCTGAAAAAAGGCTTTTTGCTGTTGTTCCAATTTGATTTATAGTGAAACTGGCATCGATGCGTGACTGCCCCCGACCTGAATTGTCCCGGTCGGCGTGACCGGGGCAGAATTCCTGGCATGCAAATTCGGGAGTCAGTGGCTGTTCAAATCCAATGCTGCCTTGCGAACTGCCGCAGCAATGTCCTTGCTGATGGCAGGATCATTGACAGCCCTGGCAAGGGTGACTCCGCCGACCAGCAGTGCCAGCAAGGCAGTTGCTTCTTCGCGTTTGGCATTAGCTTGTCCATCCAGGCCTGCAGCCACAGTTTCTATGATGGCCAGCAATTCGGTTTCATACGCTTGCCGCGTCTTTTCCTCTGCCCGCGCCACTTCAGGCGACAGGCTTTGTAATGCGCAGCTATCGGCCAGGTCACAAGTGCGACGCTCCCCGAGGTAAAAATCGATAAATGCCGTGCGCCAACCACTGCCCAGTTGCTCGCGCGCCTGGTTGACTCCCAGCTTCAGGTCTTCAAGCCCGGCAACTACCGCCTCACGGAAAGCATCTGCCTTCGACTTGAAATGAGTGTAAAAAGCGCCCGATGTTACTGCGGCATCTTTTGCCAGCCCATCAACGCCAGAACCACCAAAACCCCGGCTGCGAAATCCACGACCTGCACTTTTGAGTATCTTTGCCTTGCTTTCTTCTTTTTGTCCCGCCCGGTGTGCCATGTAAAAAATCTCCAGAATAAAAATGCTATTTAAAACTTTACAACATAACGATCGTTATGTAATTATGCATCACATCACGACCGTTATATAACGTCCGTGATGCGGGAGTCAAGGGCTGCTCTTTGGCTCGACCATCCATTTTGCTCAAGGAGTTAAGCTATGCCTATCTCAGTTCAAGTTACTACAGACCTTCTTACTCTTGAGGGCGAGCGTGACGTTCTCCCTCTTGTTGCAGACGCTTTACTGCGCGTGCACGGTTTGACTGGCAACAAGTTCATGACGCCTAACGTCGTCGGCCATCTGGCCGTCAGCCCGGAGGCGCGCAGCTATGCTGGTGGCAAGCTGCAGTCGCTGGCGGTTGTCGAAGTGAAAGTTCCCTCAGTCACTTTCCCTACCGCCGAGGTCAAGCAGGCCTTTGTCAGTGAGGTCACTGACATCATAGACAGGCTCAAGCAGGGGGCGCATCCGCGGGAAAGGACATATGTCAACGTGACATATGCAGTTGATGGCACCTGGGGTATTGCGGGCAAGGCTTATTCCAATGCCGAGATGGGTGAGTCTGTGCAGCAAGGGTTCCACTGAAGCAAACGGCCCACGCAAACCGATTCGGGAGGCAGCACTATGCAACAATCAAACTATCTGTTTTTTACTATGCAATGCGAGCAGGCCCTGGATTTTTATACGCATTGCGGCTTGGGCAGGGTGACCGACATCCTGCGTCATGGTGAGGCTGGGATGCCATTGAAGAATGAGGCCATGCGCGGCAAGATCATGCATGCCAGGTTCGAGGGGCCAGGTGTGCTTTTTTATGCCTCAGACAATGATGATGCAGAGCCTATGCGAGGTTCTGCGCACATATTGATGATGGATAGCCGTGAGCAAACCGATCAGCTGTTTGCACTCATGAGCCAGGGCGCAAATGTGACTACGCCGTTGGCTGTGCAAGTCTGGGGAGATTATTTTGGCAAGCTGACTGACCAGTTCGGTGTGCAGTGGATGTTTAACTGTGCTGCCTGAATTGGATGCTAGCGAAGAGAGTAGAGTGTGATGGACAATAAAAAACCCCGCAACGAAAGTTGCGGGGTTTTGAGCAATGCGACTCTCGGTTAGATTACTGAGAGTAGCTAGCAGCTATTACATCATGCCGCCCATACCACCCATACCGCCCATGCCACCCATATCACCGCCCATGCCGCCACCTGATTTGTCGTCAGGCAATTCAGCAACCAGAGCATCAGTAGTCAGGATCAGGCCAGCAACCGACGCTGCATTTTGCAATGCGGAGCGAGTTACTTTAGCTGGATCGAGAATACCCATTTCTATCATGTCGCCGTATGTGTCATTGGCAGCATTGAAGCCGTAGTTGCCTTTGCCATTGATGATGGCGTTAACAACAACGCTAGGTTCGCCACCGGCGTTAGCAACGATTTCACGCAGAGGTGCTTCGATTGCTTTCAGAACCAGTTTGATACCTGCTTCTTGATCTGGATTGTCGCCTTTGATTTCGCCAGCAGCTTGACGTGCGCGCAGCAGGGCAACGCCACCGCCAGGAACAACGCCTTCTTCTACGGCAGCGCGAGTTGCGTGCAGAGCATCTTCAACGCGGGCTTTTTTCTCTTTCATTTCAACTTCAGTTGCAGCACCAACCTTGATCACAGCAACGCCGCCTGCAAGTTTGGCAACGCGTTCTTGCAGTTTTTCACGGTCGTAGTCAGAAGTTGCTTCTTCGATTTGCGCGCGGATTTGTTTAACGCGTGCTTCGATACCAACAGCCTGGCCAGCGCCATCGATCACGGTCGTGTTTTCTTTACCGATTTCGATACGTTTAGCTTGACCCAGGTCAGCCAGAGTTGCTTTTTCCAGTGTCAGGCCAACTTCTTCAGCAATCACTTGACCACCGGTCAGGATAGCGATGTCTTCCAGCATGGCTTTGCGACGGTCACCGAAGCCTGGCGCTTTAACAGCTGCAGTTTTCAGGATGCCACGGATGTTGTTCACAACCAGAGTTGCCAGCGCTTCGCCGTCTACATCTTCAGCGATGATCAGCAGTGGGCGGCCGGATTTTGCAACTTGTTCCAATACTGGCAGCAGGTCACGGATGTTCGAGATTTTTTTGTCGAACAACAGGATGAACGGGTTTTCCAGGATAACGGATTGTTTTTCTGGATTGTTGATGAAGTAGGGTGACAGGTAGCCACGGTCAAACTGCATACCTTCAACGATGTCGAGTTCGTTGTCCAGGGATTTGCCGTCTTCAACAGTGATCACGCCTTCTTTGCCAACTTTGTCCATTGCCTTGGCAATGATGTCGCCGATGTTTGCATCGGAGTTGGCAGAGATGGAACCAACTTGAGCGATTTCTTTGTTGGTTGTTGTTGGCTTGGACAGAGTCTTGATTTCAGCAACGATGGCTGTAACCGCTTTGTCGATACCGCGTTTCAAGTCAGTTGGGTTGAAGCCAGCTGCTACATATTTGAAACCTTCGCGAACGATGGCTTGTGCCAGAACTGTCGCTGTCGTTGTACCGTCACCAGCGTTGTCAGAAGTGCGGGAAGCCACTTCTTTCACCAGTTGTGCACCCATGTTTTCCAGTTTGTCTTTCAGTTCGATTTCTTTAGCTACAGAAACACCGTCTTTAGTGACTGTAGGCGCGCCGAAAGAGCGTTCCAGAACGACGTTACGGCCTTTAGGGCCCAGGGTGACTTTAACTGCGTTCGCCAGGATGTTGACGCCATTGACGATTTTCGCACGTGCGTCATCACCAAAAATTACTTGTTTAGCTGCCATATTAATTCTCCGAATTCTTTAATTGATATCGTGGATGTCGATTACTTCTGTACGACCGCGAAGATGTCTTCTTCACGCATCACCAGAACTTCGTTGCCGTCAACTTTGACAGCCTGACCAGAATATTTACCGAACAAAACGCGGTCGCCGACTTTAACGTCCAGGGCGCGCACAGTACCGTTGTCCAGCAATTTGCCAGGACCAACAGCCAGTACTTCACCTTGATCTGGCTTTTCAGCTGCAGCGTCAGGCAGAACGATACCAGATGCGGTTTTTGTTTCTTGATCCAGGCGTTTCACGATCAGGCGATCATGCAGGGGACGAAGGTTCATACTAGCTCCTTTAAATTTGCGAGTAATTACTATTGGAATTCAATTAAGCTGGAGAAAGACTTTGTTAGCACTCTCTCTCAACGAGTGCTAAGTATATGGGCGAGGGGAGGGCTTTTCAAGAGCTAAAAAAGGGCTAAACTAATATTTCTTTAATAATCAGCAACTTAGTTGTGATTAAGTTGTGCTTTCATACTGGTGTTTGACTGCTTTTTCCCGTGTGGATTGTTTTTCGCGTAGATTGAAATGTATTTTTTGATATTGTATTGCAGCTGAGTAAATATTAATTTACTCAGCTTTGCACTGCAAACCGCTGCTGGATGTTACACAATCGTCAATGCTACCGGTCCAGCCAAGACGGTGTAGGCATCATTGTACAAATACCAGAGTGCATAATTACCAGCGGCGAGGCTGGCGGTATTGAGAGTCACGCTGCCCTGACTATTGCTGGCATATTGCCACTCCAGTGAATTGCCATTGCCCGGTACTGCACCGGCAGCGTATACACCTATCCAGTTTTTGGCATTGACTTGTGCTGGTAATGCCGCATAGGAGGCAACCACATTGCTGCCGCGCGAGATGCGCGGAGTGGTGGTAGTCAGGCGAGCGCTATTGCGTTGACCGCCGATCAAAGGATCTGTGCGATTGTTATTACTATTGTTGCCCACTGCTTCCACATGACCGGCTATCCGGCGAAAAAACTGGCTGTCGGCACTGCTGCTGATGCTGAAGTCATACCAGCCAAAACTGCTGATCAATGGATATTCGAGTCGCAAACTCTGGCCACCTGCCAGTGAGTAGGTGTTTGCCAGGCTGCCATAGGCATTGTCGCTGACGGTGAAATTGCAGGGCTGTACATTGTCGATATTGGACAGGGTGAGCACCAGTTTGCCACTATTGCTATCGTGGGCTGCCTGTACCTCAGGCTTGATGATGGCCGTGGTGCTGCCGCGCCATTCGCGCATCAAACCATTCGGGCCATAGGCGCTGAGCTGGTAAGTATCAGTACTCCAGTTCCAGGTTTCTTTCTGGATTTGCTTGCCAGCTTCAACGGTGTAATGCCAGGGGCCACCTGTGCGCACTTTTGAATACACAATAAAAGCAGCGCCAGCGGTGCCATTATTAATGAAGCTGACTTCCAGTTGCCTGCTGTTGTTGGCCCTGGCCTGTGCTTCCAGCAGATATGGCAGGCAGCAGGCTGGGCGCGGGCCTTGTGCTTGCAGATAGGCCTCCTGGCGTGGCTGGCTCTGGTTGACTGGCGGCACAGGATAGGGTTTGCCATTGACAGGTACATAGGCTGCAGTTTTTGGTACGGTAGTTGGCCAGTTTTGATCCGGGGATTTGAAATCAAATGCAGAAGTCAAATCACCGCAGACTGTACGTCGCCACGGCGATATCTGTTTGCAACTGACTGCGGCCCTGTCCTTGCCCAGGCCATTGACCAGCCATTCTTCAAGAAAGCGTAACTTCGAGGTATGGTCAAAAACCTGGGAGCAAACCTTGCCACCTTTGCTCCAGGGCGAGATTACCAGCATGGGCACGCGCGGACCCAGCCCCACAGGTTCACTGCCGTATTTTTCATAGAAGCCATTGTCTGCCAGCGTAGACCGGCCCATGGCGGTGGTGATGGGCGGGATATGAGGTGGCACATGATCGAAGAAGCCATCGTTCTCGTCGTACATCAGCAAGAACACAGTCTTTGCCCACACCTCGGGTTCAGCCACCAGAGCAGCCAGCAAGCGTGCGGTCAGGTTTTCACCTGCGTTGGGGGAGTTGGGTGAATGCTCTGTGTAATCATTTGGTGCGCATATCCAGGATACCTGCGGTAGCCTTCTATTGCGCACGTCATCTGCAAAAGCGCTGACCAGACCATCACCCTTGCTGCCACCCACACTGGCACCAGGTGCCATAATGCGTGCTTTCTGGTACAGCGGCGAGCTGCTGCTTAACCTGCTGCCGTCTGCATTCACTCGGAAATTCTTGAAATAGGCGAGGTAGTTGTCGCCGTAATTATCCCATTCCTGATACACCTTCCAGCTGACCTGATTGGATTCCAGCACTTCTGCATAGGTTTGCCAGTTGGGCGCACCGGATGTAACTGCGGCAGAGACATCGTCATTGGCCGGGTCGGCATTGTAGTAGTCCCTGGCATCAACGTTATACAGGCTGCCCATGCCACCCAACCAGCCCTGGCTGGTGCCCGTCAGCGAATACATGCGGTTGGGGTCGGTCGCACCAAAGATCGAGCAATGATAGGCATCGCAAATGGTGAATGCATCTGCCAGTGCGTAATAAAACGGCAGGTCGCCACGGTCAAAATAACCCATGGTTTGCACCGTTTTTTTGCTGACCCAGACATCCCAGCCTTGCCAGGTTTGTTGCGATCCTTTCCAGGAGTGATTGGTGCCGACAGACAGGGCACTGGTGTTTTTGGCGTCAAAATGGAAAGGTAAAACACTGCCGCCTGCCGGATTGGGTTGCTGCCAGACGGGAGCGCCATTCGGCAAGCTGATGGCACGCGGATCATCAAAGCCGCGCACACCGGCCAGGGTGCCAAAGTAATGATCGAAAGAACGGTTTTCCTGCATGAAAATCACCACGTGGCCAACATCTGCCAATGTGCCAGTGACATTGTTTGCCGGTACGGCAAGGGCTTGCTGTATCACCCCGGGTAACATGCTGGCACCAGCACTTGCGACTGAAAATCGCAAAAATTTTCTGCGGCTGTCTGAAATCATTTCTCATCCCCTTTTCATTTAAGTTTAGTGTTTAATCAGTGCTTATTACTGTATGAAAATATATTAGTAATATGTCGGCAATATGACAGCATTGGTTTAAAAGGGGAATCAGGCAATGCTGATGTTCCTGATCCTAATTCGCTGAATTGATCTTTATTATTTGGTTGTCAAACCAAAATAAGCTTGCGGTTTGAGTGTTAATGCATTAATCTCCCAATATTGGTTGTTTGACCAATATTGGGGCTTCACATGAATACTATTTTTAATCCTGCGCCTGGCAAAGCCATACACTCTCGTGTGGTGTTGATGACTGGTAGCATGGGTTGCGGCAAATCAAGCGCTGCGGCTGGATTTATTAAACTGGGTGTGCCGGTGATTGATGCAGATCTGGTGGCGCGCGCGATACATCAGGACAGCCAGCACCCTGTGCTGGCGGAGATTGCCTCGGTATTGCCGCAATTGTTGACAGAAGTTGGTTGCCTGCGACGTGGCATTCTTCGAACAGTGCTGGCCAGTGATACTCATGCAAATCGTTGCCTGAGAAATTTGCTGCAGCCATATGTATTACAGGCCATGTGGCAATGGACTATCCAGCAAACAGCAGCCTATGTCATTTGGGAGTCGGCATTGTTGCCTGATAAAGATCATGGCTTCATGTACGATAGCGTCTTGCTACTGCAGGCAGATGAGAAAACACGCCTGCGGCGTGTACGTCACCGTAATCCTGACTGGACGGAAGTGGAGATCCTGCAGGTTTTCAGTATGCAGGCACAGGAATATGCTTTCCGGGGACAAGCCCATGCATTGATGATCAATCAGGGCAGTATCGCAGAGCTGAACCGGCAAGTCTTGCAGCAACATCTTATTTATATGTCGTACTGGAGCTAACAATGAAAAAAATCGCATTCTCTGGCACTCTTGATCCCATCACCAATGGTCATCTGTGGGTGATACAAGAAGCCAGGGCATTGGCTGATGAAGTCGTGGTTTTCATCTCTGAAAACCCGGGCAAGAAGCCGCAGTTTTCTGCGCCCGAACGCAAGGACATCATTGAGCGCAGTGTGGCTGAATGTGGCTGGCACAACGTCAGTGTCGTCATCGTCAAGGGGGATTACACTGCCCGTGCTGCCAAGCGCCATGGCATAGAGTATCTGGTGCGTGGCATACGTAATACCTCAGACTTCGATTATGAAAACCTGATACAGCAAACCAATGTCGATGTACTCGATGGTGCAAAGACTATCTTCGTCATGCCACCGCGTGACCTGGGCTCGGTCAGTTCCAGTTTCGTGCGTGCCTTGCAGGGGCCGGTGGGCTGGCACTGGACGGTAAAAAAGTTCATGCCCATGCCAGCCTATATCGCCTGGATCAAAAGCTGGTTGCGCACTGACTGGCAAAAACTGTGGGAAGCCGAGATTGATGCCGATGATGTCGACAGCGCCAAACTCGACCACTGGTTTGATTACCTGACTGGCGATGATGCCTACGGTGCCGGACGCCGGACTTACCATAATCTCGATCACCTGGTACATGGTTTGAGCGAAATCTCGGCATGGGCCAGCAATACCGGTGCCAACAAGTCGGACGTGGCGATATTGAAAAAGGCTTTCTGGTTCCATGACGCGGTCTATGGTGGCGAACATACCGGGTTGTCGAATGAAGAGCAAAGTGCCAGATTGTGGCTGGAGGCAAGTCTGGGCTCACAACATGCGCAAGAAGTGGCAGACTTGATACGCGTGACGGATCACTTCCAGAGTGCGAACCTGAGTCATCCACTGAAGGACGGCATGCTGGGCGTTGATCTGGCGATTTTGGGCCAGGCGGCAGATACCTATGATGCCTATGCAACTGCCGTAAGGCTTGAATACAGTCATGTCGATGATGCCACTTATCAGGCGGGCAGGGCGCGGGTATTAAGCCATTTCGAAGCACAGGCTGAAGCCGGCAAGTTGTTTGCCGATGCTTGGTTTGCTGATCTCTACACCAGCCAGGCCCTCGTGAATATCAGGCGAGAAAAAGCGCTGCTGAAATAGGCCGCCTGCAAAACAGTATTCGGCTTCATGACACATCAGATCATTCACATAAATGTGAGTTTTTGTGAATGAGCAACTTTTTACACCTGAAAACCGCGAAAATAGAACCTGAGTAAAAAGCTGTCGATTCACCATATTTGATGCGTGAACTTAAGACAGGTACTTGTCCAGTCTGCATTTGTTGCTATCGCTTGATTGCATGACAGGATGCGCGGAGGCATGGATGTGGATTTATCGTTTGGGTTTAAGCCTGTTGGCCAGTATGACGCTGTTCATGCCTTGCGTGGCCCTGGCTATGACAGTCACCTTCCTCAACCCGGGGAAATCAGATGAAATTTATTGGGTCACTGCCAGCAATGGCATGACGGCTGCTGCCCGTAGTCTGGGCATACAGCTGGAAGTGATCTATTCTGAACGTGACCATTTAAAGACGCTGGAATACGCCAGGCAAATCGCTGCACGCCCTGCGAATAAACGGCCCGATTATGTGATCTTGTCGAATGATTATGCGGTTGGTGCCGAAGCCTTTGTGGGGGAGTGATCGTTTTGTCCCTATTCAGCAAGGCAACCGAACATGGCAAAACCTAATGCCAGCGTGGCTATCAGCCCGATTAGGGGCCAAAACTTCCGCTTTTGGCATTTGATAAGAAATGGTGAATTGTGAATAACTTTTGCACGACTATTGTCACCATTCAGCAAACTTCTGTACCAGGATTGATACTTTCTTGAGTAGACGGGGTCGTTGGTGGCGGTTCTGGATATCTGGATCGATATCGCTTGACAGTGCAGGCAAACAATCAATGGCGGAGTGCTTTTAAGTTCACTTTCCAAAATTTGAATTAATAAATCGTCGTCTCCCCGCTTTACCACAAACTACATACGCCATCCTATATTGATGACACATTGTAATTGCAAAACTACATTTAGTTACACGACAGCCAATATTGTTACTTTTTAACGTTTTAAGCTACTAGCTTTAACAACTGTGCCACGTCTTCATCGCTGCCATGAGTCTCCATGTAATTGTATAAAACGCCGATTATTTCGCTCTTGCGCTCTACGGTGATAGTGACATTGTTCTCATCCAAATAGCGTTCAAGGAATTGCATTGCACGTTTGAGGCGATTGAGGTCGAGCTTCTCACCTAACTTGTCCTTGGCTACTGAAGCAATGCGATCGACGTCAATTCCAACCCTTTTCTTACCTACACGGTCAAGCATAGGCACGTAGCCTGGTAGGTAAGCTTCAGGGATTTCAAACATCTTCCTAATCCCGCCTAAGCCGACTCTCGTCTCAAAGTGCCATTCCTCTTTTTCAGCGCGTAATTGAATTGCTCTCTTCGTTGATGGCAAATTTGGCAATTTCATCTCGACAATTTCAGCCGCTGTATATAACTTTGTCATTTCGCACTTTATTCGCTGTAACTGCGAAATCTACTTCGCAGTTTATTAAAAATAAATATCTTTTAAAATCAATAAGTTAAAAAACATTCCGCCACAAGTAGGAAAATATAACTGCGAAATACAATGAAGTAGTTGACTTCGCACTTTTTCACACTTAACATGCATCCATTGACCCAACCCAAAGAGGAAAACAATGGATGCATCAAACGCCCCAAAAAAATCCGCGCAAGCCGATTGGCATCGTGCGGATATCGTCGCCGCGCTTCATAAAAAAGGTTGGTCGCTGCGCCAACTCTCAGTGCAAAGCGGCCTGGCTGAGAGAACCATCAACTCAGCCTTAGATCGCCCCTACCCAAAAGCAGAAAGCATTATTGCTGCTGCCATCGGAGTCGCTCCAGAGGAAATCTGGCCATTGCGCTATGAGAGGCGGAATTTTACGCCAGTTTTAACGCTTCCTACCAAGTCACTTCGCACTTTGCAGTGCGCTGTTGCTTGAAATGAATCATAGGCCGTCACTGGACTTAACACCATCTTTACGTTTCGCGGAGTTGTGAAAATGTCGTTGCGAAAAAGACGCTGGAAATCAGTAAGAGCTACAAGCCTCAGCGAGGCGATGGAATTGTGCGTGGAATATGCCGGTTCTGAACAGCGCCGCCCCATCAAAGTCCTGGCTGACCTTATGGGTGTGGATGTCAAGAGGCTATACCGCTGGTTGGGAGAAACTTCCATGCCCTTGAACCGCATACGCCAGTTTGAAGCATTTTGCGGTGCCACCTTTGTCAGTGATTACTTGTGTTTGGCACATGGCGACAAAGTTGTGGTCGCGATCGCAGCCGGAAAAACTGCAAAGGTCACCGACCTGGTCGAAGTGCAGGCCTGCTTTTCTGAAGCCATGGCGCTGCTATCCCGCTTTTATCAAAACGGCGACGCCATAGAACAAACCTTGGCCGCGCTGACGACCACACTGGGTCAACTGGCCTACCAGCGCAGCAACGTTACCAAGGCTTGCGAGCCAGAACTTGAACTGTTTAACACTTGCGATTGAAAGTAGAACATGAAAACTTTACAAGTCACCTTGACCGAAACACGCCTTAACAAACCGCTGGTAGTCATTGACGAAATGCCAGGCCCGCACGTCGAAATGAGCCCCGCAGCTGTACGCGCCTTTGCCAAAGCATTGCTGGCTGCAGCGGATGAATGCGACGCCCGCGACTTAACTAAAAAGCACTTTGCCTCAGTGAAGCGTACTTATTCAATCGGTGAACCTGCATGAGTCAGGTAATCGTAAAACCCCATTACACTGCCGCCGACCTGGCAGCGCTGCGGATTCCAGGTCTTCCAAGCAGTGTACGAGGTATTCAATTGCTTACAGAAAGACAGCTCTGGAGCTATGTTGAAGTATCTGGCCGAGGCGGCATTCGCCGCGAATACACGCCACCTTCAGAAGTGATGGAAGCGATACGCCAAGAAGCCACAAAGCAGCTTGCAGCGACAATTCCAGCGCGAACACTGCCAACGGTCAAGCCACAGACGACCATCGCGCACACCGAAGCCCAAAGTTTAACGGGTGACGCACGTAAAGGTGTTCTGGATGCGTTAAACGCGATTATGCAAGGCACTGGCTATCCGTTAAAACGCGCCGCAAAGCATTTGATCAGCATGGCGCAAAAAGGCGAAGCCAGCCCGCAGCTGATTGCCATGCTCAAATTGGCCAGGGATGGCCGTGGACGTTCCAGCCCAGATGGGTTGCCATCAGATCGAAGCCTGACACGTTTTGTCGCTTATCAAAAAAGTGGCGAGCTAGTCCCAAAGAAACGTGAGAAAGACATGAATGTACCCGCCTGGGCAGAATCATTCCTGGGCCACTACCAAAAACCAGAAAAACCAACGGTAGAGCATGCATATCGACAATTTGCCAAGATATACCAGGGCGAGCTGCCTAGCATTCACCAAGTGCGCCGATTCCTGGACAAGGTCGGCAGTGTTTCCAGGCAAATTGGAAGGATGGGCGACCGAGAACTTAAGACAATCAAAAAATTCGTGCGCCGCGACTTCAGCAAGCTGCTGCCGTCTGACATATACAGTGCCGACGGCCACACGTTCGATGCAGAAGTACAGCATCCCATGCATGGCCGACCATTCAGGCCAGAGATTACATCCGTCGTCGATATCGGGACACGTCGCCTGATTGGCTGGTCTGTTGACCTGGCTGAAAGTGCGCTGGCGGTGCTGGATGCGCTGCGCGTAGCAGCCTTAACGGGCGGCATCCCGGCCATTTTGTACGTAGATAACGGCTCAGGCTACGTCAACCAGATGATGACAGCCACGGCGACAGGTTTAATGGCCAGGCTGGGGACGGAAATGGTCAATAGCTTGCCATACAACAGCCAGGCGCGTGGTGTGATTGAGCGACTGCACCAAACAGTGTGGGTCAACGCAGCCAAGGAAGTCCCTGGTTACATTGGCAAGGACATGGATCGCCAGGCCAAGCTGCAGGTGTTCAAGCTGTCGCGTCAGGCGATCATGAAAAAAGCGACACACACCAGCACGATGCCATTGATGCCGTGGCCTTTATTCCTGGAGTTCGCCAGGGACAAGGTTGCCGAGTACAACGCCCGTCCGCATAGGTCATTACCGAAAATCACAGACCCGGAGACTGGCCGACGCCGTCACATGAGTCCAGACGAAGCTTGGGCAACGGCAGAAGCGGAAGGATTTGCGCCGCACCGGATCAGTGAAACCGAGGCAAGACCGTTGTTCAGGCCACAAATAGTCCGGTCTGTGCGCCGCTGTGAAATTGAACTGTTCGGAAACAGATACTTTAACGCTGCCCTGGAAGACTTTAACGACACAGAAGCCTGTGTCGGCTATGACCTCCATGACCCGCAAATGGTCTGGGTTTATCACCACGATGGCCGCCTAATTTGCACAGCAGACCTGGACGGTAACTTGCGCGACTACATGCCCCAGTCCTTTGTGGAGCGCATGCGTGACAAGCGGGCCGCTGGCCGCGAAAAGCGCCTGGAAAACAAGCTGGAAGAAGTCCGCGCAGAACGCAATGGTTCCGCCCCGCTGGAATTGGAAGTCATCAAGGGCATACAAATCACTTCAGATATCGACACATTACGCAGCAAATGGGCTTTAGAGCGCGAATCGGAGCAGGTTCTGATATCTGCTGCACCTCAACGGGAAGAAGCTGAGAAACCCGTTAAATCAGTCGAACAAAGCAATGTTTTTGAATTGCCGGAAACACGGCAAGAGCGCCTGACCAGATGGCACAGGTTAGAGCAACAAGTACAGGAAGGAGGCGAAATTAACGATGCAACACTGGCTCGGTGGCATAAGTCGTACCCCATGTCATCAGAGTACAGAACGTTTTACAAGCGTTACCTGGAGGAGTCTGGCCAGGAAGAGAACAGCATGGCGGCAACCATGCTGTTCATGAACAACTAACTACGAAAGCACAAGGATTATGACAAAAGACAAGCAAATAAACAATCGCCCAAAAGGTGGCGTGGCCGCAATCGCCACGTTTGACCTGGTGGCAACAACCTTGGATCAATTAAAAAACCGTCGCCAGGGAATGGATGGCATCGGCTGTTTGTATGGCCCATCGGGCTGGGGCAAGACCTTTTCCAGCAATGTGCTGGCACTGGAGACACGCGCCTACTTTGTCCAAATTCAGCCAGTCTGGACTAAGAAAACTTTCCTGCAAAAGATTCTGGATGAGATGAAAGTGGACTGGGATAAAAGCTGCAGCGTCCCTGACCTGTTCGATATGGTCAACAACCAGTTAGCCGTCTCTGGTCGCATTTTGATCCTGGACGAGTTTAACAGGGCTATTGAACGTCCGGCACTGGCACAAATCACCCGCGCCATATTCGATTGCACACAGTCGCCCATCCTACTAGTGGGCGAGGAAAAGCTGCCTAGCGAATTGACCAAACCTGCGTTCAAACAGCTTTATCGCCGCATAGCTGCATGGGCCGAGGCACAGGATGTGACCGTGCAGGACACGGCCAAGCTGGCCCCGATCTATTGCCCAAGCATCGATTTTGCAGAAGAAGCGCTAAGCGCCTTGACGACCTTCTCCAAAGGCTCTGTGTCAGCCGTCGTCAAGTGCCTGAATGTCATTCATGAAGACTGCCTGGTCACTGGCAAGGAAAACATTAACCTGGCTGCACTGCAAAAAATCGCGTTGCCATCAGCCACACATCCGAAAAGGAAAATTTAACGATGGCCAGACTACCAGCAACGCAAGAAATGCGCGGTGGTAAGACACCACGCCAAAGGGTATGGGAGCAGGTACGCAAGCAGCCGGAAAGGTTCACCCAGGCGCAACTGGCCGAGTTCGGCAAGGTGTCTGACAGCATCGTCAAAGACTACGTCAAAGTCCTCTTAAAAGCGGGTTTTATCGCAGTCATTGACACCGAACCAGCAGGCAGAATTTGCAGGCGCAACATCTACGCCCTTATCAAGGATAACGGGGTGGAAGCACCCAGGCTGACCAAGAAAGGTGAAACAGTCACGCAAGGCAGCGTCAATGAGGCCATGTGGGGAACATTGCGCCGTGTACTCAAAGGGCAGAGTTTCAATTTTAGGGAGCTTGCATCTTTTGCCAGCACAACGAGCCAGACAGTGGGCGAGGAAACGGCCCGCAATTATGTCCATGCCCTGGCTGCAGCAGGATACCTGGAATGCACCAAAGAAGCAGTTGCAGGAAAGAAAGCTCAGCCAGCGCGTTATCGACTCAAGCGCCAAATGGAAAGCGGGCCACGCGCTCCAATGATCCAAAGAACAAAAACCGTGTATGACCCGAATTGGAACCGCATTGTGTGGGTCGATGAAATAGGAGCTGAAGATGAAACACTGTGAATACATGGATAGCGACTGGTTCAAGGCCATGAAGGTGGAAGTGGATGCCACTAACAAAACAGTCGTGGCCGGGAAGATGCAAGTCAATCGTTCCACGCTTTCTGCGGTAATGAACGGCATTGGCGAGTACGGCAAAGGCAAGGCCAGCACGAATGGCATAGAGCTGCAATTTCGCCGAGCATTTGAGCAGCTGGAGTGTCCGCATACGTACAAGATCATCGGTGTTGCTGTCTGCCGGGAAAACGCACTGTGCGCAGCTCCCACACAAAACCCGCGCCAGATGATGCATTGGCAGGCTTGTCAATCTTGTCCGCATAAGCCAGCGCCACTAAGCAAGGTAATCGCACCTAAAGCGAAACGGCCAGCAATGCGCCAAGCAGCTTCCGAACCTGTCCAGCAGGCTGGAATTATCGACAAGGTGACTTTACCACTCCCCGTGGTTGGTGGCCCTCAAGTAACCGTACAAACAGCACAGGAGGCTGCATGAAAGTACTTACGCATTATACCCACGACGAGTGGAGAGCTGAAGCGATAAAGCGCTTTGGTACCAGTTCTGCAAACTGGAAATTCATTTGCCCATCTTGCGGCTTTGTAGCTGCTGTAAAGGACTGGGAAGAGGCAAACGCCCCGGAAGGTGCAAACGCCTACTCGTGCATTGGCCGTTACACCGAGAGTGCGAAAGAAATGGGCGACACCACGGGTGGCCCATGCAATTACACAAATGGTGGCCTGTTCAACATTTCTACAGTCAGAGTGGAATTCAACGGAGGTACACATTCTATTTTTGATTTCGCTCCTGCAGAGGCTGAAAGCCAAGTAGCGGGAAAGGAGTCAGCATGAGCAGCGTTATTAAAAGCGTTAAACACGCAATCGTCGCCTTCCAGATCAAGCGCCTGGATCGCCGCTACATCAAATTGAGTCGTGACCTTGACTGGTACGACCAGCAACTGCAAGGCAATCGAATATTCACCGATAAGAACCGGCTTAAAACGATGATGCGGCGCAATGAACTATCGCTGCGTCTACGTGCCTTGGAGGGGCGTTAAATGAACGTCCTGGAACTGATGCAGAGGCTGCGTCGATGTCCAGCAAATGCCAAAGTGATGATTGTCCTGCACAGCGAATGGGGCAGCAACAAGATGGAGCAAATCAAGGACGTAGTACGCCCAACCAAAACCAAACCCGTGGGCAATGCCGTTCCCACCGTTGAAATCACAGTAGGAGAAGAAGAATGAAATCAGCACTGCAAGTAATAGAAGAGAAACTGGATACAAAAGAGAAGCCCACCTATGACGAACTTGAGGCTGCCTTGTTGCAGGCACTCAAAGAGCGCAATGGATTCAGGGATGCCGTCAAAGGAATGGCAGGTTGGCTGGGACGCCTCGTGCATGCACATGTGAGTCTTGATGACGCCCGCGTTAAATCAACACTGGATGCATTCATGGCTGAGCGCGTGCAAGTCGTGCAAGCGGCCACCAACCAAATTCACTAACTCGAAAGGCACATCATGAGCAAACACGAAGAGGAAATCATCAGCCTGGTAAGAAGTCAGCCAGGGCTGCGGGCCGTCCAGATCAGCGACAAACTGGACATCGATCCTGATGTGGTCGAAAACATCCTGGTTACAGCAACGCGCCATGGCAAGCTCATGGCAACCAAGGTTACAGCGCCAAATAGTCTGCAAGTGGACGCTTATCGGGCGAATCCAGCTGTGCTGGGCTGGGTGGCTGCAACACCGCCAGCCGAAAAGGCGAAAGACCAGGAGCAGGCCACCGTTAAGCAAGTCCAGGACGAGATTGTCAAACAATCCCAGACCAAAGGGCCGACCAAGATCGACAAAGCCCTTGCTTTCCTGGTGGGGAAAAAAGAAGTAACGGCAGACGATCTGTGCAGGGCCATGGGGATAGAGCCAGCCAAGTACTCGCCGACCCAGTATCTGTCCAGGCTCATCCAAGACGGCACCGTGATCAAGCGTGGGAAATGGTATTGCCTGGCATCGGAAGCAGACGACTTGGCTGCACCAGAGACGACACCACAAAAGGCCGTCCTACTGACCAAACCAGAGCACGACCCGGTCAACACACCACAGCACTATACCGTCGGAGGTATCGAATTTATCGACATCCTACGGGCCAAGCTGACGCCAGAAGAACTCAGGGGCTACTTTAAGGGCAACGTGCTCAAGTACGTCATTCGCGCAGAACTCAAAGACGGCCTGCAGGATTACCAGAAGTGCGCAAGGTACGCAAACTGGCTGGCCCAAGCAGAAACACCCGTAACCCAGTAACCAGGAATTGAACAACATGACAACCGATACAACAGACTTCATGGAAGACGCACAAGGACGTTTCTGGCCACCATCCAAGGTCAAACCAATTGACAAGGCTAGAGACGGTCTGGTGAAGGAAATGATGGCCAAAGCGGTAGCTCTTAATGCTGCTTTGAGCGAATTTAAGAAATCCGCTTTCGGCGACATTTCCGCCTTTGTTACCTTGAGTGCCGAAGAGTACAAGGCAAAGCTTGGCGGAAAAAAGGGAAATGTCACGATGTTTTCTTTCGATGGCAGATACAAAATACAGTTTGCGGTATCAGAGAACATCCAGTTTGACGAACGCCTGCAGGCAGCGAAAGCGCTCATTGATGAATGCATAAAGGAATGGAGCCAAGGTTCAAGCCCAGAAATCCAGGTGCTTGTTCAGGACGCTTTCAAAACCGACAGAGAGGGCAACCTCAATCATGGACGCATCCTGGCACTGCGCCGTCTGGATATCAAGGATGAGCGCTGGATCAATGCCATGACCGCCATTGGCGAGTCTGTCCAGGTCGTGGGTAGTAAGCAGTACATCCGCTTCTATGAACGCCAAGACGACACAGACCAATACAACCCTATACCTCTGGATATGGCGGCCTTATGACTGAACCGAAAATCGTTAAGGCCATAGTGACCATCAACTATACCGCTGACGATGGCACGTCATCATCGGTCACATTTAAGGAATACCCAGCAGACGCTGGCCGGAATCCGCCATGCCAGCCACTGATTGACGGACTGGAGGAACTGGCCCGGCTGACAACCTTGTTTAAGTTTGAGAACAAAGCACTGATTGCCTTTCATGAGGCGAGAAAGAAGGTGTTTATCTGGCGCAGCAAGCGCGAGACGACCAGTAGCACGTAACAACATAGCGAGCGCCCAGGTAGCAGGTGGCGCAAATCAGCAAAGCATTACGGTAACAGCTACAGGGCATGCCCGGTAACCTTCCGAGAGGTGAATGCCCCGAATGACCCGCGTTAAGGGTCATTCGCTTTAATTGTCGTACAAGCGAAACAAGGCAGTTCACCGCCTTGTCTGCCAGGTGTGGTTACCTGGTACTGATGAGCAGCCAAGGAGGAAACAAATGCAAATCACTAAGGAGCAATGGGCGGAAGTTGAGGCGAACCTGTCTAGCGCGTGGGGAGTCGTTGAACTGGAAATTGACGGCTATAAGATCAATCTACGCGTCGCAAGAGAGAAGTCCCTGAAGTATGTAGTGATGATCTATGTCAATGGCGTTATGGATGGAAAATGGTTGTCACCCGATTCGGACGCAGATGAAACAAAGCGGTTTTTCCGCAAAATTTCGAAGTACGCGCTGAAACCAAAAGCTCGCGCCGAATTAATCAAAATCTATGGTGGAAAGCGATGCCCAAAAGCTGACCTTGCACGATTCAATCAGCAATACAGCTACTTCAGCCCTGTATGGAGCAACGTTAAGGACATGCGCCGCCATTTTGTGAAAAACAATCAGAGCATTGAAGTAGTTCATATTGGATATGAGCCATGCTAAAGCAACGCAATGCTGACCAGTTGCGCCGGGCCGAGCTGGCACAGATACATATAGCCAAGGTGCAGCTAGCCATGGCTGACGATTCTTATCGGGCACTGTTGAGACGGGTCGCAGGCAAGGAGTCATCCAAAGACCTGACTTGGCAAGAACGGAAAGCACTCCTGGACGAGTTCAAGCGCCTGGGCTTCAAGATCAAACCAAAACATCAGATGCCCAAAGTCGGGGCAGACCGCATGCCAAGAATGGAGAAGATTGAAGCCTTGCTGGCTGAAGCAAAACGGCCTTGGTCTTATGTTACACCGCTCGTCAAGAACCTGGGGTATGAACGAATTGAGTTTTGCTCAGTAGGCGACCTTGGCAAGATCATTGCCGCGCTTATGATAGATGCAGACAGAAACGGGAGAGCCACCTCATGACACAGCGCGACCCAGAAGCCATCGTTAAGCTGATGATCAGTATGATCGGAGAAAGCGCCGCCATTCTTATGATGGATACCAAAAACTTTGGCGGCGGCAGCTTTGACTTTCCGAAGTCAGAAACGGGCCTGGGTGCGCAAACTTTCGCCGCATTGGCTGAAGTAGTAGGAATGTCAAATGCCCAGCGCCTTTGCAGGCACTTCGGCGGTGAACGTCTCTATATTCCAAACCTTGCAAGCCAGTATAGACAAGAACGCAACAAAAATATCGTCAAGAAGTATAATGGCGGAACAGCAGTCCGGGAACTAATGCGGGAATACGGGCTTTCTGATCGCCGCATCTGGGAAATCCTAAAGAATACAGATATGAGCCAGGTCAATCAGATAAGCCGATATGTGCAAGAAAGTTTATTTTGAACAGTGAGGCTGAAATGAAAAACCTGATATTTTTGATGTTTCTTTTTGCAGTAACGTCCGCGCATGCCGATGCTTTTAAGTGTTCAGTGAACGGCAAAGTTGTGTTTCAAGAATTTCCATGCGTCGGCTCTGGAGAAAAAATTCGGACTGAAAAAAAGGATCAGCAGAGACAAGACGATGGTTACGAGAACGTCAAGAGAGAGAATGCAGAGTATGCACGTAGTCTTAAAGTTGAATACGACAACCTTAAAGAAAAGCAGGAGTCTCAAAAGCTAAAAGCTGAAATCAACGCGAAAATTTACAACGAAAATTTGCCAAAAATGCGCGCCGAACAGGAAAAAGAAGACCTAGCTAAAGCAGAAAAATTTGAACTGCAACAAAAAGCAAACAAAGACGCTTTGAAAACTTGTTTGGAATCTAAATGCAGTTCAAGCTCCTACTATGTACTGCTGAAAGACATGTTGAAAATAGACGTTGAAGGCACTATCAAAAATTGTTCAACTCAAGTGCTAACTGGAGGGGACCTATTCTATTGCTCTGTTCCTATTGTTGATAGTGGCCGCGTTAGGATAGCCAGATTACAAATGGAACTTGGAGTCCCAAGTAATATTCCAAATTTGGTCAAAGTGAAAACGAAGAGAATAACGTCTGTAAATGTTTATTAGTCTTGGTTTGAAATATCTTAAATTAGTAGTAGAGCCGCTGACTTAGAACAGCGGCTTTTTGTTTATACTGAACCCCTTCCAATAGTTTCAAAAGCAAGGTCTCTCTATCCTTGGTGATGTGTCAATACACATTAACCTGATAGGAGAATATCTTGAAAAAACTTCCCCGTATGACCGATTGGCTGATAGCTGCATTGCTGCTGTCAGTCTTAGTACTTGCCTTTTCCCCCGCGCAGATACCCGTAAGCCTTTACAAGCTGAGTCTGATCACCATCGCTGGGGTGGTCGGTTATTGGCTGGATCGCAGCCTGTTCCCTTATGCGCGGCCAGATTCGTTCTTGGCCACGGACATTGAATCGTTAGAGGACATCGAAGAAGTCGAAGACCCACCCTTACAATTCAAGCTGGAACGGTTCCTACAGAACGACTTACTCGCGGCTGCATCCATGTGGCGACGGGCGTTTATAGTTGGCACCGCCATGATCGCGGTTGGCCTGGGGGCATAACATGCGCCAGTTCCTATCTGCTTTCTCGCTGCCAGTAATCCTTGCAACGCTCCTGGTTGCAATGGTTATGTGTTTAGCCTCACCCGCAAATGCCCAGGAAGTACCGCAAGCCGCAAATAAATATCGGAATGATTTAACGCGCATTGCCCAATCAGTGTGGGGCTTAGATGCACCTGTGCCAGTCTTTGCGGCTCAAGTCCAGCAGGAAAGTGGATGGAACCCTGACGCAGTATCAAGGGTCGGCGCACTCGGCATGACTCAATTTATGCCAGCCACTGCTACCTGGTGGTGTGCATTAAACAAGCTGTCGGCCCAGGAATGTCAACCACGCAATCCAATCTGGGCAATGCGGGCCATGATCGGTTATGACCTGTGGCTGTATCAGCGTGTTGCCGGGCTAACCGAGTTTGACCGACTCTGGGCCATGGATCGCAGCTATAACGGCGGCCTGGGCCATTGGCAGGCAGAAGCTGCGCTGGTCCGCCCAGCGCTGAACCATGAGGCTATAGACGCGGCCTGTGGTCGTGCCAAGCGCAGCGTTATCCATTGCTCTGAAAACCTGGGCTATCCCGACCGAATCCTCAACCGCCTGCAGTATCGCTATTCAGCCTGGGGCAGAACGGTAGGCCAGCCATGAAATTTTTATCAAACTTCGGATGGTTTGACATGCTCCTGGTTGCCTTCGGTATGTCCCTGGGCGCTGCCGCAGCGCATGTCTATGACACCGCGCAAATCGAAATAGCCAAGGCCAATCTGGCTGGCATTAAAGCACAGCATAGCGACCAGCAGGCCCAAGCCACCCAGGCTGCTCTGGTTCGCCTGCAGGACGCCAACCAACGCGCCAATGCATTGCAAACCTCCCTTGATCTAACCGAGCAACGGCTGGCCACTACTAAAACGGAGTTAAACAATGAAATCCAAAAAAGCACCACTGGCCGCACTTGTCTCAATGGCCGTACTGTCGGCCTGCTCAACCGCGCCGCAGCAGGTAGTGAGCCTGCCACCTTGTCCAACGCCGCCAGCGGGCCTGCTGAGACGAGTACCGGCTTTGCCACCGATACAGATATCGCCGCCTGGATCAACGGCGCTGCAGCCCAGTACAACACCTGCCGCGCAAGGCTTGACGCCCTGATTGATTGGCACATCAACCCCGCAAAGGCCAGCCCAGAGCATGAGCAGTGATATCTCCGACCAGGCCACCGACCTGGAAGAAAAAAACCGGGACGGCGCGATTCAAGCGGAGATGGCCAGGCTGGCCAGCCTGAAGGCAAAGGCTCCACAAATCAGCGCTGAGTGGTGTGTCGTTTGTGACGAACCGATATCAACAGAACGTCGCAAGGCTTCTCCAGGGTGCCAGATGTGCATTGATTGCGCCAGGCGAGACGATGCAAGACAAAAAATTTTCAGGCGATAAAGGAACTCTATGCAAATAAGTAACGACGATTTAGCCCGCATCCTTGGCCGGATGGAAGCCAAACTGGATGCACAGGCCCAGTCATCCCAACGCCAGGAAATCGCACTGGCCAGCCTGGATACAAAGTTAACCCAACGCCTAGACGGCCATGAAAGCCGCTTGCGCGTCATTGAGGTGGCTAACCCGGCAAAAATTGCCGAGAGCGTTAAAGATCACGAGCAGCGCATCCGCGCCCTGGAGACCAGCAGCAACCGCGCAGGAGTCATTGCGGGCATAGGCTCTAGTGTTGGTGTCGCTGTGATTGTAGAAATCATTAAACGAAAGCTGGGGCATTAATGGCGAAATCCGCAGACGTCCGTGCCAAGGTGCGCAAGCACTATGTATTTGACCGTCTCTCACTTGAGCAGGCGGCCAAGCTGGCCAGCGTCGCGTATGCAACCGCCCGGCGCTGGAAAGAAAAAGCCCTGGAGGCTGGCGACGACTGGGACAAGCTTAAAAGCGCATCCGCTCTGGCAGGCGGCAACGTTGAGCAGTTGTCCCAGCAAATCCTAACGGAAATGCTGGTGCAATTTAACAGTGTCCTAGCCTTGATCAAGGCCGATGACAAAATGCCAGCCGTCCAGCGCGTCGAACTGCTGTCCAGCCTGATGGATAACATCCATAAGTCTATGGCCGCGATGAAGCGCTTTCTGCCGGAAACCAACGCTCTGGCGATTGGGATGCTGGTCTTGCGCGGCCTGGCGGAGTTTGTCCAAGAGCGCTACCCAGAACACGGCTCGGCTTTCGTTGAAATTCTGGAACCCTTCGCCGACGTATTACCCAAGTTACTGGCCAAGACAAAATGAACCTTGATTTTTCTATTACCAGCACTGAGTTCAAGAACCAGATTGCGGAGCTTACCGCATCCCTGAGACGCGACATTGAAGCGCACCATATTGGTCTGGACGCTTCTAAGACTGCCATCGCGGCACGCCGCAAACGCGTTTTGATGGGTGATTTTCAATTTTTTGCTTACACCTACTTTCCGCACCACATCAGGGGCGAACCATCTTTATTCCAGGGCCAATTCTGCCAACGCTATCCGCAACTATTGCGGCAGCCAGGCGGCATTAAGGAATGGTGGATTGCTCCCAGGGGTGAGGCAAAATCATCCATGCTGACTAAGATAGGGCCAGTATGGATTGCAGTCCAGGCGCTCCTGCAGAGGGAAGAAATCAGGAAAGAAATAGGCTGGAGTGATCCAGCCCCTTATTTTATTGATTATGTCATTTTGCTGGGGGCGGAGACTAAACTGCCAACCAAGCTGCTTGAGGTCGTTAAAACTGAGTTGACGGTTAATGCTGCCCTTGCCATGGATTTTCCCGAGGTGTGCGGCAAAGGCCCGACATGGAAGGTCGGCGAATTCATCACCAAGACCAATGTCAAGGTAGAGCCATTCGGTGCAGAACAAGCGATTCGCGGAACGTTTCACGGTGCCAGCCGCCCTAAGCTATTGCTGGGTGATGACTTGATCACGGATGCGGAAGCCAAAAGCCCGACCGAACGTGACAACCGTTGGAACTGGCTGAGCAAGGCAATTGATTACCTCGGCCCGCCTGATGGCAGCGTTAAATATTTGGGCGTTGGTACGATCCTGGACAAGGACGACCCAATCAGCAGAGCCAAGCGCACTATCGGTCATGTGGTGCATCACTTCCGCGCAATCGAAACTATGCCTACCAATATGGACTTATGGGCAGAGTGCGAAGAATTGATGCGAAATGCGGATGTCACTCAAGCAGAAGCGGCAGCCAAAAGTAACCAGGTCATCAACAATAACGACCGTCTATCTTACCGCTTCTACCTGGCAAATAAAGATGCCATGGATGAAGGTGCGGTCACTTCCTGGCCGACCGTCCGGCCTTTGTACTGGCTGATGCGCCAAAGAGCGACAGCACGTAAGGCGTTTAACACCGAGATGCAGGGCGACGCTCGGAGTGACGAAGACAAGACTTTTAACAAGATTCATTTCTGGGTAAAACGCCTGCAAGACTGGCTGATCTTCGGAGCCTGTGACCCATCCATGGGCGCAAGCAGGAAGTCTGACCCGTCATCTATTCTCGTTGGTGGCCTAGATCGTGAGAATAAAAGAGTGCACGTCATGGAAGCATGGATCAAGCGCCGGGTGCCATCCAAGCTGGAATCCGACCTGATCGACATGCAAAGAGAGTTTAAGTGTTTGGGTATTGCCTTTGAGAACAACAATGCTTATGAGCACTCACGTCAGACATTCATCAATGCAGGGCTGGCCAAGGGTGTTGCGCTTCCCCTGATCGGAGTCACAGCTACCGTCCCGCCAGAGATTAGGATCGACTCCTTAGAACCTTATGTAACAGATGAAATCGCGCCGACGATTCTGTTACATGCAAAGTTGACTTTGCTACTTGGCGAGCTGGATACGTGGCCAGAGCCGCAATCGAATCACCATTACGACGGTTTAACAGCCTTGCACTTGCTGCACTGGGTCGCAGTAACCAGGGGCGCTGGCATGTTTGAATTCCAGAGCGTTAAACGTCGAAACGATGAACCACAATCGTTTGCTTCCAACTGGTTGCAAGACGATGCCCCCGCTAACCAGGGGCGGGGCGGATACTAAACAGGAGCAGGAAGAATGGGAACAATCGTCGATATCAACGGCAATCCGATACAGCAGGAAATCTTGCATGAGCCACAGACGGCCCGCATAGCCACATTGCCGACCGAGTATGCAAACCATCCAAGCCGGGGTTTAACGCCTTACAGACTTGCCCAGATATTGGAGGAAGCCGAGCGCGGCAACCTGCAAGCGCAGGCTGACTTATTTTCGGATATGGAAGAAAAAGATGCACATATCTTTAGCGAGATCAGCAAACGCAAGAATGCGATCCTGACCATTCCCTGGAAGATAGAGCCAGCAGAGAACGCCACGCCAGCCGAGAAAGACGATGCTGCCTGGCTAACAGAAATTATTACCCAGGTCAGCGGTTTTAACGACTGCCTGTTAGCCATGATGGACGGTATAGGTTTCGGTTACGCCAATGTTGAAATGGAATGGGGCTTGACCGAAAAACAGTGGATACCTGACAAATTGCATCACAGGCCCGCCTCCTGGTTCCGCCTCGCGCAGTTCAACCAGGACGAGCTGCGCCTGCGCGATAGCAGCCCTCTTGGTGCGGAGCTAATCCCCATGGGGTGGATCAAGCACGTCCACCGTGCCAAGTCCGGCTACGTGGCCCGCTGTGGCCTGCACCGAGTACTAGCATGGCCATACCTGTTTAAGAACTTCGCCATCCGTGACCTGGCCGAGCTGCTGGAGATTTACGGCATTCCCATTCGCCTGGGTACGTATCCAACAGGTACAGGTGAAAAAGAGAAAGCAACGCTGCTGCGGGCCGTGACCGAGATCGGCCACGCTGCTGCCGGGATCATCCCGGAGGGAATGAAAATAGAGTTTGAGCAGGCGGCAAGAGGTACACATGATCCACATCTCGCCATGAGTGATTGGGCAGAAAGGTCTGTGAGCAAGGCTGTCCTAGGCGGAACACTAACCAGCCAGGCGGACGGCAAGTCCTCGACCAACGCACTTGGCACCGTTCACAATGAAGTACGTCACGACCTGCGGGATTCAGATGCAAAGCAAGTTGCCGCGACTATAGGCCGCGACCTGTTCTATTCACTGTTAGCGTTAAACAGACCAAACGCCAACCCACGGCGCTTGCCTCTACTGGTCTTTGATACGTCGGAGAAAGAAGACTTTACAACCTTTGCCACGGCCTTGCCCAACCTGGTGGATGTTGGCACGCCCATCCCAGTGACGTGGGTACAGAAGAAACTCGGCATCCCAGCGCCACTGAAAGATGAACCTATCCTGGTACGCGTACCAGGTACGAGCGCTGCCAACATCAAAGGTAAAGCGCAGGGCCTGAGCGCATTTGCAGCGCTGACGGCGAAAAACCAGCAAGCGCCAGCAGACAGACAAGCGGTGACACTTGAACAGGATACTGCAGACGCCTGGCAAGCTGTGGTCAGTCATATTGCATCGCTGGTCAACGAAGCGGAAAGCCTCCCAGCCTTGCAGGCTACATTGCTGAATGCATATGCCGGGCTTCCCCTGGAAGACCTGCAGGCGGTGATGGCGCAGGGCATTGCAGCGGCCCTGGCCGCAGGCATGTATGAAGTAAAGGCAGGTCGTTAACGTGGCCGACCTGGAACAACTGCCGCCATGGAACAAGCCATTCCAGGAGCAGCTTACCTTCTTCAAGAAAAAACTAAACCTACCTACTGAGCGATGGGATGACATCATGCGCCAGGCGCACGATCGCGGGTTTATGGTCGCGGGGGCGCAAAGTGCAGATTTGCTGGCTGACCTGCATGGAGCGATAAACAAGGCCATCGAACAAGGCACTGGCATCCAGGCGTTTAGAAAGGATTTTAAACAGATCGTCGCCAAACACGGCTGGACTGGCTGGACTGGGGAAGAGTCAGAAGCAAAGACAGCCTGGCGCACGAAAGTTATTTACCAGACGAACATGAGCGCCAGCTATGCAGCGGGACGCTGGCAGCAGTTAAATGACCCTGAGTTAATCAAAGCGAAGCCGTACTGGCAGTACCTGCATAGTGACAGCGTAACGTTTCCCAGGCCCTTGCATAAGTCCTGGCACGGTTTAACGCTGCCGCGTGACCATCCTTTCTGGCAAGAGCATTTCCCTCCTAACGGCTGGGGATGTCAGTGCCGCGTCATTGCAGTCACTAAGACTGTATATATGAAGGCTGTAGCAAACGGGCGCGGCCCTGCAGATGCGCCAGCGCCAGGCAATACCGTTGGTATCGATGACGGGTTTAACTATGCACCTGGTGCAAACATCGCCACCTCGTTCCGCGAGCTAGTGCAAGCCAAGCTGATTACCTATCCCCCAGCCATTAGCACGGCATTGTCCCGGCTGATGAATAAAACAGTACATGCCGAGGATGTCGTCCAGTTCGTCAAGGATGCGATAGCCAACCCTGATTTAACAGAAAACCAGTTCCTGGGCTTTGTGGAGAATCCGAGCGACATACAAAAAGCAATCGGAGACGACACAACAGGCTTCATGGTCATGCTCAAGAGTGAGTACGCCAGGCACGTTAACAAGAGCCACAGCCGTGACGGCGGCAAGCAGCGCCCGCCGACGCCGGAAGACTTCGCGCATGTGCTGAGTGTGTTAAACGACGCAGACAAGCTTTCCCCTGGAGACCCGTCTAAGCACGGATTACCCACGGTCAAGGCCAGCAAGGAAATAGATGGGGATTTGATAACGGCAGTATTTGAACTACGCCTAGGCAAGAAAAACCGGGTGTTAAACCTGTTGTCGATGTATATCAAGGTTTAGCAGGCATCTGGCTGATGTGTGTTCTCCCCAACCATTACGTCCAGGACGGTGACGCCAATGACTAAAATAATAGCACAGGAAAGCAAATGTTAGAAATCCAAAGCAATGACCAGATAGTCCAGGCGCTGCTGGCCAAGATAGTCGCGGCTACCCAAAACACCGAGCCAGCCATGCGGGCCATCGGTGAAAACCTGATGGAGGTAAGTAAACAGAGTTTTGAAAAATCCGCGTCCCCGGCTGGCATTCCCTGGGCATCCAATACCCAGACAACGATCCTTCGTTACCTGGAGCAGTTAGGCGGAAGTAATTACAACAAGGCCGGGAAACTGTCTAAAAAAGGTGGTGAGCGTGTCATGTCTAAAAAGCCGCTGATCGGCATCAGCAAAGACTTGATGCGTCAGTTTAGCTATGTGGCCACCTGGGATTCTGTTACTGTTAGCAATAGCATGGTGTACGCGGCCATGCAGCAGTTTGGCGGGACACGTTCCCAGTTTCCCAAGCTGTGGGGCGACATTCCGGCCAGGCCATTCATGCCATTAGACAGCGACGGCAAACCGGATGACATCGCCCAGCAGATCGTTGTGGAAACCATCCAGGAATACATCAACGATGTGATAAACAGCCAAAATTGATTTGCGGGCTTCAGGGGCGTTTAAATCAGGCAGGACGCACCAAACCGCATGCCATCATGCTCCTACCGCGTTAAACCAGCGTTAAATCGCCCCACAGCCGCCAACCGTCCAGCCTACCCGCCTCAAAATCCTCCAAAACGAAACACCAAGCCACTGAACCCCTTCAAATAGTCGCCAGACTGGCATGCGCCGATCATGGCGACATGGACAAGAAAACCTCACTCAAAAAACGCAACGGCACGGCCTTAGCAGCTTTGTCGATACAGATCGATGTCAAGGCAAGCAAAGAAATTCAATTGCTGCCTGCCGGACGTTTTACCGCCATCGATGGCCGTCCCGCCAATCTGGAAGGCTGCAACTGCACTGAATGGGTGCTGGATGCAGACAACGCGCAAACCTTGATCGCCGCTGCTGCTGCCCGTGGCAACCCTGCAGTAATCGATTACGAGCACCAAACCCTGTGGAAAGAAAAGAACGGCCAGCCAGCGCCCGCTGCAGGATGGTTCAAGACGCTTGAGTGGCGCGAGGGAGTCGGCCTGTTTGCCATAGACGTGGAATGGACGCCTGCAGCGGCCCTGGCCATCGAGACCAGCGAGTACAGGTTTATCAGTCCGGTAATTAATTTTGATGCAAATACGGGTCGCATTACCAAGCTGACGATGGCAGCGCTGACCAATTATGCAGGTATAGACGGGATGCAACAGGCCAGGCTGGCTGCTCTGTCATCCCATTTTTTTGATGATGAAGAAGAGGAGCAACCAATGAATGAACTGTTAGCAGCACTGCTGAAAGTCCTGGGCCTGGACGACAAGGCAAACGAAGCCACGGCCCTGTCAGCACTGAATGCCTTTGTGATCAAGGCGAAGGAGCAACAAGACAGCGTAACGGCGCTGTCTGCACAACTGGCATCTGCAGGGACGACTACACCTGACCCGGCTAAATTTGTACCTATCGAAGCGGTGAATGCCTTGCAGACACAACTGTCTGCGTTAGCAAACCAGGTCAACGGCAGTGCCGTGGACAAGGTCGTTGAAGCTGCCCTGGCCGCAGGAAAACTGCTGCCAGCCCTGGAAAAGTGGGCGCGTGACCTGGGCGCAAAGGACATGGCTGCCTTGAATGCCTTTATCGCGACGACACCACAGATCGCCGCCCTGGCAGGTACGCAAACATCTGGTACGAAGGTCGAAATTGACGGTGTGGCCCTTTCAGCAGAAGAACTGGACGCCGCCCGTTTGCTGGGACAGACGCCAGAAGCCTATGCCGCTGGCAAGAAGAAGTACGCCAAGTAAAGCCCAGCAGATCAACTACGGTTAAAACAACCACTTAACATCATCAGGAGAGTTTCATGGCAATAATTACGCCCCCACTGCTGAAAGCTTTGTTTACAGGCTTTCTGAACACATTTCAAGGCGCACTTCAGACCACGCCATCCCAGTACGAGAAGATTGCCACGGTTGTGCCAAGTACGTCGGCCAGTAATACCTACGGCTGGTTGGGCCAGTTCCCAGATTTGCAAGAATGGATTGGTGAACGTCAACTCAAGGACATGGCAGCGTATGGCTACGCTATCACCAATAAGCTGTATGAAGGCTCGGTGTCAGTAAAGCGCACTGATATCGAAGACGATAATGTAGGTGTATACACGCCTCTGTTCCAGGAAATGGGACTGAGTGCCGCTCGTTATCCCGACAAGCATTCTTTCGGCATTCTCAAGGTCGGGCAGTCCACATTGTGCTTTGATGGGCAAAACTTCTTTGACACCGATCACCCTGTGTACCCTAATACGGACGGCACAGGCCCGCCACAGAACGTTTCCAACCTGCTCACGCCTGCCTCTGGTGCTGTGGCCCCTTGGTATCTGCTCGACACGTCCAGGGCGGTAAAGCCAATCATCTTCCAGAAGCGATCATCGCCGGAGTTGACAGCAATGCAGGCGAATGAAGATGAAAGCGTATTCATGAAGGACATCTACCGTTACGGTGTCCGTGCGCGCTCCAACGTCGGTTTCGGCTTCTGGCAAATGGCGGTGTGCAGCACCAAGCCACTGACAAAGGCCAGCTTTGAAGAAGCATACGACTTGATGCGCGGCTTTAAAGGCGACGGCGGCAACCCTCTGAACATCACGCCAACACTCCTGGTTTGCCCAACCGTTCACCGTTCTGCCGCCAACGAAGTCATCAAAGTGGCGCGCATGGCCAACGGTGCGGACAACCCGAATTACAACTTGGTTGAAGTACTGGACTCTGCCTGGGTGAACGCATAACCCACTAGCCAGGTGTTGCCCCTCCCCCAGTTGTGGGGGAGGTTTAGGCCAGGATCAACAATTACGTACAGGAGCAACCATGAGCAAGAAACAAGACAAAGCTGGTGATGATGCTGGAAAACAGCCTGACCAGTCAACGTTACAAGGGCAGCAGGAGTTGCAGACTCAGCCAAGCCAGGACAAGAAGTCAGACCCATCTGACCAGGGCCAGTCCGCAGGGGAAGAAGGCAAGCTGCTTGAACAGACCGCAGCGCAAGGCCAGCAAGACCAGGCCGTACAGGACGGCGCAACAGTGACCGAGCAGCCCCCTGTAAACGACAAAATCGAGTCACTCGTCCAGGCGCTTATGCAAGTTACTGCAGAAGACATAAACGCAAATGCTCTGGACGTACGCCGAATCGTCAATATTCGCACAGTCAATGTGCCTAACAATCGCCGCTACAGGGGCGGCATCTGCTTTACCGATCAGGGGCGACCAGTCGACCTGGACGAACTGACCGAAGAGCAATTTACGGCCATCGCGAGCGACCCTTACCTGCGGAGAGAGTGATGTACTGCAGTGTCCAGGACTTGATTGATGCCTTTGGGGAAAAAGAGCTTGTCTCTCTGAGTAACCGCGACGTACCGGGATCAGTGGTAAATGTGGACGTGGTCAACAAGGCTATCAGTCAGGCCCAGGCAGAAATCGATGTGTACCTGGAGGGACGCTATCCGCTGCCTCTGGCATCGACGCCCATCATTCTGCAGCAGATCAGTCAAGACCTGACACGCTATTTCCTGCACACCAGGATTGACGATGACCACCCAGTATCGAAGCGCTACCACCAGAGGATCAGGCTGCTGTCAGAGATATCCAAGGGCAAGTGTTCACTTGGCCTGGATGTCGAAAACAAGGTGGCGCAGACAGCCGATACCGTCCAAATTGCACCAGGCCGCAGTGTGTTTGGCGGGAGGGACTGGTAATGGCAATTGAAGATTACCTGTTCATAGAGCAGCCACTGATTGCCAGGATCAAGGAAAAAATGCCTGGCTTACAAGGGGTCTATGCCTGCGCCAACCTGGCCGACCTAGCGACACAGCAGCAGATAACACCTGCAGCGCATGTCATCTATGTGGGTGACGAGACTGGCACGACATCCAGAGACCAGGGCAACCTGGGCAAGGTGCAAGTAGTTACCCAGCTCTGGGCAGTGATTCTGGCTGTCTATGACGCCGACCCAATTAACACAGGTGAAGGTGCCAGGCGATTAGCTGGGCCATTGATTGCATCGCTGCTAAGGGCTGTCAGCGGTTGGAAGCCAGACGACACCGTTAAGCCGCTGGTGCGTGGCAGGCCGGTTCCACCACATTACGCAAATGGGTATGGTTACTACCCTTTTGTTTTTAAAGCAGAGTTTGTTTTTAATTCCTAACGGAGGATTTATGAGTAATCAAAACGTCGTGGTTCGTCTGAAAAAGCCGCACACACATGCAGGCGTTAAATATGAAGCAGGTGCAGAAATCACAGTGTCGCCCATGGATGCTGAATGGCTGACTGCAGTCGCCGTGGGTGAGCTGGTCAACCCGGAAAAGGAACCAGACGGCAAGAGCAACAAAGACGCCAAGAAGTAAAACGATTTGACCACAATACAAAGGAGTCCATAACATGACTTACCAACCACAATACTATCTGGGCCAGGGTAAAACATTCTTTGGCTTGCGTGACGCCAACGGCAATCCAAAGTCATTGCGCTGGCTCGGCGACGTTGACGAAGCAAAAATCACTTTTAAAACAACCAAGGTCGAACGTAAAGAGTCCTGGTCTGGCGAGCGTGGCAAATCCATGAGCCTGGTGCTTGATAAGGAAGCCAATCTGGATTTGACACTGATGGACTTCAGCCCGGAAAACGTCAGCCAGGTGATCTTCGGTAAGAACAGCCTGATTGCGAACGGGACAGTAACAGGCGAGGTTTTGCCAAGCGGTTTGCTCAGCGGTGACCGAATAGCGCTGAAATACCCTCAAGCGTCAGCCGTGACAATCACCGATTCTTCTGCTACACCCGTGACACTGAATTCAAGCAAGTATGATGTGGAAGCAGTCTATGGCGCGATAACAATCAAGGATGCCACAGGCTTAACCGAGCCGCTTAAAGTAGCCTATACACATGGCGGAGTGAACTCAATATCGATATTCAGCAAGATTCCTGATGATGTTTACTTCCGCTATGAAGGCATTAATCTGGCACAAGGCGGCGCACCCATCATAGTAGAGCTGTACAGGTTGAAAACGGAACCTTTGAAAGAACTGGCTCTGATCACTGAGAAGCAAGGCGATATGAAAATCAGCGCTGAAGTCCTGATTGACAGCACCAAGCCTGCCGATGGTGAAATGGGCCGATTCGGACGAATACTCCAGGTATCGACCGCTTAAAAAAAGCCGTCACTAGACGGCATGCATCCCACTGAAGCCCATCAACTGATGGGCTTTTTGTTTGCTCTCTACACTGGTTGCACTTACCCAAACAACCAGGAGCGAACATGTCAACAGCAGAAAACACACCACCACAAGATGACCTGAGCAAGATCATTCCTACCGTTAAAACAATCATCATTGCGGGTGAATCATTGCCGATTCAGCCGTTTAAAGTTGGTCGCCTTCCTTTGGTCTTAACCGCCGTCCAGCCAATTGCTTACGTGTTGATGGGAAATGCTCAAGGCTCAAAGCTTGACATGCTCAATCTGGTTATTGCGCACACTGACGACAGCTTAAACCTGCTATCTGTCCTGGCAAACAAGCCGCGTGACTGGGTCGATGGGCTGGACATTGACGACGCCGTGACTTTGCTAACAGCTTTGCTGGAGGTCAATATCGATTTTTTTATCCAGCGCGTTCTGCCACGCCTGTTGCAAACAATCGGAACGCTCAGTACAGCGGTAAAAGACAACGCTCAGGCTCTGACAGCCATTGGGCAGACAGCATCCAATCCCTCATCGCAGCAGGCCACAGCCTAAAAGACATCCTGGAATACACCTGGCCGCAGTTCAAGGCATTCGTCAGCAGCGTAGCCCGGTTCAAGAACCAGCGGGATAGTGAGCTGTTCCACTTGATGCTGGTCGCGACCAGGGGTGACGAGGATAGCGTTAAAGCAGTGGTAAAGCATTTTGGAGAGCTGAAGTAATGTCAACAGTCCTGGAACTGAAAATTAAAACCCTGGTCGAGGGACTGAATGGAGTCACGGCCTTAGCCAAGGAAATCACCGGGTTGGGCGAGTCTGCCAAGACGGCGGGTGCAAATGCGTCTGCAGGAAAACAAGGTTTTACTGAACTCAGCAGCCAGGCCGAAGCGTACAAGGCCATAGGCGTCCGCTCTTTTGCTGAAATACGCGCAGAAATCGCCAAGGTCACCCAGGCACACCAGCAACTGACCAGCACTGGACAGCTATCCGGCAAAGAACTGCAATCGGTCACCAATGCCACCAGGACAAAGCTGGCCGAGCTAAATCAAGAACTGAAAGGCGTATCAGACAAATCCAATGATGCTGCCGGAGGCGGTGGCGCGTTAAATAAAGCGCTGGGAGTGATGAACCCAGCAGCATCCGCAGTCAGTTCTGCCGTTGGTGTATTGAAGGACAACGTGGGATCACTGATCAGCGCATTTGTTGCGCTGGCCGTGGCCTATGGACTCAAAGAGTCTGCCGATTATGCGGCCCGAACAGAGACCCTGGGCATCACCATGAACGTCGTGGCGAAGAATGCCGGGTATGGTGCGCAAGAGATAGGCAAGTATGAGAAAGAGGTCAAGGGCCTGGGTATCACGACCCAGGGAACCCGCGAAGCCATTACTCAAATGATCCAGGCGGGTCTGGAGATCGGCCCCAAAGCAGAAGGCCAAGTGTCCCAGGTAGCGAAGCTGGCCAGGGCCGCGCAAGACCTGGCCGTGGTCACAGGTGAAAACTCGTCAGCTACCCTGACGAGGCTCATAACGAACATCTCGCAACTGGATACCGTGGGCCTGCGCTACATGGGTTTAACGGTCAACGTCGAGGCCGCAGAGCGTCAGTTTGCGATATCCATTGGCAAGACCGTCGAGCAGTTGACCCAGAAGCAAAAAGCCCAGGCGGTGATGGATGAATCACTGAAGCAGGCAGAAAAGCTGCAAGGCTCCTATGAAGCGTCCATGGACACGGTCGGCAAGAAAGTCCAGTCATTGAAGCGATACCAGGAAGAGCTGGCCAACGACATTGGTAGCAAGCTGCTGCCTGCCTATGGCGCACTGGTGGACGCTGCAACCCGGTTTTTGAAGGATGCCGACAGGATAGCCCAGGGAATTGACAAATCAGGTGCTGCATCACGCTTGCTGGCCGAGGGCGTGTCTTCATTCGGTAATGCCATGGGTGGCGCGTTAAACACAGTGCTGGGCATGGTCGGTGAAATCTACCCATCCATTGCGGCCCTGGGAAAAGGCTTCATGGAGCTGCTCGGCTTCGTGATCAAGGTCGGTACAGAAATTTTAACGCTGGGACACTACACGGACTCTGCAGGAACCAAGGTTACAGTCCTGGGCCAAATCCTTAAATTTCTGATTGGCACTATTGCCCTGGTGCTCGCTGGTCTCAAGGACGGCCTTGACCTGGTCACGGCTACGATATTTGGTATGGGTGGCGCAGCCCTGGACATCATCGGCAAAATCATCTCTGGCTTTGGCAAGCTTGTAGGATACGTGAACAAGGACTGGGGCAAGGCTATCCAGGGCGTGGGCGACAGTCTGCAGGCTACTGGAAAGGACATGATCGGCTTCGCGGATCAAACTGTTAGCCAGTTTGCCCGTGGTGAAAGTGCCGTAGGCAAATACCGCCAGTCTCTAAGGGACGCGGCCATATACCAGCAGAAACTTGCCGAGGTGACGGACTTCAGCAAAGCAGAGGCGGAAGTGTTGCGCCTGGCTGAAGCCGTGCGTCAGAACGGAACGAACACAAAGGAATTCACCGCGCAGGCCGAGGCGATGAATGGCAAGCTGAGAGACATGCAGGCGGCTGGCCAGCTTAGTGCAGCACAGCTTGATGAACTGCAAAAGCGCCTGCAGCGTCTGTCCGCCGATGACCTAAGCAATTTCTCAAAAGCTGTTAATGAGGCTGGCCTAAAAGTAGTCGAGCTGGCGGGGAAAGATCGCCTTGCACCGTTAAACAAAGAATTCGATACAGCGAAAGCTCTGGTGGCGGAGTTGGGCAGCAACACCAAAGCGACATCAGCAACCCTGCTTGACGCATTCTCTAAAGGTGTTGATGCATCAAAGACGCTGGCAGAACTCAATCAAGTTGGGGCATCGCTGGGTGATGTTAAAAGAGCGGCTGGGGACATCAAGCCCGCGCTTGCAGAGGTTGGCATCAAATTTGATGAACTGTTTGAGAAGGCGTTAAAAACGGCAAAGACCGACAAGGACTTTGCCGACCTACGTGCAGAAGTAGAACGCCTTGCGAAAGCAGGGACAATATCCGGCGAGGCTTTGGCTAGGGCCTTAAAGGATATTGAAGAGAAGAGCAAGGGTGCAGAAGCTGCTATGGCAAGGCTTGCGCAGCAAGCTGCGGATATGTCGCGCTCAAACGCTGACCTTGCAAAGGCACACCTAGACCTGGTGAAAGCGCAGGCTGACGTCGGTCGCGCAAATCTTGACGTCTTGTTAAAGCAAAACGAATATAGGAAATCCGGGTCTGAATTGGCTAAGGAAGAACTAAACTTAGCCAAGATAAACAAGCAATTAGCGATCGAAAAGGCCGCAGAAGCTAAATTGGCTTACCAGGTAGCGGTCGATTCCCAAAAACTTTTGATTAGCTTGCAACAGAAGATAAATGCAGAAAAAGAAGTAGAGTTGCATTTGGGTAAAGAAGACGTAGATGTTTACAAGGACAAAGCAAAAGGAGCTGCAGACGCTGCACGCCAAGCCGAAGAGGCTGTGAATTGGTCACGCTCTGAACTGTCTGGTCAGCAAGCTATTGTCAGTCAAGTAGAAGAAAAAAAGGTAAAGCAAGAACTGGTTAGAGACACAGTTAAAGAGACTAATGTTGCCTATGAGTTGAATCGTGGCGCAATTGAACAGATCAACAGTACGACTGGAAACGTCGCACAAAGTCAGACCCTGGTTACAGAAAAGGTCAACGCCACAAAGACTGCAGTAGGTTCCCTGAAGGGTGAGATTGAGAAGGCCGATGGTGCGGTTGGCGGGTTGATTACAAAATTCGACAAAGCTGCCGATGCGGCTGGGAAAGTCAAGATTCCAGGTGGTGGCAATATTAGCGCCCCACCAAAGAATGGTGAAAATACGCCAAATCGCCCCTCAGGAGATTTACCGAACGTTAGGGGTGAACAGTATTCATCTAAGCCACCAGCGACCAAGGAGCGATATACAGGACTTGATCCAGTTGGCAAAAACGATGTAACCACGCCTGACGGTGAGCATCTGCGCTACACCAGCAAGGGTCACTATGAAAATGAACAAGGCGTTATCGTCGATAAATCCGGCAAGGCATCCAGTACTGCTTCGGATGGCTTCGGTGCTGCTGCAATGGATAACGACATTGCCGACATGCTGTTTGACGCTGAACACGGTAAGAAGATTGAACCGACAGCCGAGAACAAGCAGCGCGCCCAAACAGCCTGGAAAGCTGCCAAAGCAAACAAGGAAATGTACGACGCAAACTCTACGGCATTTTCTTCTGGGGGCGCTGACAGCATTTTGCGCAGTTATAACCGCGCCAAGACGCTGGCCGAGTCCATGGGCATCAACACCAGTGAAGCGGGCAGCGCCGGGATAAATGACGGCAGCGGTGGAATGGGCGGTTTTGCCACGCCTGGAGGCCCCAGTGGCGGTTTCCGCCGACGTGTAGATGGTTCTCATAAAGGTGGGCTGGATCGCGTCCCTAAAGACGGTTACGTGGCCGAGCTTCATGAGGATGAAAAAGTCTTGACCGCACCAGAGGCTGCGAACTACCGCAATGCGCCGACAGTCGCCGACCTATCGCGCCAGTTGCTGAGCCAGATCAGTTTTCCCAGGATGACAGATGATCCTGCCATCAAGGAGCTGGTCAAGCAGTCTGCCAGGCCAGCCACTACCCAAAAACCAGAGAAGACTATCCAGGTCAATTTAACGGGTGGCGGGAAGACTGTCCAGGTGACGACGAACGCTAATAATGAACGCAATTTATTAGACATGCTCAAGCAGGCGCAAAGGACAGCATCATGATGCTACGCAATTTAACGCTAGGCGAAGACCAGGAGCTGTCACACGACCTCCTATGGGTGGATGAGCACGAATGGACACCAGTTGTGTCGTCTGTGGAATACAGCCTGACTGGGGCGCTCCTGGTTGAAAACGCGACACGCCAGGCTGGCCGACCTATCAGCCTGCAGCCGCCAGAAAACAGCATGGCCTGGCATACCAGGGCCGTGGCTGACAAATTGCGCACCTGGTCAACGGTGCCAGGCCAGCAGTTTCGTCTGACCTTAGACGATGGCCGAGGCTTTAACGTTGTGTTTCGCCACCATGAACCGCCAGCCCTGGAAGCTGAGCCGGTGCGCCAGATGGCGACCTATGACGCAGATGATTATTGGTTAGTGAAACTTAAGTTTATGGAGATTTAACGATGCCTATACTAGCGGGCGATGTCGCCCTGCAGACTTCCAAAGTGATGGACGATGTACCCGAGGGCGGCGGTGGCCCGACTGCCACGCTTATCATCGACGGTACAAGCAACAGCATTTTTCCAGACATATCCGAATTGGATAGAGCTGGTGGCCGCGTGAATCTGCGCAAATTGTTTGCCTCAGTTCTGACGAACAGCGTGGACACCTACTTTGGTGCAAATGTGATCGTGGCCGAACCACCGTCAGACCCCAAGGTGTCGATCACCCTGTTTTCTACTGGCCAGGTGTTTGATACCAGGGCATCTGCTAAAGGTAGGATTGAATCGTATTTGTCCCTGGGCGCGAGATATCCCGGCAATCTGTTTGGCGATCACATCGCTGGCCAGCGCATCGTCACGCTCCTGCAACGTGAAAGTATCCCAGCGCCTGCAGTCGGTGACACTCTGGTTATGCGCAAGAATGACGGCTTGCCCACGCAGCTTGAGCAATACATCAAGATAATTGCCGCGTCTTCCCGTGTCCGCACCTTCACAGATACGAATGGGGACTTTACACGCCTCGAAGTATCTTTAACGCTCAGTGACGCACTGACAGCCGACTTTGCGGGCATGGACGCCACACGCACGGAGGCAGCGGCCAGCGACTACATCGGTAGAACGCGCATGTTTTCCACCATAGTGGCAGACGCGGCCCGTTACTATGGCGTTGTGCCTCTTACCCAGGTTGCAGCACTGGGTGACCTGGTCGTCAAAGGCTCCAGCATATTCAATCAGCTTGTACCCAGCACAAAAGTGGAAGTACCAATCGCTGATGCACGTATGAGCCAGCGGTCATTGCCTCTGCTCAAAGCTGGGGAAGCATTCACGAACACGGTCAACGCTGCACTGAACAAAACGCAGTCCATGTACATAGGCGGCAAGATACTGCCTGGCTCTTTCAGTCTGGCTGTCGGTAGCGTATCGGTGACAGACAAAGGCGGCGTATTGTTCAACGCTGACACGGCAGTAGGCGCTATCGATTATGAAAACGGCGTGGTGTCTGTATCGACAAACATTTTCGGGACAGGTGTTAATTCCACGACTTACACTTACACGCCTGCAGACACACCTACATCCGTGACTTCCTCCGTGGGTGTCCCTGTCACCGCCCAGGGCCAGCGCGCAAACTGGGTGTTTTCGATTGCCTCCATTCCAGCGCGTGGCACCCTGCAAGTCAGTTACAGGGCGTTGTCTCGCTGGTATGTACTTTCAGATGATGGCTCAGGCGCTATCCGTGGATCAGAAAGCGTCATAGGCGCTGGGACGGTGAATTTTACTACAGGGACAGTTTCCGTGACTCTGGGGACATTGCCGGACGTAGGTAGCCAGATCATCCTGCAGTGGGTCGATACGTCCACCTCGCGCCCTATGACCCTGATTCCTGGTCAGCCTGGTGACCAGGCCAAGGCGTTTGGCAAGGTTGTCACGATCAACGATGCAATCAAGCCAGGCTCCCTGATGTTGACCTGGCACGATGGCACAGCCCGCACAGCCACGGATAACAATGGCGCTCTGACTGGAGATGCGACCGGGACAGTGAACTACGCTACAGGCAGAGTTTTGTTTTGCCCTAAGACACTGCCAACAAAGAATGCGGGCGTGGTCATGTCTACCACGAATGCTGCAGCAGTCATCGGCGCTGTTGCATTGTTCACTGATAGCGGTGTCAACTGGGCATTTTCAGTTATCGGCCCAGTGCGCCCCAGAACGTTCCTGATGTCCGTATATACGAATTACAGCGGCTTCACATGGTATATGTCCACCATCTTTAAACAGGAGCTTGTGCAAGTCGTGGATGACGGCGCTGGCCATCTGCAGATTGCGAATTACGACAGCAATTTAACGGTAGGGACTATCAACTACACCACAGGCGAATGCACACTGGTTAAATCCATTGGCGGAGTCAAGAAAGAAGAAAACAACTATCAAAGCACTAGCCTGCTCCCAGATGGTTCTATTCAAACTGGCCAGGTCATCAGCAAGAGCATGTATACGCGCACGTTGAACTTTCAAAACGGAGCAACCACACCACCTGGAGAAATAACCGTGTCTTGGGCTTGGTGGGTGGGCCTGCAGCACAACGCTGCCGAACTGATGTATGTCGGTTCAGATGGCACTGGCCAGACCTACAATTTCACGCTGGACAGCTTGTTTATGCCCAGCACTCCTGCGCCTTCTGCTTTCACCCTGAGTGGTAAGCGGCATTTCGTTACCACGGATAATCGCCTGGTCAAGGATGTATCCGTAACGACAGGTACAGGCACGCTCTGTGGTTCCATTGGCGCGGTGTCAAGCATGAACGGTGTTGTATTGACCGACTGGGCCGCAGGAAGCAACAACACGCCAAGCAATATCGCTGGCATTGATTCTGAAGGCACAACCGCGCTTACGGATGCGATTACATTTAGGACAGCCGTTGCGCCATTGTTTAACGGTGGTTTCTCTTTGGATGGCACAAAGCAAAACGGCGACAATTTCTCAGTGACGCCAGATATCAATGGCATCATCAATAATCCTGCATCCGGCGTTTTTGGAACGGTTGATTTTAACAACGGCATTTGCTCGCTGCGCTTTGGCACGGCGGTAGACGACACACACGCCAATGATCCAGGCGTTATGAACTTGTCTTACCTGGGCATCGCTGGCGTTAAGTACGTCAAGACTGGCGCAGTTAAAACTGACTCATTGCGCTATAACGCAGTGGGCTATTCCTACCTACCATTAGACCAGAACATCCTGGGCCTTGATCCAGTGCGCCTGCCGACAGACGGTAAAGTGCCTATCTTCCGCCAGGGTAGTTTTGTGGTGGTCGGCCACACGGCTACAGTTAGTCCCGGTGCAGTTGTGAACGGCCAGACGATCAACTGTGCCAGGGTTCGCCTGTCCCGCATACGCGTCATTGATGGCAATGGCCAGGTGATCAGCACAGGCTACACGCAAGACCTGGAAGCCGGGACAGTGACGTTTGTGGACGTGTCCAGCTACGTGGTGCCTGTGACCGTTGAGCATCGTATCGAAGATATGGCCATGGTGACAGACGCCCAGATCAATGGGCAGTTGACCTTGTCCAGGGCATTGACCCATAACTTCCCGATGGGTTCGTATGTGTCCAGCGCCATGATCATTGGTGATACCCATGCCCGCGTCTCTGTGCTGTTTGATCAGACAACATTCAATAACACCTGGCAGGACACGGTCAACGGCGCAGATGCGCAAGGCACATATAACGACACGCTTGCGCCTATCGTGGTGACGAACAAAGGTGCATTGACCGAGCGCTGGGCAATCAGGTTCACCAACACAACGACCTTTGACATCATCGGCGAGCATGTGGGCGTGATCGGCACAGGGACAACCACTGCGGACAGCTCGCCAATCAACCCAGCAACAAGCGTGCCTTATTTCACGTTGAAGGCCATCGGCTGGGGATCGGGCTGGGCCGTGGGCAACGTGCTGCGGTTTAACACTGTCGGGGCAACTAACCCAGTGTGGGTGGCCAGGACAATCCTGCAGGGGCCACCATCATCGATCAACGACAAATTCACGCTGTTAGTGCGTGGTGATATTGACCAACCTTAAGAGAGTTAAACATGACTGACACGACAGTAAAATATTTTCATTCAGAGATGGCAGGTGCGCCCACGCTGACTGGTACACCTGGTAGCCAGATCGCCGTACTGGATGCTTGCTTGATTAACGGCTTTGGCCTTGTATCAGTGACTTCTGCAGTAGTGGCCGGAAACGTGGCCACCTTAAACGTCGGCGCTGGCCACAGTTTCACGGTCGGCACAGTGGCACTAGTGGCGGGTGTAACGTCGCCTGCAGAACTCAATGGCGAGGCCAAGGTTACAGCCATTACTGCCAATTCCATTTCGTTTGCAACCGCTGGCATTTCTAACCAGACTGCCACAGGCACGATCACGGCCAAGCTGGCTGGCGCCGGATGGTTAAAGGCTTTCAACGCCACCAACACCGCCGCGTACAAATCTGCAGATGGCGCATCCAGTGGATGTTATTGCCGCGTAGATGACACAAACGCGACCATGACCCGCGTAGTCGGTTATGAGTCCATGTCCGACATCAACACGGGGACAGGACAGTTTCCGACTAATAACCAATTAGCTGGCGGTTACTTTTGGCAAAAAAGCGTTTTTGCAGACAGCACACAGGTTAAGTGGCTGGTCTTCGCCGATGCCAGAGCATTCTACCTGGTGCGTTACCCTGCTATGTCCTCTTACCCTGGAGTGGCAGAGATCACGTACTTTGGCGATATTGTGCCTACAAAGAGCGGCGACGCTTATGCTTGCGGTATCACTGGCAATGCATATAGCCACCCTGGTCAGTTCCAAGCAACTGCCGCGCAACTTATGTATTCAGCCGTAGCTGCTGCAGAATTTTACTGCGCCAGGTCTTATTCGGGACTGGGAGGTGCCGTACAGATGGGCCGCACTTTCCCGCTGATGTACTCGGATACTAACGTGTATTCAGGTGCGATTCCCAGTGCGACGTCCTTTCCTAACCCAGCAGACGGCGGCGTGTATGCGGTTAATTTTAATTTGGTTGAATTTGGCAGCAAAGCGTATCGGGGAGTCTTGCCGGGAGCGCTGGCCATTCCGCAATCAAACGCATACACCATCCTGGCGAACAAGGATTTAATCGTAGGCCAGGGTGACCTGGCTGGCCGATCATTGCGTGCTGTGACTTCAACCGGATACCTCAATGCAGCGATGTTCTTTGATGTAACCGGGCCTTGGAGATAGTAATGGCCGATCAGTATTTTTATAACACTCCGGTTTTACTACCGTTTAACGGTGCAAATAACAGCACGTCAATTGAGAATGCAGGAGCAAAATCATTTGCGCCTGTGATTCATGGCAGCGCGAAACTAAGCACTGAGCAAAGTGTGTATGGTGGTTCAAGCATGAAGCTGAACGGGGATTCAGATTTTCTGACGTTCCCGGACATCAGCCTGGGTAGCGGCGACTGGACAATAGAATGCTGGGTATATCTGCGCAGCGCGCCCAGCACTTATGCCGCCCTCATGGTCAGGACAGGAAGTGGTGGTCTATATGTGTACGGAACATATCCCATTTTTTACCCATACATTACCAGCACCACTACCGCATTGAGCCTTAACACTTGGCACCACGTTTGCGCTGTACGCTCGTCAAATCAATTGTCTTTATACGTCGATGGCGTCGCTTTGCCGAATACTGCAACGTATCCTGGCGAAACGATTATTAACACGATTGGGGCTGATGGATCAGGGGTGCAGGGTTCTCAGTGTTATATCGATGACTTAAGAATGACCGCAGGTGTCGCCAGGTACGTTGGGAACTTCACGCCGCCCGGAGAATTTGACGCGACCAAGCCAGATATCTTGGCAACTGGCGTGCATGTCGTCAAAAGAGTGGTTTCAGTGGGTATTCCTTCGACCAATTTTAAACACCCACACCTGGCAACGCCGAGCCGGAAAGAGGCTGATCTACTCTATGGCGGCAACGGGAGAATTTCTGGCGTGACGAAGAAGAAAGGCCCGCCAGACGTTGCGGTGTCGACCCGCGTCAGATTATTCAAAGACCGTGATGGCATGATGATACGCGAGACCTGGAGTGACCCAGTGACAGGGGCATATGTATTCGACCATATTTCTATGGACGTTAAATACACCGTGTTGACCTATGACCACACGCACAATTTCCGCGCAGTCGTGGCAGACAATTTAACGCCGGAGCTGATGCCATGATCTTGAGCATATCGCCACAACACCTGGAAGCCAGACAAGCAGGCTCCTTGACTCATTTGGACGCTGGCTCAGGTCATGCCAGGGTACGCATTTATAACGGCGTACAGCCTGCTTTTGGTGGCCCTGAGACGCAAATGCTGGTAGAGGTCGCACTGACCAAGCCCGCTGGCATTGTTGCGGGTGGTGTCCTTAGTCTGACGGTCAGCACTTTTGGGCTGATAGCTGTTACTGGCCAGGCTACCTGGGCGCGTGTTGTGAATGGTAATGGTGAAATCGCATTTGATTGCGACGTGACCGACGCGGCAGGCAATGGTGTGATCCAGCTTGAGAGTACGCAACTGTATGCAGGCGGCAAAGCGTTTTTGACAGCCTTGAATCTGGGATAAGCCTTGACTGAGTCTAGCCTGCTTCTGTTTTCTGATGCGCCGTCTGGCAACCCGTCGCTGATGGTGTTCGGCGGCGAAGCTGCGCCATACGTGCCAGTTGACCTGGTGTTTTCAGAAAGCCCTGGAGAGAACCCTGCAGACCTGGTGTTTGGTGGCGTGGATATTTCCTTGCCAACCGTGCCAGACCTGCATGGAACGCTGGCAGGCACGTTCCCGGCGATGGTTTGCCATGGCGCAGTCGTCTATCTATCTGACACGGCCAGACCAGTGGTGGGCAGAATCAGCAACGCGTGGCAAAAGGCCGAGCAAACAGAATCAAGCGTTAAAACCATCTACCAAGTGATGCTGGCCAGCCATGCAAAGAGCCAGGATAACTGGCAGGTAGCCAGGCCATTGTTTGCGCGTGGCCAGGTCAAACTGGCGCATAGCTTGATAAGGAACCGCACCAGTACGACGGCCAGCCATGAAGAAGCAATACATGTTGAGATCGGCAGGCTGACCAGCTTCGCATCGATGTCGCCAGTGGCAAGGACGACGACCAGGACAAGCTGGCAAGAAGCACGGCCTGTGAAGACTGAAAGGCAATCCGCATTCCAGTCTATGCAACCTGTTGCCAGGGCCAGCCGTTTATCGGGCTGGGGCGATGCAAGGCGCAACCTGGTGCAGGCGCGGGACGGTTTCCAGGACGCTGACGCATTGCAGGTGACAGGTAGGTCAGGTTTTCAGAAGGCCAGGAAGCCGCCGCCAGGCAAAGCGGCGGAGATACTGCCACCCGTTAAACCGCCTTGCTATGTGCCGCCACCTGGCAATGCCGTTGATTTGCTGTTTGCTTCAGCCTGGTCGAATTCTACAAGCCTGGTGTTTTCTTGTGAGCGCACTGCGCCGCCAGTGAATACCATCGTCTTACCCGTTAAAAGGACTTACATCATGCTTAACGACGTACAGTTAAGACGTGTCGAAGGCAATTACATCCTGCCCGCCACGACCCTGCAAATGCAGATTGATATGGATAGCTGGACATGGTCGTTTTCGACATCGATGCCAGCATCTGCACTGGCGCTGGTCGAGCCTGGCCACGCTGGCGATAAGGTAATCCTGGAGGCATCAGTCAACGGGCAAAAGTTTTCTTTGCTGGCCGAGGATATCCAGCGCGAAAACGTGTTTGGCAAATCCACCATATCCATCAGTGGCCGTGGCCTGTCAGCCATGCTTGCAGACCCGTACAGCCCTATCCTGACGTTTAAGAACGACATCGAGCGCACAGCACAGCAATTGATGAATGACGCCCTGATGATTAACGGTGTGCCTATTGGCTGGTCTGTAGATTGGAGTATCGATGATTGGCTAGTCCCTGCAGGCGTCTGGAGTCATCAAGGCAGCTACATGTCTGCATTGACGACTATCGCCAATGCGGCAGGCGCATTCATCCAGCCTGACCCTACGGCTCTGACTTTGCGGATTATGCCGCGTTACCCGGTGAAACCCTGGGAATGGGCCAGTACTACGCCTGACATTGAATTGCCATCTGCAGCAGTCACAAGGGAGTCAATAAGCTGGACGGACAAGCCAGACTATAACGCCGTGTATGTGAGCGGCGCGACGGCGGGCGGCATCCTCGGTTACGTTAAACGGGCTGGTTCGGCTGGTGACAAGCTGGCCCCTATGATCACAGATGCCCTGATTACTGATAGCGCACCCGCCAGGCAGCGCGGCATTTCTATCCTGGCTGAGACAGGACGCAATGCAAGCTATTCGTTGAGTCTGCCTGTATTGCAAGAGTCGGGAATTATCATGCCGGGCAAAATGACACGTTATGTGGACAGCGCCGAGGTGATGGGCATCGTCAAAGGTGTTTCAATCAGCGCTGAACAGTCAAAGCTTCGCCAGACTATCGAGGTGCAAACGCATGGCTAATATTTATAAGATTTTCAAAGACCTGATACCAGCGCCGCCACTACTCGTAGGTAAGGTGATCGCAGTCCGGCCAGGTCACAACATCATAGAACTACCAGGAGGCGCGCAAGTAACGGCCAGAGGCCCGGCAACATTGAATACGAAGGTGTTTTTTAAGGATGGTGTGATAGAGGGGGAAGCCCCAGATTTAACGGTAGTGAATATCGACGTTTAGAACAGAGCGACCTGACCAGTGCGCGAACACTGATCAAGTCATCTGATTGCAGCATGCACTGCGCTCAAACCACGGCCCTGCCACCTGTACAGGTGGGGCGAATGTTAGCACGGAGCGTTAAATGCAGGAAATACGATGTGGAAAGTGTAGTAAAAAACTAGGGGCTGGTGAATACACCAGGCTCAGTATCAAGTGTCCCAGATGTAAAGCATTAAATGAATTGAGCGCCACGAGCGCCATACCTGAACGCCCAGGAGCGTCACCAGGAGCAACAGAGAATGACGAATCCAATCATCCCTTGGCTGGGTGGCAAACGTAGGTTGGCGGATAAATTGATCCCGCTTTTTCCGAAACATGAGTGTTATGTCGAGGTGTTTTGTGGTGGCGCTGCCCTGTATTTCTTGCGCCCTGTGCCAGCGCCAACAGAGGTTATCAATGATATCAATGGCGAGCTGGTGAACCTTTACAGGGTCGTCCAGCATCACATGGAAGAGTTTGTAAGGCAGTTTAAGTGGGCGATTAGTAGCCGCCAGATATTCAAATGGCAGAAGGCAGCTATCCCGGAAACGTTAACGGATATCCAGCGTGCTGCCAGGTTTTACTACCTGCAGCAGCACGCATTTGGCGGTAAGGTGACTGGCCAGAACTTTGGCACGGCCACGACAGGATCACCGATTAACCTGTGCCGCATCGAGGAGGCCCTGAGCGCAGCCCATTTGCGCCTGGCTGGCACGTATGTGGAAAACCTGTCCTGGTTGGACTGCATGAAGCGATATGACCGGGCGCATACGTTTTTCTACTGCGACCCGCCATATTGGGAAACAGAGGGTTACGGCGTTGAATTTGGCTATGAAAACTATGTGCAAATGGCTGAGTTTATGAAGACGTGCAAGGGAAAGGTCATGGTCAGCATCAATGATCACCCAGATATTAGGGAGGCGTTTAACGGGTTGCACATGATGGGTCTGGATATTAAGTACAGCGTATCAAACACCCATGGCCAGCCGGAAACCAGCAAGGAACTGGTGATAATGAACTGGCAAGAGGAGCTACTTGGACAGTTGTTTTAATATTTTGTTGGTTATACGCGAATTCAGGTACTTGTACCTTGCCAAAAAAAAATTTGGACTTAGTATTTATCAAGCGTTAAATTCAAAAGGGAGGGCGCATGCGTGAATTAGTAAGATTTGCAGTTACATCCATATTTTTTTTCAATTTCCTACTTGTCTATTTGTTTGCTACTTTGTCAATCGCTAACGGTTATAGTGCATCAGTTGTGTACATTTCTAGCGCTTGCGTGATTGTTTGTAGTTGTTTAGTCCTGTCTGTCGCGTATTTGCAGCCAGAGTATCTACCATTAGCAGCATGGGGGTTTGGGTTACTTTGGTGGACGGCAGTATGCCGGGTAATTGAGAGTCCAGAGCCATCTAGCGTGGCCGCCTTGGTTTTCGAGGACAATGCATTGATGCGGCTTGCAATAGAATTGGGAGGTTTTGTTTTTCTTGTGTTTTTGGCCTTGGCTTATTTTACCAAGGTGCGTAGGTCATAACCCACTTCAAGGCGCTTGAGGGACAAATAACCCGCAAGCGCCTTGTTTATTGCGGTGACAAATAAAGTACGAACGGGGGACAAAATCTCCGCGAGCTTACAGCCTTGCGCATACTGGATGCGGCAAGTATCAAGACATTTTTCGCCTATAGTGGTATCAATGATGCAGGTGACAGGGAAAAAACTGGCTCGCCACGCCAATTGTACAAGGGCTGGCTGGGTGTGCTTGAACCACAGGCAGAAGACGCCGGTTACCTGACTGCACGCGCGCTGATACAGCGTGGCAAGGCCGAAAAAATGTTCAGTGCTGATGGCAAATTGCACATGCTGGCAATTGCCGGGGACAGGTCCACCGCTACCTCCTACAAGCGTAACGAGGGCATGCGCAAGGCAGTGGCAGAAGCAAACGTGGTATTGGACCAGGTTGTCTATGGTGACTGGAATCGTGCCAAGGCACAGGAACAGAGTGTCTGGCTGTATCAGCGCTATCCCCAGACCAGGCTGATCTGGGCCGGGAATGATTTGATGAGCTTTGGCGCAATTGAAAGCTGGCGTGTCCGTGGCGGCAAGCCTGGGCGAGATGCTCATTTCAGCGCCATCAATACCTCGGCAGAAGCTTTTACTGCGCTGGAGTCAGGCAGCCTCACGGCCCTGGCTGGTGGTCATTTCATTACTGGCGCGTTTGGTCTGGTGATGTTGTATGACTATCATCATGGCAAGGACTTTGCCGATGAAGGTCTGGAGCAAAACAGGTCCATGTTCATTTTATTTACGCCAGAAGAGGCCAGGCGTTTTCAGCAATTATTTGGGGCGCAGAATTTTGATAAGGTGGATTTTAAAAGATTCAGCAAATTCCTTAACCCTGCCATCAAGAAATATGATTTCAGTTTCCGCCAATTATTGATCCAGTCTGACCCGCGCAAATGAGTAATCAAGCCTTGCAACCGATAGCCAATTTGTTGATACGCCGTGTCTTCAAATGGGTCATCCTGTGCGTGGTCTGTATCAGCAGTTTGCAAGCCTGGCTCAACTACCGGGCAATAGAAGAAAATTTCAATATGACTGTGGATGATGTGGCCCATGCCCATCTTCCTTTGTTGTCGGTCGCTATCTGGGATATAGAACCGCAAACCATACAAAAGCAGATCGCCTTAATCCTTAAAAATAAAACAATCTCCTACGTCGCCATCAAGGCCAGTACCGGGCAACAGTTTACCGGCGGCGATGTCAATCGCCTGGAAAACGGTCAGCACATGCGGTTTGACATACCGGCACCTGCAGATGCCAGCAAGTCTGTTGGCACGGCAGAATTTGTGGTTGATAAAACCAGTCTGCGCAAGGAATTATTACGCAGCTTTATTATCGTCATTATTGAAGTCATTATCCTGTCGATTTTTATCTTTGTAGCGGTAGTGGCGATATTGCGGCACGACCTTGAGAAACCCATGCGTCAACTGGCTGATTTTGTCAAAAACCTGCAAGCCAATCAGCTGGCCACCAAGCTGGAATTAAAACGCAAACCGGAAAACGGTTATAACGAGATTGACCTGGTCGTAGATGGTTTCCGTACCATGCAGGACAGCCTGCAAAAACATATTGCCAATCAGGATGCGCTGGTGGCTGAGCGAACCAGCCAGCTCGAAGCCGCCATGAAAACGCTGAAGCAATTGTCGATTACCGATGGCCTGACCAATTGCTATAACCGCCTGCTATTCAATGAACGCATGCCGGCAGAAATACAAAGGGCCATACGTTATCAGCGTCACTTGGCACTGGTGTTTTGCGACATTGATTTATTCAAGAAAATCAATGATGAATATGGCCATGCCGTAGGGGACAATGTACTCATCGCCTTTACCCAATGCCTGGTGGATGAATTGCGGGCGGACGTGGACTGGATAGTTCGTTATGGTGGGGAAGAATTTATCATGGTCTTGCCAGAGACCAGCCTGATCGCGGCACTGGAAGTGGCAGAAAGAATACGCCATAAAGTGGAGCATGATCTTGTCATTCGTCTGTCAGATGGCCGCATATTGCACATTACTGCCAGCTTTGGTGTAGCACAACTGCAGGCCGCAGACAGTATGGAAAGCATGGTGCAGAGGGCTGATGAATGGCTATACAAAGCCAAATCCCAGGGCCGCAACCAGGTGTACCCCAAGGCAGCGCCAGTTATTCATTTGGCGCCTTGATTTGCCGCAGACTGCCGCGGGCTTGCCTGACCAGGGTATTCGTCAGCCGTGCCAGTCGTGGCGTCTGCACTTTCCAGTGATGCCAGTACAGAGCGACATCTACAGGATGATCAGGCATCAGCCTGACCAGTTTGTCCTGATCCAGATTTTCCAGCATGACATCAGGAATCACGCCCCAGCCCAGCCCTAGTAAAATCGACTGGTTATACGGTGTCGTTGCCGGCACATAGTGGGTGGGGTAAGCATGTTCCTGCAGTCCAAAATGTTCGAGCAAAATCTGTGCTTGCAATTTGTCTTTGCGATTAAAGGTCAGTACCGGTGCTGACCTTGCTGCCTCGCGTGTCATCCCTTGCGGAAACCAGCGCAGGCAATATGCTTTGCTGGCGACAGGATGGTAACGCATGAAACCCAGCGGCACAGCCTGGCAACCACGCATGGCATTTTGTTCTGCAGAGAGGCAGCCAAGGACCATGCCGCTTTCCAGTAAATCATGGGTGTGATCCTGATCATCGATCAACACTTCAAGCAGGATATTTTCAGCAATCAAAAATTCTGCCAGGGCAGGCAGTAACCAGCTATCAAGACTATCGGCATTGACCCCGAGTGCAATGCTGATGGCGGCACTTTGCTGACCAGCAAACTCACTTTGTAAATCCTGTTCCAGTTCTGCCACCCGGCGCAAGTGTTGCACCAGTTTTTGCCCGGCTGCTGTGGCACGGCAGGGGCGGCTGCGTACCAGCAGGGTATTGCCCAGTTCCATTTCCAATGCCTTGATACGTTGGGAAATGGCCGAGCTGGTCAGGTTCAGGGCCTGGGCAGCTTGTTCCAGGCTGCCATGGTCAATGACACTCAGGAAGGCTTCGCATTGGCGGCTGTCTAGTCTTGTTTGCATATTTCTATCGATATGTTAATGAGTTTGCGTTGTTTTGAGTAAAGACCTCTCAACACAGAGAAAGGAAAGACTTCTTGCAAGAAGTCTTCGTTACGCAGGCGAGTGGCATGCCACTCGAATTCCCTGCTGCACCACAGAGACACAGAGGAGGAAAGAGTTTTTAATCATCGCTCCACTAGCGAGCAGCATATTGTTCGAATTTCTTGTTGCGCTTCAAAGAATTTAAAAGAACTAAATCCATTAATTAAGAAATTTTAATGAATTCGTAAATATTTTAAATTTACTTCATATTAAACCTTTTTCTCCTCACAATCACTACATCGACAAACGGGAGACTGATGATGTTGGCTTTTATACTCAAGGGCATGGGCATGAGCGCGGGTTTGATCATGGCTATCGGATCGCAAAATGCGCATGTCTTGCGCATGGGTTTGCGCAAGCAGCATGTGGGTTTGACAGTAATGATCTGTATCGTTTGTGAAATGCTGCTGATACTGGCAGGTGTCGCGGGCATCGGGAGCATGATCAATAGCCAGCCAGTCTTGCTGATGATAGCTCGTTGGGGCGGGGCGGCGTTTTTGATCTGGTATGGGCTGCGGTCTCTGCGGGCTGCAGCCAGTCAGCAAGTCCTGGTGGCTGAAGCCGGAGCGTTGAATCTGACGGCGGGCAAGGCAGCCCTGGCAGTGCTGGGAGCGACTTTGCTCAATCCCCACACTTATCTTGATACGGTCGTGTTGCTGGGTGCCATAGGCGGGCAGCAACCTGGTGATGGCAAATACTGGTTTGCCGTAGGGGCCGTCTTGAATGCGACGATCTGGTTTGCCGCCCTGGGCTTTGGTGCCCGCCTGCTTGCCCCATGGTTTGCCAAGCCCATAGCCTGGCGGGTGCTGGATAGCCTCGTGGGTACAGTGATGCTGATGCTTGCACTTAATTTAATGCTGGGTTGATCTGGCAATTTGTTGAAAAGCCCGAATTGTGATAACTTCGGCACATGAAAAAATCCTGGCGTTTATTGATTGCTTGCCTGTTACTGGTACTGCTGCCCCTGCAGGGCTTTGCTGTCGCCAGTAAATTGGGCTGCGCCATGGATATGCCTGTCCAGGCTGGCATCTCTGTTGCCAGTAGCAATGAACATTGCCAGCCAGCTGCCAAGGCAATTGGCGCTAGCACCGGAGCTGTGAAAGGCAAGGTCGGCGATCATTGCAAGTCTTCTTCACCCTGTTGTATGGGCATCGCCCTGATGCCTGCTCTCTCAATTTCTACATTGGTACCTGCGCACGATGATGCTCAGGTGCTGCCTGTCTTGCTGCCAGCATCCGTGCCTGCGCGCATGCTGGAACGCCCTCCCAGGAATTTTTTGTCTAAATAATCGCTTGGTTGGCTACGTTTTGTAGGTTGGGTTAGCTCGTAGGTTGGGCTACGGTTTACCAGCCCAACACTCGGCGGTCACACAACGTATACGTTTGTTGAGGCACAGTGTTGGGCTGATACCCCGTAGCCTAGCGAGGCCGGCCCAACCTACGACAATCACACGCATCCCCAAATTTGGCAGAAACACATTTCTTACCGCGAGGACTTCATGTCGCATATTCATTACCGATATCTGTTGCCAGCATTGCTGGTAATGACTGGCTGTGCCAGTTTCGATATCGACCAGAGTACCCAAAAAATCAATCAACAATATCCGGCTTATACGCAAGGAAATCTGGCGCTGGCCAGCACCTCTGCGCAACAAAAAGACATGCAGACACGGGCGGCAAGCCTGCTGCGTGAGGCGCTATCGCAAGATGCCGCCATACAAATTGCCTTGCTCAATAGCCCAGCGCTGCAAGCCATGCTGGCGCAACACCAGGCAGATGGGGCGGATACTGAACAAGAAGCACGTATCCAAAACCCTCTCTTTAACTTTGAACGTAGCCGTCAATCCGGTGAGCTTGAAATTGCCCGCATGCTGAGCTTCGGCCTGCTGGATTTGCTCAGCCTGCCCCAAAGACAAACCATGGTGCAGCATGGCCTGGCGCAAGCGCAGACTCAGCTAAGCCTGGATGTCATTGATCGTGTCAGCCAGGTGCGCGTGGCCTGGGTCAAGGCAGTTGCGGCGCAGCAGGGTCTGGAATATGCCAGACAGGTTGGTGAAGCCGCCGACGCCAGCGCCATACTGGCAGAGCGTATGCTCAAGGCGGGTAATTTCAATACCCTGCAGGCAGCGCGCCAGCAAGCTTTCAAGGCCGATGCATTGGCACAGTTGAGTTTTGCCCGTCATAACAGTCTGGCTACCCGCGAAGAACTGGTGCGTTTGCTGGGCTTGAATGACGAACAGGAAAAAAACCTCAAACTACCAGAGCGCCTGCCAGATTTGCCTGCAACGCCAATGCCAGCAGAAAAGATAGGCCCGCAAGCGACCAAAGACCGTCTCGATATACAACTGGCAAAACAGGAACTGGATGCGGCGGCAGCACGGCAGGGATTGAACCTGGTCAGCAGTTTTGCTGATATTGAACTTGGTATCAGGCGAGATACCAACTTCGATGCTGCGGGACATAGCGAAATCAAACGTGGTTTTGAAGTCAGCATCAGGTTGCCAATATTCGATTGGGGTGACGCACAAAGAACTGCCATGAATGCGAAGACTCTGGCAGCCAGTTATCGTCTGCAAGATACGGTGAATAATGCAGGCTCGCATCTGCGCGTCAGTTATTCTGCCTATCGCAGCATGTACGATATCGCCAGGCAATACCGTGACGAAATCCTGCCTCTGCGCAAACGCATTTCTGCAGAAAACCAGTTGCGCTACAACGGCATGTTCATCAGCGTGTTTGAATTGCTTGCTGACAGCCGCGAGCAAATCAACAGCGTGCTGGCAGCCATCAATGCAGAGCAACAATTCTGGCTGGCAGATGCTGCCTTGCAGGCTGAGCTCTTGGGTCGTCCATCAGCAAGTAATCTGAATCCCGTCAAATCAACTGCCACGGCAGAAGCAGCGCATTGATCACAAGATCTGCGAAGGAAATAACATGAGTACAAGAAGAGATTTTTTTAAATTTGCAAGCATCGCTGGCGGTGCCCTGGCAGCCAGCAGTGTCAGCAAAGTCGCACTGGCAGCCTTGCCAGAAGCCGTGACACAAAACAGCCCTGACACCATGCCGCCACTGCAGCCCAAGAATGGCCGACCCTACAATCCGGTAGTGACCCTGAATGGCTGGACCCTGCCATGGCGCATGAATAATGGTGTCAAGGAATTCCATCTGGTCGCTGAGCCGGTAGTGCGGGAAATGGCTCCCGGCATGAAAGCGCATCTGTGGGGTTATAACGGCCAAAGCCCGGGGCCGACGATAGAGGTGGTGGAGGGGGACAGGGTACGTATCTTCGTCACCAACCGCTTGCCAGAACACACCAGCATTCACTGGCACGGTCAGCGCCTGCCGAATGGCATGGATGGTGTGTCTGGCCTGACCCAGCCATCGATACAGCCAGGCAAGACCTTTGTCTACGAATTTGTGGCACGTCGCCCGGGTACCTTCATGTATCACCCGCATGCTGATGAGATGGTGCAAATGGCGATGGGCATGATGGGTTCATGGATTACCCATCCAAAAAATAAACATCCGCAGATTGATGAAGTCGACCGGGATTTTATTTTTTTACTCAGTGCTTATGACATAGAACCCGGTGCCTACAAGCCCAACATCATGACCATGACAGACTTTAATTTATGGTCGTGGAATAGCCGCATTTTTCCTGGCATTGATACCCTGAATGTACGCAAGAATGACAGGGTCAGGATACGCGTAGGTAACCTGACGATGACCAATCATCCTATCCACATTCATGGTCATGAATTCACGGTGACAGGCACTGATGGCGGCCCGGTACCAAGAACCGCACGCTGGCCTGAGGTAACGACGGACATTGCCGTGGGCCAGATGCGCCAGGTAGAATTTGTCGCCGATGAAGAAGGCGACTGGTCCTTCCATTGCCACAAGAGTCATCACACCATGAATGCCATGGGCCATAACGTGCCATCCATGATAGGTGTTGATCATAAGGATGTCGCTAACAAGATCAACAAGCTCATTCCTGCCTACATGACCATGGGTGACAAGGGCATGGCTGACATGGGGACCATGGAAATGCCCTTGCCCGACAACACTATCCCCATGATGACAGGCGAGGGGCCATTTGGCGGGCTGGAAATGGGCGGTATGTTCAGCGTTGTCAAAGTGCGCAAAGACCAGAAGCCGGGTGATTATAAAGATCCCGGCTGGTTCCAGCATCCCAAGGGCACGGTGGCATATGAATATGGCGGGCCGGTGGCAGATGCACCACGCCAGCCTGCTGATGCACATGCCGGTATGAAGCATGGCTCACATGCCATGCCCGAAGTTGAAGTGCAGGTGCGCAAGCCACAAGGTCATAGCGGGCATTAAGCTTAAAAAAGATGGGGAATCATTAAATCTGATTCCCCCAATTCTTAATACAGAAAATTTCTTATTTAGCTGTAATGGTCACAGGCATATTCACTGTTGCCGTCCTGCCAGTATTGTCAGTTGCGGTGATCTTCAAGCTGTAGTTGCCAGTCACAGGGCTGTTCCAGCTGGTTGTGATATTCGTGCCACTCATGGCAAAGTTCAAGCCCAGTGGTGCACCGCTGATGGAAATGGATAGCGACGTTGCGCCAGGCGCCGTGATACTGATAGTGCCTGTCAAGGCCTTGCCTGCCACACCCGTCATGGCAGGAGCATTGATGCTCAGGCCAGATGCCACGATGCTGATGTTGAATACCGCCTGACCACTCAAACCTGTCTTGCTGTCTTTTGCGATGGCGGTAACGATATACTTGCCAACTAGCGGGCTGGCCCAGGTGACGGTGCCAGTCTGGCTGATGCTCATGCCGGATGGTGCACCGCTGAGGCTATAACTCAAGACATTGCTGGAGGTCGCATTTACATTAAAAGATAAAGCGCTGCCGACTACGCCATTAATGGTGCTGGCAGTCACTACCGGCGGCACAGGCGCTGTAATCGTCACAGTGTATGTGCCCTTGCCACTCAGGCCCGTTACCGCATCCAGCGCAGTCACAATCACTGTATATGTGCCTGTAACAGGCGTGGCCCAGGTGATGATGCCAGCGCTGCTGATAGTCATGCCTGAGGGATTACCGCTCAGGCTGTAGGTCAGTGCATTGCTTGCCGTTGCCGACACCGTAAAGCTCAGTGTGGTGCCAGTCTGGCCAGTGATGCTGGCAGAGGTCACCGTCGGCGCTGGTGTTACGATTGTGCCGCTGAGTGCGCTGAGCAAATTACTGACATTCGGAGTACCCAAGCCAGTCAACTGATCATGACCGACCTTGGCTGTACAACTGGCGCAACTGCCATTGCTGCCTTTGGCTACGTCAGCAAATGCACTGGCGTAGCTGCCAGGCACGCTGGCGATTTTGTTGTACAGCACGGTGTGTGGTGCACCCAATACAGCTTTGCCCGCTTGTACCAGCGTCGCATTGGCGACGGCGATGATGCCTGCCCATTGTGGTGTAGCGAGGCTGGTGCCACCGGCACTGACCCAGTTCACTGTGCTGCTGCCGGGTGTCATGATCGCTACATACTGACCCGTATTCGGGTCAGAATTCATGGATACATCAGCCACCGTCCTGCGGGCAGGTGCGCCCATACCAGGCACGGCCGTATTTTGATATGCGGGTGTGGCGGTATAAGCACTGACGCCACCACCAGTATTTGACCAAGCCACTTCAGTCCTGCTGCCGCCAGAATAAGTCAGGCTGGTGCCACCAACTGCTACTACATTAGGTGATACTGCTGGCCATTCCACTTCAGGTCCTGAGTCGCCGGAGGCAGCAAGATAAGTCATTTTGGCCGTCGTGAATGTGTTCTCTACACCAGCAGTCCAGCTCCCTTCCGTTGAGCCAAAACTCATCGATACCACACCAGGCCCCATGGCATTGGCCAGCCTGATGCCGCCCACCATATTGCTCATGGATGCATCTGCAGTTTCGATCAGGATGATGCGGGCCAATGGCGCGCTTGCATGCGCCCACTGCACATCAAGTGCAATTTCCGTCGCCCAGCCAGAATCATAGGCCGGTGCACTACTGCTCATGCCACCAGCACTGGTGCTATACACCACAGAGAATTCACAGACGCTGGTAGATGCAGTTGCTAAAGGCAAGACGGTGCTGGAAGCGATACTTTTTACCGTGCATGCAGGCAGGCCAAATTTTTGATTGAAGGCATTCAGTTCTGCCACGATATTGGGATCATGTCTGGCATTGACGATGTAAATTGTCTGCCCCGCACCCAGTAATGCGGCTTGTGCTGCTGTCAAATTATTCATGCTGGCAGGCAGTGTTGGCAAGCCATAAGCAGCACGTATCTGTGCCGGAGTATAAGTGGATACCACGCCCGTTCCTGCCGATGGCAGCACATCAATCTGGCCCGCTGCAATGGGGGGCGGTGTCAACTGTGGACGTGGTAGTGAGCGTATTGCCGACACTGTCAAACCACGGCCACGCACGCCTTGCCACTCACGCGGTATGGCTTGCATGGCGACAGGCATGCGGGCTGATCTGTTGCTATCCGTAGCATCAATATCAGCAGGCGCATCAAGCAGAAGCGGTGCGAGGTGAAATGTAGCTTGCGTGTTTTGAATTGCTACGTCAGGAGGAAGAACCGGAACCGTGACTTCAAGTGTAGTCACGCCAGTGGCGACTTCTGCTGGCGGCAACGCAACGACAGAATTGCTGACCTGGGGGCTGTCACCACCGCAGGCTGTCATGACGCTTGCGGTGAGGAAAAAGCTTAGCCACATAAGCGACTTTAGCTGTCTGGAATATGTTCTTTTTGTATTGATCACGTGTGCGCTCCGATATCAGCAGAGGGCGGTGATTCGGCAGCAAATGCAATGCCCTGGCGATCAAACGCTTTGGCAATATCATCACTGGCAACCCCGCTGCCATGGCGCGTATGCGCTGTAGGCCGGTGGCTTTGCGTCGCCGTCTTTCAACGGGTTTGCCCTCAAGTTTTGGAAATTAAAAATTACAGTTTTAGGGTATGAAGATTTCGATCCAAAAGGAAGCAGAAAAATGTCAAGGATTGTTGAAATCGTGCAGCTATAACAAGCTTGGATTTCGCTTTGATAATAGAAAATGAAGATTGTTGTTTTACTGGCTTTTGAATGAGGCAAAAGTGTTAATTTGTAAAATCATTTCCCATACTATTTTTGCCATGGCAGCATCTGCGAGCTTTTGGCTGATGACCTTTTTAAATTGAAAACAATAAAATACTTATGAAACTTTCTCCACGCATCTCCCGCGCCGGAATTCTGATTTGCCTGGCACTTACTTGCGCAAGTTCACAGGCTGCAAAAATCAGCCTGGATGATTGCGATCTGATCACCGCAAAACCTTTACGTGCCGATTTCAAGGACTGGCTGACAAGGAACCGCAAACTGGCTGCTGAGGGCGATGTTGAAGCACAAACTTATGTCGCCGCAGAAGCGAATAACCGCCTCGCATGTCTGGAAGAAAAAATTACTGAAAAATCAGGATGGTCAGTGACAATGACAAGTGGCGATGGCACGAGTGAAACCACATCCAATCCGGGTATTCAAAATATCAAGAAAAATGCAGACGCCTATGCGGCCTTGAAAGATGCTGTCAAATATACCCATCAGGCAGGTGCGAACGACCCTGCCTACCGTGGCATGTCAGCGCAACTGGTGCTGCGCTATCAAACTGTCTTGCCAGAAGCACTGGAACCTGCCTATGAAGATGTGGCAGGTGCCAATCAGCTGGAATGTGTACTCAAGCGCAAATTTGGCAATCGGAATGCGCAGTATGCCTGCACATCACACAGAACCACGCTAGCGCAATTGACAGCTAAAGTATCAGCAGAACGTCGTGCTGTACTTGATCAGAAAGCACAGCAATGGGCTGCGGATTTCCCGGTTAAATAAGTTGCCACAAGACACACTTGCATATGGCCCTTGTTTATTTTGTGTTGGCTAACGTACAGACCTGAGGTGCTTGCAGAAGTAAATTGACCAAGGAGGTCAACAGATATGCTTTACAAACGTTGTAGTACTGTAAGCGCTGTATTGCTTCTTTGGTTAACGTAATAGAAATGGAGTACGCAATGATAAACATGACATGTAAAAGAGTATTGCTGGCGACTGCTGCCTGCGCAACGCTCTTCATGACGGCACAGACGCAGGCGCAGGATGTGGGTGTGTCTTTGCAATTCGGGCAGCCGGGATTTTATGGTCATGTCGACATTGGTAATTTCCCACAACCACAAGTGATTTATCGTGAGCCTCGCATAGTGCAAAGGGTGAATGTTGTTCAGCAACCCATGTATCTGGTCGTGCCTCCAGGCCACAGAAATAAATGGGAAAAGAACTGCTATCGCTACAACGCTTGTAATCGCCCAGTATATTTTGTTCAGGAGAGTTGGTATAACACCCAGGTAGTGCCACGCTATCGCGATGGTTATTACCGTGATCACGATTACAGACATGATGCTTATCGACGTGAAGATTACAGGCGTGATGACTATCGTAGGGATGAAAGGTGGGATGACAGACGCGGCGACAGACGTAATGATGAGCATGACCGCCATGGACATGAGCGCGGCAGGGAACATCCTGAGCATTGATTGCTTACCCGCCCTGGCTAATGGCTAATGGCTAACGGCTAACGGATATTAACAAGGGCTGCATTGCAGCCCTTGTTTTATTGTGCTCCTGCACTCGCCATCTTGTCTTTCCAGGCCTGAATTGCCATTGACCAGAAAGCGGGAATATCAGCGACTGGTGATGGCAAGCTCAGCCCCAGGAATTGTGCTGCCGGTACCAGAGCTTCATGCAGTACATCATTGTCACCACGGTCAAAAGCCAGCGCCCCGGTTTGCTTGGATAATTTCTCACCATCTGCATTGCTCACTACCGGCACATGCAGATAATGCGGCGTGGGCAAGTCCAGCAATTCTTGCAGATAGATTTGCCGTGCGGTGGAATCTATCAAATCAGCACCGCGCACCACATGGGTGATGCCTTGCGCGGCATCATCGACCACTACCGCCAACTGATAGGCCCAAAAACCGTCAGCGCGCTTCAAGACAAAGTCCCCAACCTCAGTCGCCAGGTTTTGTTGCTGCATGCCTGCCAGCCTGTCTTCAAAAGTATAGATTTGATCTGGCACGCGCAAGCGCCAGGCGCGGGCAATTTTGCCTGCTGCCAGGCCAGGGCGGCAAGTGCCCGGGTAAATCTGGCTGGCAGTTTCACCCAGACGCAGGCGCGAATCAGAGATTTCCTTGCGTGAACATGCGCAGGGATAGAGATTGTCGCCTAAAGCTTGCAAGGCAGCTTCATACAGATGCTGGCGCTTGCTTTGCCAGGTGATGTCACCATCCCACAGCATGCCGCAGCGTTGCAGCGAGTTGATGATGTGCTGGTCTGCTCCTTTGACATTGCGGTCAAAATCCAGGTCTTCCATGCGCAATAGCCATAGCCCGTCATGGGCTTTGGCATCAAGATAGCTGGCCATGGCAGCGACCAGCGAACCCATGTGCAAGGGGCCAGTCGGTGAGGGGGCGAAACGTCCTATGTATTTTTGCGTCATCTGTTTTGTTGGCATGGATGTCATTCAATTACCTATCAACATGCGTTGCACGACAGGGTCTTGCAACTTTTGTAAAAACCACAGCAAAGCCTTGCCCTTGTTGGCATTGCGCCAGACCAGGCGGTTATCTTCTGGCGGGCGGTGGGCGCTGGTCTTCTTTTCTATCAAAGCACCGCTACGCAAATGGGGCAATGCCAGGCGGCGCGGCAAATGGCCACAACCCAGGCCTGCCAGTTGTGCTGCCAGCTTGGCATGCATGGTGGGCACGGTCATGGTGTCCTGACCGCTCAGCAAGCCTGCCGTCATCGATGGCAGGGTCAGGCCAGTATCACCTATGGCGATCGCCCTGTGGGCCTGCAAAATCGCCGGTGTCAGCGGTTCTGCTGCCTGCGCCAGCGGGTGTTGTGGTGCCACGGCAAACACCCATTCCACACTGCCCAGCAAGCGGGTCTGGAATTCACCCTGCATGCGTATGGCATCCGGCCCGTAATAGGCAGCACCTATGGCCAGGTCCGCCCGGCCAGATACCATGGTTTCCCATACACCCGATAAAATCTCCTGGCTGATGCGGATGCGCGTGCCGCACGCTTGTTGTTCAAATTCCTTGATCAAGGGAATGATATCGTCGAATTGTATGATGCCGTCAATGACGATGCGCAGCTCCGCTTCCCAGCCACTGGCAGCGCGTTTGACGCGGTTTTCCAATTCCTGTGCGGCATTCAGCAAATGCCTGCCTTGTAGCAATAACTCCTCTCCCGCAATGGTCAGTTTGGCCCTGTGGCCACGTCTGTCATATAGCAGCACATCCAGGTCTTCTTCCAGCTTGCGTATGCTGTAGGTGATGGCGGAGGGCACTTTATCCAGGGCCGCTGCAGCCGCCGCAAAGCTGCCCTTGCGGTCTATGGCATCGAGGATTTGCAGGGCTTCAAGAGTCAGGTTCATGCTTGTTCAAATAATTTGAATGAGTTGTATGAAATTCTACCCTTATGTCAAAGAATTTGCATGTATATAGTGTGTACATCGCCTGAACACATTCTTCAGGAAATTTGAAAGGGACTTATATGATTACGCTCAGACCATCACAAGAACGCGGCCACGCCGAGCACGGCTGGCTGAAATCACATCACAGTTTTTCATTTGCAGAATATTACGATCCAGAGCATATGGGTTTTGGGCCCTTGCGTGTGATTAATGATGACTGGATTGCTCCTGCCATGGGTTTTGGTACGCATCCGCACCAGAACATGGAGATTATTACTTATGTGCTCGAAGGTGCGATTGCGCACAAAGACAGCATGGGTAATGGCAGTACGATACGTCCAGGCAATGTGCAGTATATGAGTGCAGGTACTGGTGTGCGTCATTCGGAATTCAATCCGGCCAATACCGAACACACACGTTTGCTGCAAATCTGGATACAGCCAGACCAACTGGGTGGTGAGCCTTTGTACGGCGAAAAAGAATTCAGCCGTGAAGAAAAACAGGGGCGCTTGCGTCTGGTAGTTTCTGGTGATGGTGCCGAGGGCTCCATCAAAATTCGCCAGAACGCACGTCTGCAAATTGGTTTGTTTGATGCAGAACAAAAGCAGGAATTGCCGCTGGCAAAGGATCGCCTGACTTATGTCCACATAGCACGTGGTGAATTGCAGGTAAATGGCATGTCCCTCAAAGAGGGCGATGCCGTGATGATGTCAGCCGAAGAAAAACTCGTGCTGGAGCAGGGAAAACAGGCAGAAGTACTGGTATTTGATCTGCCGCATTAAGCTGGAAGACAGGCAAATCACTGATGCAAAAACGCCTCAGTGATTTGTCTTTTTGCGTAAAAACTCAATATTCACACTGGAGTAAAACATGTCTAAAGTCGCGATTATTTATCATTCAGGTTATGGCCATACCACCAAGGCCGCAGAAGCAGTACACGCAGGTGCAGCGGCAGCAGGAGCCGACGCTGAACTCATCAAGATTGACGCCGAAGGCAATATCACCGACGCACAATGGGAAACCCTGGCCGCCGCTGATGCTATCGTCTTTGGTTCCCCAACTTACATGGGATCGGTGTCCTGGCAATTCAAAAAATTCGCCGATGCTTCTTCCAAGCCCTGGTATAGCCAGGTCTGGAAAGACAAGATCGCCGCAGGCTTCACCAATTCTGCCTCCATGAATGGCGACAAATTATCGACCCTGCATTACCTGTTCACACTGTCACAACAGCACTCCATGATCTGGGTAGGCACTGGCTTGATGCCAGCTAATAGCAAGGCAGCGCAACGCAATGACATCAACTACATCGCCAGCTTCAGCGGCCTGATGACACAATCCCCATCCGACTCTTCACCAGAAGAAGGCCCGTTGCCAGGTGACCTGGAAACGGCGAAATTGTTTGGTAAGCGTATTGCGGAAGTGGCTACGAAGTTTAAGTAAGTTGAGTTAGTGTTGAAGTAAAAAGACCCGCCGGATTGATGGGCGGGTTTTTTGTTATGCCCATATGAGTACGCTCATCAATCAAAATTGAGAAATATGAATACAGGTCGAATTGACGTTGGTGTTGTTTTTGACTTTGCAGTTCCCATGTGTCGACGCCGTTTGTGCGGTACAGAAAATGGATTAAGAAGGACCGCTGTTTGAGCGAAGCGAGTTTCGGGCCTTCCCATTTTTTGTACTGCACAAACGGGGACCCCCTTCAGGGGGCGACGACGCCTGGGTCGCCTTCTTTTGCATTCTTTTCTTGGCGAGACAAGAAAAGAATGTAGCTGTCGGGCTACCCCCGACTTGCAATCGTAAATGATGAACGCACGTGTTTAAAATCCAGGCATTAAAACACAAAAATTCTGAAATTAATGAAGCTAACAGGATGCCAAGAACGCCGCTGGATTCCTGCCAAAAGCACGCAGGAATGACGGCCTTGGGGAGTGGTAATTCAATCAATATCGATATAGCGAAAGCAAAACGATTTACTACCCATCAATTGCAGACATCTCTGGAATCATTATTTGTGTTGGTAAATTTTTATAGTTTCTCCTTCAAAAACTGCAATAAGCGTGGTGCCAGATATCCAGAATCTGTCCCCGGAATTCTGATAGACTCAGAAGCCCAATAATGCCCCGCATTCTTCAACACGACTGAATGCACAGAAAACCCCGCCTGCTTCAAGGCGTGCATAAAAGCAATCGACTGCCCTTCAGGATCAACAAATTTGTCCTTCGCTCCCCAGCTCAACAGGAACTGCGTTTGATTATTATCTCGCGTCACATAAGATAACGGTGATGCCTCAAAATAGATTTTGCGGTTATCGATCAAGCTGCTACCAAGAAAACCCTGGGCAATATTATTGTCAGGGTAGTAGCGGTTCGAATGTTCCCACTTTGCAGTCAGATCATAACTGCCATAAATTCCTATGCAGACCTTGACCCTGGTAGTGGGCTGCATGCCATCCGAGAACGGTGGCTGATCACCAGCCAGTGCGACTATGGTAGCAAGCTGTGCTCCGGCAGAATCGCCCATCAAGCCTATACGTTCAGGATCCAGCTGGTAAGTCGCCGCCTGCTGCCGCAAGAATTGCACGGCGGCGCGCACATCATGTACTGCTGCCGGATAGAGGTTGGTTTTATCTTTGACCAGACGATAATTAATGGCAAATACGGCATAGCCATTTTTTGCCAGATATGGCCCCCAGTGCTTATACAGGCTGGCATCAGCAAAACGCCAGTCGCCACCGTGTACTGCAATCAGCACGGGATATTTTCCATCTCCCTTGGGGCGGTATAAGTCACCGGTCAACACTTCATCACCAGTACCTTGATAGATTATTCCGTGTTGAATTTCATAGCCTGCATCTGGCATGTCCGCATGTGCAGAAGCTGCTGCCAACATACTCAGCGTGATACAGTTTATCAAGCGATATAAAAAGGATGTGAGTCTAAATAGATTGCTTGGCTGGCTAAAAATTTTCATTTCATAATTCCCGTGACATCAAGATTTTTACATAGAGATATCCAAGTATGCCGCGTCAGCAAGGAGAGATGCAGATAGTGTGACCAAGCTTGAGTCTGCCGTGACGAATTGCATGAAATCGAAAGTGAGTGCGCATAAAAAAACCGCCTGAAGATTCAGGCGGTGTGGCAGTTTAAGTTCAGCTCACGCAGACTTATTTGCACTCACCTTCAGCTACCATGTACGCCAGTTCCCAGCCATGACCATCAATATCATGGAAACCGTGCCCATACATGAAACCATGGTCTACTGGTTCTTTAGGCACTGTGGCACCCGCAGCTCTTGCCTTGGCAACCAGGCTATCGACATGCTCGCGACTGTCGCAAGACAGGCAGTTCAACACTTCAGTACGTTCACGTGCATCGCTGATCGGTTTGTTGGTGAAGCCGGCAAAAAATTCTTCCACCAGTAGCATGACGAACAGGTTTTCGCCCATTACCATACAGGCACCCTGGTCATTGGTGAACTTGGGTTCAAAACTATAACCTAGGCTGCTCCAGAATTCTTTTGAACGGGGCAGGTCCTTGACAGACAGATTTACAAAAATTTGCTTATGCATTTTGTCTTCCTTAATTTGTTGTACTAGTGTGATCAGGCTCAGCGAGTCATGCCCTCAAGCTGTTTGTTTGCATTCAGCTTCAGGTACCCATGCACAGCAATTCCAGCCATGGCCATCAAGATCATAAAAACCCTGCGCATACATGAAGCCATGGTCTTCCGCTTCGTCAGGGATGGTGGCACCTGCTGCCCTGGCTTTTGCGATGAGGGTATCGACATGTTCGCGGCTGTCACACGAGACTGCATGCAAAACTTCTACACGCTCATGCGCATCGCAGACGGGTTTGTGGGCGAAGCTGGCAAACAGTTCTTCTACCAGCAGCATGACCAGGATGCTTTCACCGAAGATGATGCAGGCGGCGTTGTCACTGGCGAATTTGGGATCAAAGCTGTAGCCCAGGCTGCTCCAGAATTCCTTGGCGCGGGCCAGGTCTTTGACAGGCAGGTTGACAAAGATTTGCTTGTGCATGTCGTTCCCCTTTAATTTGTTACTGCCGTTGGCAAGTCCAGGGCGCGCACCGGGCGTACTTCTATGCTGCCATGCTGGGCTGGCGGGATTTTTGAAGCCAGTTGTATGGCTTCATTCAAATCCCTGGCGTCGATAAGATAAAAGCCTGCCAACATTTCCTTGGTTTCGGCAAATGGGCCATCGGTGACTGACAATTGTCCGTTCCTTACCCTGACGGTAGTAGCGGTGTGTACAGGGTGCAGGGGCTCGGCTGCCAGCATGTGACCGCTGTCCAGCAAGCCCTGGGCATACGTGGCACATTTTTCATCCGGGCAGGCATTCCAGTGCTCATTGTCGAGATACACCAGGCATAGGTATTTCATAAGGGCTCCAGCGAGAATGGAATAGCGTTGATCGGATTACAGTGGCAGTGGTTCGCCGTTGATGATCCATGGCGTGCCGTATTTGTCGACCAGCATGCCCCAGGACTTGGCCCAGAATGCAGGCTGTACCGGCATGGTTACCTGGCCGCCTTCTGCCAGCGCGCTAAAGACCTTGCTGGCTTCTTCCGTGGTATCGTAATTCAAGGTAAACGAGACACCCTTGATGCCGTCATATGGCATTTGCTGCGGGCAGTCACCTGCAAACAGCAGGCCACCGTCCGGCAATTCCAGGCGTGCGTGCAGGATGCGATGGGCTGATTCAGCTGGTATCATGGCTGCCATGGGGGAGTCGGCACCATTCATCATGACGGTGATTTTGCCGCCCAGGACTTGCTCATAATAGTACATGGCTTCCTTGCAGTTGCCATTGAAGGACAGGTAAGCGATAGGATGTGGCATGGTCATTTCCTTTATCAATTGGTTGGATTATCGTGTGAAAGCGTCTCCACATCTGATAGTCGAATGGCTGGGCGGTAAATCGACACTAAATCGACATTAAGCCAAAAATATTTTAAATATTTTTTTTGATGCGTAAAAAATTTCCAATGAGCATTAATTACTCAAGGCTCGTACCCGCTCATTGAGCAGCTTTAATTGTGCCTCAATAAATGGCAAATTGGGATCATGCCCGGCGCGTGGCACGACGATATATTCTTTTTGCGGTGCAGTAATGCTAGCCACATACTGACGGGTAATCTCTGGCATGGTCAGCAAATCTTCTGCGCCCTGGACAAAAAAGACCGGGATGGCGAATTTGCTTGCCGTAGCAGGAAAATCCACCGTGCTGAACATGCCATCACCTTTGTAACCGACAAATTTCAGGAAAGAATAATCTTCGCCAGCTTCGTAGTCAGCCAGCGCTGTCGGTGTGGCATAGGCCGGGTCAGATGCCCACCATGTTTTTGGGGCCGGGTCTGTGCGCAGTGCTTCATATTTGCGGATAGCCTTGCGCAAAATACCGAAGTTACGGGGATTGCTCCACGGTGGCGGGCCTAGCGCGCTTACTTTGCCAACCGTCTCCTGGTCACCTGCAGCTTGTGCCAGGCTCAATACCTTGCTGTAGCTGGCTCCCTGGTTAGTCTTGTAGCTGACAACTTGTGAGGTACCAACATAGGCATAAAATAATTCGGGTTTTGATAGACTCATCTGCACGCCAAGTATTGAACCCCATGAGCTGCCAGTCAGGATGATTTTCTTCTTCCCAAGATGCTGAGTCAGATAAGCCGCCAGGGCCACGCCATCATCAGCCATTTGCGCAATTGTCAAAGGCGTTTCTTCACCGGGTTTGTTCTTGCCGAAGGTCTTGCCCGCGCCACGCTGATCCCATTGCACGACGGTGTAATCTTTTTCCCATGCACCGTAAATCGCAGTGCCATACGGGCTCATGGTATTACCAGGCCCGCCATGCACGATCAGGATCACCGGGTTGCTGCAATGCCTGCCCTTGATGGTGACCCATTGGGGTATGCCGCCTAGCTCTACAAAACCTTCTTCATTAATGGCTTGCTTTGCAGACTTGCAGGCAAGACCAGGTGAAATTGGTGTTGCTTGCGCCTGGCATAGTGCAGGTAGCAGGCTCATTAACAAAGCGGGAAGGACGCGGTGCAGTTTTGCCATATATCTCCTAAGGTGGGGGCGGTCGTTTTTATTTTTTAGTAAAACTGATTTTAGTAAAACTGATGGGTATCAGATGAAAACTCTAATTTATGAGTGCCTGCAAGCGGCGTTCAATAAAGCGTTTTTCTGGTTCCTGTTTGCAGAGCTTTAGCGCCTGTTCGTAGGACAGCTTTGCCTGTATCAGGTCACCATCGCGGCGACACAAGTCAGCTCTTGCTGCGTGTGCCAAATGGTAGTTTTGCATTTCGTCTTTTTCCAGCAGGGTAGCTACCAATTTCAGGCCGGTCTTTAATCCGTCGGTGCACATGGCAATAGCGATGGCGCGGTTCAATTCTATGATGGGGCTGGCTTCTACCCGCAGCAGCGCGTCGTAAAGACCAACAATCTGTGGCCAGTCAGTCTCTGCATAAGTAACTGCTTCTGCATGGACGGCAGATATCGCCGCCTGCAGGGTATAGGCAGCAAAGCGGCCAGAGCGCAAAGCCTGTTCTACCAGGGTGCAACCTTCGCTTATCAAATGTTGATTCCATAATTGCCTGTCTTGCTGCTCCAGTGCGATCAATTCTCCATGGATGTCAGTACGGGCAGGGCGGCGTGATTCATGTAATAGCATCAAGGCCAGCAAGCCTATGACTTCAGGTTCAGGCAATAATTCATGTAGCAGGCGTGTCAGCCTTATGGCTTCTGTCGCCAGGTCCAGACGCAAAACTGAGTCACCTGCAGAACTGGAATAGCCTTCATTAAAGACCAGATAAATCACCCTAAGCACGCTATGCAGGCGCGCTGGCAATTCTTCTTTCTCCGGTACCTGATAAGGGATTTTGGCATCACGTATTTTTGCCTTGGCACGCACTATGCGCTGCGCCAGAGTAGGGGCCGGGGTCAGGAAGGCATGGGCGATTTCTTCCGTCGTCAGGCCGCAGACTTCACGCAAGGTCAGCGCAACCTGGGCATCGGCCGCCAGTGCCGGATGGCAGCAGGTGAAGATCAGGCGCAGCCTGTCGTCTTCCATGACTGTTGATTCAAGTGCAGCTTCACCAAGCTGGGCACTCTCATCTACCAGCATCTCCACGGTTTCTGCGTGCTGGTCCAGCGGGTCAAAACGTTTTTGCCTGCGTATGCTATCGATAGCCTTGTAGCGCCCTGCCGATACCAGCCAGGTGTGCGGATATTCAGGCACGCCTTTGTCCGGCCATTGCTCGAGCGCTGCCTTGAAGGCTTCGTGCAGGGCTTCTTCAGCCTGATCAAAATCGCCCAGCAGATGCACCAGGGTCGCAAAGACCCGACGCGACTCTTGCTGGTATATGCCTTCGACTAATTGGCGGGTGTTATCGCTGACTGAAGTCATCGTGCGGTTAATTGAGGTATGAAGCCTTGATGATTACCTGAATACTGGTGCGGCTCAGATAAAAGATTCTGAAGAATCGATAAATTCTGCATTTTCCGTACCAGAAATAGAGATGACGGATTCTAGCTCACTCTTAAAGAACAATGCTTTAAAAACATTAATTTAAAGAAAATTTCTATCATGCCGACTGGCTCAGCGATTTTTGAAAATAGATCGATTGTGCTTTTTTTGCCACTAATTGTTTAGTGGCCTGCCCGCCGCTGAAATCAATTCCTGAATACAAAAATACCCTCCAGCAAGCCCAGTGGTATGAGGCTGCCACGTCTCAGACGGGGTGTTTTCCTACGATTTTTATAGGTCGACAAAGTTTCTGCAAATCAAATTTTGTGCCAGAAACTTAGATGAAAAATTCTATCAAATTCAATGGACGCTGATGTTGGACTTTTATTAATGTAGTTAAAGAGACATCTAAAAATAGCTAGACTAAATTTTAACGTATTGATCTGCATCAATGGAGACAAAGAAAGATGAGCAGCACGCAAAGCATGTATACCGACCGGCTCGCCAGGCTGGTGCAATTATCACGTGACAGGCATGTCTTCAGCTTCACCCGCTTTGACTGGGTAGATGATATCAGTGAGCAGGACTGGTGGGTAAGCCCTGAACTGCTGACCATCCACGTTACAGCTTACTACGAGCAGGCCAGCGAGGCGCAACGCAAACTGCTCAGCAAATGGGAATGCATCAACCTCTTCAGCCTGAATGTTACTGGCGAGCAGGAGTTGATAGCAGGCGTGGCTGAACTCTTGCATACCCCCATGCTGAAAGAAGCCAATGATTACCTGCATCATTTCATTGATGAAGAAAACCAGCACATGTGGTACTTCGCCAAATTCTGCGAAAACTACGGGGGCAAGATTTATGGCAACAAGAAAATACAACTGACTGAACTCAAGCTTGACCCCAGGCTGACTATCCTCGTTCGCTTTGCGCAGATTTTCATTTTTGAAGAAGTCGGTCATTACTACAATTTGAAGATTGCACTTGATGAGGGCGTGCATCCCTTCATACGCGAGATCAATGAGGCGCACCGCAATGATGAGTCGCGCCACATCACCTTTGGCCGTGCCTTGCTGGCCAGACTGGCAGATGGCATCAGCAATGACTATGCGCCAGAAGTGCTGGAGAAAGTCTCGCAACACTTGCGCAAATATGTGCAGGTCACTATCGAATCCCTCTACAACCCGGCCATGTACCGTGATGCCGGTTTTAGCAGCGGCATGGCAATCCGCAGTGCACTGCTCGCTGACCCGGCGAGACAAGATTTCCACGCGCGTGAATTGCTGAAAAAAGTATTGGCCCTGCTGGGCGACACCAATTTATTAAAACAGGAGACAAGTCTTGAACCAGCTTATCAGTCTTGACAAGATCAATGAAGTTAAACAGTGGTTGCTGTCAAAGAAAAAATATCTGTCCGATATTCCCTTCGACCTTGACCTTATAGAAAACGATGTCGTCGATTCCCTGAGTTTTGTGGAATACGTACTCCTCATAGAAGAAATCAGTGGCAGGGAAGTCGTGGTGGACGACACCGTGCTCGACAAGGTCAGGACCCTGGACAGGGTTCAACTGAATTATATGGAATAAGGCACGCCCTTCCGCTGCATATATAGAAAACATAAACAAGGAATAAAACCATGGAACATCAATTCACTGATTATCGCTATGGCGATTTGCTGGAACTGACTAACCGTCACCGCAACACGACAAAAAATATTATTCTTACCGGAGCTACCGGTTTCCTCGGCAGTAATTTTCTGTTCTGGCGTTTGCGCCAGAGCGGCAAGATCTATGTACTGGTCAGGGGAGAATCGCAAGAACACGCCAGGCAGCGTGTGTATGATGCGCTGGCAGTATGTGCCTCTGCCTACAACCAGCCCATTCCCAAAGCGGATATCGATAGCAAGCTGGAATACATACTCGGCGACATGACCGAGACCATGTGTGCGATCAGCAAGAACGATCTGGAAAAACTCATGGCTGCAGGCATCAGCGAATTCTGGCATTGCGCTGCCAGCCTGAAGTTTGAAGACCGCCACAAGGAAGAAATCTACCACCACAATATCAACGGCACCCAGAATGTGATGGACCTGGCGCGGCGTGTACATTGCCAGCACTACCTGCATATCTCTACTGCCTATACCTCTGGCCGCGTGGCTGGTGAAATACCGGAGAGCCTGCATCCCGTCGATATCGCCTACAACAATTTTTACGAGAGCAGTAAAAATGAGGGCGAGCATGAAGTCGCCAGATACTGCGATGCCAACGGCCTGGATTATCGCATCCTGCGTCCTGCCATCATCATGGGGCCGCTGGCATCACGCCGTAGCGGTGGCACGCGCTTTGGTATCTACGGCCTGACGCAGGAAATGTACCGCCTGCGCGAAACACTGAGCAAATTGCAGACACCTTTGCGCCTCATCGGTGACCTGGCTGCCGCGGGTAATCTGGTGCCGGTGGATCAATGCGTGTTCGATATGATCTATCTGAGCAATATCGGTTTTGGTGACCAGAAGGTGTATCACCTGACCAATTCCAGCGACCTCAATGTCAAGACCATGCTGGAAAAAATTGATACTGCACTCGGCATGAAAAGCATCAATTTCGTGCCCGAGCGCGATACACCAGCTACGGCGATAGAAGAATTGTTTGACAAACGCACCGTGTTTTATGGCGGCTACTACCGCACCATCAAGAACTTTGCCCGCAGCTTGCCCAAACATGTGGGGCTGAGCTGGGCTGATTATGGTACTTACCTGACTGCCTTTATCAAGGAACTCGATGAGCAACAAAGTGGCACTACCTTCAACCGCACTCAGGTGACGGCAGAAGATGGGACGGAACTGTGCGTGCTGACGCTGGGTGACAAGAGCAAACCGGCGCTGGTGCTGGCAAATGCCTATGGCATGCCATCGGACTTCATGTTCCCGTTGGCCCAGCGCTTGACTGACCAGTTTCACGTCATCACCTGGGAAAGCCGCTGGGTGCCCGCCATTACCCATGAATTTGATCTGGAGAAATGTCATTCCTTGACCCATGCCAAAGACATGGTGGCAATACTTGATCACTTTGGCATAGCCAAGACAGCAATTGCCGGCTGGAGCAGCGGTGCCCAGGTCAGCCTGCGCAGCATGGCGGCTTTCCCTGAGCGTATTTCATCGGCAGTATTGCTGAATGGCGGTGTTTCGCTCCCAGCGTCGAATGAAATCAAGATCACTGATTTTGAAAAAAATATCCGCACACTCTTCCCCAAGATTGCTGCCAATTATCGTTTCGCCCAAAAGTACTGCGACCTCATTTATGGCGCGCATGCAACCTCAGATGATGGTGAAGACCGCAAGATGATTTCTACCATCCTGACCAGTACCGACCCCTTCCTGCTGTATATGACCAGCGTACCTTTCCGCACGCCGGAATCATTGTTCCGCTACGCCAATATGATGAACGGCCTGTTCAATGAAAGAGACGATGCCTGGACTGCGGATATCCCACACCCTGTGCTCGTGCATGTCGGTGGCAAGGATCTTGTCACGCATGCCGATGTGGGCCGCTTCCTGGTCGCAGGCCTGAAGCAGGGCGTGCTGTCCTTTGATGAAAATGGTGATCACTTCTCGCATTTCTATGATGAAGACCTGGCGACCATGATCCGGCAATTTGTCGCGCAGCATCAGGAGCAAGTGGTACCCAGCCTGAGTTGATGTCAATGGCGATGTCCGCATCAAGAGCACCTGCGGATATTGCCCTGCTGTTTTTGTCGTTGCGAAATGACGGCCATGGTCATCACCATGGTCGGGGGGAGACATTTTTATGAAAAAAGAACAAAAATTATTGATTGCCGGTTTTCTCAATACGGCAAAAAACCAGCCTAACAGCAATGCCTTATGGGTGGATGAACAAGTCTATACCTATGCTGAATTGCTGTTGCGTGTTGCCAGGATTACCCGCACGCTGGCGCGCGAAAACAAGGATTGCAGCCGTCAACGTTGTGCTTTACTGGTCGACCGCAGTATTACTGCCTATGCCTCTGTGCTTGGCACTTTGCTGGCGGGCATGACCTATGTGCCACTGAATGCCAAGTTCCCGGTGCAGCGCAATTTGCGCATGGTGGAGCTGTCTGCATCGACCTCGATTGTCGTCGATGAACGCTCGATGGATGCAGCCAAAGAATTGCTGCAAGCTTATCCCGAGCCTTTGACGGTGCTGATGCCCGAGACGGAGACGTTGCCTACCTGGGCAACCAGTGCCAGCCAGCATACCTATATTTTAAAACGCCAGATGGCCGAGGCTGATACTGCCAGTCTTACTTTGCCTGCAAAAGCCAATCCTGTCGCCTATATCCTGTTCACTTCCGGCAGCACGGGTTTGCCCAAGGGTGTGGCTGTAACGAATGAAAATGCTGCTACCTATGTTGCCAGTATCAAGGCGCGCTATCAGCCGGGGCAGAGTGACCGCTTTACCCAGTTTTTTGACTTTACCTTTGATTTGTCGGTGCATGATATTTTTGTCAGCCTGAGTGCTGGTGCCTGCCTGTATAGCGTGCCTGCAAAGCTCATGATGATGCCGCTTAAATTTGTGCAGCAACATGAATTGACACACTGGTTCTCTGTGCCATCACTTGCCGCCTGCCTGAAGCGCTATAACGCCTTGCGTCCGGGCATTTTGCCCAGTCTGAAGTACAGCCTGTTTTGTGGTGAAGCCTTGCCGACCAGCCTGGCACAAGACTGGCAACCTGCGGCACCCAATTCCATCATAGAGAATTTATATGGACCTACTGAGGCGACGATCGCCTTTACGGTGCATCCTTATGAGGCCAGTGATCAGCGCATTGCTGCATTGCCTGTCGTGCCCATAGGCCAGCCTCTGCCAGGACAGGAAACCATGGTCCTGGATGAGCACTTTAATCCTGTTGCTGATGGTGAAATCGGTGAACTATATCTGGGCGGCTCACAACTGGCACAGGGCTATTGGGAAAATACTGAATTAACACGCCAGCGTTTCCTGAACATGCATTTTGAGGGAAAACAGGCGCAGCGCTGGTACCGTACCGGTGACCTGGCCTGTGTCGATGCTAAGGTCGGCTTGCTGTATTGTGGCCGTATCGATAACCAGGTCAAGATACGTGGTTACCGGGTAGAGGTGCAAGAGGTGGAGGCGGTGATACGTCGCCTGGGTGGTTCTGACCTGGTGGCAGTAGTGCCCTGGCCTGTGGCTGCCGATGGTAGCGTGCAGAGCTTGCTTGCCTATGGCTGTGGCTTTACCGTATCATCAAGAGATATACTCAAGGCTTGTACCCTGCATTTGCCTGCCTACATGCTGCCGCAGGATGTGATTGAATTGCGCAAGATGCCTTTCAATTCGAATGGCAAGATCGATTATTCAGCCTTGCAAAAACTGGCAAAAGAAAGTGATGGCCAGCAAGTGGAAAAGCTTGTTCCTGGTGTGTGATACTTGAAGGTGTAACAGGATATGAACCCGTCCTGAGTGGCGGGTTTTTCATGTGTACAAAGTGGAGAATAATGTGACCAGCAAGCATGAATGCGTATTTTGCGAAATCCTCGAAGGGCGCAGTGCTGCATCAGTAGTTTACCGTGATGAACAGTGTATCGCCATACTCGATGCCTTCCCATTGACGCGCGGGCATTTGCTGGTGATACCGCAACAACACCAGCAGCATATAGAAGATTTGCCGGAAGAAACGGTCGCTTACCTGTTTGCCATGGCAAGCCGTTTTTCATCCGCATTGCGCCTGGGTGGTGAAAGCAATGCCACCGCAGTGCTGCTCAATAATGGCAAGGCTGCCAACCAGCATGTAGCCCATGTGCACCTGCATGTGATACCACGCCGTGATGGCGATACCGCGATGATGGTATGGCGCTACCTGACACGCTTTATCAATCCCTGGTCTTATATAGGCCGCAGCAAACGTTTGACACGACAGGCTGCGCGGTGGCAGGCTTTGCTCAAATCAGAATAAGAGGACTTACGCAAAACCGCCCCATCTGCGTTGCAGATCCTCTCCTAGGAGCCGCGTACTAAAGTACAGTCTTCGTCGCTGACGGTGTAATCGGGGTTTCAAGCAACACGTTGCTTGCCGATGAAACGAACATCCCTTGCCAGGGATGTTTCCCACAGCGATAGCCTTGCCGGGACAATTTTGCGTAAGTCCTATACAAGTTATTTACGTAAAAAAAACAAGGCCTGACGATGCTGGCCCTGTTTTGTTAGCTTGGCTTGGTTAAGCTAGGCTTAATTTAGCCATCAAGCCGCTTTCTTTTCATCTGGCTTGATATCAATCTTTTCCACTTTCTTTTCGTCTCTTAATTCACGGCGCAAGATTTTGCCAACATTTGACTTTGGTAACTCGGTACGGAATTCTATGTACTTGGGTTTTTTGTAGGAAGTCAGTTGTTCCTTGCAATAAGTCATCAACATTTCATCAGTCAATTGCGCATCTTTTTTGACGACATATAATTTCACTGCCTCGCCAGAATTGGCATCTGGCACACCGATGCAGGCGCATTCCAGCACGCCAGGGTGAGCCGCCACTACGCCTTCAATTTCATTCGGGTAAACATTAAAGCCTGACACTAGTATCATGTCTTTCTTGCGATCGACAACGCGGATATAACCATTTTCTTGCATGATGCCGACATCACCTGATTTGAAAAATCCATCGGCAGTCATGACATTGGCTGTATCGTCAGGGCGATTCCAATAGCCCACCATGACTTGCGGGCCACGTATGGCAATTTCACCTGCTTCACCCAATGGTACGCGCTTGCCGCTATCGTCAAGTATCGCTATTTCTGTTGATGGCAATGGCAAGCCTATGGTGCCGCTAAAGTTTTCTGCATTGGATGGGTTGCAGGTCGCGACGGGCGATGTTTCGGACAAACCATAGCCTTCAACGATAGCGCAGCCTGTGATTTTTTTCCAGCGCTCGGCAACTGCCTGCTGTACTGCCATGCCACCACCATTGCAGGCCTTGAGTTCAGAGAAATCAAGTTTTGCAAAATCAGGATTATTCAGCAAGCCGTTGTACAGGGTATTTACTGCTGGCAGCATGCTGATTTATGTTTGGAAAGCGTCTTCACCAGCCCTGGTATGTCACGCGGATTGGGGATCAGGATATTCAGACCACCCAGGCGTGTGCCCATCAGGCAGCAACTTGTCAGTGCAAAGATATGGTAGAGGGGCAGGGCACAGACGATGGTCATGGCCTCTATTTTTGGAGCTTTGTTCAGTGCCGGTTGTGCCCAGGCATCATTTTGCAGGACATTGGCAGTGACGTTGCGGTGCGACAGCGTCGCTCCCTTGGAGACGCCCGTCGTACCACCGGTGTATTGCAAAAAGGCGATGTCATCATGCGTGATCGTTACCGCTTTCAAGGGCTGGCGTGACCCATCTGCCAGCGCCTGCTTGAAGCTGATGGCGCTTGGCAATGAAAATTCTGGTACCATTTTTTTGATATGGCGCACAGCGAAATTGACGACCATGCCTTTGACGCTACCCATCAGGTCACCCATGCTGGTCACGACCACATGCTTGATACTGGTTTTGCTCAACACCTGTTGCAGCGTTGTGGCAAAGTTCTCCAGGATGACAATGGCTTCTGCACCTGAGTCATTCAACTGATGCTCTAGCTCACGCGGTGTATATAATGGGTTGACGTTGACGGCGGTATAGCCTGCGCGCAAGACTGCGGCGATGACGACAGGGTATTGCAGGACGTTGGGCATCATGATGGCAACGCGTGCACCTTTCTCCAGGCCCCTGCTTTGCAGCCACGCACCAAATTTTTTCGACAAGTCATCCACTTCTGCATAGCTCAGGTACTTGTCCATGCAGACATAAGCCTTGCGGTCGGCATATTTCTGGAAAGACTCTTCCAGCAAGTGCACCAGGGATGTGTATTGTGTGTAGTCGATTTCTGCGGGCACACCTTTGGGATAGGATTGCAGCCAAAACTTGTCCATGCTTTACCTTTTGTCTCATTGTTATAAAAATCGGGTGACGCATGGCGGTAGTAGATACCGGTTGCGTACTGATATTGGCAAACTTATTATTGTTTTCTAGTCATGCTAACTGGCAGGGGAATTGCAGGCAAGACTTAAAGCTGACATTTGAATAAGTCCACTAATCGATACACTTGTGGTTTCCTGTTCAAGGAATGACAGTCTGGGAAACTGTTTTGGAGAACCAGCCAGCCGCTAGTGGCAGACTGGTGTCGCTGCCTTTTTTTACGTGCCAATCCTGATTACCAGCTTTCCTCTGGCAACGGAGGCTTCCATCATTTCGTGCGCTGTGCGTATCTGTTCAAATTCAAACACGCCTGCTGGCGTGGCCTGGTAAATGCCTTGTTCTGCCCACCCTATGATGTCTTGAAAAGGGATTGCAGATAGTGGATATTCCGGCGTCCCCAGCATGAAGCTGGCAAAGAAACTCAGGTAGACATCACAGGGCATATCATGGATAGGATTGAAGTTGGCAATCGGTGCGGGGCCGCCTAAAAAACCAGCCAGGCAGGCGCGCCCATATCGTTTAAGACCATGCAGGCTGTCGATTATGCTGCTATTGCCAACCAGATCGAGCACCGCATCCAGCCCCTGTGGGTACAGGTGCCGGATATCCTGGGCAATCTGACCCTGCTCCAGTATCACCAGGCTGGCACCGAGTGACTTCAACTGTTCTGCCTTATCCAGGGTACGGGTGGTGGCAATGACGTAGGCACCGGCATGGGCTGCAATATTGATAGCTGCTTGCCCCAGCGCAGAGCTGGCACCACGTATCAATAGTGCTTGTCCTGGTCGTATGCCCAGATTGCCGTGCAGGCAGCTCCAGGCGGTGGCATAGGATTCGGGCAAGGCGGCCAGGTTTTCCCACGACATGCCGGTTTCCACTGCGACGACATTGCTGGTGGGCACACAAGTGTATTCGGCATAACTGCCGTTGATGCTGCGCCCCATGCCGCCCATGAGGGCAATCACTTTCTGGTCTTGTAGCCAGCGGCCACTTGGGTCTTCAACAATCACGCCAGCGCATTCTATGCCGCTGACCCTGGCGACATCACCCCAGCTTCCCTGGCGCATATAGAGTTCGGCACGGTTCAGGCCAAAGGCTTTTACCTGTATCAGTACCTGCCCGGGATTAGGGGCGGGTATTGGCAGTTCCTGTATATCCAGTTGTTCTGCACCGCCATATTGCTTGATGATGATTGCTCGCATTCAGTGACTCCTTCATGTGATTGAAAAGTGAAGGACAGTGTATTTTTTATCTATGTAGATTAAAATTACTAAATAATTACAGTTAATATAGATATTAATTACAAAGAAAATGAATGACCTGAGCCTGCAAGAACTGCTGTGTTTGAATGCGGTCGTGGAAGAAGGTAGTTTCCAGGCGGCTGCTGACCGCTTGCACCGTACTCATCCCACGGTCTTCAATGCCATCAAGAATCTGGAAAACCGCCTGGATTTGCGCTTGCTTGACCGCAGTGGCTATCGCGTCAGCCTGACGGCAGAAGGCCGCTCATTTCATCTCAAGGCCAGGCAGGTGCTGGACAATGTCGCAGCCTTGCAAAAACATGCGCAATGCCTTGCAGCGGGGGAAGAGGCCGAACTGCGCGTCGTTATCGGTGACCTGTGTCATCTGCCCGACATGCTGGCCAGACTCAAACGTTTTTTTGATAATTGTCCTGCCACCCGATTGCATTTGCAGTTCGAGACCCTGACCGGGCCGGTCGAGCGCCTGATGGATGGCGATGCAGACCTGATACTCCATCATATCGATGAAGCAGATGTACGCATGGAATTCATCAGGCTGGGCAAGGTGAAACTGATACCAGTAGTGGCACCAGGTTTTTTAAAATTTGCCATCCATGATGCGATTACGGCCGAACAGATGCGCGACTATGTACAGTGCATCTTGCGTGATACCGCCACCCATACTCAACAACGCGAATACCATTTGATACCGGGCGCCCATAGCTGGACGGTCAGTGACCAGTTCATGAAAAAAGAGTTGATCCTGCAAGGCATGGGCTGGGGCAATATGCCTGGTTACCTGGTGAAGGACGAGCTTGCAGACGGCAGGCTGCTGTCAATACGTGGGCGTTATTTCAAGGAGAGCCAATTGCAACTGGTGGCAGCCCGTCGCAGTGACGTCAAGCACGGGCCGGTAGCAGCCCGCCTATGGGAATATCTGCAATCCTGAGTTGGGCGGGCGTGTTTGTTCAGGGTTGGCCAATCACGATTTTTTGTGCCTTGGGGTCTCTGGTCATCATGAAACGAACGATAGATTCCACAGTCACGGTGTCGATTTGCCCAGCCATGCGGCGGTCGAATGGGTGGTCGTCGAATGCGACGTTAGCGCGGAACATGCGTGCACCCAGGCGTGTCAGGGACGGGATGTTGAGGGTATCAGGCTTATACGATGCCGACTTCAACCATGCCTGGGCCTGCGTACGGTTTTCTATGCGTACATCATTAGCTTGCGCAGCTGCGAGGACTTCGAGTGCCCATTGATTCGAGTTCTGGTACATGGTGGAGTAGGCATAGGACAACATGTTGTAGCGCGCTGCATGCAAATTCCTGGCGCGGCCGTCAGCCATCACTTGCTGTATTTTCTGCTGCAGTTCGGTGTTGGGGATGAGGATCAGGGTTTCAAAGGCAAACATGTCGTCCATGAAAAAATTACCCAGGCCTTCCCTGAATAATTCTGAATTGGCAGTGCCACACTGGTTCAGCTCATGCATGACAGACCAGGTACCATCTGGTAAATGTTCTATCAGGCCCAAATGGGAATAGCGCAAATTGTATTTGGATAAATCCTGGCCGACGCGGGCAATGATGGCAACATTGGCCTGGCTTTCATCCAGCTTGATTTGGGTCTTGTGCGCAAACTCCAGCGCTTGCATGACTTTTTTTGGATCGTAACTATTTTCTTCGCAAGGGCGACCGGCAAAAGCAGGTGCCGTGCAAGCCAGTGTGATGACGATGAGTAAACGCTGTATCAACGCTGGTACGTTCGTCAGCGTGGCAGAGGAAGTCAGTGAGCGTGTGCGCATATATAAATTAATCAGACCTTGTTATGGTGCATCAGGGCGGTGCCAATTTCATTCGGGATGAACGCTATTACCTTGCCCGCACTGACCAGCAGATAGCCAGTTGTCGTGGCGCTGACTTCCACCACGGCACCGCTGACCAGACCAACCTTTTCTATTCCCTTGCCAGATAACCTGACAGTAGTGCTGACAGCCTGGGTAGAACCCTTGAGTACAACAGTTACGCCATCGGCACCCGCCTTGACGGTGTCGACAATCATCTCGCCTGATCCCGCCACCATGGAAAAACCACCAAGCATGATGATGCCCACGCCCATTGACAGAGCTTCAGAGCCACCGGAGGGGCCGCAAGAAATGCAACCACGGCCTGCGTGTGCGGAAAGTGGCAACAGGCTGCTGGCGCACAGAGCGGCAATCAGGGCGATTTTGCGAATTGGTACTGACATGATGTCTCCTTGAATGTAGAAAGTGACTCTACAATAATATAAGACCATAGAATCACAAGCTATTTGTCATCAGTAGCAAATAGTTACAGAAGAGGTAGTGGAATTTGATACCAGTACGACGATTTTTGAGGAAATTGGATACTGTACATGCTACCTGCCATGACTCTGGATCAGAGGATGGCAGGTAGTGGGGCGATAAATGATTTACCAGATACTGACCCGCTTATCCGGTGTCAGATACATCTTGTCGCCAGGTTTGACGTCAAACGAAGTATAAAAATCAGGATGATTGACCAGGCTGCCATTGACGCGGAATTCTCCAGGAGAATGCACGTCGGTCTTGACAAGAGCGATGGCGCGTTGTTCGCGTGACTTGCCGCGTCTGGCTTGTGCCAGGCCCATGAACAGGCGTTGCTCGGCTGTCCAGCCATCAATCACCGGCGCTGGTTTGCCTTGTAGTGACAGTTTGTAAGCACGCAATGCCATGACGATGCCAGCGTTGTCTGCAATGTTTTCACCCAGGGTCGTTTTCCCATTCAGGAAATAACCTGGAACTGGGCTATACGTCGCATATTGATCAACCAGGCTGGCAGTTTTTTTCTTGAATTTTTCCTTGTCTTCGGCTGTCCACCAGTTGCGCAAATTGCCGTCGCCATCATACTGCGCGCCCTGGTCATCAAATGCATGGCTGATTTCATGGCCGATGGAAATGCCCAGTGCACCATAGTTGAAAGCATCTTCTGCAGTGACATCAAACAAAGGTGATTGCAGGCGTGCTGCGGGGAAGACGATTTCATTCATTGTCTCGCTGTAATAGGCATTCACCGTTTGTGGCGTCATATGCCATTCTTCACGGTCTATGGGTTTGCCTAGCTTGGCAACTTCCCTGTCGTGGCGTGCTTTGCGGGCGCGCATGAGGTTGCCGACCAAGTCATCACTCTTGATCGTCAGGCGAGTATCATCCTGCCAATGTCTTGGGTAGCCTATCTTGACGCTGATCTTGGATAATTTGATTTGTGCCTGTTTCTTGGTTTCGGGGCTCATCCAGTCCAGAGTTTCTATACTTTGTTTGAAGGCTTCGAGGAAATACCCCACCATTTTTTCTGTGCGTTGTTTGACTTCAGGCGGAAAGTATTTTTCTACATAGATCTTGCCTACGGGTTCACCCAGCAACTGGTCCGTCAGTGCTACACCGCGTTTTTCACGTGTGCGGTTTTCCTTGGTACCTGCAATCGTAGCTTCATAAAACGCAAAGTTTTCATTCACAAAATCAGACGACAGGAAAGGGCTATAGGAGCGGATCAGGTGCCAGGTGAAATAGGACTTCCAGATGTTGAGGTTGAAGTTGTTGATGGCGTCGTCAAAACCTTTGATGTAACTCGGCTGCGATACGATAAGGTCATTGATTTTGCCTTGCATGTGGGCTGATTTCAGATACACCGCCCAGTTGAAGGCGGGTGTCATCTTGCTCAATTCAGCAACGGACATTTTGTTATAGGTCTTGACCGGATCGCGGTTTTCTTCGGTTGTCCATTGCACCTTGGCCAGTGCGGTTTCCAGCGCGATGATATTGTCGGCCTGTGCTGCTGCATTGCTTTTACCTGCCAATGTCAGTATTTTTTCTATATGAGTCTTGTATTTGGCACGGATGCCGGCCATTTTTGCGTCATCCTGCGACAGATAGTAATCGCGGTTTGGCAAACCCAGCCCACCTTGGGATACAGTCACGGCATATTGGCTGGAGTTGGTGTCGTCCTGGCCTATGCTTAAACGTATCGGGGTGTTGACACCTATCTCATGGAAATGGGCAATCAGATCATGAATGCCACGCTTGTTTTGTATTTTGGTAATTCGCCCCAATTCATTATTCAATGCAGTGATGCCCAGGGCATTGAGTTTTTTCTCATCCATGAAACTGGTATAAAGATCACCGATTTTTTGCTTGTCCGAACCAGCCAGTTTGTTGCTCTCTTTCGCGGCGCTTTCGACGATGGTACGCAATTGCTGTTGCACATCTTCACGCGCTTTCATGAAAGTACCCCAGTCTGATTTGTCGGCCGGGATTTCATTCGCCTTCAACCACGCGCCTTGTGCATAGCGATAAAAATCATCCTGCGCGCGCACTGCCTTGTCCATGTCTTCAGGATGTATGCCTGACCCCAGGGCCGCGACTTTGGCGACAGTGCTCACAGGGGGAGTGTCGGCAGCCAGTACAGCATTGGCCAGCAGGCTGAGGGCGAGTGTGCTGAGTAATAAGCGTTTCATAGGGAGTCTCTGTATGTTTGTTTTGCCAGGGCAGCAATGCGCTGCAGGGTGAGGCAGTTTATTTTATATGCCAGAACCTGAATAGACTGTCTGGCGCAGGCGAAGTTCAGTGTGGGAAATAAAAAAGCATTACTGTATAAACAGTAATGCTTTCGTTTGAAACTTTATTTCAACAGTCTGAATGCGGCAATCAGACGGCAGCAGCCTCAATTTCACTCGCGCCAGTTGCCCCTGTCGATTCTTTCTTGCAATGCGGGCAAGATTTTCCGGAGATATACCAGGGAGACAATTGTTCACGTGGCGTGACAACGGCACGGCAGGCAAAGCATTGTTTGGTGTCAGTGGCTTCAAGTTGGGGGTTCAGCGCAGTGCGGTAGTCAAATACAAAGCAGTCACCATGGTAGTGATCACCGCCGACTTCTTCAAAATACTTGAGGATGCCGCCTTCGAGCTGGTAGACGCTGTCGAAGCCAACATTTTGCATATGGATGGCCGCTTTTTCGCAGCGTATGCCACCAGTGCAGAAAGTTACTACTGTCTTGTCATTCAAGGCATCGCGATTGGCTTCGATGACAGCCGGGAACTCTGTGAACTTGGCAATGCGGTAATCTATGGTGTTGTCAAAGCTGCCAACGTCGACTTCAAAATCATTGCGGGTATCGACCATGACCACGGCTTTGCCATTGTCATCATGGCCCTGGTCCAGCCAGCGCTTGAGCGTATGGGCATCAACGGCAGGGGCGCGACCTTCTTCAGGCTTGATCAGCGGCATGCGCATGGTGATGATTTCTGCCTTCAGCTTGACCAATATTTTGGTGAAGGGCTGGTGGTCAGAAAAACTTTCCTTGGCAACGACGTCTGCAAAACGCGGGTCCTGGTGCAGCCATTCCATATAGGCGTCTATCTCATGGCGCAAACCGGCCAGGAACATATTGATGCCTTCTGGCGTCAGCAGCACCGTGCCTTTCAAATTCAGTTCTTTGCATTTATCCAGAAACACCTGGCGTTTTTCAGCGGTGTCATCAAAGCTGATGAACTTGTAGGCAGAAATATTGACGTAGGGTTTATCGGGTGTTTGTATTACAGCAGGCATGATGAAATTCAGTAAGTCATTGATTTGGCAGCATTATAAGCGATTTAATCAGGCTTTTGCGAGCAGCAGCATCTCGATATGGGGAATATCGTCTTCCAGATAGATGTCAGAAACCGTCTCAAAACCAAAGCTGCCATAGAATTTTTCAAGGTAAGCCTGGGCACCAATGCGGATAGGGGCGGCTGGATAAAGCGCATGCAAAGCCTTAATGCCATTTGCAATTAAAGCTTTGCCAACACCTGTGCCACGCCAGTCTTTGGTACTGATGACGCGGCCCAGGGAAGTTTCGGTGAAGCTGATACCGGCAGGGACGATACGCAGGTAAGCCGCGACTTCGCCTTCAGGCGTCCAGGCTGTCAGGTGATGTGAAACAGGGTCTTTGCCATCCACGTCCTGATATGGGCAGTTTTGTTCAAGGATAAACACGGCGGCACGTGCCTGGTAAATCGCATGTAATTGCATATTGCTTAATTCAGCAAAGCTGGCGCATTGCCATTGCAAATCATTTAAGTTTTTTGGGTTTGTCATTGGCTCTCACTTTTAATTTTTTCAGGCACTAGCTTACATCTGTCTGAACAGATGCGCATAGACTCTACTGACTTGCAATTTGTCTTCACTGCCTTTGAGCTTCAGGCTGATCTTGCCAGTGTCATCCTTGTTGGCGATTTGTATATGCAGGGTATTGACGACCGTGCTGCGGTGGATTTGCCAGAATATGCTGCTGTCGAGCTGTGGCAATAATTCACGCAGGCTGCTGCGTATCAGGGATGAATATTCTCGGGTGACGACATTGATGTACTTATCGGTGGCCTCAAAATACAGCACGTCATCGACATTGATCATGCGTATCTGGTTGCCGACTGCGGCGCGGATAATGCGCAGGCGTTCTGGTGCTGACTGACTACCGTTGCTATTACTTCCTGGTAGAGCCTGGCCTGGCACAAGGTGACGCAATTGTTCGAGCACCCGGTCCAGTTCATTTGGCCTTTGCACGCCATCGTCCAGCCTTGCTTGCAATCTTTGCACAGTCTTGCTCAGGCGCTCTTCGCTGACTGGTTTCAAGACATAATCAGATGCAGAATGCTCAAAGGCTTCTATCGCATATTCATCATAGGCTGTGACGTAGACGATGAGAGGAAAGGCTTTGTCATCCGGCCACTCTTCGGCCAGCTCTTGCGCCACCTCCAGCCCAGTCTTGCCGGGCATTTTGATGTCGAGAAAGAGGATGTCTGGCAGTTTGTCCAGTGCTTCTTGTACTGCTTGTACGCCGTTCTCAACCACGGCGCAGAGTTGTAGCTCTGGCCAGAGTTTTTCCAGCATCTTTTGCAGGGTCAGTGCGAGTATGGGTTCGTCTTCTGCAATCAGGGCACGTTTAGCTGTCATGGTTATCTGAATTATTTAATTGATAGGGATGCTGAGATGGGCAATTGCGCCTTCAGGCTGATTGGCTTGCAGACTCAGGCTGGCTTGCGGACCATATAGGGCTTGCAGGCGTTCACGGATATTGGCGTTACCAATGTTATTCGCAGCGCTGCTGACATTTTTGCTATCGTCATAATTGAAGGGCAAGCCCAGGCCGGTGTCGATGACTTTTAAATGCAATTGCGCGCCTTGTCTTTCTGCGACGACGTGGATGCTGCCACCTTCCATTTTCGGTTCCAGCCCGTGCTTGATGGCGTTTTCGACCAGCGGTTGCAAGAGCATGGGGGCGATAGGTGTTTGCTGCAGATCGTCCGGCAAATCCAGGGTATATTGCAGGCGCTTGCCCATGCGTATAGCCAGCAATTCCAGATAGGCTTGCATGAGAGTGAATTCCTGCTTCAGCGTGGTTTTTTCTGCGCGGGATGAGCTTAAGGTATTGCGCAGATAGACGATCAATTGCGCCAGCATGTGTTGCGCGCGTGGCGGGTCTATCGCGATCAGGCCTTGCAGATTGGCCAGGGTATTGAACAGCATGTGAGGTTCAATCTGTGCCTGCAACATTTGCAACTGGGCTTGCATGGCCTGTTTTTCTATGGCGGCATTCTTGGCTTTTTCCGCTTCGGCAGCGGCCTGTAATTCTGAAATCCTGGCACGGCTCCAGAATGACCAGGCAGCGATCAGGCTGACTATGCAAGTCATGACAATAGAGCTGACCAGGTATGGCGACTTGATCTTATTGATATCCGGAACAGGGATATTGAATACAAAGGCGGCGATAGACATGCCTACCATCAAAGCCAGAGGGGCCACCACCAAACACATGAGGTAGAAACCAATGGTGTTCGGTGTCCCTGCACCCCAGAACAGGCGCTTGAATATCTTGATCAGCAAATAGGCTGAAAAACCTATGAACATGGAGAACACGATGTGCTCAAACAGGCTGCCCCGGGCATGCAGGAGATATTGGACAGCAAAGCCGCAGGCCAGATTGATGGCTAACAGGCGCGGCATGTCGCCGATAACTCCTAGCAAGCTCTGGTAATTCTCAGGCTTTAATTTTGACTGTAAATAAGTCTGGAATTGGCGCAAGGGTTTATTATTCATTTCATCATGTGTTGAGAGATATTTGTAATGGCAGCTTAGCCCGTCTGTTGTTCAACCCATAGTTGAATAAGACAATGCGGATGTTTTTGTCGTAAAGCCAGCCAAATCTGGCGCGAACCACTCTTAGATGGCGTTGACAAAATACGGGAGCATATCCTTTAAATAATATTCCTGGATTTCAAATCATCTAATTGTTCTACGCCATAACCCAGTACATCTGTCAGCACGGTCTTGGTATGTTGCCCTAATAATGGTGGTGCAGATGGATAAGTGACCGGTGTTGCCGACAACTTCATCGGGCTGGCTACCAGTTTCACTTGACCAGCGGTAGGGTGGGGCAGGTTGATCTGCATCTCGCGTGCCAGCACTTGCGGGTCTGCAAACACTTCATCTAGGGTATTGATGGGGCCGCAAGGTACGCCAGCTTCTTCCAGCAGGCTGATCCATTCCTGCTTGGTCTTGAGCCTGACCATGTTGGCCAGTATGGGTACCAGCACATCCCTGTGTTGGACACGCTGCGGGTTGGTGCTGAAACGCGGATCATCTGCCAGTTCTGGCAATCCACCTATTTGTACAAATTTTTTATACTGGCCATCATTACCCGCAGCCACGATGATATGGCCATCAGCAGTCGCAAAGGTTTGGTAGGGCACGATATTCGGATGCGCATTACCCCAGCGTTTGGGCGCATTGCCGCTGGCCAGGTAATTCATGTTCATATTCGCCAGCATGGCTACCTGCACGTCCAGCAAGGCCATGTCTATGTACTGGCCTTCACCTGTCCTGTCCCTGTGGGTCAGGGCTGCCATGACGGCGATGGTCGAATACATACCCGTCATCAAGTCAGCAATCGCCACACCGGCTTTTTGCGGGCCGCCGCCTGGCAGGTCATCACGCTCACCTGTCAATGACATGAAGCCGCCCATGCCCTGGACGATAAAGTCATAGCCAGCGCGGTGGGCGTAGGGGCCATCCTGGCCAAAGCCGGTGATGGAGCAATACACCAGATCAGGCTTGATCAATTTCAAGGATTCATAATCAAGGCCATATTTTTTTAACTGGCCGACCTTGTAGTTTTCCAGCACCACATCGGATTTCGCCGCCAGTTCACGGATGATTTGCTGGCCCTCAGGCGTGGCTATATCCACCGTAATGGCCTGTTTGCCACGGTTTGCTGCCAAATAATAAGCTGCCTCTGTCGTGTTATTGCCTTCTGCATCGCGCAGATAAGGTGGACCCCAGCTACGGGTATCGTCGCCACTACCGGGTCTTTCAACCTTGATGACCTCTGCTCCCAGGTCTGCCAGGTTTTGCGCACACCAGGGGCCAGCCAATACCCGCGTCAAGTCCAGCACGCGGATATGGCCCAGGGCAGTTTTTTGTAGCGACGTTGTTGGCATCTTCGATTATCCTTAGATTATTGCGGACATACGCAAAACCGCCCCAGTTGCGTTGCAGCGACTAGCCGTACTAAAGTACTGTCTTCGTCGCTGCGCCTTGCTGGGACAATTTTGCGTAAGTCCTTGTTTAATTGTTGATATACGGAGCGCATATGTGGCCCTATCCTAAAGTCATCGCCCACCGTGGTGGCGGGACCCTGGCACCAGAAAATACCCTGGCAGCGATGCGTTGCGGATGGGAGCACGGTTTTGCCGCCGTGGAATTTGATGTCATGTTATCAAAGGATGGCGTCCCTGTGCTCATGCATGACCCCGAATTTGGCAGAACCGTTGCTGGTAGTGGTAGGGTGGCAGACATTTTGGCGGTTGATTTGCAGGCCATGGATGCCGGTAAATGGTTTTCAGCTCTATTCGTGGGAGAACATGTGCCCCTGTATGCCGATGTTGTCAGGTTTTGCCGCCAGCACGGCATCTGGATGAATGTGGAAATCAAGCCCACACCGGGGGCGGAAAAAGAAACCGGCAGGGTTGTGGCAGAACAGACGCAAGCCCTGTTCGCTGATGTCGCCGTCGTCGATGCCCTGCATTTACCATTGTTTTCTTCCTTTTCATTCAGTGCCCTGATGGCTGCAAAGTATGCCGCACCGACCATCCCACGCGGTTTCTTGATGGATAAAATTACAGCCGACTGGAAGGCTCGCCTGCAAGAACTGGCAGCCAGAGCCTTGCACACCAACCACAAATACCTGACACCAGAGCAGGTCAGGGAAGTCAAGAATGCCGGTTATGGCGTGTTTTGCTACACCGTCAACAGCCAGGAACGGGCGGCGGAAATACTGCACTGGGGGGTAGATGCCTTCTGTACAGACAGGCTGGATTTGATACCGGCCGATTTTTGATTTTCGAAAAAGTAACCTCAATTGCTGAAAATTAATGCCTGAAATTGCTTGACTCTGACGTAAGGTGAGACTTTATGATGAGCCTTTCAAAAAGGGCAAGCAATGTTACTCAAGATAGGCGAACTGGCAAAGCGCATAGGTCTGACTATCCGTGCGCTGCATCATTATGAAGAAATAGGTCTGGTACAACCGTCTTCGCGCACGGCATCTGGTTATCGTTTATATAATAAAGATGATGTCGCGCGTCTGCACAGGGTGCAAGCCTTGCGTGGTCTGGGTCTGTCACTGGCGGAAACACGCGATATGCTCAATGGTGACGGGGCGGATTTGCGTCAGCTGATACGCCAGCAAATGTGCGCCATCGACAAACAGATTGCCGATGCCCGCGATTTGCGGGAACGCCTCGCGGTACTCGAAGAAAAATTGACAGATGAAAGAGAGCCAGACCTCGACGAATGGCTATCTACCCTGCGCCTGATGGCGACCCAGCGCCAGTATTTCAGCGCAGAAGAAATTGCCATCTTTCAAAAACGGGCAGCGCAAAACGACTTCAAGCAACAATGGCCCAAACTGGTGGCAGCCGTGCGCAGTCTCATGGAAAACGGCATACCTGCAGCTGATACTCAGGCCAAGAAACTGGCGCTTGAATGGATAGACTTGTGCAAGGCCAGCATGGGGGACGACCCGCGTTTCTTTGCCAAACTCAGCGACATGCACAGAACAGACTTTTCTGCCCAGGCCATCACCGGTATAGATGGTGAATTGCTCGATTTTATTTTGCAGGCACTGCATGAGATACGCTGCGATATCTTTGCAAACTATCTGGATGAGGGTGAATTGCAGCATTACCGCAAACATGGCCAAAAGAATATGCAGGAATGGCTGACTACCTTTGCCCGTACCCGGCAGATGATGGAAAGCAAGCTTCCGCTTGAGCACCCAGATACCATGCAGCTCATGCGCCATTGGCAATGGCTGATTGCTGACACCTGGGGCATGAATCCAGCTACGCATGCGAAAGTGCAGACTGCCCACGAGCAACATCCAGAGATGCTGGCTGGCAGTGGCTATACCGCAGACATGAAGCAATTTGTCGAGCAAGGCATGCTGGCCTTAATGGTCAGCGATATGTCTGCCAATTTGCCGGACCATGCAGCCCGCTGACAGCACACCCTGAGAATTTCATTATTTATATTTTCATACCGGAGTAACTATGTATCCCGTAGTACTGAAGCAAGTCATGAAAACCTATCACCTCGATGCGGTCGATGTGCCCGCGCTGGTCGATATCAACCTGCAATTGCGGGCTAATTGTTTTACTGTGATTTCTGGCCCTTCTGGCAGCGGCAAAACCACATTGCTGAATCTCATCGGATGCATAGACAGGTCAGACAGTGGCGAAGTGATAGTCGCAGACCAGGCCGTACATCAAATGTCTGATGATGCCTTGTCAGACTTCAGGGCACGTCACCTGGGTTTCATTTTCCAGAACTTTAATCTATTACCTGTCCTTAGTACTTATGAAAACGTCGAATATCCCTTGATCCTGGCCAAGGTCGCTGCCGGGGAGCGCAAGAAGCGTGTGCTTGACCTGCTTGACGCGGTGGGATTGGCAGACCGGGCGCAAAACCTGCCAGGTCAATTGTCCGGCGGCCAGCGCCAGCGTGTGGCGATTGCCCGTGCACTGGCGACTGAACCCAAGCTGGTGCTGGCAGATGAGCCAACTGCCAATCTCGACAGCCAGACCGGTGCTGCCATCATCAGCCTGATGCGCAAAATGCAGCGTGAGCGCCATGTCTCCTTCGTATTTTCTTCTCATGATCCGCAAGTGCAGGCCGAGGCAGATGACACGATATTCATACGCGATGGCCGCATCGTGAACATAGAACGGCAGGCAGAACAAAAAAATGTAGCGATGGAGTTGAATGCATGAAGACTTTTTCCTTAGCCCTGCGCAACCTGCTCAGGAACCGTCGTCGTTCATTGACAACCCTGCTGGCCATGGTGGTGGGCCTGACTGCCATCCTGCTGTTTGGCGGTTACCGCTCCAATATCACCTATGGCATGGAAACTGGCTTTATCCAGGGTAGCGGCCACTTGCAAATCCAGCGCCAGGGATATTTCCTTGAAGGTGGTGACAATCCTACTGCCTATGGCATTGCCGACTACCAGCACATTATCGAACTCGTCAAACAGGATAAAGAACTGGCCCCCATGTTGTTGGTGGTGACACCTACGTTGCAGCTTGGTGGTCTCGCGGGGAATTTTTCTGCCGGTGTTTCACGTTCAGTACTGGCTTTAGGCGTCGTTGTACCTGAGCGCAACCAGATGCTGAACTGGAATGACTACGACATGCAAAGCTATGCCAAGCCCCTGCCTTTGAATGGCAGCAACCCCGATGCAGTCGTCATAGGCGAAGGCGTGGCACGCAAGATCAAATTGTGCAAGGCCTTGAAGATACCTGACTGCAAGCAGGACGACACCCCCGCCGCCCCGGCAGACAATAGCGCACAGGCCCCCGGCGATATCGCAGCGCTGTCTGCACTGGAGCAGGGCAACACCGTCAAGGAAGAAGGTACCCGCATAGAAATGCTGGCGGCAACTTCACACGGTGCGCCAAATGTTGCCAGCCTCAGTGTCATCACCGCCAGGAACATGGGTATCAAGGCACTCGATGACGTTTATATGGCCATGCATTTAAGCCAGGCACAAAAGCTGATCTATGGTAATGGCAAAGCGCAGGTAACCGCGATACAGATACAGTTAAAACATACCTGGCAGATACCGGCAGCACGTGCCCGTCTTCAGCAATTGCTGGATCAGAATGTGACAGGTCAGAAACTGGAACTACTCGACTTCAAGGTGCTCAACCCCATGTATGGGCAGACGGTGCAATTCATGAATTCCATGTTTGGCTTTATCGCCATACTGATAGGCGTGATTGTACTCTTCACTATCGGTAATACCATGAGCACTGCCGTGGTGGAACGCACGGTAGAGATAGGCACCTTGCGCGCCATGGGTCTGCGCCGTTCCGGCTTACGCAGGCTGTTCCTGTGTGAAGGTGTGGTGCTGGGTGCGATAGGTGCAGTATGCGGTCTGCTTGGTTCACTGGTGATTGCCTATCTGATCAATAATAGCGGCGCAGCATGGACACCGCCTGGTTACTCCTATGCTTACCTGATACAGGTGCGGGTATGGCAAGATATGCCTTTGCTGACAGGTAGCATTATCGGCCTGTTGCTGGTGACTGTGATCTCTGCCTGGTTGCCTGCGAATCGCGCATCGAGACTGATGATTGTTGATGCGCTGAGGCATGTATGAAGCAAAAATTACCGGGAAACTCCATGAATTATTTGAAAAAGCCTGTCATTTTCCTTGCCATGGCCGGTTTGTTATTGGTAGCTCAGGCTGCTCATGCAGCCCAAAACCCGCAAGAGATACTGGCTGCCAGTGATGTGGTACGCAATCCCGATTATCCTTTCGGCCTGACCAATACCCTTATCGAATATCGTGCAGGCAAACAGACGGACACCAGCACTCTGTCCATCTACTCCAAGGCTGACCCCAACAGCGGCCAGTTCCGCAGCCTGATACGCTATATCGCACCAGCGAGGGATGCCAACAAGCTTATCCTGTTCAGCGGCAAGGACTTGTGGTTTTACGACCCCAGCAGCAAGGCCAGCATACGCATGTCACCGCAGCAGCGCCTGCTGGGCCAGGCATCAAATGGTGATGTGGTCACCGTCAATCTGGCCAAGGATTACCAGGCAGTGAGTGCCGTGGAAGAAGACACCCAGGACGGTGATCGCCAGACCAAACATTGCAACAAACTGAGCATGAATGTCAGCTCGCCTGACGCGACTTATCATCACATCGATATGTGGATAGAGTCTGGCAATAATCATCCGGTCAAGGCAAAGTTTTATACCGAAAGCGGCAAGCTGCTCAAGACCGCATATTACCGTCGCTATGAAAAACAGCTTGGCATCGACAGGCCGACCGAAACCGTCATCATCGATGGCCTGGACCCAACATGGGTGACGGTGATGCGTTACTCCAACCTGGTCAAGCGTGACGTGCCAGACCAGTGGTTGCAGCGCGATTATTTGCCACGCTTCAAGCCGGAATGACAATGCGCTGCAAACCATTTCCATTCAAATCTGGTGTTTTCGCTTTCATGGCTTTGCTGGCGCTGAACGCTTATGCTCAGCAAGACCCCGATCTTGATGCGTTGAAAGTCGCGGACCAGATGCCTGCTACAGTTGAGCAGCCCAGTAACTGGCGTCTATTTGTTGAAGCCGGGACCGGGGTAAACCGTGCACGTCTTGGTGGCGCCAGCCAGCATTTTCAACGGCTTTCGCTGGACCTGCAGTATGACAATTCTTTCGCGCCAGGCTGGCGCGCAGTCTTGTCTGACCGGCTTGATGTCAACTGGCCGCCACAGCTAGCAGGGCAGCAACATGGCATCAATACCCTGAAAGAAGCTTACCTCAGTTGGCAGGTGCAGACTGATCAGATACTGGACCTGGGACGTATCAATGCACGTAATGGCGTGGCACTGGGTTACAACCCTACTGATTATTTCCGCACTTCTGCCTTGCGTTCCGTGGTGTCGGTCGACCCTGCCAGTCTGAAAGAAAACCGCCAGGGCAGTATCATGTTGCGTGGGCAAAAACTGTGGAGTGGCGGCTCTTTGACGGCCTTGTATTCGCCCAAACTGGCTGATGTACGCAATGCCTCCAGCTTTAATCCTGATGTTGCGGCAACCAATGATCAGAACCGCTGGCTGCTGGCCTTGAGCCAGCAAGTGATTGATGGCATCACACCACAGGTCTTGTTGTACAAGGCAGAAAAACAGCCTGTGCAATTTGGCTTGAACCTGACCGCTCTGCTCAATGATTCTACGGTGATGTTTGCCGAGTGGTCGGGCGGGCGCAGCCAGTCCAACCTGAGCCAAGCCATGCGGCAAATCGGAATAACTTATCCTGACGACAGCGCGTTCCGCAATCACAGCGCGACTGGCTTGACCTATACCACCGGCAACAAGATATCGCTGACAGCCGAACTGCAATACAACGGCGGTGGCATGGATCAGGAAAAATGGAACAATCTGGGACAGACTTCCCTGCAAAGCTATGTGATCTATCGCCGCTTTCTGCAAGGTGTACAAGAGGCACCGGCCAAGCGCAGTGTTTTTGTCTATGCAAGCTGGCAGGATGCGCTGATCAACCATCTGGACCTGGCGGCGATGAGTCGCCATGACCTGGCTGATTCCAGCCGCATGTCATGGCTGGAGGCCCGTTACCACGTGAAACACTCAGAGTTCGCCCTGCAATGGCAGCGCAACAGCGGCACAGCCCTGAGCAATTACGGCGCAGCGCCACAAATGCAAAGCTGGCAATTACTGGCGCGCTATTACTTTTAGATAGGCAGGCAAGACTGGAGGCAGGCGGTTACGAGTTCTTACATCGATTACATTTCTGCTGTAATCGGAAAACGTGGTGCTCTCGTTATTGGCACATGGGCAGCATGCTCATAGCACAAAATAATTTAGCTCAGATCATTCTTAACAGGAAAAACCATGAAATCCATCAAATTTGCTGCAGCACTTGTCGCTACCCTCATCGCCGGTTCGGTTTTCGCACAAACCAATACCCCGAATATTGATAAACGCCAGGAAGTGCAACAAAAGCGCGTTGCCAAAGGCATGGAAAGTGGCGCATTGACCGCGAAAGAATCCGCCAACCTGGAAAAACGCGAAGCCAAAATCGAGGCCGACAAGCAAGCAGCCAAAGCGGACGGCGTTGTCACCGGAGCAGAGCGCGCTAAACTTGAACATGAAGAAAATCGTGCAAGTAAGAAGATTCGTAATAAAAAGCACAATGCAAGCGCGACAACAAATTAAGGTTTTTCGGTATGTATCGCTGTAAATGCACAGCCAAAAGCACAACCGCCAGCTTATGCTGGCGGTTTTTGTTTGCAGGAAATTTAATTAAGACTTACACAAAACTGTCCCAGTTGCATTACACAATGAGCGTACAAGATATTCTCTTTACCCTCACCCAAACCGTGCCCCTGATAGCTCAAGCAGCAGCACGATAGGCACGACTTGATATCGCAACCGAATTACCATCGGGGTCTTTGACATTCGCAAAAGAATACCCGTTGGCCTGATGCGTGCTGCCAAAGACCAGGCCACGTTGTGCACATTGCTCTTTAAAACCATCAACATCCTTGACGCTAAACATCAGCTTTACCCCAACCTGACCAAGCTTAATGGTCCTGGCAGCTTGATGAATCAGGATACTGGCACCAGAGGCGGGAGAGTTAAGCTCGATCAAACCTTCAACTATGTCCCCGGTGGTTTCAAAGTCAAAGAACTTGCGATAAAACTCAGCCGTAGCCGACGGGCTTTTCGCATAAATCAGAATAGTGTTTAAAACTGCTGGCATGGCGCTCTCTGCAAAATTTGGTTGAAATGTCGAAGCTCTATCGCCTGGACTGGTTACAGCCATTTGATCAGTGCTGGATCGCAACTGTATCAAGGAAAGCTATTTTTTTCAGGGGTATTCAGCGCGTAGGGGCAATTAGCAATCGCGTAATCGCCGGCCAGATTGAAAATGTATTATAGGGACCGGCGCATTGACCGCGCCAAGCTGGAGCACGAAGAGGACCGTGCCAGCAAGAAAATTCGTAATAAAAAGCATAATGCCAGTGTAGATGGCTGATACTCAAGTAATCAGGAGAAAAGCCGCCAGTCAATGCTGGTGGCTTTAGGGGGTTTTTTTTTGCAAAAAGATAATCATATTTTTGTCTATTCCTGTACGCACCATCCATGCTGATGACGATAAAACAACGCCAGTCTCTCAAAAATACTTTGTGGTTTCCTCCTTCTTTTCTCTGTGTCTCCGTGTCTCTGTGTTGAGAGGTCTTTAGTTTTTTAAGCAGGTTTTTTAATAAACTTGTCCGTCTGCCATCTGCCGCCATAGATATCGAGCTGAATTTATACCGTATAATCAGAAATTACACCCATTTTTCAGCTTAGAACCATCATTTATGAACTCGTCAGAAATCCGCGATAAATTCCTCAGCTTTTTTGAATCCAAGGGCCATACCCGTGTGCGCTCTTCCAGTTTGATACCCGGCAATGATCCTACTTTGCTGTTCACCAACTCCGGTATGGTGCAGTTCAAGGATGTGTTCCTCGGCCAGGACAAACGTGCCTACACCCGTGCCACGACAGCGCAACGCAGCGTACGTGCCGGTGGCAAGCATAATGATCTGGAAAATGTGGGTTACACAGCGCGTCACCACACTTTCTTTGAAATGCTGGGCAATTTCTCTTTCGGCGATTATTTCAAGAAAGATGCGATTCACTACGCCTGGGAATTGTTGACTGCTGTCTATGGCTTGCCAAAAGACAAGCTGACTGTCACCGTTTACCAGGAAGATGACGAAGCCTACGATATCTGGAAAAACGAAATCGGCGTACCGGTAGAACGCATTATCCGCATCGGCGACAACAAGGGCGCACGTTACGCATCCGACAATTTCTGGCAAATGGCCGACACTGGCCCTTGCGGTCCTTGTACCGAGATTTTCTATGACCACGGCCCGGAAATCTGGGGCGGCCCTCCAGGCTCGCCAGATGAAGACGGCGACCGCTTCATCGAAATCTGGAACCTCGTGTTCATGCAGTTCAACAAGGATGAAGCAGGTGTCCTGAATCCTTTGCCTAAACCATGCGTGGATACCGGCATGGGCCTGGAGCGTCTGTCTGCAGTCTTGCAGCATGTGCATTCCAACTATGAAATCGATACTTTCCAAAACCTGATCAAGGCCGCTGCACGTGAAACTGGCTGTACGGACCTGGAAAACAATTCGCTGCGCGTGATTGCTGATCATATCCGCTGTGCGGGCTTTTTGATCGTTGACGGCATCATTCCGGGCAATGAAGGCCGTGGTTACGTCTTGCGTCGCATCACACGCCGCGCTTTGCGTCATGGTCACAAGCTGGGCCAAAGCCAGCCTTTCTTCTATAAGCTGGTACCTGATCTGGTCAAGGAAATGGGTGTTGCTTATCCTGAACTGGCGGAAGCGGCTGAACGTGTTGCGCAAGTCATCAAGCAGGAAGAGGAACGTTTCGGCGAAACGCTGGAAAACGGCATGAAGATTCTTGAAGCAGCGCTGACAAAAGAAACATCATCTCCAAGACCAGAACGTTTTGAGGAGGGGATGGATGTCATAAGAGATGCACTTGTCGGTGGCCCTGAAAACATTAAAACGTTTAATTCCGACAAAGGAATTATTAAAGAAATTAAAGATATTAAGAAGATAACAAAGATATTGGACGGAAAGACTGCGTTCTTACTTTATGATACCTATGGTTTTCCTGTGGACTTGACTGCAGATATATGCAGAGAACGCGACGTGACATTGGATATGGAAGGCTTTGACGCTGCAATGGAAGCGCAACGTCAAAAAGCACGCGAAGGCGGTAAATTCAAGCAAACTGCGGCAATGGAATATAGCGGCGACAAAACCAAATTCGTCGGCTACGATCAGTTGCAGCACGAAGCCAGGGTTGTAGCTCTGTATGTTGATGGCAGTGCCGTTAATGAAATCAAGGCTGGTCAGCAAGCTATCGTTGTGCTCGACACTACGCCTTTCTATGCTGAGTCCGGCGGTCAGGCTGGTGACTCTGGTGTCCTGGTGACAGCGGATGGTACGGTGTTTGAAGTCAGTGACACGCTGAAAGTACAAGCCGATGTATTCGGCCATCATGGTGTTTTGAAATCAGGCAGTCTCAGCCTGGCACAAAGCCTCAAAGCTGAAGTGAATGCAGAAATCCGCGCACAAACCATGCGCAATCACTCTGCCACGCATTTGATGCATAAGGCCTTGCGTGAAGTATTGGGCAGCCATGTTTCACAAAAAGGTTCTCTGGTTGATGTGGAAAAAACCCGCTTCGACTTTAGCCACAATGGTCCTATGACTGCCGATGAAATCCGTCAGGTAGAAACCATCGTCAACCGTGAAATTCTGGCGAATGCCGCTACCCAGGCGCAGGTCATGGGCTATGACGACGCGGTCAAGCACGGTGCCATGGCCTTGTTCGGCGAAAAATATGGCGATGAAGTGCGTGTACTTGATATCGGCTCTTCTCGCGAATTGTGCGGTGGTACGCACGTATCCCGCACGGGCGATATCGGCTTGTTCAAGATCGTTGCTGAAGGTGGCGTTGCTGCTGGTATCCGCCGTGTAGAAGCTGTGACTGGTGAAGTTGCGCTGGCGCTGGTACAAAACCTGAACAGCCGCATCAATGAAGCTGCAGCAGCCCTGAAAACCCAGCCAGAAGAACTGACGCTGCGTATCGGGCAAGTGCAGGATCATGTCAAAGCGCTGGAAAAAGAACTGGCCACGCTGAAATCCAAAATGGCTTCCAGCCAGGGCGATGATCTGGTGAGCCAGGCCGTTGATGTCAAAGGCATCAAGGTGCTGGCAGCCACGCTGCAAGGCGCTGACGTAACAGCCCTGCGTGAAACAATGGACAAGCTCAAAGACAAGCTGAAAACCGCTGCCATCGTTCTTGCCGCAGTTAATGACGGCAAAGTCAGCTTGATTGCCGGTGTAACGGCGGACAGCACATCCAGAATCAAAGCGGGTGACCTGGTCAACTTCGTAGCGCAGCAAGTCGGCGGCAAAGGTGGTGGCCGTCCTGATATGGCGCAAGCGGGTGGTACGGATGCCAGTGGTCTGACAAAAGCCTTGGAGGGTGTGACTGAATGGGTAACTTCACGTCTATGATACATATACGCCGTGCTGAAGTTTCAGATGCGGCCCAACTGCAAAGGGTGTTCGCCAGTGGCGGCACCTATGCAGGTACTTTGCAACTGCCGCATCCCACAACAGAGATATGGCAAGAGCGGCTGGAAAAGGCTGACCCCAATGATACCCGCCTGGTCGCCATCTATGATGGTGTGGTGGTGGGTATGGCCAGCCTGCATATGGAAAAAAAGCAAAGACGTAGTCACGTTGCCTCGCTTGGCATGGGTGTGGCAGACTCTTTTTCCGGACGCGGCATAGGCACCGCGCTGTTGACCGAGTTACTGAATTTATCGGATAACTGGCTTAATGTGCTGCGCATAGAGTTGACCGTGTTTTGCGATAACACTGCCGCCATTCATTTGTATAAAAAATTTGGCTTCGATATTGAAGGCACCATGCGAGCTTATGCTTTTCGCAATGGACAATATGTCGACAGCTATGCCATGGCGCGTTTGCATCCCAGGCAGGCGATGATACCGCTGAGGGAAACCTGAGGTCAGCATGGAAATGAAGTTTTGCCCTGTATGTGCAACATCCCTGATAGAACGTCCCGATGAACAGGAAGCAGGCAAGCTCAGGCTGGCCTGCCCTGAAGGACACTGGACCCACTGGGACAATCCCTTGCCTGTATTGGCTGCCCTGGTCGAATTTGAAGACAAGATACTGCTGGCACGCAATGCCGCCTGGCCAGAAAACACCTTTGCCCTGATCACCGGCTTCATGGAGCGCGGCGAAACCCCTGAGCAGGGCGTGGCCCGCGAACTCAAGGAAGAAACCAATCTCGATGCCGACGAAATCACCCTGATTGGCGTTTATGAGTTCATCAGAAAAAATGAACTCATCATTGCCTATCACGTCAAGGCATCTGGCACAGTCAGCCTGTCGCCAGAATTGCTGGAATACCGCCTCATAGAACCCGAAAAACTCAGGCCCTGGAATGCCGGTACTGGTCATGCCATGGCTGACTGGATGCGTAAGCGTGGTCTGGAACCTGTGTACAGGGAATGGGAAAGTAAATAGCTTGGGTCTTTTGCAATGCAAAACAATGTGCGGGTTATCAGACCAAGTGCATGCGGATTTATGTGTAATTGCTAATAAAAAAACCAGTTTAACAATTGTTTTGGTGAAATACCCTCAATTAGTAAGCCAGGAGTAAGTTTACTGTCTAAGATGAGAGTGTAGGCTGTAGACGAAGATTCTTTGGTTTTGCACCATTTCAGTGCGGAAACTTTTTAAAATATTTGGTCTTTTGTTGTTAGTCTGCTGCGATGCACCATACGAATGAAAATTCCGGTAGAATTGGTGCATCAATTGTCGGGCGAATTAGCTTACTCAATTTGTATTACTGGGGAAATCATGCAATTCAATAAAGAACTGGATGCGCGCGGACTGAACTGTCCTCTTCCAATTTTAAAAACCAAGAAGGCGCTGGCCGAAATGCTCACTGGTGAAGTGTTGCATGTGCTGGCGACTGATCCTGGTTCGGTAAGGGACTTCAAGGCCTTTTCCAAGCAAACCGGCAATGAACTGTTGTCGCATCAAGAAGGCAGCAAAGAGTTTGAGTATTTTATCAAACGCAAATAAGCCTGATCTGCCTGCTCACCCGTCGGCAAAGCAGCGCACAAAAAAACCCGCAATCTTGTTGCGGGTTTTTTCATTTCTGTAAATCAATTTACCACTTATTTCCTGCTCTATTCAGCATGAATCCGTCTCATACAGGTGCGTAATTCATTATTGGATTAGACATTCTGCTCTAGTGCTAAAGTGGATTAAAAAGAACGCTCGTGCTAAATTGTGCAAAATCTTGATGTTTTCGTTTTATAATCAATAGAATTTACGTATACGTCAATTTGCAGGTGTGAAAGCGCAGTAATATAAGGGGCTAAGTTAAGTACCCTGGTCTGTAAGACCGTACTTAATGCAGAGGTTTTATACACTTCCCCAGTCTCGCAGGCAAAGTGATGGAACGTCAGGCAACAAATTTTCAGTATCAAGCTTTAACATTCGTAGCAAGTTTCGTATAAATCGGTATTAAATTCGGTATTCCCCATTAGCTCATAAAGGCAGAACTATGAAAGTCCTGGTACCAGTCAAACGCGTCGTCGATTACAACGTCAAAGTACGTGTCAAATCTGATGGCTCTGGCGTTGATATCGCCAACGTTAAAATGTCCATGAACCCATTTGATGAAATCGCTGTTGAAGAAGCGACTCGTTTGAAAGAAGCTGGCGTGGTGACCGAGGTTATCGCTGTTTCTTGCGGCGTGGCGCAATGCCAGGAAACCTTGCGGACAGCAATGGCAATTGGTGCTGACCGTGGCATTCTGGTCGAAAGCGATGCAGAACTGCAACCGCTGGCCGTGGCCAAATTGCTCAAGGCACTGGCTGACAAAGAACAACCACAACTGATCATCCTCGGCAAACAGGCAATTGATGATGACAGCAACCAGACTGGCCAGATGCTGGCAGCTCTGCTGGGTTGGCCACAAGCGACTTTCGCCTCCAAAGTCACGGTTGCTGATGGTAAAGCCACAGTCACCCGTGAAGTGGACGGCGGCCTGGAAACACTGTCCCTGACACTGCCAGCCATCATCACGACAGACTTGCGTTTGAATGAACCACGTTATGTGACTTTGCCTAACATCATGAAGGCCAAGAAAAAACAACTGGACAATGTCAAACCAGCAGACCTGGGTGTGGATGTTGCTTCCCGCGTCAAGACCCTGAAAGTGGTAGAGCCACCAAAACGCAGCGCCGGTATCAAAGTGCCTGACGTAGCGACCCTGGTTGCCAAGCTGCGTAATGAAGCCAAGGTTATTGGCTGATATTTGGCTAAAGCTGACTGCTGAATTAGAGACAGAATTTAAGAATAATTTTTGTTGCCCGGATATTGATCCTGGCAACACATCAAGTGGAAGACATCATGACTACACTCGTCATCGCTGAACACGACAACGCTGGCCTCAAGGGCAGCACATTGAATACCGTTACTGCTGCTGCACAATGCGGCGCAGATGTACACGTACTGGTTGCTGGCCACAATGCTGGTGCAGTAGCACAAGCTGCGGCACAAATCGCTGGCGTTGCCAAAGTATTGCATGCAGATGCAGCGCATTTTGCCGATGGTTTGGCAGAGAACATTGCCGAGCAAGTATTGGCAATCGCTTCTGGCTACAGCCACATCCTGGCACCGGCAACTGCCTACGGCAAAAACATTTTGCCACGCGTTGCTGCCAAGCTCGACGTATCGCAAATTTCTGAAATCACCAAAGTAGACAGTCCTGACACTTTCGAGCGTCCTATCTATGCTGGCAATGCCATCGCTACCGTGCAATCGACAGATGCGATCAAGGTCATCACTGTACGTACTACAGGTTTTGACGCTGCTGCTACTGGTGGTTCTGCTGCTGTTGAAACAATTTCTGCAGTTGCTGATTCTGGCAAATCTGCATTTGTTTCCCGCGAAGTGGCCAAGTCTGACCGTCCTGAACTGACAGCCGCCAAAGTCATCGTTTCCGGTGGCCGTGGCATGGGTTCTGGCGACAACTTCAAGATTCTGGAACCGCTGGCTGACAAGCTGGGCGCAGCCATGGGTGCATCCCGTGCTGCGGTGGATGCTGGCTTTGTACCGAATGACTGGCAAGTTGGCCAGACCGGCAAGATCGTTGCACCTCAGTTGTATATCGCCGTTGGTATCTCTGGCGCGATCCAGCATCTGGCCGGTATGAAAGATTCCAAAACCATCGTCGCCATCAACAAAGATCCAGAAGCACCGATTTTCTCGGTAGCGGACTATGGCATCGTTGGCGATTTGTTTGAAATCGTTCCACAGTTGGTAGCTGAGCTGGGCTAAAAAACTAAGAACCTGTTCACGATCTGTAGCGAGCGGGCGTCAGCGGGTTGAAGAGCAGCGCAAAAAGCGGAATGTACTTAAGTACGTGAGCATTTTGAGCAGCGCATGAGCCCCGATCACGCTCGCGCAGTAAGATCGTGAGCAGGTTCTAATTTTTTGGCCGCTGTGGCGGCCCGACGGGGCAGGTAAGCGGTTTATCGCATCATTCAGGCGATCTTCCTGACCTGCCCCTTTTTCTTTTTTTGGGATACAAAAATGAGCTATGTTGCCCCTGTCAAGGACATGCTGTTCCTCATCAACGAACTGGCCGGTCTGGCGGAAGTAAATGCCTTGCCTGGCTGTGAAGATGCAACGGCAGAAACCGTAGAAGCAGTGCTGGAAGAAAACGCCAAGTTTGCCGGTGAAGTGGTCGCCCCTTTGAACTTCCCTGGTGACCAGGCACCGAGCTACTGGAAAGATGGCGAAGTCTTTACCACCAAGGGCTTTAAAGAAGCCTTCAAGATGTTTGGTGAGGCAGGCTGGCAGGGTGTGCAGCATCCACAAGAATTTGGCGGCCAGGGCTTGCCCAAGCTGGTGGCAACGCCGTGCATAGAAATGCTCAATGCAGCAAGTATCTCGTTTGCCCTGTGCCCCTTGCTGACCGATGGCGCGATTGAAGCCCTGCTGACCGCAGGTAGTGACGAACAAAAAGCCATCTATCTGGAAAACCTGATTTCCGGTAAATGGACAGGCACCATGAACCTGACTGAACCACAAGCCGGTTCTGACCTGGCGATGGTCCGCAGCCGCGCAGTACCTCAAGGCGATGGCACATATAAAGTGTTTGGTACCAAGATTTTCATCACCTATGGTGAACACGATATGGCAGAAAATATCGTCCACCTGGTGCTGGCACGTACACCTGATGCGCCAGAAGGCGTCAAAGGTATTTCGCTGTTCATCGTGCCTAAATTTTTGGTCAATGCCGACGGTAGCCTGGGTGCACGCAACGATGCGCACTGTGTATCGATAGAACACAAACTGGGTATCAAGGCCAGCCCGACTGCGGTATTGCAATTCGGCGACAACGGCGGTGCTTTGGGTACGCTGGTAGGCGAAGAAAACCGCGGCCTCGAATACATGTTCATCATGATGAATGCGGCCCGCTTTGGCGTTGGCTTGCAAGGCATAGGCGTGGCAGAACGCGCTTACCAAAAGGCAGTGCAGTACGCCAAAGACCGCGTGCAATCGCGTGACCTGGCTGGTTCCGCTGGCCCGGTCTCTATCATCAATCACCCTGACGTACGCCGCATGCTGATGTCCATGCGTGCCCAGACTGAGGGGGCACGTGCGCTGGCCTACGTCGCCGCTGGTATCAGTGACTTTGCTCATCACCATGCCGATGCCGCAGTGCGCAAGACTAACCAGGCCAAGTATGAATACCTGGTGCCTATCGTCAAAGGCTGGTCGACAGAAATGTCGCTGGATGTCACATCGACTGGCGTGCAGGTGCATGGTGGCATGGGCTTTATCGAAGAAACCGGTGCGGCACAACACTATCGCGATGCCAAGATTCTGACCATCTATGAAGGTACTACAGCCATCCAGGCAAATGACCTGGTAGGCCGCAAGACTTCACGCGATGGTGGTGCCACTGCCAAAGCATTCATCGCTGACATGCGCGCCACAGAAGCACAATTGACGGCAATTGGTTCTGTTGATGCGCTGGCGATACAGCGTCAACTGGCAGCAGGTACTGCAGCGCTGGAAGACGTGGTTGATTATGTCGTGACCAACTTCAAGCAAGACATCAAGGGTGTATTTGCTGGCAGCGTCCTGTACCTGAAGCTGGCAGGCATCGTTTTCGGTGGCTGGCAAATGGCACGTGCTGCCATCATCGCCCAGAAAAAACTGGATGCAGGCGAGGGCGATGCAGCTTTCCTGAAAGCCAAGATCGCAACTGCCCGCTATTTTGCTGACCATATCCTGTCGGCAGCACAAGGTTTGCGTTCAGCGATTGTGGATGGCAGCGCTGGTGTCATGGCTTTGTCTGAAGATCAGTTCTGAGGATCGTTGTCGTAAGTTAAATTATATGTTTGTATAAAAAATGGCTCATTCATGTTGAATGGGCCGTTTTTTTATGACGACATCCTGCCTGTTTATCCTTCCTTAGCTTATCTCCTCCAAATCCTGTGTGCGTTAGCGCATAGAGACTTATCGCGTGCACCTTTACCATCAAAGCTGGGTATCTGTTTTGCCCGCTTTCAATGCGGCCCGCCCAGATCGCGTGCCCCCGGATAAGGAGTATCCCATGCAACAAACAGTCGCTGAGTTTTTGGTCGCCACTTTATATGACATTGGTGTACGTCAGATATTTGGCGTGGTGGGTGATGCGCTCAATCCATTTACTGATGCCATACGCCGCCACAAGGACATGGAATGGATAGGCGTAAGGCATGAAGAAGGCGCGGCCCTCGCGGCAGCAGGCCAGGCCAAGCTGACTGGCAAACTTGCTGTCTGCTGTGGCACTACTGGCCCGGGTGCCAATCACCTGATTGCCGGTCTGTATGAGGCGCACAAAGACCATGCGCCGGTATTGGCGATCTCTGGCGGCGTTCCTGCTGCGCAGCGGGGTAATGATTATCTGCAAGAAAATACACCTGATTTATTATTCCGCGATGTTGCGGTGTATACCCAAACGCTGGCCAATGCCGAGCAGGCGGCGCATATATTCCACCAGGCGATTGCGCATGCTTATGGCATGCACGGCGTGGCTCATTTGAATATTCCGCCAGACGTATTTTTTGCAAAAACCGATGCCAAAATGGGCAGCCTGGCCACCTTGCGTGCCTCGCCAGAAATGGCGGCTGATCCTGAAGACGTGGCCGTGGCAGTGCACCTGATCAAGCAATCAAAGAAAATCGCGATTTTTGCCGGTACTGGTTGTCGCTCAGCCATAACCCAAGTGCTGCAACTGGCAGAGCGCTTGCAGGCACCTGTGATGCACACCTTCCGTGGCAAGGACATGGTGGTGCACAACCACCCGCTGTGGATGGGCGGGGTTGGTTTGATCGGTGGCGCACCTGGTGTCGATGCCCTGCAAAATGCAGACATGGTATTGATGCTGGGCTCAGATTATCCCTATGCCGAATACCTACCCAAGAACGGCAAGGTAATACAAATCGATTTGCGCGCTGAAGTACTGGGGCGCCGTACCGGTGTGCAACTCGGTATAGTTGGTGCCATCAAGCCGACTATCACGCAGTTTCTTGAACAATTGCCACAGCGCGAAGACCAGGGTTTTTTGCAAACAGTGACCGAAGCCCGCAAAAAATGGGATGAGATGCTGGATAAAAAGGCGGAGTTGAAAGAGGGCACTGAGCCTGTCAATCCGCAAGCGCTGGCACGTGGCATCAGCAGACATGCAAAAGCAGATGCGGCCATCATCATCGACACTGGCGTAGTGACTCTGTGGTGCGGCAACTGGCTGCAACAATCCGGCCAGCAAAGGATACTCGCTTCATTCAATAACGCAGCAGTTGGCACCAGTCTGGGCCAGGCAAATGGCGTGCAGGCGCTGGACCGTAACAGGCAAGTCATCGTGGCGGTAGGCGATGGTGGCTTTACCATGTTGCTGGGTGAGTTCATGACCAGTGTCGAACATCGCCTGCCAGTGAAAGTGGTGGTGTTCAATAATCAGCAATGGGGCCTGGTGCATCTTGAAATGGAAGAGGCTGGCTTGCCAGCGGATAAGGGCAGTACATTTCCGAATATGGATTTTGCTGCCTTTGCAGTCGCTTGTGGCGCATCCGGATTCACGGTGAAGAAATCGAGTGAGCTGGAAGAGGGTTTGCGCCAGGTATTGGCCGCCAGCGGCCCGGCGGTCTTGAATGTGTTTATCGATCCTTCGGAGCTGCCATCCATGCCACACATACATCTGGATCAAATATGGCGTTTCGGATTGGCGAGGGTGAAAGAAGCCTTGCTGTCCATACGTGGCGGCTAAGCCATACATGAGCAAACGGATCAGCACGTCGCTATGGAGCAATTCCTTCAAAAGCGCCTTGAACAAGATGGTAAAAGTGGCGTCTCGGACTGGTGCCAGTGCAGTCAAAAAAACACTGGCAGCAGTTGTGCCAAAGACCGGCAAACGAAAACCAGCCAGGTTGGCTAAGGCGGCCAAACCGGGTACACCAGCGAAATCAGCAAAATCAGTTTCAAGTACAGGCATGACGGTCGGTATGGCTGGTTTGCGGCGCTATTACCTGTACCGGCCACCCGGTGTCAGGTGTACCGAGCGTTTGCCACTCATGGTCATGCTGCATGGGTGCCTGCAAGATGCAGCGGCATTGGCGGCCAGTAGCAAAATGAATCAGTTGGCTGCTCGCAAGCGCTTTCTCGTGCTTTATCCTGAACAGGATAAACTGTCGAATCCCCAGGCTTGCTGGAACTGGTATGACACACGCTCAGGCCGGGCACAACGCGAGGCTAAATCCATCGATGCCGTGATCGATCAGGTGTGCCTGTTGCAGCCTGTAGACCTGCAACGCATTGCCGTGGCCGGGCTTTCTGCCGGTGCCAGCATGGCAGCACTGCTGGCGGTAAGTCACCCGGCAAGGTTTCGGGCGCTGGCCATGCATTCGGGCATTGCTACCGGGCTTGCGCATTCTTCGGCAACGGCCATCATGGCAATGCGCGGACGCCGCCTGGATGCAGCACCACTACCAGCCGGGATAAAGCTGCCTGCTTTGCTGGTGATACAGGGTAGCAAAGACCGCGTTGTCTTCCCTGTCAATGGTGTGCTGGTGGCGCAGCAGTGGGCGACCCAGGCGGGCGCGAAAGCGAGTAAGCCTCGTACCATACAACGCGGCGCACGTTATCCAGCGACTATTACCGACTATCGTGCTCAAGGACGAGTTGTCGCCAGCTTGTGCGAGGTGATTGGGCTGGAGCATGCCTGGAGTGGCGGCGCTGCAGGCCATGCTTACAGTGATCCTAAAGGCCCTGACGCAAGTAGCATGATCTGGGCTTTTGCCAGCAAGCAGTTTGCATATTCATCCTGATCAATCCGGATTGCTGTTGTGCAAATGCATCTCCTATTTCCTCCAGAAAAAATTATTTGGCAGTGTTAAATAACACACAGACATACAAATAAGTGCCACCTATCCTGATGACATTCTCAGGTGGTTTTTGATAATGAAAAAGCTTGAGATTTTATTTCGTATGTCCTAACCAATTGAAAGCAGATGGATACCTATATGAATAACAATACTACTGAAGCAAACATGTTGGTAGTCACCCAAGAAAATGCATCCCGGTCAGGCACTTCTGGCGTGTCCTGGGGAGCGGTGCTTGGGGGTGCTGTGGCTGCAGCGGCACTGTCTTTGATATTGCTGATGCTGGGTGCGGGCCTAGGTTTGTCCGCGGTTTCACCGTGGTCTTATAACGCCACAGTAATGGGGATTTCCACCATCGCCTGGATAGGCTTCACGCAACTTGCAGCGTCCGGCATTGGCGGTTATATCGCAGGCCGCTTGCGTACCAAGTGGAGCAATGTGCATGACAACGAAGTGTACTTCCGCGACACTGCGCACGGCATGCTGGCATGGGCAGTTGCCTCATTGTTGACGGTGGGCTTGCTCGCCAGTGCTGCGCAAAGCATGCTCAGTGGCGCAGCAGATGCCGCAGGCACTGCGGTGACTGCAACAGCGGCAGTAGCTGGTAATGTAGCTGGTAATGCCAAGGTCAATCCGGTGGATTATTTTACCGATATGCTTTTGCGTACAGAGCAAACAGCGACAGATGGCGCGGCCTCTAATGCCGGTAATAACAATGGTGTACGCATGGAAGTTGGCCGCATCTTGTCGACGGATATCGCCAACGGTTCTCTGTCACCAAATGACCGTGATTACCTGGCCAAGCTGGTTGCTCAACGTACTGGCATGACACAGGTAGATGCGACCAAGCGCGTTGATGCTGTATTTGATCAACTGAACAAGTCAGTTAGCGATGCAAAAAATACTGCCAAAGTCGCTGCTGACCAGGCCCGTAAAGCTGCTGCAAACTCTGCGCTGTGGATGTTCGTGGCCTTGCTGCTGGGTGCCTTCGTCGCCAGCCTGGCAGCAACACTGGGTGGTCGTCAACGTGACGAGGCACATGTGATTGTATAAGTCAGTATCAGTGTCCACACAAAACTTTGCCCTTGCTCCTGAATGTAGCAAGGGCAAACAACAAACTATTATTTTCTGGAGCCTATCATGCGTTCAATCTTGCTTTTGTTACTCGGCATACCTCTTCCTATAGTTATTCTGATTGCCTTGTTTGTGCGTTAAAAAAATGCTGTAATCAGATTGCAGGCATAGTAATAAAAATGGCTCATCTTTTACGATGAGCCATTTTCTTTTCATTACGCACTACGTAATCATCAGCCGTAAGCACCACCGGTATATAGCAAATCAAAAGTACGTGCGATAGCGGCAATCAGTGCAAACGCGCCTACAGCCAATGTCAATACCAGCAGCAATGCCAGCGGCCAGTTGGATTCGCTGGTCTTGCCGGATTTGCTATTATGGCGGGCATCCCATTTCTCATCAGGTGTCAGGCCTATCACCAGCGCTTCCAGGATGGCGATCAAAAAAGACAGTAGTAAAAAACCGTATTGCACAATCTCGGGTTTGCCAAAATAGAAATAGTGGATCACCATGCTGATTGGCAGCGTGATGAAATGCAGCCAGCCCCATTTGTCTTTTTTGCCACCCAGGTAAAAGCGGTGCAAGCCTATGGCGCCAAATACAGCTGCCAGTAAAGTTGCCAGGGTTTTATTTTTATGTGGCGTTGTATAGTTGCTTGTATCTGTGGGTGTCATTGCAAAAACCATCAAAGTTGAAGCTGTGATTGTATGCGATGACGGTATAGTGTGTCTCAATAGTCACGCTGATCAATAAAATCACCCTTCGGCAAGGGAAAAGTGGGATAGTCCTTGCGACTTACTCAAGAAGCGGGCTATAATCTACAGCTTTTTCCGCGTTCAGACATTTTTTGGAAATATTATGGTCGTTATTCGTTTAGCTCGTGGTGGCGCAAAAAAGCGCCCTTTTTACAACATCGTTGCAACTGATTCCCGTAATCGTCGCGATGGTCGCTTTATCGAGCGCATCGGTTTCTACAACCCAGTAGCTACTGGCAATGCAGAAACAGTACGCGTTGCAGCTGATCGCCTGGCTTACTGGCAAGGTGTTGGCGCTCAATTGTCTCCAGCAGTTGCTCGCCTGGTAGCTCAGTCCGGTAAAGCAGCAGCTTAATCGCTGCAAGCTGTATCATGACTGCTGCAGTCCATGCTCCTGATGATCTGGTCCTGGTTGGCTATATCTCGGGAGCATTTGGTATTCACGGCTGGGTAAGGATACGTCCTTATTCTGCTGATGCTGACGCATTGATGTCAGTAAAAACCTGGTGGTTGGATAAGCCTGAGTTGCGTGATGTTGACCGTCTGGAAGTTAAAATCCAGGGGGAAGACGTAGTTGCGCGGCTGGTGGGTGTGCCTGACAGAAATTCGGCAGAAGCACTGAAGGGTGCAACTATACAAATTTCTCGCAAGCATTTTCCTGCTTTGGCATCCGGTGAATTCTATTGGCTCGATCTGATAGGTTTGCAGGTGGAAAATCTTCAGGGTGAGAATTTAGGTGTGGTCAGGGATTTGATGGACAACGGTGCGCACCCGATTTTACGGGTGGCGGCAGCGGATGTACCTGAAAATGAACTGGCGAAACACGAACGCCTGATCCCTTTTGTAGAAGCTTTCGTCAAGGAAGTCGATCAAAAAGCAGGCAAAATCCAGGTCGACTGGGGTAGTGATTATTAACGTGATGCAATCAGAAGGCATAAGCATGCAATTTGATGTCATTACGCTGTTCCCCGAAATGTTCGCTGCCATTACACAATCAGGTGTAACAAGGCGGGCTTTCGAGCAACAAAAATGCGAATTAAAGCTGTGGAATCCGCGTGATTTTACGACTGACAGGCATCGTACCGTGGATGACCGGCCTTATGGCGGTGGCCCGGGTATGGTGATGCTGGCAAAACCCTTGCAGACCGCAATCGAATCTGCCAAGGCACGTCAGACTGCCTTGTCTGCAGTGGCACCCAAAGTGATCTATCTGTCACCACAGGGCAAACCACTGACGCATGAAAAGGTCATGCAACTGGCGGCAACGCCAGGTCTGGTCTTGTTATGTGGCAGGTATGAGGCAGTTGATCAGCGTCTGCTGGATAATTACGTCGATGAAGAAATCAGCCTCGGCGATTTTGTCTTGTCTGGCGGTGAATTGCCAGCGATGGCGCTGATGGATGCTGTCATACGGCAAATCCCTGGCGTCTTGCATGATGACACCTCGGCAATACAAGACAGTTTTGTCAATGGCTTGCTGGATTGTCCGCATTACACCAGGCCAGAAGTCTTTGAAGACCAGGCTGTACCAGCCGTATTAATGGGTGGTAATCATGCTGAAATCGAAAAGTGGCGGCGTCAGCGTGCACTGGAAGCCAGTCAGTTAAAGCGTCCGGATTTAATCATCGCAGCGCGTGTGGCAGGCTTGTTAAGCCGTGCCGACGAAAAGTTTTTAAGCAGTTTGTAGTAATTTTCAGCTCTTGAGCTGAAATATTTAAGCGTGAATCTTCAATGATTCACATGTTAAACCCCATCCTCTACCGGGCATCAGCCAGAACCAGATTCTGCAGCGTCGGCAAGATGGTCATAGGAGTAAAAAATGGATCTGATCCAAAAATTAGAGCAAGAAGAAATTGCTCGCCTCGGCAAGAACATCCCTGACTTTGCGCCAGGTGATACAGTAGTTGTGAGCGTCAACGTTGTTGAAGGTACTCGCAAACGTGCACAGGCTTACGAAGGCGTAGTTATCTCCCGTCGTAACCGTGGTTTGAATTCCAACTTCATCGTCCGTAAGATTTCTTCCGGCGAAGGCGTTGAGCGTACATTCCAGTTGTACTCCCCACTGATCGCTTCTATCGAAGTGAAACGTCGCGGTGATGTACGTCGTGCAAAACTGTACTATCTGCGTGAACGCTCTGGTAAATCTGCTCGTATCAAAGAGAAATTGCCAGCACGTAAAGTTGTTGCAGCAAAAGCAGAGTAATATCTGGTCTTGCCGTATTGAAAAAGGATGCTCCGGCATCCTTTTTTTATTGGTAAATGGGTAGTAAATGGGCGGCAAATGTTCGTTGCCATGCAAGTCAAGAATATACAGACCAACAGTAAAGTTAATTGTCATTGTGAGCAAACCAGTTTTTGATCCTGAAAGCTTCCCTGTCCATTCCTTGGGTGAAGAAAGTGCTGTTCCTGCAGCACATCTTTCGCCAGCCTGGTTGCGCCAGCGTTTTTTGCAGGAACGTGTATGGATACCAGAAGTTGTTGATGAGAGTTTTTTCTCAAAGAACCTGCCTTTTCGACCCGCCTCTGTATTGATACCCATCGTCATGCGTGATGAAGGCCTGACCATGCTCCTTACCGAAAGGGCGGCGCATTTGAACCATCATCCTGGCCAAATCAGCTTTCCCGGCGGGCGTTATGAAGAGGAAGACCTCGATCCAGTGACGACAGCCCTGCGCGAGGCAGAAGAAGAGATAGGCTTGCAGCGCGAATTTGTTGAGATATTGGGACGCCTGCCAGAATACAAAACCGGCACAGGTTATCAGGTGAGCCCTATCGTTTCACTCATAAAGCCCGACTTTCGGGTGCGCACTGATCCTTCAGAAGTCGCCTCGATTTTTGAAGTGCCGCTGGACTTCTTGATGGATGGCAAAAACCACCAGCGCAGGAGCTTTGATTTGCCAGATAACGCAGGCAAACGGCATTTCTATGCCATGCCCTATGAGCAGCATTTCATCTGGGGTGCAACGGCGGGCATGCTGCGCAATCTGTTTCATTTCCTGCGTGCATGAGTCTTAAGTTCTTGCTCCGTAGAACAAAGCTTCATAATCTGGGCAAATCGGTTTACACTTGCCGCATTTGCAAATTGATTGTTTGCAGCATTGCGCTGCAACATAAGTCCAGTCTACCATGACCTTTATTTCTATCCTGTTAGCGTTGTTGATTGAGCAGCTCAAGCCCTTGCGGGCAGATAACCCTATCTATACGCAAATCCAGACACTGGCTGACAAAATCGAAGCATCCTTCAATGCTGGCAAGGTCAAGCATGGCCGCCTGGGCTGGTGGATAGTCATCGCCTCGCTGACCTTGCCAACGGCACTGATCTATTGGCTGTGCCTGCGCCTCAATCCCATTGCCGCCTTGTTATGGAATGTACTCATCGTCTATCTGACCCTGGGCTTCCGCCGTTATAGTCATTATTTCACCTCTATACAACTGGCCTTGAGTTCTGGTGATGAGGATACCGCGAGACGTTATCTGGCTGAGTGGACGCATATGGATACCACCGGCATGGAAGTATCAGAAATTTCCCGCCTTGCTGTCGAGCGTTCATTGATCGCCACCCATCGCAATGTGTTTGGGGTGTTCTTCTGGTTCCTCATGCCTGTCGGCCCGGCTTGTGCTGTCATGTACCGCGCAGCAGAATATCTGTCGCGGGCCTGGAACGAGCCTGAGCACATGAAAAACGAAGAATTTGGCATCTATGCAGCCAAAGTCTTTTACTGGATAGACTGGGTGCCCGCTCGTCTGACTGCGGTTGCATTTGCCGTGGTCGGCAATTTTGAAGATGCGGTCTACTCCTGGCGCAATTACGCAGACCGCTGGTCGGACGAACTGGTCGGCATCATCTTGTCTGCCGGTGGCGGTGCTCTTGGTGTACGCCTTGGTGAACCAGAAGAAAAAGCCATGGTCTTGCAAGCAGATGCGACAGCGGTCGATGTCGACAGCCTGGAGCTGGAAAGCCAGCCAGGTGCAGAAGCTTCACCACGTGCCTTGCAAAGCGCAGTCGGTCTGGTCTGGCGAGCCTTGCTATTATGGATGCTGCTGCTGTTATTATTATCTTTCGCAAAATGGATCTAAAAAAATGGGCCTTGTTAAATACAGGGCTTTTTTTTTGCCTGCTCACTTAATCGCAGCGTACATTGATCAGGCTATACTTGTCATATCCGAATACTAATTATTTATAATGAAAAAAATTACTGCCTCTGGTATTTGCCTGCGTGCTTATGAAGCTGGTGATGCTGACGTGTTTGCAGCCGTAGTCCGTGAATCAGTAGAAACCGTAGGCCGCTGGATGGGGTGGTGCCAAGCAGAATTTAATAGCGACCACGCACGTGACTGGTTTGCCGCATGCGATAAGGCGCGGGAAGAAGGTACGGCTTATGAATTTGGTATCTTCAGTGAAGATGGCAAGGAATTACTGGGCGGTGCAGGTTTGAACATGATCAGCAAATTGCATAATTACTGCAATCTCGGTTACTGGATCAGGCAGTCTGAGCAAGGGAAGGGTATCGCCACCAAGGCGGCCACGCTGCTGGCTGATGCCGGTTTCAGGGAATTGGGTTTTAATCGCATAGAGATAGTCGCGGCTGAAGGCAATGTCAATAGTATTGCCGTCGCAAAAAAAGTGGGCGCGCAACTCGAATGCATGGCGCGTAATCGCCTGGTGGTTGGCGGTGTGCCGGTGACGGCAGCGGTGCATTCTATATCGCGACAAGACTGGCATGCGCAGCCAGAATATCTTGTGCAAAAATAGCGTGCCAGATTGTTGTCAGATTTCGGTCAGATTTAAACAAGGATACATTCACCCAGCTTATGTCAGAGCGCAACGCCAGCATCGATATAGCCAAAGGCATAGGTATTATCCTCGTCGTCTTTGGGCACAACTGGATCATCGCTCATGATCATGGCGAGCTATTCCGTATCATTTTTTCGTTTCACATGCCCCTGTTTTTCTTTTTGTCCGGGGCGGTTCTGCATCATGACACTGCCTTCAAGGATTTTCTGGCATTCAAAATTGATGCTTTATTGAAGCCTTTCTTTGTCGTGCTGGCAGCCTGGGGGGTGGCGCGAATTGTCTTATCAGGTATTGATGCACGTACTTATTTGCTGGGCATGTTGTATGGCACTGGCAACACCATAGAGTGGGTACCACTATGGTATCTACCACATTTATTCCTCGCCATATTGCTGGCCTGGATAATCCTGCGCCTGACGAATTACCTGCGTCCTGGATTATTGCTACCTATGTTTTGTGCAGGTATTTTGCTGGCCCTGGGGGTCATCACGGCACACTTTTGTGCAGGCTTGGATGTACAGCAATTTGACAGATTCAATCTTTTGCTCGGTAATCGACTACATAATTTCCCCGGTTTGCCGTGGAGCATGGACTTGATAGGCATCAGCACTGCTTTCATCTTGCTTGGCTATGCCATGCACGAGCATGTCATGCGCTTCAGCTTCCAGCCCTGGGTTTTTGCCATTGCATTGATATTATTCGCGACTTTGCATTTCTTTTTTGACGAAACCATAGACTTGAATATGCGCCTGTATGGCAACTGGTGGATATCAACTGCACAGGCTTTGCTGGGTATTTATCTGGTCTTGTCGGTATCAACTTGCCTGCAATACGCGGGTAGTTTGGGCACAGCCTTGGCTTATCTGGGCACCAGCAGTTTATTCATCATGATTTTTCATTCATGGATAGAATGGAAAATATTCGGCATGCTGGCACGCTGGAGTGCATCTGAATACCTGAATGCCAGCCTGGCCTTTGTTGCAGGATTGTTGTTGCCCTTGTTGCTATTGAGCCTGGTTAAAAAGAGCAAGCTCTTGCATGCTTTGCTCTTACCCAAGACCCATATTCCTAAAGTGCGGAGTAGCATTTAGTCAGATTTTGGTGTCCGTTTTCGCGATGCCCAATGATTTGCAATTGCCAGTACAAAACGCCGTCGACCCGGTGTTGGCGCTCGACGCCATCAACCAGCGTGCATATGGGCTGATGGATTTTATCGGCAGTTATCGCAAGCCTGAGCAATGTACCAGTTGCCCAGGTTCATAGAGTGAATTGCAAGACCTGCTGATACGTATCCCATCCCTGGCTGGCCCGCAATGGCGGGCACATGGCGATACATTGAGCGGGACCCTCAGATATGCGACGACTGCTGGCGGTGGCGTAAATTTATTATCAGCATATGAGTTTTTACAATGAATGAAATGACTGTTGAGTTTTTGGATGAGATTTTTGCCCAAGCTAAGGAATTATCAGAGAAAGATCATCATCATGCCCATGTCGTGGAGCTTCTCGAAGTTTATATTAAGGTACGGCCTGATCACGCCAGAGCCTGGGCTCTGTATGGAGAGGCTCTGAAGGACTTGGGGAGAAACAAAGAAGGTTTGCAAGCATTAACTGCAGCTTATGAACTCGCACCCGAAACCTATAAAGCCTATGTCGCTATGCAGATCGGAGTGCTGTTAAAAGATTTCCAGTCTCCCAAAGATGCGTCTCCATGGTTTGAGATTGGTTGCAAATATTCAGACGCTGACTCCGGTTGGCCCTGGATACTCAGAGGCTCGAATTTGATTTCCTTGGGCGAATTTGAAACTGCAATTGCATGCTTTGAAACGGCGCTACGAGGTGACCATGCAATAAAAGACGAAGCATATTTTAATTTGGGCCTGGCTTACCGCGCGTTGGGTACATATGAGCAGGCAATAAACTGCTTTAAAAGCGCCTTACAAATTACTCCCGATTATGAAGAAGCAATTAGTGCCCTGGCAGGCATAGTCAGTCTGGCTGATACGCTAAAGCTATCCTTGGAGCTCAGAAAATTTTATGGCGAGATTCATTGATGAAACCTCGTTTCTATAATTTCTTGGAGAGCATTTTTTGTTCGCCTTTGCGTACTCTCAAACAGAGCAAATAAGCGGGCTTATTTGCTGACTTGTCCGAACGGCACCCGGATATAACTGCCACTGAGTAATTGCAATGCTATCGGCTTGCCTGCGTCGGCGATGGTTTCATCACTGACATCTTTGCCCGTACCATAATTGATTTGCAGGTCAGTTTGTTTGGGTATGCCAATGACGATGACTATTTTGCTACCTGCTTGCGTCTGGCGGCTGGTGATACGCTGAGCGACAAAGTCAACAAGCTGGCGCTTGCCTGGTTGTAGTAAATGACGCTGAGTGCGGTCATTGGCATAGCTGGCCCTACCCAGGTAAGAAGCGAGTTCAAAATGATCACCATTGGGCATTTGCTCAAACAGTGTGACGTTCAGGTCTACATCCTTTTTATTGACGATGAATTCCAGGTGGCCTGCGAACAGGCCGCTGATTTCCGTCACTTGCGGCAAGCTACCTGAGACAAAGACCAGTGCATTGCGGGTATTCAAAGTCTTGCTGACGCGTGGCAGGCTTTCCTGTTGATGGACATCATCCCGTTTTGCCATGTCAACAGTCAGGGTAAGCGGACGCTGTCTGGCATCAGGTTTTTGCAATAATTGATGTGTAGCTCCTTGTTGTGCAGGTGTGCCCAGATAGTAGTCGACATGGTTGCTTTGCATGGCCGCCAGGTTGGGCGCATGCTTCCAGATATTCGCCCCCAACACCTGATAATTGACTTTGTCCTTGAGTATTGCTGGTTTGGGTGCGCCTTTGAATTGATAGTCAAACCATTGCAGTCGCAATGCGGCCAAATCCAGTTTTGCTACTTCTTCTATGGTGTAGCCTGATTCAGTCGCGGGCACACCACCCTGCATGGCGAAATGGTTATAGGGGCCTATCAGCAAGGTGTGGTCAGCAGTTGGCAAATATTGTGTGTGCTGCTGGAAGTAATACAGCGCACCAACTTGCGCACCATCGAAGTACCCAGTAGTACTCAGGATGGGAATATTAATTTTTGAGAATTCGTGTTGATAGGGGATCATGGCTTGCCAATAACTATCATAGGCAGGATGTTCCAGCCAGCGTTTGTGCAATGGATTGGCAATGCCATCTATCTTGTCGAGCTCGCGATAAGCCACGCCTTTTGTATACCAGTTCTTGTCCAGATTTTTCCAGCGCTGTTCATCGCCATACGCATCATTGTCCAGGGTTTTATTGTTGACGACATAGGGCACCCATGGATATAAAAAATTCATGAAAACATTGCCTTCTGCAGGTACATCTATACCCGGTGTCGTACTGGCAGAAACAGCCATGGCTTTCAAGGCCCTGGGTATTTTTTTTGCCGTAGACCATTGGGTGAAGGCACTGTAGCTACCGCCATACATGCCGACCCTGCCATCACTCCAGCCCTGTTTTTCTATCCATGCGATGACTGTACGCGCATCTTCACCATCATGTTCATACGGGACGATTTTGTCCGGGCTGCGGCCTTTGCCACGGGTAAAACTGACGATACCGGCATAACCATGCGCAGCCATTTTTTTTGCGTCAGCACGACTCCAGTTATCGTCTGCGTAAATGGTAAAGCTCATTAATGTCGTATATTTTTTCGCGTCAGCGTTTTGCTCTCTGGGGCGCATGAGCAAAGTCGCAATCTGTGCACCATCGGCTGTTGGTATCAGTAACTCTTCTGTGACATAGCGGCGCTGTTCATCTTCCTTCAGCAGGGGGAGGCTTAGAGGAATAACTTTCGAATAGGCCAGCCATGCCAGGTATTGGCGGGCCAGGTTCACTGCATCTTTCAGAGGTAATTCTGTTTTACCGGTATGTTCTTTCAATTGCCGCTGCAATTCTGCTTCCAGGCGTTCTACTGAAGTGCCTAGTGCAAAGCTGGCATCTTGTGCTGCTTCACCGTCCAGTTGAGAAAACACATCCTGAAAAACCAGCTTATATGCTTCTTCAAAACTCAGCTTGCGCTGGGTTTGTAATTCCAGTGTTTTTGCATACAGCTCATAAATAACGAACAGAGTGTCAGTATTACTTTGTCCGCGCTGCTTTGCCTGCGCTCGCCATTCCTGTATCGCCTGACGTGCAGCTTCCGGCTGTGCAGTGAGCAACTGCAAACGGAACAATTGGTTGGCGTCCCATTTTTTACCATCCATGCCACCGCGTTCGAGCAGGTTCTTTGCCAGCACAGCCATGGACTTTTGCATAGACGCGGCTTGCGTCAATCCTGATTCTGGCAAAGTGACATGGCCGTCATTCGCCTGTGCTAGAACAGGATTTTGCAAGCTCAGTGCAAAAACAAGGGCAGCAAGATTTATGCAAAAACGCATGAGTCACCTCAGGGCTAATGAAAGGGGAAGTTGCCATTTTAAAAATGGCATTAAAGATAACATGATTCATGAATGCCTACATCAAAAAATCAGCTATCTTGATGACGGTCACTGGCACTGGTTTCATCCGGCATTTCTTCAAACTGTGCAATCTTGCTCAGGAACTGGCGCGTCTGGATAATGTCCTTGCCTGCCAGCATGTCGGTAAATGCCTGGAAGCGGGCAGAGTGTTTTAAGCGGCCGGACAACAATTTGGAAATGCCTATCGCCAGCGGGATGAACAGCACACCACCAATCAGGCTTGGGCCTATGAAGTTCTCCGTCTTCAGATACAAGTTAACACCAAACAGACCTTTGAACAACACCAGAATGAAGGGAATGAACCAGACTATCTGGCCCAGCAAAAACGCCCATTTGAGCAAGTTCAGACGTCGTGCCTTGTGTTCGGCCAATTGCTTTTGTACTGTCACGATGGACTGTCCAAAATCCATATCTTGCAAGGCATGGCGCAGCTTATGATTGAGTATGGGCATGGCGATGGTCCACGCCAGCAGGGCATAGGCGGGCAGGGCAAATTGCCATATACCAATGTGATGCGCCAGGAACCAGATCAAGTAGATGAATACTGGTGTACCAGCGATGATTTCATATTTATCTACCCAGCTCCATTTGGCGATTTCACGGCGGTGCTGCTCCAGTAAAGACAGGCGTAACATCTGGGTATTCATTCTGACTGCCTGTTCCAGGCGCTGGTCCCGGGCTTCCCACTCGGCTTTCAAGAGATCGAAATTCATCTTAGCTACTTTCTGCAAACCGGGTTTGCAATTTCTGTTTAATGCGCGTCATGCGCGTGGCAACATTGGCGGCACTCAGGCCCATGATGCTGGCGATTTCATCGTTGCTGTAACCATCCATGAACAGCAGTATCAGCGCGCGATTGAGTTCATCGAGTTCACTGATGAGTTTGTCCAGCGTGCGCATATTGTCGCTCTGGGCACTGTAGAGCTGATCTGCCTCGGCAATATCCAGCCCGAATTCTTCCATTGGAAGCGTATCGCGCACTTGCCGCGTTTCACTGCGGTAGTGTGAGATAGCGACATTCATGGCGATGCGGTACATCCAGGTAGAAAACTGCACACGCTGATCAAAACTGCGGAACGATCGCCACAATTGCATCACCATGTCCTGCACCAGATCGCGCCTGTCTTCGGCATGACGGCAATAGCTATAGGCCACCTTGTATAACAGGCGTTTGTGTGAAGCGAGTTGCTGCAAGAAGAGTTCTTCGTCCATATACTCGTTCATATGCCTTATGTCCGCACGGACTGTCGGTGGCCAGCATGGCGCTGACCATTCAAGACCTTGCCTATAAAAGTAAGCCTGACCAGATAGTGATAACTGAGCAAAGCCACTGCCAGCGTTGCCAGTAAAACTGCTGCCAGTTTGATTGTCCAATGCCATTCACTGCGCGATACCAGCGCCTGGAAAACCATCACCAAAGGCAGGTGCACGAGGTAAATCCAGTAAGAAGCATCGGCCAGATAGCGTACTGTCAGACTCGCATGACTCATGAATTTTAATGCCAGACCGGTCAGGCCAAAACAAAAATTCCAGGCAGCGGCTGCATACAGGCAAGCATAGATCAATTTGTCGTCATCATGTACTGCTGGTACCAGTTGCGGTGCCAGACTCGTCAGGTATAGACAAACCCCCGCCAGCAATGTAGCCATCCCCAAGTGCCAGACCCAGCGCCTTTGCCACTGTAGCAGCGTAGCAGGCGATTGTTGCAACATCCAGCCAAATCCAAACGCCATGCCAAAACTGATCCAGGCAGCACGACCAGGATAGAGCGACTGGTCCGGCGTAGGTACACCAAACCAGCTCACCCAGTACGGCGTATAAAACAAGGCCAGTGCTACCGGCAGAGCCAGCAGTAAAGGGCCAACCCAGCCTGCCAGCGTTGGCATCAGCAAATCGGCAAACTTCTTCAGATGCGGCAATATGCCCAGGCGCCTGCAGCATGCCCAGAGACCTAGGTACACAGCGTACAGCAGCGTCAACATATACAAGAACCACAAGTGCGCCAGCGGGAAACTGTCCGCCCTGAAGTCAGGTGCGGGTGGCGATTTCCTGGGCAGGCTGCCACCATTGCGTACCCAGGCTGCCAGCACAATGGCGGCGACGATGGCAGTAAATATGATGGGCCAGCCGACCAGCAAGGGCAAGACTATGCGCTTGAACCTGTCCTTGATGAAACCAGCCAAGCCCTTCTTTTGCAAAACCAGGTGCGCAAAATAACCGGCAAGCAAAAAGAACAAGGGCATCCTGAATAAATGGATGACAAAAAACACTGGCCCTAACAATTCAGTTTTTTGATTGTCACTGACGACCCAAAAGAATTTGGCACCGGGTAAAAAAGACATGGTCGCATGCAATAACACCCCCAGCATCAGCGCCCCGGCACGCAAGGCATCCAGACCATGCAGGCGTTCTGTAGTGGCTACAGCAGTGACTTCAGCTTTCACAGTCGCTGTCGATGTGCCAGAGACAGGCGCATCAATAATGAGATCACTTTGCATGGCTGTTCAATTCGCAGTGGCGCGCTGAAAACGGCTGGCGGCAATCGCCGGATTATTTTCCACTGCATCCACCACCATGCTCATGCGCTGCGTAGAGCCCTTTGTGCCAATCTCAAATCGGTAAGCCATCATCAAGCCATCTCGCAGACGATAGTCGCTGGTGTACACCTCCAGCTCTGTCATGCGCCCCATGATCTGGCGCTTTTGCAGGCGCTTGATTTCCAGAAAACTATCCGCATCCAGATAGATAGTCGATTCACCCGTGGCCGGCATACTGACTTTCAGCACATGCACACGCCGTCCATCCTGGTTTTCGATACCGGCATATTGCAAAGGAAAACCTTGCTTTTGCGCCGCCACCAATATCCCGTCGAAATAACTTTCTTCCAGCATGGCTGGCAACTCTTCCGCAGACAGATCAACAGCACGTTTGCCACTAGGCAGGAAAGGATCAATCTTCCATGCATCCTTGCCGTCATAGCTGGAAATTTGTACTTGTCCTTGCACCTGCACCTCCCGGCGCAAGAGGTTAGGACGCCTTGCCTCTACCGTCGTCGGTATTTCAAATGGTGCCATCCCTATGATGCGCAACTTGACCCGGCGTGACTGCACCTTGCTGAAGTCCCCTAGCGCTGCGAGATGGCGCTGCATGACATTCTCTAGTGTCAAAGTCGCTGAAGCTGGTAAGCTGGTTTTAGCAGGCTGGCCAAATGCTACGCCAGACCAGCATGCATAAAATAAGACAAGTACAAAACTGCGTAATAGAATCAAACCGTACATGTTATCTCCCTGAATCGATGAGTACATGTTTAGCGTGTTTATGTAATGCATCGCTAAACTCTTACTCTTTTATTCGCAGGGGACAGGAGAAATTTACAGTTCGTATGAAATTATTTTCTGTAGCCACGAGAGCAATATTCCTGTCGCATGGTTAATCAGCTCTGCTTTGGTTATAATCTGCTCATGCGTATTTCTTCTTCACTCCGATACCTGACGATATGGCTTGCATGTTTTGCATTGCTGTTCAATGGTTTGCTGCCAGCGATGGCTGGAGGGATGGGTGTGACTACGACTGTTAGCAGCCAGCCTGGCGTCGTTGAGGTTTGTAGTGTTGATGGCGTCAAGCTGATTGATGCGGTGACGGGCAAGCTGATCAAGCTGGTTGCTGGCAAGTCGCCGCAAGACAAGCTGCATATGGCTGCGCATTGTGCTTATTGCTTGCCGCATGCGGGTCATGATTTTGTGTTGCCGGGCTCTTTTGCCTGCCTGCCGCAGGGCAATCTGGCTGAGGCTGTGCCCTTACTGTTTTATCAATCCTCGCATACTTTATTCATCTGGACGGCGGCGCAGCCACGTGGGCCGCCTGCTCCACCTGCTCAGCTTACTTGAATTCCATCCTGTTTTACCTGGGCTTGCTGATTGTGGGCGGGTAAGACGATATCAATCCATCATCGGATTATCTCGTTGTCTTGAGTGGCGATGAATGAAGAAAAGAAATCGAAATGAAACGTCGTTCTGTATTGACGCTGCTGGGCAGCATGTCATTGCTGGCTTGCAGCCGCACGCCTGTGACTTTCACCGGCCTTGATATTACCGGTGCCACCTATGCCAATGATTTTCAGCTGCGTGGGCACGATGGCAAGGAGTATAGCCTGGCCAGTTTCAAGGGCAAGTGCGTGCTGATCTTCTTTGGCTTTACCCAATGTCCTGATATTTGCCCCACAGCCTTGAGCCGTGCTGTACATATACGCAAATTATTGGCGGACAAGGCTGAGCAATTGCAGGTCATTTTCATTACCATAGACCCGGAAAGAGATACGCCGGAATTGCTGGCAGAATATATGAAAGCATTTGACCCCGGCTTTTTGGGCCTGTATGGCGACATGAAGCAAACGCAGGATATGGCAGCTGCTTTCAGGGTGTTTTACCAAAAGGTGCCCAGCGGCAGTTCTTATAGCATGGACCATAGTTCCATCAGCTATGCATTTGATACCAGGGGCAAGATACGCCTTGCCTTGAAGCATGAGCAAACTGCAGAGCAATGTGCGGCAGATTTGCGCGCGCTGATGACTACTTAATATGTAAAGGAATAAATAAAATGAACAAATTTAATAAAATATTGATGGCTCTGGCAACCAGCGTTCTCACCATGTCTGCCCAGGCACAAGTCACTGTCAGTGATGCCTGGGTACGCGCCACTGTTACACAGCAAAAAGCCACGGGTGCTTTCATGCAAATCAAATCCGTCAAGGACGCGCGCTTGCTGGAAGTACGTTCGCCAGTGGCAGGTGTTGCTGAAATCCATAAAATGGAAATGGCCGACAATATGATGAAGATGCGTGCTGTCGATGGCATGGACCTGCCTGCAGGCAAGGTGGTAGAACTTAAACCCGGTGCTTACCACATCATGCTGCTGGATTTGAAAGCGCAGGTCAAAGAAGGTGATGTAGTGCCAGTGACGCTGGTAGTGGAAGGCAAAGACAAAAAGCGCGAAACCATAGAGGTCAAAGCGATAGTCAAACCCTTGAACCAGGCAACGCAACATTGATGAGTGCGATATGAATAAAACCAAGATAACTGGATTTGGTAGTGTCATGAAGCTGTTGCAGTGCTTCAATATCGCAGCGATTTGTGCACTGGCGGTGTGGCATGCCTATGCATTTTATCTGCATCAGGCCATGTCACGTGAAGCCAGGCCTGCCGTGATTGAATTTCAATTCCTGCCCGCTCATCAACAAAATACTCCGAGGATAATCACATGAAAAAACTATTGTTCATCAGCCTCTTCGCCGCCAGCAATATGTTGGCGCATGCTGCTCATGCCCATGTCACGCTGGATCAAGCCAGTGCAAATGCGGGTGCATATCACAAGCTGACATTTAAAATCGGCCATGGTTGCGAGGGCAGTGCAACCAATGCAGTGAAGGTCAGCATCCCTGAAAACGTCAGTGGCGCCAAACCCATGCCTAAAGCTGGCTGGAGAATCGATACCAGCATACAGCCGCTCAGCGCGCCCTATAACTCGCATGGCAAAACTATCAGCCAGGATGTGCGTGAAGTCAGTTGGACTGGTGGCCCTTTGCCTGACGCTTATTACGACGAGTTTTCGATACAGGTGAAATTGCCAGAGAAAGCGGGCAAGGTCTACTTCAAGGTGACACAGTTATGTGAAACAGGTAGTCTGGATTGGGCAGAAATCCCGGCAGATGGCCAGACTGCCAAGGGCTTGAAAGCACCAGCACCTGTGTTGGAGGTATTGGAAAAAACAGAAGCAGCACATCACCACTAAGTGTTTTTGTATACTTGAAAAATCCCCAATCGTGAAATCACTATTGGGGATTTTTTTTCTTGTTCAATTGCCGGGGCCCGATTTGTCAGGCGAGTCCGGCATCTGAATTTACAGGATATTCAAAGTCACTTCGATATTGCCGCGTGTAGCGTTGGAATATGGGCAAACTTCATGTGCCTTGTGTACCAGCGCTTCTGCTTCGGCCCGATCCATACCTGGCAGGCTGACGTTCAAAGTCACTGCCAGACCAAAGCCGCCTTTGCCATTCGGGCCTATGCCAACCAGGCCATTGATGGACACGTCGGCTGGCAGGGCGATTTTGCCAGCAGCTGCAACAAATTTCATCGCGCCGATAAAGCAGGCGGAATAACCAGCAGCAAACAATTGCTCAGGATTAGTGCCTTCACCACCCGCGCCACCGAGTTCTTTTGGTGTCGTCAATTTGACGGAAAGTTGATTGTCGCTGGAAACGGCACGGCCATCACGACCGCCAGTTGCTGTTGCATTTGCTGTGTAAAGTACTTGCATGGTGAACTCCTGATTTAAATTTACTGGTTGATTTACTGCTTATTTACTAGGTTATTAAGTTCGACTGCTGAGTCGATGGATGAACTATAGCGAACAATTTAATTGTGTGCAATTTAAATTTCAATTGTCTTTTTCTATCATCGCGATAGCACAGGTGTCACCAGATTAGTACAAACATCAGAAAATGTTAAGGATTTGGTAAGTTATGATCTGAATAACTCAAGGATTTAATAATTCATTGCGCAAATCACTGAGCTGGCTGCGCAATTCCATCAGCGTCTCTTTGCTTTGTCCACTGGCACAGAGGATTTTTTGCGGTATATCAAGGGCGGCGTTGCGCAAATCCTTGCCTGCAGGTGTCAGGGTGATCCTGACCTGGCGCTCATCGGTTTCGTCGCGGTGCCTTTGCAGCATGCCATTGGCTTCCAGGCGTTTCAGCAAGGGTGTCAGGGTGCCTGAATCAAGGAACAGGGCATGGCCTATGTCTTTGACCAGCACATCATCCTGCTCCCACAAGACCAGCATGACCAGGTATTGCGGGTAGGTCAGGCCCAGGGCTTCAAGCATGGGCTTGTAAGCCTTGGTCAGCGCCAGTGAGGATGAATACAGGGCAAAGCAGAATTGGTTTTCCAGTGCCAGCATGTTGACGGGTGTTTCTGCGGGTGTTTTCATTTTGGCACTCTGGCAAATTCGTAAATGGATGATATGCAGGCATGATAAACAGTTTTTGCCAGCACCGTGCTGAACTTGCTGACATGCAGACGAACTCCACGAGTGCTGCAAGGTATAATGTCGACCACTGCGCGTGCACTGTCACGCCCCACTGTAAGAGGTAAATCGTGACTTTCATAGAAAAACTTTCCGCTGCCTGGACAGCCAATAATTCCCTGTTGTGCGTAGGCCTGGACCCTGATGTCAGCCGTTTCCCGGCAGAGATAGCTGGAAAACCAGATGCCATTTATACATTTTGCAAAACAGTGATTGATGCAACCGCAGACCTGGCCTGTTCCTTCAAGCCACAAATCGCCTATTTTGCTGCCCTGCGCGCAGAAGACCAGCTCGAAGAAATCTGCCGCTATATCAAGTCTGCTTATCCGCATATCCCGGTGATACTGGACGCCAAGCGTGGTGACATCGGCGCAACAGCAGAACAATATGCACGTGAGGCGTTTGAGCGGTATGACGCCGATGCAGTCACAGTTAATCCTTACATGGGTTTTGATTCCGTCGCACCTTACTTGGAATGGAAAGACCGTGGTGCCATCGTGCTGTGCCGCACTTCCAATGCGGGTGGCTCTGATCTGCAATTTCTTGATGTCGGTGGCAAACCGCTGTATCAGCATGTGGCGCAACTGGTGGCTGATAAGTGGAATACCAATGGCCAATGCGCTCTGGTGGTCGGTGCTACCTTTCCAAAAGAACTGGCGCAGGTGCGCGCAGTTATAGGCGATATGCCTTTGCTGGTGCCGGGCATAGGTGCCCAGGGTGGTGATATAGCGGCGACTGTGCAGGCAGGTAAAACAGCAGCAGGCACAGGCATGATGATTAATTCTTCACGCGCCATTTTATATGCACAGCCAGCTGCTGGTGAAAGTGCTGCTGATGCGATTCGCCGTGTGGCGCTGGAAACGCGTGACGCCATCAACGCATACCGCTAAAGATAGCTATCGGGGTGTTGCGACATCCCGGTATTTCTTCAGGACCAGATCGTAGTAGCCATTTTGCTTGAGCAATCTCAGGATCTGATCGAGTTCATCCCTGAGTGGTTCAAGATGGGCTTTCCTGGCAAAACCGAAAAAGGTTTCCTGTTCTTGTATGACAGGGTAGAGAACTTTAAAGTCGTTCAACAAGCCCATTTTTTTCATTTCATGAATCGCACCAAAATGGTTGCTGATCAGGATATCGAATCGGTTCGCCAGAGCCATGTTGATGGCGCTGGTCTGGTCGCTGGCCAGTTCCACATTCAATAGGCCGCTCTTGCTGAGTTCATCAAACTTGCTGCCATAACTGATACCCCTCACCGCACCAAACCTGTATTGCGACAGGTGACTGAGGTCGCCATCAAAGCTGATATTGCTGTCATTTTTTGCCCACAGGCTGATGGTTAGCAGTAAGACGGGTTCATTGGTGTAGGCGATGAATTTTTCCCGCTCTGGTGTTTTGAAAGCCGTAAAGATGCCATCGACTTCACCGCTTTTTACCATTTCCAGGCTGCGCCGCATGGGGTAGATATTGATGGTGGCCTGATGTCCCATCAGGCGGAAAGCTTCTTTAACGATATCGACTGCAATGCCTTTGACTTCACCTTGTTCTACATACTCGTAGGGTGGGTAACTCAGGCTCGCCAGTTTGAACGTGGCGGCAGTACTATCAGAAGTGAGCAGCAGGGCCAGCACGATTGCCAGCAGGGAGTGGAAAATGGTGTGCATCTTGTTGCCTCTTTCAGATGCCACACTCATCAAATGGACTGGCACAAAACCGCCCCAACTGCGTTGTAACTCCTGGCCGTACTTAAAGTACTGTCTTCGTCGTTACGCCTTGTTGGGACGATTTTTTGCCAACCCAAACATGCTTTGAAATTTCAGATGGCAATGAGTCTGTTCAGAAGAAGTAAACTCATTGCCTGCAGCAAAGTCAATTCATTGTGTCGCTTGATGATGTGCGATCTGCATTAAAAACTGTGACGTATGCCCACATGCAGGGCACTGTCACCGGAACCAGCTTCAATGGCGCTGCCTACTGTGTAGCCAGCACCATTCTTGTTGTCTATCTTTGCATATGCTGCGTACAAATCCGTTCGCTTGGATACTGAATAGATGTAGGCAACCGCCAGTTGGCTGGCGTCCTGGTTTTTCACGGTCTTGTCGTCTTTGCGGATATACGAAGCCAATATTTTGCTGCTACCAAACGGTACCGTCACACCCAACAGAAAATCGTTGGAATCTGTGGATGCCGTTGGGGCGATTAGGCTGCCGTAAGGATTGGCTGTATTGCGCAATGGTGAGCTGTTCAAACCTTTGTTGACGCCATAAGCGAGATGCGCTTTCACTACACCAAAATCATAGGTAGCAGCCAGCAAAGTGGTTTTGCCGTCGTCGGTATTTTTTAATGTGGCCGTGTCATTGTTACGGTTGTGGTAACCCAGGCGTATTGCAAACGGACCAGAAGTGTAGGCAATGGCAGCGCCAAGCTGACGACCGGCAGAAGTATCACCGGCAGTCTCACCAAAGCCATAAGCTAGCTCACCAGTCAAACCATCAAAAGAAGGTGTGACGTATTTCAGTGTGTTGTCCATACGGCTGGAACCGGCACCAGAGTTAGGCATGATATTGGCTGCATCGCCTGCAAAACCGGTAACGAAAGGATCGGCGAATGCCAGTGTTAAATATTCTGGTGTGTACTGACGGCCAGCAGTCAGCGTACCAAAGTCACCCTTGACGCCGACATAGGCCTGGCGTCCAAACATCAGGCCACCCTGGCCCAGTGAGCCTGTATCGACATTGATGCCGCTTTCCAGCAAAAAGAATGCAGACAGACCGCCACCCAGATCTTCAGTACCCTTGAAACCGAGACGTGAGCCTGAACCTATGCCACTGGTCAATTTGCTGACTGAGCCAGCGCTGCCGCCTCTTTCTAAGGCGATACCCGTATCGACGATGCCGTAAATGGTGACAGAAGATTGTGCCGAAGCAGAACCGGCAAAAGTGCCAATAGCGCCAAATACAGCTAAAGCAAGGAAAGTCTTTTTCATGTGGTTCTCTCAAAAAATAGTAAGGAAACGATAGCGCTGTTAAAAGAATCGCCTTTGCTGTGTAGCTTCACTGCATGCATCAATGCGCTGTGCATTCACGTTGTCTGGTGCGAGCGATAAGGGCGATTACCGACCGACTTTGTTTCGATCGCAGTCGGTAATTTATTATCGATGAAAAGTAAGATGTTTACATATAACTTAATTATAAATCGTTGATAAAAAATAGATGATGCGTTGTTAAAAAGTTGAAATTGCGTAAGGAGAAATATTTGTGGTGCGGGTTTTTGCCCGAAAATTTTCAGGCTTGTGTTTAAAAAAATAGCCAGTGACATGCCGCCACTGGCTATTTTTCTTAGCTCATGTGTTCGCCGGAAATGCAGGAATGAGAAAGCATACAAATCACATACAAATCACATAAAAATCATGCCTTGCCATACCCACCACCACCCGGCGTTTCAATGACGAAAATGTCGCCAGCTTGCATGTCGGTGCTGGCAACAAAACCAAGTTCTTCGGTCCTGCCATCATTCCTGATCACATAGTTTTTACCGCAGGCACCGGCGGCACCGCCAGCAGCACCAAAGGGCGCATACACGCGGTTATTCGAGAGTATCGAAGCCGTCATGTTTTCCAGGAAGCGTATCTTGCGCACGCCACCGTTGCCACCATGCCAGCGGCCTGCACCGCCTGAATCTGGCTTGATTTCATAGCTTTCCAGCCTGACTGGGTAACGCCACTCCAGTATCTCAGGATCAGTCAGGCGTGAGTTCGTCATGTGGGTTTGCACTACGTCGGTACCATTGAAACCTTCACCAGCACCAGAGCCACCAGAGATGGTTTCATAGTATTGGTAATCATCATTACCAAAGGTGAAATTATTCATGGTGCCAGGTGAGGATGCCACCACACCCAGCGCACCATAGAGTGCATTGGTGATGCAACTTGAGGTTTCCACATTGCCGGACACTACAGCCGCCGGGTAGCGCGGATTCAACATCGAGCCTTCAGGGATGATGACTTTCAACGGCTTGAGGCAACCAGCGTTGAGCGGGATATCATCATCTATCAAGGTCCTGAAGACATACAACACGGCAGCCATGCAAATCGCACTTGGTGCATTGAAGTTATTATTCAGTTGCGGTGATGTGCCAGTGAAATCGACTTCTGCAGAACGTGATGCATGGTCAACGCGGATGGCAACCTTGATGATTGCACCATTGTCGAGCTTGTATTCATAGCTGCTGTCTTGTAATGCCGTGATGACACGTCTTACCGCTTCTTCTGCATTGTCTTGCACATGACCCATATAGGCTTGCACGACATCCAGGCCATAGTGCTGCACCATCTTGAGCAATTCATCGACACCTTTCTGGTTAGCGGCAATCTGTGCCTGAAAGTCAGCCAGGTTTTGATGGACATTGCGGCAAGGGTATTTGCCGGAAGAGAGCAGGGCGATGGTTTCTTTTTCCAGCAACTTGCCCGCGCTGACCAGTTTGAAATTATTGATCAGCACGCCTTCTTCTTCCACCACTGTGCTGTCTGCAGGCATGGAGCCAGGTGTGATACCCCCTATGTCAGCGTGGTGGCCGCGTGAACCTACATAGAACAACACCTCGGTTCCTTCTGCATTAAAGGCAGGCGTGATCACCGTTACGTCAGGCAGGTGGGTGCCACCGTTGTAGGGGTCATTGAGCATATACACATCACCCGGTTGCATACTGCCTGCATTGGCGCGGATGATGGTCTTGATACTGTCGCCCATGGAACCCAGATGCACAGGAATATGCGGTGCATTTGCAATCAGATTACCTTCCGCATCAAACAGGGCGCAAGAGAAATCCAGGCGCTCCTTGATGTTGACTGAGAAGGCCGTGTTTTGCAGGCGCAGGCCCATTTGCTCGGCGATGCTCATGAACAGGTTGTTGAACACTTCCAGCATTACCGGGTCAGCCTTGGTGCCTATGGCCTGGCGTTTAGGGCGTGCTTCGAGGCGGGTGAATACCAGATGGTCCAGTGCTGTCACCTCTGCACCCCAGCCTGGTTCTATGATGTTGGTGGCATTTTTTTCTGCAATGATGGCCGGACCCTTGATCTTGTCACCGGGGCGCATATCGTCACGGTCGTACAAGCCCGTGTCATGCCATTGTCCACCTGAGAACAACTGGACAATTTCTACAGGCTGCAAAGTCTGATCATTTTCTCGTGGTGGCAAGTATTCGATGTTTTCATTGCCCTCACCAGAGCTACCTATGGCTTCCACAGAAATCGCTTCTATGACGAGCTGCTTGTTGGACATCAGGAAGGAGTAGCGTTTTTTGTAGGCGGATTCAAATTGATAAATCATGCTGGCAATATCCTGCATGGCCACCACGATGACAGAGTCTGTACCTTCATAGCGCAAGTGCACGCGTTGTTTGACGCTCAGATTTTCGGATACGACACCCTGGCTCAGCAAATCATTGCTGGCTGCATCCGACAAGCGCGCCAGTTCTTTTTCCAGCGCGGGTATTGAGGTAGGTGCCAGTGGTAATTCCATCGCCAGTTCGCGCATGGCAGTCTGGTCTGCCAAGCCCATGCCGTAAGCAGACAAGACACCTGAGAATGGATGGGCAAACACCTTGGTCATGCCCAAGGCGTCTGCCACCAGGCAGGCATGCTGGCCGCCTGCACCACCAAAGGTGGTCAGGGTATAGTCAGTTACATCATGACCACGCTGTACCGAGATAAATTTGATCGCATTGGCCATATTGCCAACCGCAATTTCAATAAAGCCCTCAGCTACTTCTTCAGGGGACTTGCGTATGCCTGTGGCTTTTTCTATCTCTGCTGCCATGGCTGTAAATTTTTCTACAACGGCATCACGGTCGAGTGACATGTCTGCTTTGGGGCCAAACACTTTAGGGAAATAAGTTGGCTGGATTTTACCCAGCATCACATTGCAATCAGTCACAGCCAATTGACCACCGCGCCTGTAACTGGTAGGGCCAGGATTGGCACCTGCACTGTCCGGGCCTACGCGATAACGGGTACCGTCAAAATGCAGGATGGAACCGCCGCCAGCAGCAACGGTATGTATGCTCATCATCGGCGCGCGCATCCTGACACCGGCGACCTGAGTTTCAAACTCACGCTCGAACTCACCAGCATAATGGGACACGTCAGTCGAGGTGCCGCCCATGTCAAAGCCGATGATCTTGTCAAAGCCCGCAGTCTGGGCTGTACGTACCATGCCGACTATGCCGCCTGCCGGGCCTGACAAGATGGAATCCTTGCCCTGGAAGCGGTGCGCATCTGTCAAGCCGCCATTACTCTGCATGAAAAACAGACGCACGCCATCCATCTTGCTGGCAACCTGGTCAACATAGCGGCGCAGGATAGGGGACAGATAGGCATCCACCACTGTCGTGTCACCACGCGAGATCAGCTTCATCATGGGGCTGACCTGGTTGGAAATCGAGACTTGCGTAAAGCCAGCTTCAGCAGCCAGCTTGCCTATGATGTCTTCATGCCGTGTATGTCGGTAGCCATGCATGAGCACGATGGCCAATGCGCGGTAGCCATCTTTATATAGAGTAGCCAATTCATTTTTGACCGCAGCTTCATCCAGGGCTTGCAAGACATTGCCATGCGCATCGATGCGCTCATCGACTTCCACGACTTTTTCATACAGGAGTTCTGGCAAGACGATATGGCGGTCAAACAGGCGAGGGCGGTTTTGATAAGCGATGCGCAGGGCATCGCGAAAACCTTTGGTGATGATGAGCGCAGTCGGGTCGCCCTTGCGTTCCAGCAAGGCATTGGTGGCAACGGTGGTCCCCATTTTTACTGCAGACACCAGTTCAGGCGAGATATTCTGGTCTGCTGTCAAACCCAGCAGGCCTTGTATACCCGCAACGGCAGCATCTTTATATTGCTCAGGATTTTCTGACAGCAGTTTATGGGTCAGTAATTTGCCATCCGGGCGGCGCGCCACGATATCGGTAAACGTACCACCTCTATCTATCCAGAATTGCCAGCGTTGATCTTCAACGAAGTCATTGTGTGCCTGTTTCTGTTCGTTCATTTTGCAACCACCTTTCATAAAGAGATGTTGCCGTTTCTTCGGCAAAGTCTTATCTCGGTCTGGAGCCATTCCTGCCCGGGCCTGCAAACTTTGTGTCAAAAATCAGACAAAGTATTTGTTTGCATTTTATGCCCGGAAATATAAGAAGCAATGGATACCCAATATTAAAAAAGCAAAAAAGTTCACTGTTCTTGTGCATCGCCGCCACAGCGTGGTGCAGTTCTTTTCATCTTGGTTTTCATCTTAATAACGACAAGGAAAAAAACTTTATAAACATCTTGTAGATTTTTCCTTTGATGATATTGTAGTAGTTATTGAGATTAAATGTAAGATATTTTATTGACGTTTTATCGATAAAACGTTTACGATATAAAACATAGAGGAGACAAATGATGTTGGATTCAATTCGCAATAAGCTGAGTTTTTCCTGCATATCTGCTCCTTCTCGCAAGAGATTTGCTGGTATTTATATGTTGGTGGCAGCAGTCATGGCTGCCAATGTGCAGGCAGGGACAGTGGATATACGTATCGCCACCGCCTATGCTGCAGATAACTTCCAGACCATGAATTTGCAGCAGTTCGCCAAGGAAGTGGCAGGTGCCAGCAACGGCCAGGTGAAGATGTCGGTGTTTGCTGCGGGCAGCTTATTAAAACCGGCAGAAATATTTCCTGGTGTTATTAGTGAAAAAGCCGAGGCTGGAGAAGTCATCATGTCCAGCCTGGCAAAAGAGATACCGGTGTTTGGTCTTGATTCTTTGCCATTCACCGTCAGGGGTTATGAAGATGCTCATAATCTGTGGATGGCTTCCAAAGCGGAAGTGGAAAAAGCACTGGCCAAGCGTGGTTTGAAGTTACTGTATTCAGTACCGTGGCCACCACAGAATCTGTATTCGAAAAAACCCTTGAGTTCGCTGGCAGATTTCAAGGGTATGCGCATGCGCAGTTACAACCCGGCCAGCGAACGTATCGCCGAATTGGCAATGGCGACCGCAGTACCCGTACAAGTAATAGACCTGGAAAAGGCGATAGCCAGCGATAAACTGGACTTGATGATTACCTCAAGCTGGACAGGGGTAGAAACCAAGGCCTGGAGCAAGATGGCGTATTACTACCAGGCGAATGCATGGATACCAAAGAATATCGTCTTCATCAGCCAGAAAGTGTTTGCCAAGCTGGCTGCCGAGACGCAAAAGAAAATGATGGAAGCAGCCCAGGCCGCAGAAAAACGTGGCTGGAATATGAGCCGCGATAGTGATGCCGGTTTTGAAAACCAGTTGCGCAATAACAAGATCAAGGTTGACCGGGTAGATGCGTTATTAAGAAATAACCTCGACAGGCTGGGTGAACAGTTTGTCAGGGAGTGGTTGAAAACCGCAAGCAGTGAAGAAGTATCGATTTTATTGAAATACACGACCGAAAGGTCGATGAAGTAAATCTTTGGCTGGCAAATACAGCATGTCCAGACGAAGGCAGATGTAGCAGCATAGGAAATGGCTCTCTTCAAAGTAAGAGCAGAGGGCTTACATTTAATTAAATTGGAGCGTTTAATAATGTTTACAAATACCATCAAAAAAATTGCCCGTGCCGGTCTTCTGGCCAGTTTGGGTCTCAGTTTTTGCTACTCTGCCTATGCGCAGCAAGAAATCAAGATAGGCGTTATCTATCCATTGTCCGGTGCGGCTGCATCCTCTGGCAGTGAAATGAAAAACGCGCTGGAACTGGCTGCTGACATCGTCAATAACGGTGCAAAAAGTGTCCCCAATCTGCCATTCTCTGCTGGCGGTGGCTTACCTAACCTGAAGGGCGCAAAAATCAAGCTGGTGTTTGCTGACCATCAGGGCAATCCACAAATCGGCGCGACAGAAACCGAGCGACTGATTACCCAGGAAAAAGTGGTCGCCGTGGTCGGTGCCTACTTCAGTAATGTGACTGCAACCTCCAGTCAGGTGGCCGAGAAATACAAGATTCCTTATGTGAATCCTGAGTCATCTTCTTCTACCCTGACGCAGCGCGGCTTCAAATGGTTCTTCCGCACGACGGCGCATGATGATCTATTCGTTCATAATTTCTTTGAATTCTTCAAAGAGCTGGAAGCCAAAAAAGGCATCAAGGTCAAGCAACTGGCCACCTTCAATGAAAACACTCTGTGGGGTAATGAAACCACCAAGCTGGAAACCAAGCTGGCGGCAGAAAAAGGCTACAACCTGGTCAAGACCATCGTCTATCCAGCAAAAAGCACACAACTGACTTCTGAAGTGCAGCAATTGAAATCAGCCAGCCCGCAAGTCGTCATGCAGTCTTCTTATCTGGGCGACGCCATCATGTCCATGAAAACGTATAAGGAGCTTGGTTTTTCACCTGACATGATCTTGGCCAACAATGCCGGTTTTACGGATACAGAATTCCGCCGCACTCTGGGCAAGGATGCTGACTACGTCATCACCCGAGAAGTGTGGTCGCCTGATCTGGCAAAAAATAATCCACTGATCAAGCAAGTCAATGATTTGTATAACAGCAAATACAAGGCTGACTTTACCGGCAATTCTTCGCGCACTTTTACTGGTCTGATGACACTGGTCGATGCCATCAACCGCGCCGGTTCTACCGAGCCAGAAGCCATCCGCAAAGCACTGACTGAAACCAATATCCCTGCCAATAAACTGATCATGCCCTGGAAGGGTGTGAAGTTTGATGAACATGGTCAGAACGTTTTGGGTTCCGGCATCCTGGTACAGATCATCGATGGTAAATACAACACGGTATGGCCTTTTGACCTGGCGACTAAAGATGTGGTCTGGCCTATGCCTAAGTGGGATCAACGCAAGTAAGCCGCAAATCAGAAGTTTAGCAGGACATGAAGAAAACTTGCCCGGTCATTACCGGGCAAGTAAACCAAAAAGTAAAAAAATGCCGGGCGCTATCTGACGATACATGACGTCGGTTTTACATAGCTATACATAAGAGGAAGTGCGAGGAGAAATATGTCCCTTGAAATTATTATTCAAACCCTGGCGTCAGGGATCTTGATCGGTTTGATCTATGCGCTGGTGGCGATAGGTTTGACGCTGATCTTTGGTGTCATGGATGTCGTCAACTTTTCCCATGGTGAGTTTCTGATGTTCGGCATGTATTCCAGTTTCTGGATGTACTCGCTGTTTGCATTGGACCCCATATTTACCCTGCCTTTAACGGCACTGTTTTTGTTTGCGCTTGGCGTGATCCTGTACAAGCTGATTATCAAGAAAATCACCAATGCGCCGATGTTGTCGCAGATTTTTACCACCTTCGGTTTGATGATGCTGTTCCGCGGTCTGGCGCAGTTCTTCTGGAAACCAGACTTCAGGACTGTTGATCATTCCATCGTATCCGGTGCCGTTCAGGTATTTGGTATACAGGTGGGCATGCCGCAGGTGACTGCAGGTGTTGGTGCGATCCTGGTGACCATGGGGATTTACCTGTTCCTCACCAAGACCCGTGCCGGTGCAGCACTGGAAGCGACCGCTGCTGATAAAGAGGCGGCACAACTAATGGGCATTGATTCACAAAAAATGTTTGCCATGGCCTGGGGCATAGGTGCAGCTTGCGCGGGTGTCGCGGGTGCCTTGTTGTCGACATTCTTTCCCATCTTCCCGGAAGTGGGCGCGAACTTCATCCTGATTGCTTTTGTGGTGGTAAACCTCGGTGGTTTTGGTAGCGTGATTGGTGCCTTGTTTGCCGGGATTATTGTCGGTGTCATCGAAGTCATGGGTGGCTTTCTGATAGGGCCGCAATATAAATTGGCTCTGGTGCTCGGCTTGTTCCTGGCGGTGTTGATGTTCCGTCCGCAAGGATTGATGGGTAAGCAATAGCGTAGAAGATAAGGTGCAAAAATGAACATACAAGACAAAACCGTGATCTCGGCGCATGAGTTGCTGGCGCCAGATTCACATGGCAATTCCTCGGTGAAATACATACTGCTGGCTTTGTGCGTGATTGCAGCATTGCTGGTACCTGTGGTGGTTAAAGACCCGTCGCATCAAAATCTGGCGATATTGATTTTGATGGCAGCGCAACTGGGTGTGGCCTGGAATATCGTCGGCGGTTATGCGGGCCAGGTTTCGCTGGGGCATGTCGCTTTTTACGGGCTGGGTGCTTACACCTCGACACTGTTGTTGACGCAATTTGGCCTGAACGCATGGGTGGCCATGATCTGTGGCGGCATACTGGCCGCAGCAATCAGTCTCATCATAGGCTGGTCATGCTTTCGCCTTAACGGGCATTACTTTGGCATGGCGACCATTGCGGTGGCTGAAATCATCCAGATCATTTTCACGAACTGGGAATACGCCGGTGCCGCCGTTGGCCTGACCATACCCATGGACCAGCAAGGCTGGGGCAGCATGATCTTTACCGACAAGGCACCGTATTACTACATCGCCCTTGGTCTCTTGCTGGTGACGCTGGCGGTAAATTACTGGATAGAACACAGCTACCTCGGTTACTACTTCCGCGCCATCAAGGATGAGCCAGATGCAGCACGCAGCCTGGGTATCAACCTCAGCCGCTACAAACAAATCGCTTTTGCCGTCAGCAGTTTCTTCACGGCGATTGGCGGTAGCCTGTATGCACAGAAGGAATTGTATATAGACCCCGGCTCAGTCCTGCACACAGGCCTGTCGATCAAGATGGCACTTGTGTCTATTCTTGGTGGGGTGGGTACTTTGCTGGGGCCAGTCATAGGCGCAGGTGTCTTGACCTTCATTGAAGAAGGTACCCGTGCCCTGTTTGGTGGCTCTGGTCGAGGTACTGATCTGGTGATCTACGCCGCATTGATCGTGGTAATTGCCGTGTATTACCCGACAGGTGTATTGGGCTGGATCAAGCAATTTTTTGCGCGCAGAAAAGCAGTCAAGGCACAAAAAGTACAAGACGTACAAGAGGCAAAAAGGGAGGCAGCATGAGCTTGTTGCGAGTAGAGAGCGTCAGCAAACGCTTTGGCGGCATCACCGCCAACCAGGACGTCTCATTTGAAGTGGGCGCGGGCAAGATTGTTGGCCTGATAGGTCCGAATGGAGCTGGCAAGACCACCATGTTCAATTGCATCGCCGGTTATGCACCACCAACTACCGGTGAAATCTGGATGAATGACATCAAGGTATCCGGCATGAGCCCTGAGCAATGCGCGCGCGCTGGCATAGGCCGCACCTTTCAGGTGGCACGCACTTTCACCAGCATGACAGCGTTGGAAAACGTCATGGTGGGTGCCTTCCTGATCAACAAGAATGTGGGCGATGCGAGACAGAGTGCTGCGAAATTGCTGAGCTTTGTCAACCTCGGCCAATTCAAGGACAAGCCCGCAGGCAGCATGACCATCAGTGAACAGCGCCGCCTTGCGGTGGCACGCGCACTGGCCGTCAGGCCACGCCTGTTGTTGATGGATGAAGTCATGGCGGGTTTGAATCCGACTGAAGTCAAAGAGACAGTGGACGTGGTCTTGAAAATTCGTGAAGAAGGTATTTCCTGCCTGATCGTTGAACACGTGCTGGAAGGCATCATGCCGATTGCTGATGCCATCGTCGTACTCGACTACGGCAAGAAGATAGCCGAAGGTAGTCCTGAACAAGTATCTAACGATCCCAAAGTGATCGCTGCTTACCTGGGAGATGAATGATGCTGCAAGTAAGAAATCTGAGAGTCAGTTATGACGGCGTGCTGGCCTTGTCCAAAGTCGATATCGATGTAGAGAAGGGCAAGATTGTTGCCCTGGTCGGTGGCAATGGCAATGGCAAGACCACTACTTTGCGGGCAATTGCCGGTTTGAATGCGGCGGATGCTGGCCAGATCGTATTCGATGGCAAACCACTGGAAAAAATCCCGGCCAGCAAACGGGTGGGACTGGGCTTGTCGCTGGTACCTGAAGGGCGGCGCATCTTTGCCCGCCTGACGGTGGAAAGGAATTTGCAACTGGGTGCCTATACCCGCCGCGATGATGACGAAGTGGCTGAGTCGATAGATACCATGTACACCTTGTTCCCCATCCTCAAGGAAAGGCGCTATCAACTGGCCGGCACCATGAGTGGTGGTGAGCAGCAAATGCTGGCGATAGGCCGTGGGCTGATGGCGAAACCAAAATTGCTCTTGCTGGATGAACCATCCTGGGGTATCGCACCCAAGTTCGTCACCAAGGTGCTCGACACCATACAACTGATCAACCAGCAAGGCATGTCAATACTGCTGGTGGAGCAAAACCTGCACAAGGCGCTGGCAATTGCGCATAACGGTTATGTCATACAGACAGGCCGTATCGTCATGCAGGGCACGGGGCAAGAGCTGCTCAACAATGAAGACGTCAAGAAAGCGTATTTAGGCGTCTGATATTGCGTTATTTTCGGGGGAATGGAGCAGGTAAGCAGCAAGTGTTTTCACTTGCTGCTGTCTTGACTTGTCTGCGAATTTAGTAAAGAAATGCGTTTTGACTTTAGGAGCTAGCCATGCTGAACAAGTACATCAGGAACTGGAAGATAGGCCATAAACTGGGCCTGGGCTTTGCGTTTGTTATCTTGCTCATGCTGGCGTTGACGGTCACCGGGTACACGCAACTTGGGCGGGTGAACCAGGGCGTGAACCTGGTCGTCAAGGAAGTTTATCCGAAAACAGCGACAGTCAACCGCATCAAGTCTGACCTTGATCATATCGCCCGCAGCATGCGCAATCTCTTGCTGCTGTCTACACTGGATGAAAGAAAGCTTGAGCAGGCTGCGATAGACAAATCAGGAAAACAGATAGAGCTTGATCTGGCGCAGTTTGGCAAACAGGCCAGCTCAGCAGAAGAGAAAAAACTTTTGCAGGCCGTGCTGGCAGCAAAACAGCGTTACCAGCCTGTACTCGACAAGTTCCTCAAGCTGGTGGTAGACAATGAGGTGGAACAGGCCAAGGACCTGGTCTTGCCGGAGATCGCTCCTTTGCAGGACCAGTATTTTGCTGCACTCGATCAACTGGTGGGATTACAAGCCAGCCAGATGGAGCGCAGCGGTAGCGATGCAGCATCCATCTCTGGTGCGGCACAAGTGCTGATGATTATCTTGCTGGCTTTTGCTGGCGTGGTGGCAATCTTGATTGCCATCCTCACCACCAGGGCAATTACCTCATCATTGAAGGCCGCAATCCTGCTTGCTGAATCAGTTGCCAGCGGTGATTTGCGGGCCGATATTGAAGTCAGGAGCAACGATGAGACAGGTCAATTACTGGCATCGCTGAACCAGATGAGCCAGAGCCTGATCAGCACCGTGGGCCAGGTCAGGCAAAGTTCAGAAAAAATTGGCATCGCCTCGCGCGAAATCGCCAATGGCAATATGGATTTATCTAACCGTACCGAACAGCAGGCATCGGGCCTGGAAGAAACCGCTGCGTCGATGGAGCAACTGACCGCCACGGTAGGCCAAAACGCAGAGAATGCCGCCCAGGCGCATGATTTGGCGGGCAAGGCTTACCAGCATGCAGGCAAGGGTGGCAAGGTGATTGATCAGGTAGAGCTCACCATGGGTGCGATCAAGGCCAGTTCCAACAAGATAGTCGATATTATCGGCGTCATTGACGGCATCGCTTTTCAAACCAATATCCTGGCATTGAATGCTGCGGTAGAAGCTGCGCGCGCCGGTGAAAACGGACGTGGCTTTGCGGTGGTGGCGGCAGAGGTGCGCAACCTGTCGCAAAGATCGGCCAGCGCGGCGAAAGAAATCAAAACCCTGATTGCCGACTCGGTGGGGCAGGTAGATGCCGGTGGCAAACTCGTCAATGAAGCCAGCCTGACCATGCGCGATATTGTCAATTCAGTCCAGCATGTGGCGCAGATCATCAGTGAAATCAGCGCGGCCAGCCGTGAACAAAATACCGGTATAGTTCAAGTCAACCAGGCCATCAGCATGATGGACCAGATGACGCAGCAAAATGCGGCACTGGTGGAGCAGGCGGCTGCGGCGGCCAGGAGCATGCAGGATGAAGCAGAATTACTGGTGGGTACGGTAGCGGTCTTCAAGCTGGAAAAAAACTCGCAAGCTGAGCCAGTGCAGGCACAGACGCAGTTACAGGGCCGGGTCCAGGCAAGGCCAGCATTGAGCATTTCCAGCAATAAAAAAGTAGTGCGTGGCTAAGGTGAGCATGGCTGGCGAAACATTAAGGCTGTGGATAAAAACATAAAATATCGATTTTTTATTGATAAATCAATGCGAAAAGACTGACTTTTTGCTCAAAGAAGATAAAATCAGGCTACGGATTACGCCAGTTTTTTATTCAATTTATCTTTAAAGAGTCATTATGTCCACGACCAAACCTGTCAAGACTGTCACGAAAACCGGTCTTAGCCCAGCCGCTTCCAGCGCCACACCCAGAGTACCTATCGTCTCCTCTTCCCATCTGGCTGAGGGCAGGAGTGCAGAATTGAGTGAGTTTGAGTTTGGAATGATTATTGCCAGCAATGCCTTTAACCGCTGGGCGGTCAGGTGCATGGCTGCGGTGGGCATGAAAGACATGACTATTACCGACGTACTGGTACTGCATCATATCAACCACCGGGCGCGTGAGAAAAAGCTGGCCGATATCGCCTTCATTCTGAATATTGAAGACACCCATATCGTCAATTATTCTCTCAAGAAACTGCAGGCCCTGAAGCTGGTGCAGACAGAAAAGCGTGGCAAGGAAATCCTGTATTCGACTAATGAAGCGGGCCGTGATATCTGTCGCCGTTATTCTGAAGTGCGTGAGCAGGTACTGGTATCTGCCCTGACTGGCGACGGCACCGAGAGTTTTGAACTAAGTGAGCTAGCCCGCTTCCTGCGGGTATTGTCTGGCTTGTATGAGCAGGCGGCCAGGGCGGCTACATCCTTGTAAGCCTGGCGCTGCATTTGTCTGGCCAGCTCCTCCTGGAGGAAAACTGGCCAGCCTGCTTTATTGTTCCTGCTCATTGCTCCTGATTTAATTGCCTGGCCTGCTTCTGGTTTTTGTTGATGTTAATCGCCAGCAAGATGACGATGAGCTTGAATATCATGAAGGCGATGAAGATACTCAAAGCCAGCGGCAATATCATCAGGGCAACAGCGATCACCAGGCAGATTACCAGCAAATGTGGCAGCGGCAGGGCCATCATGGCCAGAAAGGCTTTGCGGCACAGATAATAAAATTCATGAGCGGCCTGACGCATCAGTGTGAATAATTGTTCGGTTTGAGCAGATTTCATGGTGATTTCCCTTTGTTTTCTGATTTTTCAATATCTTGCTGCGATGAATGCAGATTACGCCTTCACCATCTGCGATGCACCGGCTTTGCGACGAAATGCGTGAATACGGGATTAAAAGGTGGCTAAAGCCTGTGAAATGGATAGAGGTCAGTAAGTACAATTGATAATTCATGTAAGCAGTCTTTTCCAAGCCTGCATAAACAGGTTTCCCAAGGTACAATAAAAAATCGTCAGCATTCCTTATTGCTATCATGACAGACCAAAAAAATACCGAATTCGCTTTCCTTGAAGCTTTCACTGCGGAATTGTCTGCCAAAAAGCTGGTATTCCCCACTTCTTTGGGGGCGACCATGAAAATCAGGAAGGCCCTGAGCCAGGCTGACATTTCGACCGACATGGTGACGCGCATCATAGGTACTGAGCCGGTTTTATCCGCCAAAGTGCTGCATCTGAGTAATTCAGCCAGCTTTAATGTCCAGGGGCGAAAAATAGGCGATTTGCGGGCGGCCACTAATCTGCTGGGTTTCTCTGCAGTACGCAATCTCGCCATTTCCATAGGTATGAAGCAACTGGCGGAGAATAAATACAATGGCAGCCTGTCAGCCCAGATGGATGGCCTGTGGCGGCGCAGTCTTCGCGTAGCAGCCCTGGCCATGGTGATTGCCAGGACCTATACCCGGCTGAGTGCCGACAAGGCCATGCTGGCCGGTTTGTTGCACGATATAGGCAAATTCTATATTTTGAACCGGGCCAATCATTATCAAGAGTTGTTCAGTTCCGAACAGGTGCTATGGGATTTGATCGATCACTGGCATGCCAGCATAGGCAGCGCGATACTGGAAGATTGGGAAATTTCTGAAGATATCCGTGTCGCCGTGCTTGACCACCGTGATCATCAGCCAGGCCCTACTCATAAAGTTGGCCTCATTGACGTGGTGACAGTGGCAGATTTTCTGGATGCGCATTTCGTCAATGAAAGCATCGCCGAACTGGACTGGAATACCGTACCAGCCAGTTTCAAAATACTGAATATCGATAAAGATAATATTGATGCCCTGATGCAGGAAACCAGGACTGAGCTGGCTTTGGTTTTGAAGGCGATTAACTAGAGCTTCAGTACTAGAGTTTCAATACTATAGTTTCAATTCCGGTTTCAATTCCGGTTTCAATTCAACAATGCTCGTATACGTTCGTTGCCAGCACGACTAACCGGCACTTGCGCACCACTCTTCAGGACAGCAACCTGGCTGTCCTTGCTGGTCTTCTCCATCGCTTGCAATGCACTGATCTGTAGCAGGAAAGAGCGGTGCACGCGCACGAACTTGCTAGCGTCGAGCTGCGCTTCCAGGTCAGACAGGCTCTGGGTTTTCATGTATGACTTACCTGCTGCGTGGATGAGGATGTAGTCATCCTGCGCTTCAACATAATCTATGCTTTCCAGCGGCACCACATGCACCTGGCCACGGTCACGTATCAGCAGGCGTTGCAGTTTTTCGCTTTGCTGCGTCACCAGCGTTTGTATGGCTTGTGTTGATGACGGGGTTTGCTCTGCGAGCAGTTTGCGTGCCTTGCTCAGTGCTTCATCAAAGCGTTGTTGTGAAAAAGGTTTCAATAAATAATCGACAGCATGCAGATCAAAAGCTTTCAATGCGTATTGATCATAGGCGGTAGTGAAGATCACGCCGCTGCGCCTGCCAGTCACTTCCAGCACTTCCAGCCCTGACAGTTGTGGCATCTGTATATCCAGCAAGACCAGGTCAGGATTGAGTTTGCTGATGGCATCCACAGCTTCCAGTCCGGTTTCGCATTCACCTATGACTTCTATGTCGGGATGCGAACGCAAATATTCCAGCGATAATCTGCGTGCCAGTTCTTCGTCATCGACGATCAAGACTTGTAGGCGCTTATTCATACTTGTTTATACTTGCTCATGATTATTCTGCTCAAAAGGCAAAGCCATTTCCAATGTAAATTTTTCGTCTGAGCGCTGCCAACTGACGCGTGCCTGTTCACCATACAAGGCAAAAAAACGCTGGCGCAGATTGCTCAGGCCCAGGCCATTGCCAGTGCTGTTGCCGGGGGCGGTACTGACAGGGTTTTCTACTGCGATATGCAGCCAGCGGTCACGTTGAAATATGGTGACCTTGATGATGCCCCCCTTGGGTAAATTGCGTATGCCATGCTTGATGGCGTTTTCCAGCAAGGGTTGCAATATCATGGGCGGGATCAGTGCGGTTTCTGCTTCTGTAGCAACTTCAAATTCCATGCCCAGTTTTTTGCCAAAGCGGATTTTTTCCACTGCCAAAAAATTTTCACATAACAGTAACTCTTCCTTCAGGCTGATTTTTTCTTTCTCGGCTATCGCCAGGGTTTGCCGGAAGAAATCCGCAAGCGCTATCGTCATGGTGCGTGCGGCAACTGCATCAATGGCAGTCAGGGCACTGATGGAATTGAGGCTGTTGAATAAAAAGTGCGGGTCAATTTGCGAACGCAAGACTTGTAGTTCAGCATCCCTGGCCAGCAGGCGTGACGCTGCTTCGCGTCTGTCAGCTTCACGTATATTATCGAAGGCGATATACACATCAAAAGCCAGCAATGCCAGCAGGTAAACAGCAAAACCGGTGATGAAGAACAGCACCGATAAATGGCTGGTCAGATGTAGTACTTCCACTTCATCAGATGCCAGTACCAATACCTTGTTCCAGCCATAGCAAAGTCCCAGCCAGCTTATGCCGGAAATCATGGATGCACTGGCAAAGACCAGGGCGGCTATGCTGAAGCTGCGGCGATTGAAGGGCAGTGAGCGACAAACAAAATAGGCCGAAGAAGTCAGGAAACTACCAAACAGGGCCAGCGGCAGCGAGAAGACCAAGGCAAACGACCAGTTTACCAGATCAGCCGCCACCAGCAATCTGGCGATCAGCACGCCTGTCATCATCCAGGCAGTGAGATAAACCAGAAAGCGGCGACGGTCTGACAAAATAGGGTGCATGCAGTGACTTCTTGGTTAGTGATTTCTTAGTTAATAATTTCGACGCCACCCATGACGGCATAACCCTTGATATAAAGCTTCTTCGCATTCAACATGGGGGGCACCGTTTTATCATCAAAGCCACCGAGTATGGGCGAGCCATGGGAAACCACAGTCCAGTCATTTGGTACTTTCAGGACGATGCCACCCCACATGGCAAATACATTCAGGGTTGCTTCAGATTGCATGGATGCAGTGCGTAAATCCAGTTCCACACCACCCATGATGCAATTGATTTCACCACCACGAAATTCCTGCGAACTGTTTTGCAGCTTGTTGCCGCTCATGACGGCAACAATATTGCAGACAGCATCCTGATTCGTGCCATTGTTGATCATTTTTTCATGGTCACCGATCTTGCCCTTGAATATCACCATCAGACCAGCAAAGATCAGGAAAACCGGCCACCAGTCACGCATGCGGAAATAAATGATGCCCATATGATGCAGTATCAGCAAAGCACCCAGGCCAACAAAGCCGCAACCTATGATATAGCCAGCAGTAGTATCGCTTTTTGATATCTTCAATGCGCCGACGAAGATGAAGACCATGGGCCAGAAGTGAAAGATTTCACGGGCATTAAACAGATTCAAGTTGTCTAACAGTGCCAGTGCACCAAAAATCAGGAGCATGGCCCCGATCAGGATACGGCCCTGAGGATTATCGTTTTTCATGATAGTGATCCAAAAATTGTAAGCGTTAATTTTTTATTTCTGTACTTCTCTGGCTGCCAGCAATCCACCCACCAGGTGCTGGATGCCAAAAGCAATCAACAGCAAAGGCCAACTGGTGCGGAAGTTCCAGCCCCACAGCTGTTCTATGGATATATACAGCCATAGTGCAAATACCAGGCTGAAGCAGCCTTTGGCAATATGCTCAGGCTTGCCGGGGCTGACAATATCAACCACGCCGCCGATGGCGATCATGGCTGGCAGTAAAAACCAATAGTCAAGCGCATGAATCATGTCCATGCGATCCATCAAAAAGACGCTACCCGCGACGATCAGGGTCAGGCCAAAAAACAAATTACCCTTGCTGTGCCGCTGAGCTTCAGAATTGCCAGACATATCTTATCCTTTCATTCGCCAAAAACTTCTGTGTTTTTGTTCCGTGATTAAAGATACTGAAAGCGCAGGCGCTTGTCGCTTCAATTTCGGCGAATGGCGGATGTTCGTCGGTGATTGACGAAAAGCTGGTGAGGGCAGGGCAAAAACAGGTGGAATGGCAGCTCTGCATAAAGAGCAGCGCCAATATGATTTTAGCTCAGCAACTGTATGAAATGTTCTGCAGTACGTACGATGCGCTTGGATTCCGTCCCAAAGAGATCGTGCGTTTCCTGCACAATATACTCATTGGAACCCTTGGTGCAATACAGCAAACCACGGAAATTCGTACCCAGATAGACAAACGGTGCCACCTTGGTCTTGACTGGCACGTCACTGCCGATCAAGGTGCGCAGTTTGCGTTCTACATCATAGAGGCTTTTTTCATTCAGGGTGACTGTTGTTCCTTTAGGCGTTGGGAAGGTCGATTGAAACGTCGGGTTTTGCCCCATGGGGTTCCTGAAAATGATTTTAATGCCCAGTTTCAGGAACTTGGATACTGCAGTGAAGTCGTTTTCATCGTACATGGCAATGTCCTGAATAACCGTGCTGTCAAGTATGTTGGCAGCACTATATGATATGGAAAGATTGCCAGAAATCAGTCATTTATACAACTTTTCTTATTTGAAGCGGCAGTTAAAACAACTCCTGCCTTATATCCCGTGCCCCTTGGCCATCAGTACTGCACCTGCCAGAATGAAAAGTATGCCTGCCAATTCCAGTTTTAAAATCGTTTGTATGGTCTTGGCCTGCCCTGCGAGAAGTTCTGGTAACTGGTTTTGTTTGACAGCCTTGCCCCAGCGCAGGAATACCACTGTAGGGTAGGCTGACAGCAAGCCGACCAGGATGAAGGCTGTCATCTTGAGCATGAAGGCATGATTATGCAGATAGTAATCCTGGCCTTTTTCAAAGTACATGACGCGCAAAACACCCAGCACGATGATGAGCATGGCGCTCACGCCATAGATGCTGTCGATGAAGCGCAGGCTCTTTGCCGATGACAGAGTAAGGGGCTGACGTATCAAGACGAGTTCTGCCAGCAAAGTGCCAACCAGGGTAAAGGCAGCGATGTGGTGCAGCAAGGCGACGAGTACATTCACGGTATTGACTCCTGTAGGGTATGCAAGGAAGTACAGAAAGTCTAAGTCATTTGTGCCTGGCTTGCTTTAAAAATAAGATCAAGGCCGTGAATTTTGTCGCCAGCCAGACAAAATCCGGCGCGAACAGTGTTATTGCTGCAGTGTTTCACATAAGGGCAGGCTAAGCGCTTGCAGGATATTGCCTTGCTTATCCTGGGCAAACGCCAGCACCGACAGGTTCTTGCGTTTGGCATTGGCTGGTAAATTCAGTTGTGTGGCAAAGTTGGCTACCTTGCCAGCAGTGAGTTGGTAAGCCTCGCCCCATTCCCTGGCGACAAAATCATGCTGCAAGGTGGCTCCGCGGTTTTCACCTGCCTGCACTTTGCTGACCAGGCCTTGCTCGACCAGGGCAAAATGCAGTTTCGCGTCTTGCATGCTATTGCCTTGCAGATTGAAATACAGTTTGTTGTCCGCCAGTTTTTCTACACCCATACGCAATGAGGCCGTGGCAGGTTTTTGATTGATGCGGCGGATGTCATCTGCCATGCCGTTGCGCCAGCTACGCAATTCTTTTCCGCCTATAAAAATTTCTGGTGTATAGACCGAGCGGGTATTGGCCAGTTCGGCCAGATTCCTTTGTCTGTCGGTGAATGTTTTTTTGGCGAAAACATCTTTCCAGCCCAGGTAATCCCAGTAATCGACATGCAGGGAAACGGGAATGACTTGCTCACTGTTCAGGCCAGTACTTTGATACAGGCGGCTGATGGTTTTATCAGCAGGCGGGCAACTATCGCAACCCTCAGAGGTGTACAGTTCCAGCAGGGCGACGGTATGTACGGGGCTGGATTTGTTGCAGATTTCGGCGGCTTGCGCACTACTGGCTAGGCAGGCAAAAATGCCAGGCAAGATAAGGGCTTTCATGGACTATCCTCATAGTATGGATTTCTATTAGTCGCACTTAAGCTGTTTTGCTTACATCTTGATGCTTGCTTATTCGCCTATCTGCTTTTTCCAGTCTGCATAGTTTTGCGGGACATTGACATCAGGCACCATGATAGTCGCCAGGCTTAGTTTGAGTGCAGCCAGTTCTTCCTCTGCATCAGTGTATTCGACAGACAAAGGCAGGCTCAACAGTCGGTTTTGTAACTCAGTGAATTGCAAGTCTGGATGCTGGTCTGACAAAGTCTTTATTGTATGCTCATCGGCCTGATTCAATGCGCCCTTGATGGCATACACAATGAGGTTATAGCTGTCAGGTGAGCGCGTCCAACTGACCTGGCGCGCAAACTGCTGGCGCAAGCGACTCAACATGCCAGCCAGGGCACTGGGCTTGCCCCAGACATTGGCAACCATGATACCATTTTCCACCAGATTGGCATGGCAGATCGCATAAAACTCTGCCGTATTCAAGTCTGCTACCAGGCCATTTTCATCATAGGCATCCAGCAGCAGCACGTCGGCATCATAAGTATTGTCCTGCAAGTGGGTCACTGCATCGCAATGGATGACTTGCAGGCGTTCATCATCCGGTGGCAGCATGAACAACTCACGCATGGCGATCACGTCGGCATTGATTTCCAATACTGTGATGCGGCAGCCTGGCAGATGGCGATAGCAGTATTTGACCAGCGAGCCGCCACCCAGGCCTATCAACAAGATGTGGCGTGGCTGTGGTCGGAACATGAGCAAGCCCATGACAGTACGTGAGTAGGCGCATACCAGTTTATCCGGTGCATCCAGCTTCATCGCGCTTTGCATGCACTTGGGGTTCAGGTACATGATGCGCAGATTGCCATCATCGAAGTGAAAAGGGCGGCCTTCATGCGCTTCTTGTATTTCTTCCAGATGGCAGATATGTTCGCGCTCAGCCGCTGGCACCTGCTTCAGAAACAGGCTGGACAGGCTTTGCCGGGGCTTTTTCATATCCGCTACCTTTATTTAGTGTTCAGCCTGCCAGTTGCGCTTTTAGCGCGGCAATCTGGCTTAGCAATTCACTGTTCTCAGTCTGCAGGTGCATGACTTGCTGGCGCAGGCTGCTGAGTTCGTCCGAATTACCGACATTGCTGCTGGCGCTGTCATGCCTGCCTTCGATGGCTGCGGGCGCGCTGGCTTCGGTGGCAACTGCCTTGGCCGGGGCTTTTTGTTCACGTACTTTTTCCCTGACCTGGCGGGCGGCTTGTTGCAATTCCTTGCGGCCACCGGCTACAGCGGCGACTTGATCTTCATTAGGCAAGGAGGCAATTGCTGCTGCTGCACTGATGGAGATGGTGCCATCGCGCACGGCTTGCACCAGTTCAGGTGCTGCAGCTTTCTGGATTTTTTCTATCTGTACCACGGCATTGCTGCTGATGCCTGCCAGACGGGCGATTTCCTGGCGACTCTGCGTGGGTTTGACAACCGGGACGGCAACATCGCTTTCCGCATTGTCTGAAGGCGACTGTTCCTCCTGCGCCTTCATGCGGGCCAAAACGATTTCTTTTTTGCGCAAGGCCAGCATGCCGCGCTGGAAGTCAGTCACACTACGGCGACCCAGATGGTTGTCTATCATCCACAATTGCACGTCTTCGATATTGCTGAAGTTGTCGTTTTGAACAATATTGTAGGGCAAGTTATGGCGCTGGCAAATCGCGTAGCGGTTATGTCCATCGATCAGGATCTCACCCCAGCATACCAGGGCATCACGGCAGCCTTCAGTCAGGATACTGCGTTCCAGAGCAGTAAATTCATGCTCGGTCAGGGGGTCTATATAGGCGCGCAAGGCCTCATGGATGATGATACTCATACAATTATATCCAGGCTGGAATTTTTCGGGGAAGGCGGCATTGTAGCCGAGAACCAGCGCAACACCGTTGTCAGCGGGTAGCACGTGTACAATACTGGTCTTTCGGCGTAATCTTTCAGGCGTAATGTGCAGAATGAGCTCTATAGCGTACGCCCATTGAGTACGGCCACTAAGTACGCCCACTAAGTACGCTAATTTTATTGACCATATTCGTTACAAAGATTGCCATGGATGCAATGCGTCCACAGTCGCAATTTCCAAACGCACTTCATGACAGACAGGAAAAACCAGCATGATGACCTATGAAGAATATCTGGATGAAGTCACCACATTGATGACAGAAAGATTTGACCTCAGCGATGATGAAGCCATCAAGCATGTGATGCGCGCCCAGGCCGCTGAATTTTTTAGCAAGCATGACGATGTTCCTGAAATGCGCACGCAAGAGCGGGCAGAGCAGGATGCCAAGACGATTTACGACATGCGCAACAAGTCACGCGGGCATGCACCAGTCAAGCTTGTAAAAACTGGCGGCAAGCCACGCAAAGCCTGAGCCGTCGCCATCAATGAAAACACCAAAACGACTGCAACCCCTGCAGGAAGAAGGTTTGATCGACGAAGTCATGCGCCAGCTCATGAGCGGCAAGGAAGCCACCGTATATGTCGTGCGCTGTGGCGAAGAAATTCGTTGTGCCAAGGTCTATAAAGAAGCCAGTCAGCGCAGCTTTAAAAATGCTGCTTCTTACCAGGAAGGCCGCAAGGTCAAGAACAGCCGTCAGGCACGTGCCATGGAAAAAGGCACACGCTATGGCCGCAAGATGCAGGAAGAAGTCTGGCAAAATGCTGAGGTCGATGCCTTGTATCGCCTGGCTGCGGCTGGTGTCAAAGTTCCCAGGCCGTATATCTGTTTTGAAGGCGTATTGCTGATGGATCTTGTAACAGATGCCGATGGTAATGCTGCACCCCGCCTCAACGACGTGGAATTGACGCCGGAGCTGGCGCGTCTGTACCATGCCCAGTTATTGCATCAGGTAGTCCTGATGTTATGCGCCGGTGTCATTCATGGTGATTTGTCTGAATTCAATATCCTCGTTGACGAAGAAGGACCAGTGATCATCGATTTGCCGCAAGCGATTGATGCTGCCAGCAATACCGAGGCGGGTGTCTTGCTGGAACGAGACGTGAACAATCTGGCGACGTATTTTGGTCAGTTTGCACCTGAACTGAACGGCAGCAAGTTTGGCAAGGAAATCTGGAAGCTGTTTACCGCAGGTTTGCTGACACCGGAAACCGTATTGACCGGCATCGTTGCACAAGATACCCGCCCGGTTGATCTGGGTGCAGTAATGGAAGAAATAGAATCCGCCATCTTTGAAGAAAAAGAAAGACAAAGGCGCTTGCTGGAAACCTAGATATTTTTCTCGCGATAATTCCCTGCAATCCAGGGAACTCTTGCCTTCAGTCTTTGTCCATCCAGAACACTGGTGAACCCATCACACAATTGTTTAGCACAGGAGATTCTGCATGATCAAAGGAAGTTGCTTTCACCTTCGTCACGTCAAAAAAGAAGATGTCATGACCCTGAGGGACTTGATGAATCACCCTGATGCCAAGGGTGATTTTTTGTCCCAGGAATTGATGTTACCAGGTGTGGCAGAGAAAAAATTCGAAGATGAATCGCGCTCCAAAGAGCAGTTCGAGACTTTTTTGATCATCGATGAAAATGAAAAAATGATAGGGCGTGTTTTTCATTTCAAGACTGTGCCTTATTTCAATTCCCGCGAAATCGGCTACGGCATGTTTGTCAAAAACTTGCATGGCAAAGGCATCATGACTGAAGCCGTGAAATTGCTCAGGGACTACCTGTTCAATACCATGCTCATTAATCGCCTGGAAATTCACATGAACATTGACAACATCGCTTCAGAAAAAGTGGCGATCAATTGCGGTTTCCAGAAAGAAGGCATTGCACGCGGTGCCACATTCTCACGTGGCAAACACCGGGATATCGCCATGTACGCCTTGCTCAGGGATGAGTGGGAAAAGCTGGCCTAGTCAATTGGCATATTAAGCGTTTCTTAAGCGTCATTTCTTTACCGGATAAATCTTGAGCAAAGCCGTATTGATCTTGCGCATTTGCTCGACGCTGACATCCTTGCTGCAAACGATATAACGGTTCAAGCCTGCAGGCATGCCTTGCAAATCCATTTGCGTGGTCTGGCTCAGGCTTTCTTCCTTGTCCTTCAGGTATTCCCAGTCTTCCCTGTCTATCAGCATATAGGATGCGCGGTTGGCGGCAACCATGCGTGCCATGATCATGGGCAGGGTAGTGCTGCGCTCGACCTTGTTCTTGGTGGTAGTGAACATGGTATCGAGTTCGGGGCCATATGAAACTGCGTCGACTACGCCCAGCGTCAGATTGGGATCGGACATCAAGGACTTCAGGGTACGATGTGCGGCAACCTGTTTCGCGGCAGCAGGGCTGACCAATAAGGTATGTGGCGGGTCAGTATGAAAAATCTCGGAAAACTGCACCAGCGCTTCTCTCTCTGCAATCCTGTACCAGCCAAAAGAACAATAATTTTTGGCACCGCCAGAAAAATTACTCCAGATGCGTTTGGCCGGTTCTTCTACAAAGCGGTGAGGGATTTGTGCGGTGCTGAAAACCTGTTTGGCGCGTTCCAGCAATACACCTTTCTCCACGCCATTTTCCAGGTATTGATGAGGTGGCTTGATACGCCAGGCAACTGTGATGGCTTCTTGTGCAAGTGCACTTTGACTCAGCGCACCTTGACTTAATATCAATATGCCCGCCGTGCACACCGTGCCCGCTAACTGGTAAAGATTCATTTTATGATCGTTGAATGTTTAATTCATTCTAAGCGATCAAATGAGACTGCAAGAGAAATTCAGAACTAAAAGACCGGGAATAAGCGTAATTTTTGCTTCAGAGATACATTTTTCATGGCGGGCAGCGATACTTGCAGGCCCCAGTGTCACTCACTGACGTCAGTGAGTGAATGGTCAATGATACTGCGGCCCGTATTTCAGCTCTTCCTACAACTCTTCTTTCTGCTCTTTCTTGAGTTCACAACAAAGATCAAAGTCGACGGAATACAAGGCTGGCGTTGACGCCACCAAAACCGAAACCATTGGAGATGGCATAGTCCGTCGCTATTTTTCGGGCTGATCCTATGACTATGTCTATGCCCTCTGCGGCCGGATCTGGCTGTACCAGGTTCAGCGTAGGAGGAGCCATCTGATCGCGCAGGGCCAGCACGGTGAAGATCGCTTCCACACCGCCAGCCGCCCCGAGCAAATGTCCTGTCGAGGATTTGGTGGCAGATACTGCGGGGCCGCGACCTGTTCCAAATATCGCCTTGATGGCAGCCAGCTCACTGATGTCACCGACTGGCGTGGATGTTGCATGGGCGTTCAAGTGCCCGATCTGTTCGGGCACTAGCCCCGCTTGCCGTATCGCCAGTTCCATGGCGCGCCGCCCGCCATCGCCGTTGGCGGGTGGGGACGTCATGTGATACGCGTCAGCGCTGGTGCCATAACCAAGCAGTTCTGCAATTGGCGTGGCGCCGCGGCGCAATGCATGTTCGAGTTCTTCGATGACCAGCATACCTGCTCCTTCGCCCATGACAAAGCCGTCTCTTTCGATATCAAAGGGGCGGGATGCGTGCGTGGGATGATCATTGAAGCTGGTGGACATGGTTCTTGCGGCAGCGAATGCGCCAAAGCTGACGCGGTCTATACAGGCCTCGGCCCCGCCACACAAGGCAATATCGGCTTCACCGGCACGTATCAGGCGCGCTGCGTCGCCAATCGCCTGCGCGCTGGCGGCGCAGGCGGTGACAGGTGCACCTAGCGGGCCACGAAAGCCATGGCGAATGGAGATGTGTCCTGCTGCCATATTAGCCAGAAAACTGGGGACGGTGAAAGGAGAAAGCCGTTTTGGCCCACGGCCATCGGTGGTTCTTACGGCCTCTACGATAGAACCGAACCCGCCCACGCCTGAGCCGACGATGGTTGCAGTCCTTTCGCGTTCGCTGTCGGTGCCGGGCTGCCAGCGCGCCTGATTCAAGGCCTCCTGCGCTGCGGCCAGGGCAAACAGGCTGAATCTGTCCATTTTCTTATGGTCCTTGGGTTCCACAGCGAGGGCAGGGTCGAATGCCCATGGGCGGTCTGGCGACAAGTCGGGCACGAGGCCAGCGACTTTGGCTGCAATCCCTTCCGTGACTTCTTCAGGCAGTAAAGCCAATCCTGAATGACCATTCAAGAGGCGCTGCCAAACAGCCTCGACCCCACAGCCCAAGGGGGACACTACACCCATGCCTGTCACGACAATTCGTCTTGTGTTCAAATCATGCTCCTCTTTTGATCAATGAAAATGCGCAGATAGCGATAGGCAAAATACGCCACGCAGCGGCTAAGACACACATCAGGTGCCGTAGAAATCAGGAGTTAGTATAGAGTGATGGTAAAGGAAAAATCGGCACATCACGCCAATGAATATGCAAAATACGCCATAATGAGAGAACTATGACGCTATCCTGGCAAAGCACTCTTACTGTTTCGGCCCACTTCCTGCACGGCATGCTGCACTTCGTGCGCACCCATCATGGAGAAAAAGTGGCAGCACAGGTACTCGCGAGTGCCGCTATCCCGCAATCTCTCCTTCATCAGCCGGATGCACGGCTGACGCGTCAACAGTACGTCGCGCTATACAGGACAGTCGCGGCGACACTTGATGACGAGATGCTGGGGCTGTGGTCACGGCCTATCCGCACTGGTACCCTGAAATACCTCATGCTCAGCCTGCTGGACGCGCCGACTGTGCTGGTAGCCTTGAATCGTTTTGTCCGCTTCTGGAATTTGCTGCTGGATGATTACCGCTTGCATATTTCAACCAAAAACAATCTGGTAAGGCTCGCCCTGGTGGAAAGAACATCTGGCACGCAGGTCACGCCACTCGGACATGAGTTGATGATGAAGCTGATACACGGCATCGCATCCTGGTTGCTTGGCAGGGAGATCAACCTGCAGCGGGTCGAGTTCAGTTTCGCCAGACCCAGGCATGTGGAAGACTATGCCTTCCTGTATCCCGGCGAAGTGTGCTTCGATGCTGGCACGACGAGCATTTATTTTTCTTACCAGGATTGTGCAGAGTTGTTCAAACGCGAGAAGCACGAGCTATGGGCATTCTTGAAAGGTGCGCCGGAAGACTGGACCTTCAGCGCATTTCATCGCGCTTCGGTGGCAGCCAAAACGCGCGAGTATCTTGAGCAGCACATCACACAACCAGTGACGATACAAGATCTCGCAAAGGCATTGCACACTTCCGTCCGTACACTCAACCGTCGGTTTGCAGAAGAAGGAACGCATTTCCAGGCAGTGAAAGACGGACTGCGACGGGATATTGCCGTTCACAGGCTGACAAATTCAAATGTCGCAGTGGCAGCACTGGCCTTTGATCTTGGTTTCTTCGACGCCACAGGTTTTTGCCGCGCGTTTAAACATTGGACCGGCAGTAGTCCTTCTGATTATAGAAAGGGCAGCCGTCAGGATGAGTGACGATGACAGAAATCCACTATTCTCAGATATGACAAAGCCGCAGTGCCGATCAAAGCTGATCAGCACTGCGGCTTAAGTTTTATTGCTTACTTTACGTACTTTGATTACTGACGAACTGGCTTCTTGGCACCTGTAGCAGCACTGGATTTGGCCTTGTAGGATGGTTTGCCGTTATTGGCTGGAAACCCAGGACCCTTCTTCAAATTGGCTGTGGCCGGAAATGGGAACTTCACAGCAGATTTTTTCTCTGTACTGGCAGTTGGCTTGCTGTCCGCCGTAATTGCTGCTGCATTGTCTGGAGTATCAGTTTTTGCGGCTGGTTTTTTAGCCGGAGTGGTTTTCTTTTCCAAGGTTTTTTCTATCATGCTAGTCGTTGCTGCTGGTAATGGCGCTGCTGGTGTAATCACTGGCACAGGTGCGGCTGGTGCAGCAGATGCAACATCAGCTGTCGTTGTACTGGTTTTCAAAGGTTTTTTTGTGGCTTCAGTTTTGGCAGGTTTGCTTGATTTTGCTGCTACTGGTTTGATCGTTTCCGGCTTGGCTTCAACTGCTTTCACTTCAGCTTTTGCTGCAACTGCCTTGGTTGCAGGCTTGGCCGCGACTTTGCTCACTGGCTTTTCCGCAACTTTAGCAACAGCCTTGGGTTTTGCTGGTGTTTTTGTCGGTTTGACTTCTGGCTCGGCCAGCAAGGTCAATTGTTTAGTTGCCGCTATCGGTTTGGCAGCGAGCTTCTTGACAGCTGGTTTTGCCACAGGAGCAGGGATAGCTTTAGGGGTTGGGGCTGGTGTTGCAGCAGCAGTTGTAGCCACTGTTACTATTGTCCCGGCAACGCCTTGCTTGCTGACGATTTGCCATAATTCTGCCCTGGTGTCGCTACTGATACTGGCAAGTTCGCGGCCATAGGAAAGGATTTTTTCCAGCTGTGGCTGGCCATGGGCACGGCTCAAGTCCAGCAATTCTTGCGCCTGTTTGACGGCAAACAATTCATGAGCGACATTATTCGCATTTTCCAGTGATTGTTTGGCGGTATTGAAATTCAGGGCGATCAGTTTTTCCAGTCCACCAAAAGCCAGTTGTGACCATGCTTGAAAGACGGAAATTTGTTTCGCCAATTGATTCTGGGCAGCAGATGATAATTGTTCAGTAAGCAAAGACATGAAACTCTCCAGAGTAGGGAATTGAAGCATCAAGAAGATAGACGTCAATTAAAACAGCATATTGCTTTAAAAAATGGCGCAATGCAGCATTATTTGTTAATAACGCATTCTATCGCTAGCCTGCTTAATTTGTAAGCATTATTTTTGCATCGCAATATTTGTTTGGATAATATTGCTTTATTGACGAAAAATTAAGGAAGGATTGTTTATTCTAGTCTGCTTTGCATACCTGTCAAACTGGAAAGCGATCAGAATAAATAACTGGCGCTGAATACCAGGCTATTGCGGGAGTTGTTCTGGTACTTTCCTGTGTTGTAGCTGTGCTGTGGCCTGGTGATGCCATAAGCCAGTTGCAGCTTCCAGGAAGAAAAATTGCTACCCACACCTACGCGCACGTCCACGCGATTACGGTTGACTTGCCCGACTTTACCATCGGGGTAAACCAGCCAGCCTATATGGGAAAACACGTCCAGACGCTCTTGCAACTGGTAGTCTGCATTGGCTTCCAGATACAGTGTCTTGCTATTGAGCCCTATGTAATTGGGGGAGTAATAAATTCTGGCACTGAGATTGTCAAACATCAGGCCGGTAAACACTTCGCCGTAATTGAGATCGGTAGATTTGGGAAAAAGAGCAGCGGTAGCGCCAGCTTCCCAAATCATGCCTGAGCGCAGGCGTTGAGAAAATCCTGAATACAGCAAGATTTGTTCGCCATCACTACTGCTACTATTGATTTTCACTTTTGAACCGAAAGCCCCGGCATACCAGCCATCCGGGGCATCATATACCAGGTTTAATTGCGCCACGGGCTGCTCATTGCTCAGCGAGATGCCGCGATAGCTATAATCTGATGCAAGCGTGATACTGCCACTGACTTGTGCATATGCCTTGCCAGTAACAGCAAAGATGGAAAAGACCAGAATCACGCAAAATTTAAGCAATACCATTCCTTGATAAATGCGCATACAGGAGATGCATCTTATGCTGTTATGGCTGATTTGCCGTTGCTGCTGCTTTTGCTGAAGGGGCTGCCAACTGGCAAGAGCAGGCACACTTATTGGTCAGTCTGTTAAGGGTGGCGCACAGGTTGACTTGCCCGCTGATATTGGCATCACTCTGGTTCACTGGATTAACCACCAGGTCCGCCCGGATTTGCGCCAGACTGGCCGATGGCTTCAGTTCACTGAGCAAGGCCATCATGCCCGAGATGTGCGCAGCCGAGTAAGATGAACCAGAGACGAAACTCCAGCGTGCACCCGGTGCCGTAGTCGGTATGTCACGGCCTGGCGCAATCAGTATGTCATTCGCCAGCAATCGGGTTTTACTGTCTGCCACCGCAAACACGCCAGGATGTGAAGCCGGGAAGCCGCCATCAGCACGGTTGGGGTCCATGGCACCGACTATCTTGATGTTGCGTGAAATAGCAGCGTCCAGCAATTGCTTCAGCAGGCGGTCAGGCGGGCCGGACAAACTCATATTAATCACTTGCACACCCTGTGTCAGGGCGAAATTGAGTGCCTTGCCCAAGGTGAAGCTATTGCACCTGGTTTTGTTTTCAGGTTCTTGCCAGCAGGCTCTCAGGGCCATGACATGGGTATTCGGGGCGATACCCTCGATGCCCACGCCATTGCCAGCGCGTGCGGCGATAACGCCAGCCACACCGGTGCCATGTGTCTCACCTACGTAGGGATTGCCATCGATGAAATTTTGATTGAGTGAGATTTGCCCTGCCAGATCAGGGTGCTTGATTTCTACACCGCTGTCGATGACGGCAACCACCACATTGCGACCAGTCGCAATCTTGCGTATCTCATCAAGCTGCCAGTATTTGTTCGCAGGCTGGACCGGGAACAGCGGGTCACTTTTTGCCTGTGCATCAAAGGTATTGATGGTCTGCACCCAGGCCACGCGGGCGTCCTTGCTCAGGCTGGCGATGGTCTGTTCCTCAGATATTGCATCGCTTTCTTCCATGACAAAGCAATCCACATTCAGCACTGGCATGGGCCAGTCCTCCAGCAGTTTCAAGCCATGGGCGTGCGCCAGTTCTTCCGCAATACGCCGGCGTGCGGTGCGGCTGACATCATTGCTGTAACCGCCGCTATAGCTGACATCCGGGCGAAAATGTGGCGCAGGCAAGTGCAGCATGACCAGTATCCGGCGTTTGGCTTCAGGTTCTTTTACTGCACTCTGCTCCTGATACTCGACAGTGTCAGCGCTGGCCGGGCTAGTGAGCGATACCGCAGTCAATGAGAGAAAAAGACAAAGGCCGAATTTACTCAGGCTATTGGTCCAATTTATATTCCAGCGTGGTTTCATTTTGCATCTCCCGAACCCAGGGATTCAACCAGCTCTATCCCTGCCTCAGAGCGCAGCTCCTTGATACTCTGCGTTAGCCTGGTATCAGGCACATTGAGCAGGTAGGCATTGGTGACCGTGGGGCCATCGATGATGCGGGCGTCGTTCATAGACATGATGCGTTGTATATCTTTGACTGTCGTTTCAGGTTTGAATACAACCACAATATTACCGGAAGAACGCTCACCGCTGCCAAGTACGCGATAATTACTGTCGTCCTGTTTGGGCAGTGCCATAAACGCGACCAGTCCGACAATGACGGCGGTTTGTGCTGCCATTACTGCCGTTCCCCAACGCATGGAATTCCTGCCATCTGTCTTGAACATGGCCAGCAAGCGTGTCAGCAAATTATCGTCTTTGGGCTTGATCGCTTGCACCTGCGCATCCAGCCTGGGCAGCAGGCGGGCGAGGGCACGCTCCACATCTGGAGCTGTGCTTGCCGCCGGTTCACCGGTCTTCAGCTTCAGTTGCCATTGCAGATCATCCTGACATGCAGCGCAGGTTTGCAAATGCGCTCGCACCAACTGCCATTCATCTGGCTGCAGGGTATTGGCGACATACCAGGGCAGCAAGTCCTGCACCTGGCTATGGGTAGGCTCATCATGCTGGTGAACCTGTTTAGTTTTCGTGTTCATAATATTTCCTCCATGCTGTCGGAAAGCATGAATCTCAAACGCTGTCTGGCGTGGAACATCCGGGTCTTGACGGTATTGACCGGGCATTCCATGGTTTCAGCAATTTCCTTGTATCCCATCTCATGATAATAAGTCAGGCTGACGACGACGCGTTGTTCCATGGGCAAGGCACGCAGGGCCCGGTTCAAGTCAGCATCAAGCTGCTGGGCTGACATCTGCTGCTCTGGTTCGTACCTGGTTTCTGCTGCATGATGCTCAAAATTGGATTCGACAGCTTCGTCAAAACTATGTATCGCCTTCAAAGCCTGGCGATAGGCTATCGCAAATATCCAGGTGGATACGCGGGAAGTATGGTTAAAGCTGGATGCTTTTTGCCAGACTACCAACATCGTATCGTTGACTATTTCTTCTATCAAGTGCGTGTCACGTGTCATCTTGTCCAGAAATCTGGCCAGCCTGCCAAAGTACAGGCGATACAAGGCCTCAAACGCCTGGCGATCGGCGTTTGCAATCAAAGTGATCAATTCAACTTCCTGCGCTTCCGGGGTATTTGGACGTTTCTTGTCTGTTTTACCTCGCCATCCCCAATTCTCAAACATGCCTGCACTCTCCTCGATTAGCTGTTAATACCTGCTCAGGTAGAAAAGGTTCATTGCAGCTTAAAAAATTTTGAAATCAGGTTGATGAGGATTTATTGTGTAAATGGCATTATTCGGCGTTCAGTGTTGTTGGACTGCCTGCCGAATCCCGTCAAGGCGCAAGCGTCCCAATTGAGCAGTTGATTGTAGCGCATCACCATGATGCTATTTTTTATCTTCTTCCGCCACATTTTCCCTTCAAATTTTCGTCGCAAAAAAGTCCCCTGCAAGTTCACAAACTGCTGATGTTTTTTCCCGCGTCAAAAAAATATTTAATTTTTCTTTGAACCAATTTCAATTATTGGCGCATTAACCGCTTGAAACAAACGGAGAGGTTTATTTTTTTATGCGAAAAAAAGAAAACTTCTTTCTATCCACCTGCATTGCTTATCGATGAACCTCATCTCTCCTCTTTTTGTTCAGCAAGCGATGTGTGGAAATCAATTGTGGACAGCGGATGTGACAACTCTGTTGCGGCTCTTGTTACTGGCTCCGGTTCTTGAAGAGCTGGTCGCGCGTGCCGGTTTGCAGCAATACCTGATAGGCCGGTTTTATCAGTCGGGTCGCTATGCAAAGTTAATGCCGGTGTTGGTCTCTGCAACGGCATTTAGTTTTTTGCATATGGCATCAGGTTGGGGCGTAGTACTGGCAGTTTTTTTACCGGGCGTGTTGCTGGCGATGATGTACCAGGCTACGCGTGACTGGCGATTATGCGCGTTGACCCATGCCGTATTCAATGGAATGGCTCTTGGTGCTTGCGTGCAGTAAAAAATTTTAATCATTGAAGGGAAACTATGATGAACTTGCATTTTCGTTTTACGCGCTTGCTGCAGCAGGGTATTGTGCTGGGGGCTGTTTTGGCTGCGAGCATATCAGCAGCCCATGCTGCTGATGCCCTGAATGGTAAAAGCCTGTACCTGAACGGCCCAACCGCTGGTGGCACCAGTTGTACGGCCTGCCATGGCGCCAGCCCTGCCAATAACGTCAACGGTATTTTGCGTGGAGCGAATAATCCCACGGAAATCAGTAATGCTTTTGCACAAAACAAAGGTGGGATGGGCAGTTTATATAACAATAAATTCAGCCAGGCTGAAATTGCTGACCTCGCTGCATTTATCGGTAACCCAACTGTAGTAGCCGGGCCTATTGCCACAGTGTCGCCCGCCAGCCTGGTGTTTACCGGAACCACCGTAGGCCAGACCAGCACTGCCTTGAGCACTACGCTCAGCAATACCGGATCTGCTGCCTTGAATATAACTTCGATTGCGCTGACAGGTGGATCCGCTACGGACTTTAATCTTGCTGGCGGTAGCTGCGCAGGTGGCAGTTCACTGGCACCAAGTGCCAGTTGTACCGTACTGTCCACATTCAAACCGACAGCGCAGGGCAATCGTACTACCAGCATCAGTATCAACCATAATGCAACAGGCGGTGTTAGCCTGGTGACGCTGAGCGGTACTGGTAATGCCGCTGCCCAGGCTGGCCTGACAGTGTCAGCCAGCAGCCTGAATTTTGGTACGCTGCTGGTGAATGCTGCTTCAACTGTGCAGACCATTACCATCAGCAATAGCGGTCAGGCCGCATTGAATTTCAGCTCCATCGCTTTGAGTGGCGCAAATGCAGGTATCTTTGTTGTGGGTGGTACCTGTAGTACACAGACTGCGGTCGCCGCAGGCGGCCAGTGCACCATCACCTTGCAGGCTACACCAGCCACTGCAGGTGCTTTTGCGGCAGCATTGAATATCGCCAGCAATGCCTCGAACGGCAATGCCGTCGTTAGCCTGGCAGGTAGTGCAGCAGCAGCCGCGCCAGCCATTGCCGCAACACCCAGCGTGCTTGCCTTTGGTGCCCAGACGGTAGCTGCCGCACCATTGACACAACAGATCAGTTTGTCCAATACCGGCAACGTTGCACTGTCACTGACTGCTATCAAAATCAGTGGTGCGTCAGCAATTACTCTGGGTGCAGGTAGTACTTGTGGCAGTAGTCTCGCAATTGGCGCGAGCTGCAATGTGCCTGTGGTATTCACACCAGCGGTCGAGGGCGATATCAGCGCCAGCCTTGCCGTGACATCAAATGCTGCACCATTGCAGGTAGCCATTACTGGCACTGCGACCAAACAGGCGGTTGCCAAACCAGTCTTGTCAGATACCAGCACAGTACAGTTCAGCGACACCCAGGTTGGCACCACTTCTGCCAAGCATACGACCACGCTGAGCAATACCGGCACTGCCGCGCTGAAAATCACCAGCCTGGTCTTGAATGGCAGCCAGCTCAATGACTTTATATTGGCCGGCACATGCAGCGTGAATGGCACGCTCAGCCCGGCAGCCAGCTGCACCATCGATACCAGCTTCAAACCTGGCAGCGCTGGCAGCAAGGCCGCAAATGTCTTGCTGGTGACTGATGGTGGCGCACAACTCAGCCTGGGCCTGGCAGGCACAGGCATAGCCATCCCTGTCAAGACTGTTACTCTGAATATCAATCCACAATCCTTTGATTTTGGCTCGACCACGATAGGTAATGCGAACCTGGTGAAGCGCTTCACGCTGACCAATCCGGGTACCAGCGCCATAGCGCTGACAAATGCGGCCTTTAGCGGTGCATATGCAGCGGTGGTGGATAGCGCATCTTGCCCACGTTTCCCGTTTAGCCTGCAGGCAAATACCTCATGCGAACTGGTGGTCAGCTATGCACCAGCAAATGCAGGCACCAATAATGGCAGCGTCGTCATCAGTTCTTCTGACACCAGCACAACCTGGAGCATAGCCTTCTCAGGTACTGCAGTGAATGCCGTCACCCCAGCTGTGACAGCCAATGCACCAAGAAATGAAGGCGGCGGCGGTTGCTCGGTTGCCCGTGATGGCAATGATCCCATGTTGCCTGTGCTGGTGATACTGGCTGCTGCAGTCATCATCTGGCGCAGGAAGCAGGTGAAACAGGCGCGTCAGGCCAGGACGCAGGATTAATCAGTAAAGCCGGACTGCGGTCCGGTTTTTCAAGTTTTAGAATATGAAAACTATAGGGCAAAGAATATGAAATTCTCTATGAATATAGGCAAGAGATGCCTTGGATTTGGCATTGCTGCACTAGTCATGTCAACCTCAGCAATGGCGCTGGATAAAGGCAATAACGCCCCGGCATTTGATCTCAAGGGTGTGGAAGGCAATATCAATCTGGCCAAGTATCAGGGCAAGTTGGTGTACCTGGATTTTTGGGCTTCATGGTGCGGCCCTTGTCGCCAGTCTTTCCCGTGGATGAATGAGCTGCAATCCAGATACGGTGCCCAGGGTTTGCAAATCATTGGTGTCAACCTGGATCAAAAAAATGAAGATGCCCGCCAATTCCTTGCGACCACGCCAGCCCGCTTTGTCGTGGCTTTTGATCCTGCTGGTGCGACTCCCCGTAGCTATGGCGTGAAAGGTATGCCCAGCAGCGTACTGATAGGCCCGGACGGAAAAATCATCTTTGAGCATGCAGGCTTCAAGGAAGCGGACAGGGCTGCGCTGGAAGAAAAAATAAAATCCGCATTGGGAGCAATCAAATGAAGAGCACAGGAAAGAAAACCACGTCTCTGGTACTGATAGCCAGCGCTGCATTTGCGCTGTCTGGTTGCAGCACGATCAAAGCCGTGCAGCCCTGGGAAAAAGGCAATCTGGCGAAATCTGCCATGACCTTTGAAAACGACAGGCTCGAATCCCGCTATGGCGAACACATCTACACCAGCCGCGAATCAGCTTCTGGTGGTGCAGGTGTAGGCGGTGGCGGTTGTGGTTGCAACTAATCTGAGAATTTCGACATGACTAAAATTACTGCTCCCCATACTGCTCCTCTTATTGCTTCGACTGTATCTGAAACCTTGCCAACTTCACCTGACATGCAAACCATAGGTGCAGCACTGCTGACTGCTGCCTTGCTATTACACGGTGTGGTCAAGGCCGAAACACCGCCTGAACATGCCAGCCTCAGTCTCAAATATCTGAACTATGAAGAAAAACAGGCAGGCCTGAAACGCATTACTGCAAACTCACCTTCGCTCTCACTGATTACTCCCCTGGGTGCAGACTGGTCGCTGGATGCTACCCTGACTTCAGATGACGTTTCCGGTGCTTCGCCACGTTACCATACCGCCATTTCTGGCGCATCACGCATGAATGACCAGCGTACTGCCGGTGATGTGGCGTTTACCCGCTACTTCTCACGCGCCAGCCTGACAGTCGGCACTGCATATTCAACCGAGCATGATTACGAGTCACGTGCCTTGTCTGCAACCGGGAGTTTTTCTTCAGAAGATAAAAATACGACATGGACTGTCGGTCTGGGTGGCAGCCATGACCGTATCAATCCTACCAACCTGATCGTCAAGAACGAGACCAAGAAAACCATGAGTATCATGGCAGGTGTCACGCAGATTTTAACTGCCGAAGACATCGCTCAATTGACGCTCAGTCATAGCAGGGGAGAAGGATATTTTTCTGATCCCTACAAGGCACTTGACCGCAGACCAAGAGAGCGCAACCAGACTACCCTGTTAGCCCGCTGGAACCACCACTTCCTGGGGACGGGCGGCACGGGCCGCTTCAGCTATCGCTATTACAGCGACAGCTACGACGTCAAGGCACATACCCTGACGGCAGAATATGTACAGCCATTTTCACAAGGATGGACAGTCACACCATCGTTGCGTGTGTATACCCAAAGTGCGGCCAGTTTCTATTTTGACCCTGTCTATGATGCGCAACTCGGCGCACCGTTCCCGCCAGGCTATCAGTTTACGTCTACCCAGCCCACATCTGCTGACCAGCGCCTATCAGGTTTTGGCGCACTCACCTTTGGCTTCAAGGTAAGCAAGCAATTGACCAGTGACTGGACAGTAGACATCAAGCTGGAAAACTATGAGCAACGCGGTAGCTGGCGACTGTTCCACAAGGGCAGCCCTGGTCTGGCAGCACTGAAGGCGCAGAGTATACAACTGGGTATCAGCAAACAGTGGTAGCAGCTTTGTCATTGACTTGCCGCTCAAAAATTCAGGAGTTCAAATGAAGCATCATATTTTTTATAAGTGGTTCTCTGTATGGCGGCTGTTGTCGCTATTGCCGGTATTGTTGATAGCGAGCTTATTGCATCCGCTTGCCCATGCAGATGACTTTCTGGAGCCAGAACGCGCATTCCAGTTGCAGACAGAGTTGAAGGATGTCAGCGGAGCGAAAACTCTGGTGCTTTCCTGGACCATCGCCAAGGATTACCATCTCTACAAAGAGCGCCTGAGTTTCAATGCCGTAGAGCGGGGTATCGTTGTTGCCGAGCCTCGCTTGCCGGACGGCATACGCAAATTCGACACCACCTTCAATAAGGAAGTTGAAACCTATAACGATAAACTGGTGGTGGAATTGCCTGTCACCAAAGCGGACAAGACCTTCACTTTGAAGGTGGGTTATCAGGGCTGTGCCGATGCAGGGCTGTGTTATCCGCCCGCGGAGCAACACTACAAGGTGGATACTTCTGTACCCGGCAAGTTGAGTATTGTGCCCGCAGATCAGGTCTCGCAAGTCGTAGCCGCCACGGCAACCATGGCAACTACTGCCGCTGCGCCTGTTGCTGCCAAAGATGCTGCACATACCGAAGATGACAGTTCGCTGGCACAGCGCACCTTGCAAAGTGGCAGCTTGTGGCGCATAGGTCTGGCCTTCCTGGTATTTGGTTTATTGCTGTCTTTTACTCCTTGCGTATTGCCGATGGTGCCTATCCTGTCATCCATCATCGTGGGTGAAGGCAATGTATCGCGTGGCCGTGGCTTCATGCTGGCGTTGTCATATTGCCTGGGCATGGCAATGGTTTATACCTTGCTGGGTGTGGCCGCAGGCCTGGCCGGTGAAGGCTTGGCCGGAGCCTTGCAAAAGCCCTGGGTATTACTGACTTTTGGTGCACTGCTGGTTGGTTTGGCTTTGTCCATGTTTGATGTCTATCAATTGCAATTACCTGGTGGCTTGCAAAGCCGCCTGAGTCAAACCAGTGGCAGTTTCAGCGGTGGTAAATTCCTTGGTGTGTTTGTCATGGGGGCTTTGTCTGCATTGATTGTTGGCCCCTGTGTGGCCGGGCCACTGGCGGGCGCTTTGCTCTACATCAGCCAGACCCGTAATGTGATGACAGGTGCCTGGGCCTTGTTCTCCATGGCGGTGGGTATGAGTGTGCCTTTGCTGCTGACAGGGATTTCTGCTGGCAGCCTGTTGCCGCGTGCCGGTGCCTGGATGAATCATGTCAAGAAATTGTTTGGCCTGTTGCTGATTGCTGTCGCCATCTGGATGGTGTCGCCCGTGTTTCCGGTCAAGGTCATGATGGCTGTCTGGGGTGCTTTTGCCATACTGTGTGCAGTATTTCTGCATGTGTTTGATCAGATACCAGCAGGTGCCAAATTGCGCCTTTACTTTGCCAGGGCCTTGGGCATTACCTTCTTGCTGGTGGGTATGTTCGAGTTGATCGGTGCTGCCAGTAATGGCAAAGACGCATTGCAACCTTTGGCGCATTTGCGTGCGACAGAAAATGCTGCGCAGCTTGCGGGTAGCAGCGATACAGAAAAGCATGCAGAGAATAAATTCACACGCATTCAAAGTGTAGCTGAACTTGAGGCCACTCTGGCCAAGGCGGATGCTCCGGTGCTACTCGATTTTTATGCAGACTGGTGCGTATCCTGCAAGGAGATGGAGAGGTTTACCTTCTCTGAACCCAAAGTCAGCGCACAACTCAAGCAACTGCACTTGTTGCAAGTTGATGTGACGGCCAATAGCGATATGCAGAAGGCACTGATGAAGCGTTTCTCCCTGTTTGGTCCACCAGGCATCATCCTGTTTGACCGTAACGGCAAGGAAGTGCCAAACAGCCGCATCATTGGTTACCTGGAACCTGAGCGCTTTATCCAGCATCTGTCGCGTCATTTTGCGCTCTAATTTCGCGCACTGATACAGTATCGCCACAATATACTATTCACTACTATGCCCACACCCAAACATGCCCGCGTATTAATTCTTGGCTCTGGCCCCGCAGGTTATTCCGCAGCTGTGTATGCTGCCCGCGCCAATCTGAAACCTGTACTGATCACTGGTGTAGAACAAGGCGGCCAGTTGATGACCACCACCGATGTAGAGAACTGGCCTGCTGACCCTATGGGCGTACAAGGACCGGAACTGATGCAGCGCTTTTTGCAGCATGCGGAACGCTTTAATACAGAAATCATTTTTGATTACATCCACACTGCCAAGCTCGATGAAAAACCGATACGCCTGATTGGCGACCAGGCGCAGTACACTTGCGACTCCCTGATCATTGCGACTGGCGCATCTGCTCAATACCTGGGCCTGCCATCTGAGCAAGCCTTCATGGGCAAGGGCGTGTCTGCCTGTGCAACTTGCGATGGTTTCTTTTACCGTGGCAAGGAAGTCGCAGTGGTCGGTGGTGGCAATACGGCGGTGGAGGAAGCCCTGTATCTGTCAAACATCGCCAGCAAGGTCACAGTCATACACCGTCGCGACAAGTTCCGTGCAGAGGCAATCTTGATTGACCGCCTGATGGCCAAGGTGGCTGAAGGCAAGATCGAAGTCAAATGGAACCATACGCTTGATGAAGTGATCGGCGATGAATCTGGCGTGACTGGCATCAATGTCAAAGATGCAGATGGAACAGTTAGCCCTATCACTGTGCACGGCGTTTTCATTGCGATTGGCCACAAGCCAAATACCAGCATTTTTGATGGACAGCTGGACATGAAGAATAGCTATATCAAAACCCGTACCGGTACTGAAGGCATGGCAACGGCCACCAATGTACCTGGCGTGTTTGCTGCTGGTGACGTACAGGACCACATCTATCGCCAGGCCATTACCAGTGCTGGCACAGGTTGCATGGCAGCGCTGGATGCGCAGCGTTTCCTGGAAAACTGATCAGGGATACGCAAGAAACGATAAGCTGCAAACAATCATCAACTTGCGAACCTGGAGGAGGAGAAATTTGCGAGACTAGACTATTTTATAAATAGTCTCGCTCCTAGCTTAGTGAAAAATCACATCTCCCGTCGCCGCGTTCTGCAAACTATTGCTACCACCTTTGCTGTCAGTTCGCTACCCCAATTTTCGCAAGCTGCAGATATCAAAAGCACTGCTGGCGCTACGCATCAATTTGCAATTGGCGAGACGGATTTCTTATTGAATGGAAAACGCTTGCAGATACGCTGCGGCGAGATTCACTTTGCGCGTGTACCAAGAGAATACTGGCAGCACAGGCTTAAAGCCATCAAGGCCATGGGCTTGAATGTGGTGTGTGCCTACCTGTTCTGGAATTATCACGAATGGCATGAAGGCCAATATGACTGGCAGGGCCAGCGTGACGCCGCAGAGTTTTGTCGCCTGGCACAACAAGAAGGTTTATGGGTCATTTTACGGCCAGGGCCTTATGCCTGCGCAGAATGGGAAATGGGTGGCTTGCCCTGGTGGCTGCTCAAGCATGAGGGTAATTTCTTGCGTAGCAGTGACACGCGTTTTATTGAACCAGCCGCCCGGTGGCTGCGAGAAGTAGGGCGTGTATTAGGCCCCATGCAAATTACCCGGGGTGGCCCCATCCTGATGGTGCAGGTGGAAAACGAATATGGCTTCTTTGGCAGTGATTTAGCCTATATGCGTTTGATGCGTAAAATCATGCTGAATGCCGGTTTTGATGTGCCGCTGTTTGCCTGTAACCCTACTAATGCCGTTGTCCGTTCACATATCCCGGAACTGTTTTCCGTCGCCAATTTTGGGGCTAATCCTGAACAGGGGTTTAAAGCACTGGCTGAAGTGCAAAAAGGCCCATTGATGTGTGGTGAGTTTTACCCTGGCTGGTTTGATACCTGGGGTACACCACATAAGCGCGGCGACATGGGCAAGGTCATTCGCGATCTGGACTATATGCTCAAAGTCAACGGCTCATTCAGCTTGTATATGGCACATGGTGGAACTTCCTTTGGCCTGTGGGCTGGATGTGACCGCCCCATGCGCCCTGACACCAGCAGCTATGATTATGATGCACCGATCAGCGAAGCGGGTTGGATGGGTGATAAATTCGCGCAATTCCGGGCAGCGATTACGCCGTATTTACTGCCTGGTGAAACAATAACAGAAGCACCGCCGACAAATCCTGTGATCGCCATTCCGGCATTCAAGCTGGCAGAAACTGCCGCAGTCATGGCAAATCTCCCTGCTGCAGTCATTCATGCCGTGTCGCCACAGGCGATTGAACACTACAATATCAGTCGCGGTCTGATTGCTTATTCCACCACTTTGTCTGCTGGCCCTGATGGCGTGCTTGAAGCGACTCTGGTACGTGACCTGGCCTGGGTATTTATTGATGGTAAAGCCGCAGGCGTGATGGATGCACGCAGTCGTCGCTTCCGCGTCAATTTGCCAGCACGCGCCAGGCCAGTGAAGCTGGAGATTTTGCTGTACACCATTGCACGGGTAAATTTTGGTATGGAAATGCACGACCGCAAAGGCGTGCATGGCCCGATACATTTCATAGCCAAGACTGGCAGCAGTTCAAACCCTGAAAAACAACTCATCAATAATTGGGAAATACGTGCGCTGGACTTTGGTGCTGATGCACGATTGCCTGCGCTGGATTGGCAGCCTATTGTGTCTGACAAGTTCGCTTCCGCAGATGTGATGAAGCCTGCATTCTGGCGCGGCAGTTTTTCTGTCGATACTGTTGGTGACACGTTCCTGGATGTCTCCAGCTGGGGCATGGGCGCAGTCTGGGTCAACGGCATTTGCCTGGGGCGTTTCTGGAATATAGGGCCGACCCAGACCATGTATTTGCCCGGACCCTGGTTGAAGCCAGGCCAAAACGAGATTGTTGTGCTGGATTTGTCTGGACCGGAGAGGAGTGAAATCGCAGGACTCAAACTGCCTGTACTTGATCAACTACGGCCAGAGAAGGATTTCTTCCCGCGCAATAACAGGAGTCAGCTCATGCTGGCTGGTTTGTTCCCCGTCCATGAAGGCAGCTTTTTAGCTGGATCTGCGCAACAGGAAATCCGCTTCGCCAAACTCGCCTTTGGCAAACAGTTTTGTCTCGAATCCCTGGATGATTTTGACGGCAAGGGTTTTGCCGCAGTCGCAGAAATTGAATTATTTGATCATGATGGAAAAATCATGAGCCAGGCAACATGGACCATTGCCTATGCCGATAGTGAAGAAAGCGTGCGTGAAGATGGGTCTGCCCTGAATGCCATCAACGGCCAGGCATCTGATCATTGGCACACGGCCTTGAATGGCAAAATTGCATTACCACATCCGCACCGGCTGGTCATTGATCTGGGTAGTAAGATAAAGATAAGCGGCTTCCGGTATACCCCGCGCCAGGGCAGTGATGATGCCACCGGGCGTATCAAAACCTACCGCGTCTTTATCGGCGAAAGCCTGGTGTCTGCGGCTAACTGAGATCTTGCCTGCACTTGCGCACATAGGGCCTGAATGAAACTGAGGGCTTGTCTTGTCCAGCCATGTACAATACCGTCCGCGCTGATGACAGACTGAGTCATCTTTTTATGCAGCCTATTTTTATCCAGACCATGTCCCAGACAACTACCGTACCTGAAGTTCAATATACAGATATCCGCGATCGTTTGCGCCAGTTTGTTGCTGAGCGCGATTGGGCGCAGTTCCATACACCCAAAAACCTGGCCAGTGCGTTGACCGTAGAGGCGGCGGAGTTGCTGGAGATTTTTCAATGGCTGCCAACCGGCAGGGCAGAAGAGCTGGATGAACAGGCAAAAAAAGCCATCCGTCATGAAATGGCTGATGTGTTGAATTACCTGGTCATGCTGGCCGATGCGCTGGAAGTGGATTTGTTCGCTGCCAGCATGGAAAAAATCGTCTTGAATGCCATCAAATATCCGGTAGAGCAAGTGAAAGGCGATGCCAGGAAATACACCGCCTACGACACCGATAAGACAACAGACATGTCCTAATGCTGCGCGCTACGCAAGGCTGCGAAGTAAAACGTCAGCGAAGCCAGCGAGAACAGTAACAAGCAAGCCAGGATAGGGTAGGGTGAGCTGGTGTGATGAATCAGGCTGGCGATCAGCAAAGGCCCGGCTGCTTTTGAAAACAAGGCGGGGCCAGACATGGCGCCCGAAATAGCACCATAGTTTTCTGTACCAAACAGGGTTTGCGGTATCGTGCCACGTACGATGGTCAGTATGCCATTGCTGAGGCCATACAGTATGCAAAACAGGGCAACCGCCCAGGCTTGCGTGCCCATCAAGATCAGGACCAGCAAGGCTGCAGGCAAAGCTGCAAAGGTGAATTTGCCTACGGTTTGTGGCAAGGCATTTCTGGCTATCGTCATTTCTCCTACCCTGCCCAGCACTTGCATGGGGCCGATCATGGCTGCCATCAATACTGCCAGCGTTGCTGGATGATTCATTTCCTTTAGCAAGGGGATCAGATGTACTGACAATGCAGAGAAAACAAAACTGTTGGCAGCGAAAGCGAAGGCCAGTTTCCAGAAGGTAGGATGGCGCACCGCTTCTTGCAGGCTGAAGTTTTTCTTTTGTTTTACGACAGGTATGGTGCCATCTTGCGCTTTGCTTTTTTTCTGCAGTAGCAAATGCAAGGGCAGACACAGCAGGATTTGCGCCAGGCCATAGGCCAGATAAGTATGTCGCCAGCCCAGTACCGTATTCAATTGCTGGGTCAGTGGCCAGAATACCGTGCTTGCAAAACCGCCAAACAAGGTGAGGGTAGAAATCGCCTGGCGGCTGTGTTCTTTGAATTGCTGGGTCAGGGTGGCAAAAGCGGCTTCATATAAAGTCATCGCCATGGCCATGCCCAGTATGCTCCAGGCCAAATAATACATGGACAGGGTTTGCGCCTGGCTGAGTACGATCAAACCCGTGCCACAGATCAGTGAGCCCATGCCCATGACGAACTTGCCACCGTGGCGATCAAGCAAAATGCCGATGTAGGTGGCTATCATGCCAGCCACCAGCAGGCTCCATGAAAATGCAGCGAACACCAGTTCCGCACGCCAGCCCATCTCGCGCTGGATTTCCGGTGCCAGGATGGCGATGGCGTAATACAAGGAACCCCAGGACAGGATTTGCGTGACAGCGAGTATGGCAATAGTCTGGTAGGCGTGCGGCGTATGCTTCATTGTCTGGGCAGTTTCTGATTAATTTGCTTTTTTGATTTTCAACAGCATGGCAATTGCCGATACAGGACAGGCACCTTGCAGTTGTCGCGAAGCTTGCAAAGCTATGGGTAATTTACCGGTCTCGATTTTTTCAAACCCCTGTTTGTGAAAATAGGCATCTGCATCTGTCGTCAATAAATACAAATGCTTCACACTGGCTGCGCGTGCTTTATTGATCATGTGGTGTAACAGCCGTGTACCGCAATGCTGGCCTTGCGCCTCAGGCTTGATAGCCAGTGAGCGCAAGAGCGCGGATTTGCCATATATCTCCAGACCGGCGCAGCCCAGAAAATTATCGCCAGCGCGTATCAACTGGAAGTTGCTGATATGCTCTTGTGCGCCATCCAGCGGCAAGCCCAGATCTTGCAGCAGGCTGGCGATCGCGGGCCAGTCTGTTTGGCTGGCTGGAGTAATTAGCAATTCACTGGCAAGCAAATGCAATCTGCTCAGGCTTTTGGCTGGTCTGGCTTTGACAGGTGCACAAGTGCTTACTGTGCCGTTTTGTACTGCGGGCAGCAATATCTGCATGGCGGCCCGCACCAGAGCCATTTCTTCTGGATTCGCTGCGGACAATAATTGGTCGGCGTGGTTATTCAATTGCGCATCCAGCAGGCTGGCACGCTGGCGACCAGCCGGGGTCAGGCTCAGGTTGACGCTCCTGCGATTATCAGGATTGGTAGTTTTTTTGATGGTGCCGTCGGCAACCAGGGCATCTGTGGCCCGGCTGATCCAGCTTTTATCCAGGCCCAGGCGTTTCACCAGGGTCTGCTGGGTCAGCCCGTCTTCGCGCAGTAATTCTGTCATCAAATGACATTGCACAGTTGATGCAGCATCCCCGCAAGCATGGTTGCGCTGGTCACGGACATAGAGTCTGGCAAATTCCCTGATCAGGGTGCCGGTGCTGGAATTATCGTTCATTTTAAATATTGGTTGCTTTACGCAACAATCATAGGCGTAAAATGCTATTGTTGTCAAACGCAACTAAATTTGAATGCAAGGGATTAAACCTGGCGGGATGTCAGACGCTGTTGATGAATGCTGGTGAAGGTTGGTGGGTTGAAAATTCTAAGCTGCCTTGGCTGAACCTTCACCCGGCCCTTTGCTACTGCCTTCAAGCTTGTAAAACAGCAGGCACATGGCTGGTGCAAAGATCAGCCACAAGAATACCGTCCACATTTGTGACTGCTGCTCACCAGAGGTTGGCAGGGCCAGGTAGGCCTTGGCCGGGTCAACTGAAGAGACATAAACCTTGAGCTGGGCACCAGGAACCAGTTCCTCTGGTTTTAATCCTGTCATCCTCAAGACATGTTTGGCCTCGCAGCGGGTGCAGATGGGGGAGATGGTGTCGGTGGTTCTTTCCACGCCGTTCAGGTTATAGCTGTAGGTCAGTTGCAATAATTGCTTGTTGAAACTGCCATTCACGACATAACCAGGATTATTGTCGACTTCATGCACCAGGAGCACAAGGCTGCCATCAACCTGCTCAAACTCGCTGACCGGAATACGCATGGTTTGGAGTTTTTGCAGATTGTCTATGCCAAAATAAATCGAAATGATGGCACAAATGACGACTAAGGTTCTGACTATCATGTGTGGCGATCTTGGGTTACCGTCTGGTGTAAGTGGAGATGGAGTGTTGTTGCCATGCCTGGCGAAATTTTACTCGTTGCATACTGCGGCAGGACTAATGAAGTGATAACAAGTGTCAAATGTCTTGCAGATTTTAAGTCTTGTGAACTTCAGACTTATTTGGCGGGCAGGGCTTGCGGCTTTTTATCTGCGGCGATAACTTTGACTGGCATCCATCCAGGATTGGATGCTTCCAGCTTTTTCCAGATTGCGACATTTTTACCCAGTTCACCAAAAGACTGTGCCTTGCTTAGCTTCTTACGGGTGATGGCAGCCCAGGTCGCCATATCATCGCACTTGTTTTGCGTATTCATGAGATTCAAGGCAAAGCTCTGGCTTTTTTCCTTGCCAGGCATGATCAGGCGACAGTAGGTATTGTCTTTGCCAATTTCCAGGATATAAGCTTGTTGCTGCTCATCGTAATAGGTCACGTTCTTTTGTGTGCTCAGGTCATCCCATTCGTTCGCGACCATGCTGACGGTTTGCAGCAATTTGCCATGAATATCCGTGCGCTTGACAGTCAATTTGTTGAGCTTGCTGATCTCTACGCAATCGATAAAATCGCTATTGGCTGGGGCATTGATCAAGTCTGATGATGGGCAGAGAGAAGTTTCAACTTCCCCATAGGTGCTCATCAGCCTGACTTGCGTGTCGGCAGCCTTGCCATCTTTAGCCGCCTGGATTTTGGCGTACTTGCTGCTTCTGGCAATCAGGATGTTTTTGTCATCAATCACATTTACCAGGTCGTAGTTCATGTCTAGCCAATTGTCATAGGCAATGAACCAGAATCTTTGCGGTTTGCGTATGGCATATTGCAGAGATTGATCGCCAGGGGCAGAGCCGGGTTGCTGCACTTCTGCCGCGATTTTGCTGACCTTGAGCCAGTCGGTCAGTTGCAAGGCTTTGCCTTCGCCCTTGTTGTCACAGCCCAGCAGGCACCCAGCCGCGAGCAATAGCAGCGTCGCTGCTGCCCACAGGCGCACTGGCTGATGATAAGTCGGGGGCTGTATGTGTCCTGGCAAGCTTGCTCTCTATGTCTGGGGAAATATCAGGCGACATTGTAACGCCTGACTTGTTCCAGGTCATAGACAGTATCAGCTTAAGCACAGGCTGAGTTGTAAATTTGCTTCTACGTATAATCCTGCACTGTCATGGTCAGTATCAAACAAGTCTCTTGCAACGCCCATGGCAGCAGCAATCACGCGCATATCATGTTCGCTGATGGCAAACAGGCCGAAACGGAATTGATAGCCCCAGTTCTTGATGCCAGCAGAAAACTCCAGCGTTTGCAGCAGGGGCAGGATGCTGGTCTCCTGCGATGCCGTCCACACCACGTCACGCCGGTAAGGATGAAAACCACCACCCATGTCGGTCTGATAGGCGTCGCGCGGCTTGACCCGGCCTATCGCTGTGAATGCCTGCAATTTGATATTGCTGCCAAAGACCTGGCTGGGCGAGTAATACACCACCCTGTCGCCAGCTTGCATGCGGCGTAAAGGCGCGGCCTTGCCGTGGCAGACTTGCATGTAGCCATCTGCCTGACCACGCTGTACGTGGTCGGCAGAGGCAACAGCGATCCAGTTACGGTACTGTTGCGTATCCATGATCAGGCTGGTGCAAAAACGCGCAGACGGTGACCATCAGGGTCTTGAGCCACAAAGGTATAACCAAAATCCATGCTGCAAGGTGTTTGGGCTATCGTCATGCCACGTGTAGCCCAACTGTCATAGGTGCTGTCTACCGTAGCATTGTCGCCTACTGCAAAAGCCAGCTCACTGCCGCCAGAGGAAGTGGCCGCCGGTTCTACCGTGTGTTTTGACCACAAACCCAGTTTGTGGCCGGAGTCCAGTATGAACAAGTAAAAAGTAGGCGATGCTTCTACTGGCGTCAGACCCAGGATTTTGCTGTAAAACGCTGCGCTGGCTTCCGGGCTGTCAACATACAAAAGTACATAGCTTGGGGTCATCATGGTGTTTGCTCCTAAAAAGAGATAGTGTTGTTTGCGTTGATGATGTTGTTCAAGGCAAAGACATCTTAGGATGCAGCAGTGTCAGTTTCTGTCAGCAGTGATGGGGGATTTGACAACAAGACTTGAGGGAGTAAGGGAAGCAAGCACAGGTATGATGAAATACCTGTGCTTGTTTAAGGAGGGAATTTACTTGGCCGAGCAGATGAAAGGATATTCGCGGTTATCTATCAATGGTTCAACACCAAAGAAGTCATTCAATACCGACTCTGCCGTGCAATAGGCACCTTCTACCCAGGCCTGGTCATTGGAATAGGCTTCGCCGACGATGAAGATATTCGCATCAGCCCCCGGTATCAGTTGTGAGGGTTTGCGGATTTTTTGCTGCACGTCGCCGATATCATAGTGCGCCGCCCAGGCATGGTAGCCTGCATTAAAGGGCGGCAGCGACCAATCGATATAGGCAGCATCCAGTGGTTCAGGCACAGAACTGAAATCTGCATTCGGGCCAAAATGGATATTTGCCAGCTGCTTGCGCAACATCTTGAGCATGCGGTCAGGTACTTTGCGCGGGCCCTTCAAGGGCTCGGTATTTTCAGACAAGGGCAGATGTCTTTGTTGTTCCGGGCCCAGTTCCAGTTCTTGCCAGAAAGTCGTAAAGGCTTCGTCGTCATAGGCGGCCAGCAAGCCGTAGACAGGTTCTGTGCTTTTGTCGAGGGCATTATTACCAAAATAGACGACCATACGTACAGGATTGTCCGTCACAGTAGGGCCTATGGTATTACGGCTGGAGGTAGCCAGGAGCTGCCCTTCCTGTGGCACGCTCAGTCTTTCCTGCAGGCGTTGTTCGGTCGCTGTCAGTAAGCTGGCAGCGCTGGAGTACGGCGTATTCATGATCTCTGACTGGCCTGTGGTTGCGGGCTGACTGAGTTTGTCCAGGTAACTGGCAGGGAAGCCTTGCTCAGCCAGTTGCGCAATCACATCCTTGGTGACTTCATAGCTGCTCAGTTGCGGGGCGTAAGTTGCTTGCGTCAACCACCATGGGTCTTTGAAGAACATGCCTATCTTGTAGGAAGGCTGCATGATGGTGGCTTCCATATACAACTGCACTTTTTGATGATTCAGCACATCCAGGCCAGGATGGTTTTCATAGCGGGTGGCTTGCGCCACCAGTTCCAGCGCATAACGCGGCATGGCCAGCCAGGCTGCATCGGTCTTGCCGCTGCTGGATTTTTTGTTAGGGGCATCACGGTTGGCAATGCCGTAATGGATGGCATTGTCGATTTCCAGTATGGAATGCAGGCGGCGGTTAGGCTGGTAATTGAAGTGCACGCCCTTGTCACGGGCCAGTTCAGTGATAGCTGCAAACAGAGCCTTGAACATGCCTGAATAACCCGTGGTCAGGGTCATGTATTCATTGCCGGGGGTGAATTCATTATTTGCCTGGAAGGCCACGGCGGCATTCCAGTTGATGACGTTCGAGGTATAGCCATTGCCGTCAGCGGCATAGTTATAACCTTCAGAGCCAAGCTGATCAAACATCAGGTTCCAGTAACCTATATCTTTCAGCTTGTCACCTTTCTGGAATATCGATGATGCGGGCAATTCTGCCGTGATCTTGCCATGCTGGTAAAAATGATCCCACTCCCTGCGGGTTTGCGGTCCTGTGGTGGCAGTCACTGCCAAGTTTTCTACCGTAGTAAACCCCTGGTTCGGTGAAGTGCTGGCACCAAAGTTATTCACGTTATATGGTGCGGGATTGAATGAGGTGACATCATTCAGGTAAAAATTCTTGCTACGCAAGTAGTAAAGTGGATTATCTGATTCGTTGAATGGGACGACATATTTGTCCAGGCCCAATTGATGAATCACAGTTGTTACCAGTCTGTGTCCTGGCGCTTTGCCATTGTTATGGTTTTTTGCCTTGGTATCCCATTCTGAATAACGCATGCCACCCAGCTCTACATAAGATTTGCCAGGATCATCCTGATAGTGCCAGGTGCAGACACGTGCACCCGGAGCGCGCGAGCCATTGTCATCTTTACTGAAGTCATACTGTCCCCAGTCATACAGTTCCAGCGTATCGTCTTTTTCCAGCAATTTGTTTTTATCTGTGCTTTTACCGCTGAGCAAGCGCCAGGCAGTATACAGGCCCGCTGCTCCGGCACCGAAGATGGAATAGGTTTTGGTTTTCATGATCACACTCATTTACTGGTTTGGTTTGAACTACTTGGCAAAGGAATTGCTCATTGATGATGCGTTGATACGGGATGGCTTTTGCGTGTGAAATATTGAGTATGCTTATGAAGTACAAAGCATTAAATGGGGCGTTAAAACCAGCGATTTATTTTTAATGAGCATCGTGCTCAAAGCTTCTGTATGAGCACGATGCAATTTGTACAGCTATATCAAGTGCGTATCATTGTTCCGACAGAAATATGCGGCCAGTCTATGTCAAGGAAATTCAGTATCACCGTTTGGGTGTATTGCAATTGCATGAATTGCGTACCGTCAGGGCGTTCTACCGTTTCTATCCAGAAGATCGCATCCAGCCTGGTGGCATTTGCGTTAGCCGTAACGAAAGGAATATTGACGATGCCCCCAACAGGTATCGATGCGACCGACAATACCGTGGTATTGACTATCTTTTGTCCCTGTATGGCATCAATCAATGCTTCATTCATATTGGCGACATAACTCTGCTTCATGCCTGGTGGCAGATCGGAGTGCAGATAGGGGTCAAGATAGCCCAATGGCGCATGTGCCATGCCTGGGCCGGTAGGTTTGGAGCTGACAGGATCTATGCGCGGGCCGCCAGGAACCTTAATGCCTGTACCCTGAGCCAGCAAGGAATCGCCATGCGGAATGGTTGATTGCCTGACGATGCTGGGGCCTGCCTTGGGATCTGTCGTTGCCGGTACGTTTAGCCATATACCTGGCTCTATGTGCAGGCCTTCCATGGTTGGCGCATCGTTGACTTGCTGCAGGTAAGTCAGCCCGAAAATGCCGATGTCATTTTGCACTGAGCCTCGGTTAGGAACTACACCACCAATGGCCGTGAATTGTATGCGTTCCGCAGTCGCATTCAACATCAGGCGAAACGCTGCATTGTGTTGTTTGTTGGGGACGGCAATCAAATTAAAACCGCGTCCGGACCAGGTACCTTCGAGTTCGGCAAGATGCCCTAATGGGGATGAGTCCAGATCGCCTGGGGGAGCTGCACGCCTGGGTGAATAGGTAGTCATTTTCAAGATCCTTCAAAGTTTCTGCTACATGGGAAAATCTGAATTTGCAGGGCAAATTCAGGACAGCTAAACCTGGGGGTGAAAGCAGTCTTGTCCAAATAGCAAATCAGTCGCAGATCAGTAGCAGATCAGTCGCAGACGAATAGAAAATGAACCGCGCATCGTGGCCGGATAAGACAGTTATCGAATAGTATAATAAAAAACACAATTAAAGAATTGTATTTTCAATATTTAACTTTGTCTTTTAGTAAAGTGTTGCTGGCTAAGCTGCCGCAATTGCGCAGAGGAAATTAAAAGCAGGAGTATGAGGAGCAAGCATCCCCTAATGGAGGGTTTTTTTGTTGCCATGGTGAATGCACCGGAAGCCGTGGCAGCTTCCGGTAAAGCGATCATCTAGCTGGCGTTGGGTATTCTTTGACCAGCATCGTAATACAGTGCGGGAATTTTTTTCTGGCTGAACATCATCATGGCCAGGCTGGCTACTGCCAGCATGAACCAGTTGATCCCAGGCATTTTCAAGAATTGGGCAAAGTCAAACAAGGCACCACCAGCAACACTGCCGACCATGGTGCCTATGCTTTGATAAAACATTTGCTGAGACATCAGCCTGCCAGTATCAGCCGCAGACTTATTGGCAAAGCGTGCGACCAGCACATCCAGTGAGGGGCCATAAAATACCTGTCCGAAAGAAAGCAGAATCGCAGAAATGACGACGGCGGCGGCACTATGGGTAAACACTACCATGATGGCAAAACTGACAAACAGGCATGCATAACCTATTTTCAAGAAACGGAAATGATCCAGCGTGCGCACTGCACGTTTGGAAATAGGTATCTGGAAAAAGATAATCACCAGTGCCGCCAGCCAGAAGGGCGTGGATACTGGTATCTCAGGCGTGAACTTGGGAATATGCAGGCTGAAGCCTATCATCGGTTGCACGGCAAAACACCAGAACACTGAATTCGACAAATAAAACATCAGCGGCAGTTCTACGGGTTTGTCTGAGTCAGTATCTTCCATTCCAGTTGTACTGGATGCCTCATCTGCCAATGCTTTTTGTTCCAGCGCCAAGCTTTCTTGTTCATGCTCACTGATGGCGCGCATGGCAATCAGCATGAACAAGCCATAAACAATAAAGGTGATCAGCACGATCAGGAACACCAGCTTCAACTGGTCATGTGGTACAAAACTGGCTGTCAGGTAACCACCAACCAGACCCATGCGGATGGCAAAGGCCAGTTTGCTGAAGATGGACGTCTGGTCCAGTCCCTTGAGTTTCAATAAATAATTTTTTAAACCGGGGAAAGACAGGCCGCTACCCAGACCAGCCAGCAAGGCAAACAAGGCCAGTGCCCAGGCCTGACTCAGGTAAGCCATGAAATACAGGGCTATGCCTTCCAGCAGGATGTTGCCTGAAATCGCCAACGGGTGATTCGCCATGCGGGAAAACCTGGTACCCATGTAAGAGCCCAGTACCCGGCCCAGATTCAAGCCAAATAAAATCGATCCTGCCCAGAATCCCGAGAAAGCCTTACCCGTTTCAGATACGATGATAGGTGTATATAAAGCGACACCACCAGACGCAATTGCGACGCCAATGTAAATCAGATAGGAATTGAATACAGGATTGAATTTCTTGGTTTGCATAGGTCAGGGCGTAAGCGCCTGGGCGGCGCTATGGATACTTAAAGCAGGAATGACATGAAATGCTGATCGGCATGTGACATGCATGAACTTATGTTGTGATGCTGCTCAACATAAAAAGTTCATCGATATAAGCAAATCAAATAAGCTTTAAATTGTACGCCTAATTTCAAATACCTGTTGCCGGGCTGCAAGTTACTACCAACCCGGCTCATATGTGGTCTTTGATGCAAGCTCTAATGTGATCCCTGTGGCAAACCCTAAAACCAGATTTTCCCCAGGTACAACCAGGTCCAGCCTGCCATCAGACAGACGCTGAGTAGTAGCAAACCAGTTGCCCCGTTTGGTCGCAAGATACCCAGATAACCAATCGCCACCGTCGTCACACCTTTCTTGACCCGCTTCATGCTGCGCCAGCGCTGTATGAATTTAAGCATGGACAGCACAAAGGTAAACGTCGCGCAAGACAGCAAAGTCACCCTGAACACATTCAAGAGATTTAATTCGCCCAAGGATATTTTTTTATACGCCAGACCAACCAGTGCCATCAGCACCGCTGCGCCTATAGAAATGGCGACGTTGGCATACATGGTCTTGCGGCTGTTGACGGCTGCGTCTTCCAGCTCACACTTGAGCAAGTCGACTTTTTCATTGATCAGTGTGGAGGTTTCATGCTTGATGGCGAGTATGCGCTGGTCTATTGCTGCGCCTATCTGTGCCGTGGAATAATCTATCAGTTCCCTGATGTCGTCCTTGGTCATGCTGCGCTGGCTATGGATTTCGTCCGACAGCAGCGCGATATTCCTGTCTACCTGCTCGCCAGCCTGGCGTATCACTTCCGATAATTCATTGCTGACCTGATGGATGGATCTGTCCATCAGTGGTGCTACCCGCTCATCAATGACACGGTTCAGACTCTGTTCAAAAGCAGACGATGCCTGTTTCAGATTCAGTGGGTCAAACGCCATCTTTTCTCCGGTGACTTAGCTAGGTATAGATCTATTTGATGTCATCAGGGGGAATTTCAAGACCAGCCGCCTTATTGGGGCAAAAACATCTTGTTCAATGGTCATTGCCAGAGTCTAGTCAGATGATACCAATAAGACACTAAAGCGGTACTTGGGCATTTTTGATTTAATTTTTGCAAGCCTTTATATACCCTGTAGATGTTTCCTGAGCAATAAAGCATCAGACAATTGCCATGCACTTTGGTGTTCTTCTTTGGTGCTTTATTTGGTACTCCTTCATGCTTCAGGTCCGGTTCCTGGCTCAGCCCGGAGACATAAACAAATGAACAAAGGCTAATTATGTTGATTAAAAAAATTTCCATCATCGTCTGCGCCGCCGCAGGCATGCTCGCCAGCTCTTTCGCTTCCGCCCAGACTTATCTTGGCGGCTCTGTTGGTCAGAGTGATGCCAGCAATTACTGTAACTACAGCACGACTTGTGATTCCAAAGCCACCAGTTTCAAGGTATTTGGCGGCTATAACATAGACAAGCATTTTGCCGTGGAAAGCAGTTATTTTTCTGCTGGTAAAACATCAATAAACTCAGGTTTGGCGCTCGGCCATAGCGAGCAAAAGAAAACCGGCTTCAGTCTGGCTGGCGTGTACAACTATGAGTTTAATGAAGCTTTTGCCGGCTTTGCCAAATTGGGTATCGCGCGCGTAAAAGCGGAAACGACTTACGATACTTCAGGCCTGCCTTCATATTCAGCTTCCAATACTGGCAATCAGGCATTGTATGGTGTAGGTGTGACTTACAAGATCAATCCTAACCTGGCAGTCCGTGCAGAGTTCGAGAAATACAATCCTCATACTTTTTCCAATACTGGAACATCTTCCAGTAATTTGTCGGCTGGTTTGCAATACAATTTCTAAGCAAACTTAAGTACACGTCAGTAAGTGCGTGGCGTTGATGGATATATTCCATCAACGCTTGCAGCATTCCACAGCAAGCTTTTCAGGATTCAGGATTTACTTTTCCTGGTCACAAGCTTGGTCTTTTTTACGGGTACCGGCAATGCGGCAGCAGTGGCACGCGCAAGCGTAGTCAAAGCGTCGCGGTCTTCCAATAATTCACTATCGATCAGATACCAGGGCTTGGCCTGAGGGTAGGGCGGTGCTTCAGTCACCGTGCCTAATAGTTCCCGCCCGGCTGTTGTCGGTTTGATGAATAGCTGATCATCACAGATCAGCGCGAACATTTTCCCTGACGCCCCAGACATATACAGCGCATACTCGCCAAACATTTTCTTGGCGATGACATCGTCACAGGCACTCAACTGATCGAGAACAAACTCTACAAAACTTGCTTGTGATCCCATGATTTTTTCTGAAAAATTTAATCTCAGTCGGGACGGCGAAAATCATCCGCTATCCAGGCCCTGGCATTTTGCTGGTTCAATTTATAGTTAGGCCCAACCCTGACCCTGGCTAACTCGGTACTGCCAGCATCCTGTGCACTGAGCCAGGCATAGGGATCATCTTCATCAGGTACGATGTCGAGCATGATCTTGAAATCAGCTTCATCGGTAGCGACCATCAGGCTCTTGTGCAGCGTTGCATGCAATTGTTGTTCATGACGACGTATCACTTCAGATGCGGTTTTCACCAGCGTGCCAAAAGCATTCGCGTCCAGTGGTTTGGGATTCTTTTTATCGCGCCCCATGGTCCACGGGCCAACCAGGGCAGGTTCAGGTTCACCATCCTTGATCATGGCAACGGCCCAGCCTTCATCATCGTCATTCTTGATGACCTGGGCTGTCCAGCCTTTGTCGCGCCACAGGCGTGGCTCACGGATGCGGTTGTCCTCTTCCTGAGGTGCGTTATCTTCTGATGTGTATTCGTTATCGTTAATCAAAGCTGTTCCCGGTTTATTTCTTCAGGCTGCACATCCTACACTCAAGCGGCCAGTTTGTCTGAATCCTTCTTAGTAAGCACCGAGCTTGGCACCGGCAGGGCAGCCAAACCATGTTTGGCGCGGGCCTTCTGGCATTTGTCATCACCTGGTTGCACCTCACGGCAGGGGGATGGTCTTTGTTCATACATGCTGCATTTGACGACTTTGCCGACTACACCTACCAGAGCCTGGCAGTGCGGCCTGGATTGATTGGTGCCGCTTAAACAAGAATATACCGGCGTCAATGCCTGGACCATGGAATCAGCAATGCCATTGACATCTGCTTCGGCCCAATAAAATGAAACACGGTAACTGGCGCAACAGGCGCCACAATCAAGACAGGGCTCATTTTTGTTCGTAATTTGTTGGTTAGCATTTTGTTGGTCAGCAATTTGCCTTTCCATAAAAGCTGTATGAATATCGATTTGAATACCTCTAGAGGTGCTACTCCATGCATGGATTTAAAATTCAGGTTTTTATCTTGCCAGGCGGCTTGAGTGACAAAAACAATCCTCCTGATATTAACACCGCGCCAAGTAACAGGGATAAAGTCAAAGTTTCCCCCAGTACGATGATGGCCAGTGATACACCGACGATGGGCATCAGGGCTGTGAACATCGATGCCTTGGCACCCAGCTGCTTGACGGCCAGATTAAACAACAAGACCGATATCACACTCACCAGCAAGCCTTGATAAACCGCCTGCACAGCGATAGCACTGGCATCAAGCTGGAACAAGGCCGTACCAGCAAAGAAAAAATACACCGGCACATATAGCAGGCCACCCACCTGTATCACGCTGACTACCGATAGCGGGTTGGTATTCCAGCGCCGCATCAGCACCGTATAAAACGACCACATCAGGGCTGCGAGCATGAACAGCAAATCACCACGCCAGGCCCGGGCGTAAGCGCCTGACTGTGGCTGCAAAATACTGCCTGCCTTGACGATGACGACACCAACCAAAAGCAGGCTCAGTCCAAGCATGGGGATGCCGTCACGCTTATCCAGCATCAGCTTTGCCAGCAAGGACGTGAACAATGGCGTAAATGCCGGATAGATAAGCGAGCTATGCGAAGCAGGTGCCCAGTGCAGACCACCAACCAGCACCATGTTGTACACGGGGCCTGCAAGCAACAGCAAGACCAGCGCCCTGCGCCAGCCTATGCCAGCGGCATTCCACACGCCACCCCTGATAAAGAAGGGTAGCATCACCACGCCGCTGACAGCAAAACGCAATACGGTCAGGTCAAAAATATCCAGCGATGCGCGGTAACCAAAACTGGCAACCACCGGCTGCGCACCCCAGATCAATGCCACCAGCAAACCGTAAATCAAACCCATTGCGCACATCCTCTATAGAGTGGATTTTTTTCAAAGCACCGAGTAATCGCTATTGCGTAAATCCGTCAACAGCATGTGGCCAGGCGCGTGGGTAATACATAGCTCTGGTTTGGCGTGAATCAGTGCTGCCTGGGGTGTGACACCACAAGCCCAGAATACGGGTAACTCACCCTCATTGATCGTCACCGCATCACCATAATCAGGTTGGGCAAGATCAGTGATGCCTATCAATGCAGGGTCACCGATATGTACAGGCGCACCATGCACGCCAGGGAAGCGCGAGGTGATCTGTATCGCCCGTATTGCATCTGCCGCCTTCATGGGCCGCATTGTGACTACCAGAGGCCCGTGGAATGCACCTGCTGGCGAGGTTGGTATGGTTGTGCGGTACATGGGCACATTACGCCCCTGTTGTATGTGACGTATGCCTATGCCATTTTCCATCAGCGAATGCTCGAACGTGAAAGAGCAACCCAGGGCAAAGGTCACCAGGTCATCACGCCAGATATCACTGATGTCAAAAGGTTCAGTCACAAGCTCACCATTGCGGAATACGCGATAACGCGGCACATCGCTGCGGATATCAAGATCAATCCCAAGGAAAGGCATGAAAGGGTCACCAATCTCTGACACCGCAATCAAGGGACAGGGCTTGGGATTCTTTTGACAAAAGCGGTGAAAGTCGCTGGCGTCTTTTGCAGGCAGGATCACCAGGTTCACCTGTACATAACCAGGTGCCAGCCCCGAGGTTTCCTTACGCCACTCGCCACGACGCATGGCAAGGCGCAATTCTGCGGGTGACTGGGAGATAGAGGGTGAGGACATAGGTTGCTCCATAGCATGTGAATAGGGAAGGTGGTTATCAATCAGTTATGACTACCTGACGACCAGTACAACCAGTATAAAATGCGATCTTGATAGAAGATAATTGAAGTTATTGCCAATAGTTGATAAGATTTATCTATCATGCGACCCTCACTACAGCAACTTGAAACCTTTTACTGGATAGCCCGGCTGGGTGGCTTTCATGCGGCAGCCAAGCACTTGCACCTGACCCAGCCCACGATCAGCGCCAGGATCCAGGAACTGGAAGACATACTTGGTCTCAAGCTGTTTGAGCGCGGCGGCCACCGTGCCGTCATCACTCCGGTAGGGCGCGATGTGCTGGCACAGGCAGAAAAAATGCTGCGCCTGTCTGATGATCTGGAGCAAATCAGCAAGCGGCGCAACCCCATGCGCGGCCTGCTGCGCCTGGGTGCGAATGAGTCGACAGCCATGTCCGGCCTGATAGAATTGTTGGGGCGGCTAAAAGCCCAATACCCCGATGTGCGTATAGAACTGACCATTGATGTGGGGGCCAACCTCAGCCGCAAACTGAATGCCCGCGAACTCGACATCGCCATCCTCAGCGACCCCGTCTCGGCACCACATGTCGTTGATGTTGCGATAGGCCATGTAGACCTGGCATGGGTGGCATCCACCCAAACTGTACTCAATGAACAAGCCTTGCACCCTGCAGGCATGGCGGCATTGCCTGTCGTCGCCATGCCATCACCAACGACAATCTGCAATGTCGTGATGGAATGGTTCAGGCTGGCAGGCCATGAGCCAGAAAACCTCAGCATCTGCAATTCCATGGCGATGATGATCAAGCTGGTCGCAGCAGGCCACGCCATTGCCGTGCTGCCACGTGCCGTGGTCGATGCAGAAATCAAGAGTGGAATCATCCGCACACTGACAGTCAAACCACCGCTGAATCCCCTGATGTATTACGTTTCCTATCTACGGCAAGAGCAGGGGCTGGCGGATGGCAACCTCGTCACCATGGCCCGTGAAGTATTGCAGCAAAGCGGTTTGCTTTTGCCCCTGACATTGCCGTTGCCGCGTTAAAACCGCCAGCCCGCTGCGGCATCAATTGCGCTCAGGTGCGCGCAGAATCCACGAACGGTTCGTGCATTTGGTTCCTCAAAATTTCACTTTCAATCCCAAATATTGCGCTTCCGTCTCAATCTGCCAACTTGAAAAGCAGGTATTGCCTATATTGCGCCATGTGCATGCAATCAAGCCGCACCGGCGAAGGAGCAAGTTTGCCTTTGCACAGTTTTACCAGTTTGCAGATTTCACCAAGAGTGAGTCTGGGTTTCTCAATCCTGAATCAGAAAGCACAACGAACATGAAAAAAACTTACCGCCTCCTCCCTGCGAAATTACTGATGGCAACGCTGGCACTGGGTGCAATTCAGGCGCACGCGGCAACTTCCATGTCTGACGCAGACATTTTGAACATCCTCAAACAGCGCATAGATACAGACAAGAAAGGCGTCGGCCTGGTGGTTGGCATTGTCGATGAAAAAGGCAGCAGGGTGATCAGCTACGGTTATGCCAACCTGGCAGAACGTCGTCCTGTCGATGCCGATACCCTGTTTGAAATTGGTTCCGTCACCAGTGCATTTACTGGCGTGGCCATGATGGATATGGCAGAAAAAAATGAAATCAGATTAAAAGATCCACTCGCCACGTACTTGCCTGGTAGCGTCAAGGTACCCTACTATGACGACAGGAAAATCACACTCGCTGACCTGTCCTCACACCGCTCTGGCTTACCTGCGATAGCTGCCGTACCAGCAAATTCTGGCAGCGATAATCCCTATGCAGGTTTTACTGCCAACAAGGCTTATGAATTTTTGTCCAACTACGACATGAAATACGATGTCGGTAGCCGATTTGTCTATTCAAGTTTTGGCAATGGACTGTTGGGTCTGGCACTCAGTCAGCACGCCGGTACAGACTATGACACCCTGATCAAGAACCGCGTCACCACGCCTCTGGGCATGACTGCCACCAGCGTCAACCTCAATGCAGACATGCAAAAACGCATGGCAACCGGTTACAGCAGCAAAGCACAATTTGCCACTGCACCAGCCTGGAACTTCACTTCATTCGAAGGCGCAGGCGGCTTGCACTCATCTGCCAATGACATGCTTAAATTCCTTGCTGCTAATATGGACCAGACCAAGACGCCCGTAAACGGCACCATGCACAAGCTGCAGGTACCATTCGAGAGCGGCAACCGTCTCTTGTTTGTCTGGGGTGGCTATAATAATAAATTCGACAGTTCCATCCTCGGCCTGGAAGGCAAGACAGGCGGCTACAGCAGCTATATCGCCTTTGATAAAAAAGCGGGTAAGGGCGTAGTAATATTGTCGAATGCAGATGTCAGCGTCAGCGATATCGGTAACAAGATTATCAATAACGAGTTCCCGCTGGCGCAATGAGTTGATGGCTGCAGGCAGATGCGCCTGCAGCCATCAAAGAAATAAAAAATTGCAGCAGAACCATGAGGGATGGCACCGTCATGATCAATGGATGGTATGCAAGACTGTGGATACGTGAATGACATCAATACAGCAAGCATTGCTTGGAACTACCCATGTCAGGATGCGGCCTCTGTTCGTCATCCTGCTGATGCACATCCTGCTCTTCCTGGCTTTATCTCACAGCTACACTCCCCGGACAGACAAAGACGAATCTGGAACGGTCGTGACTTTCCTGACGCCTGTTGTACCGCAAGCAGATCCATTGACACCAAAAATTGAGTATCGAAAAGCAGAACATCAAGACGCAGAGCATCAAAAGCCGCCGCCTGTTGCCCAAAAAGAGTCTGCACCTTTACCCAGGGCGACAACGAATCCAGCATCAGTTGAGAAATTGCCTGCACCTCCGGCAACAGCAAAATCATTTGCCGATATAACAGCAGGCGTCGAAGCAGATGTGCCAACCAAATCCTCAGTAAATCTTGCCCAGCTTCGCTCACAGGCAACGTCAATAGCCAAAGAGTCTGCACAAAGTGAGGCCAGTGAATCTGGCTATACGGGTATTCTTGGCGATTATTACGGCAGCTATGGCGGTGCTGATACAGGTACGTTTTATATCCATGTCGATCGTGCTGGCAATATCTTTGGTTCTGCCGATTCAGGCACAGCCCATAGCAGTTTAACGATTACCGGTAAAGTATCGACAGATGGTGTCGTACAAATGACAGGGAAAGGCTTGGCAGGCTCAGCCAGTTTCGATGGCAAAATAAATCTCAAAACAGGTGCCGTGTCAGGCCACTGGAATTTGACAGGTTTTGGCAGAGGGCAATTTGCTGGTCAGCGTGCTAAAGCTTTTAGCGGCAAGTCTTATTGATGCAATAATCTGGATATTTGAGTTATAAAAAAACCCGCTAAAGCGGGTTTTGGTACGGTGTTTGAAGTTGGACTACTTCCCCCACGAATCCTTCAAAGTTGTCACCCGGTTAAACACCGGTTTCCCAACTATAGAATCCACACGATCTGCCACAAAGTAACCATGGCGTTCAAACTGCAAACGTGTATCCGGCGTAATGGTCGCCAGGCCAGGTTCTACATAGGCACGTACTACTTCCAGTGCATCCGGGTTTAGCAAGGCCATGAAGTCTTTGCCGCCCGCATCCGGGTTTGCATCAGTGAACAGACGGTCGTACAGGCGGACTTCGGCTTCCAGCGCGTCGGCGGCGTTGACCCAGTGCAGGTTGCCTTTGACTTTATAGTTGGCGCTGCCTTCGGTGCCGGATTTGCTGTCGGCAAAGTAGTTGCAATGGACGGCGATGACATTGCCGTTTTCATCCTTGTCGCAGCCTGTGCATTCAACTACGTAGCCATAGCGCAGGCGCACCTTGTTGCCAGGGAACAGGCGGAAGTAGCCTTTGACTGGCTCTTCCATGAAGTCTTCCTGTTCTATCCATAGTTCTTTGCCTATGGTGAATTCGCGGTTGCCCAGCTCAGGGTGGTGCGGATGGATAGGTGCGGTGCAGGCGATGTTTTCGCCTTCGGGGAAATTGTCGATGATCAGTTTCAGCGGGCGCAGTACGGCGGTGGCGCGTGGTGCTTTGGGGTCAAGGTCTTCGCGCAGGCAGCCTTCCAGCGTGCTGTAGTCTATCCAGCCATCAGAACGGGTGACGCCTATGCGTTCGCAGAACAGTTGCAATGACTCTGGCGTGTAGCCACGACGGCGTATGCCGACGATGGTGGGCATGCGTGGGTCGTCCCAGCCGTTGACGATATTTTGTTCTACCAGTTGGCGCAGCTTGCGTTTGCTGGTGACAACATAGGTCAGGTTCAGACGGGCGAATTCATATTGTTGCGGTACTGGTTTTTTGAAGAAACCACCTTCAGCGGCGCGTTCTATGATCCAGTCATAGAAAGGGCGGTGATCCTGGAATTCCAGCGTGCAGATTGAATGCGTGATGTTTTCTATGGCATCTGACAAAGGATGCGTGTAGTCATACATAGGATAGATGCACCAGTTGTCACCAGTACGGTGATGGTGGGCATGGCGTATGCGGTAGATGGCCGGGTCGCGCAAATTCATGTTCGGTGATGCCATGTCTATCTTGGCGCGCAGGATGTGTTCGCCATCCTTGAACTCACCTGCCTTCATGCGGCGCAGCAGGTCCAGTGATTCGGCTGGCGCACGGTCGCGGAAAGGCGAGTTCACGCCTGGCCTGGAAAAATCACCACGGTTGGTCGCCATGTCGGCAGCGCTTTGGCTGTCGACGTAGGCCAGGCCTGCGCCGATCAGGTATTCGGCGATTTCATACAGACGGTCAAAATAGTCACTCGCATAGTGCAAGTGTTCTTCGCCCTTGTTGTTCCAGTCAAAGCCCAGCCATTTGACGCTGTCCATGATGGTATCAACATATTCCTGGTCTTCTTTCTCAGGATTGGTGTCATCAAAGCGCAGATGGCAGCGGCCAGCGTAATCGCGTGCCAGGCCAAAGTTCAGGCAGATGGACTTGGCATGTCCGATATGCAAATAACCATTCGGTTCAGGCGGGAAGCGGGTGATGACCGTCGGCAAGCCATCACGGGCGTATTTGCCAGCAGCCTGGTCATTGTCGATGATGGCGCGCAGGAAGTTGGAAATTGGTGCCGGTGTTGCTGGCGTTGCAGATGCTGCATTGCTGTTATTTTTAATATCTTTGCTCATGGCGAATAACTTTGTGGGCCTTGTAAGGCACTCTAAATAGGGAGATGACAAGCATTTTACCGTAGCGCAGCATAGATGGCGCGACTGTTTGGCAAGACTAGCTTCTGGAATTCCAGTTCCCAAGAGAGTATCAGAGCGAAACTGCTCTGGGAAGTGGCAAATACGACAATGTCAAAGCTTACATTTCACTGGATTCTACGCGATTCCGCCCGCATTTCTTGGCGTGGTACAGGGCATTGTCAGCCCGCTTCATCATGTCGTTGATATTGTCGGGATGGTAATAGCTGGTGACGCCAAAGCTGGCAGTCTTTTTGCCTGCGACTTCAAATTCATGGTTGGCGATAGCGCAACGCAGTTTTTCAGCGGTGGCGATGGCGGCGTGGATGGTGGTCTCGCGGAAGATGACCAGGAATTCTTCGCCACCCCAGCGGCCCACGGCATCCATGCTGCGTACATGGTCTTGCAAGAGACGGGCGATATTGATCAAAACCTGGTCACCAGTCTGATGGCCGTGAGTGTCATTGACTTGTTTGAACAGGTCAATATCGACAATGGCGATGGAAAAGCTGGTGCCATAGCGCTGGCTGCGCTGGTGTTCTTCATCCAGTATCTGTTCCAGCTTCAGGCGGTTATACAGGCCGGTGAGCCGGTCTGTGCTTGATAATAATTCCAGGTCATGGTTGCGCAATTCCAGTTCACGGGTGCGGGCGACGACCAGGTTTTCCAGGTTGGCGTTAACTTCCATCATGGATTTATGGCTGCCTTCGAGTTTCTCGGCCATCTGGTTAAAGCCAGCTTCAAGTTCTTGCAATTCACCACCAGAATTTGCCGTGATGCGGGTATCAAGTGCGCCTTTTTCCATGCGGTGTACCCCATCCAGCAAGCGTGACAGCGGGCGGGTCAGGTCACGGCTCATGCGCAGCGCCAGTATCGAGGCACAAACCGTACCGACCAGGCCTATCAGTATGCTGAGGGCGACAAAGACATTCTTGGACTGGTGGCTGGCATGGGTGCTCAGTTCCAGGTAGACGCGGCCCAGCAGCTTTTGCTTGCCAGTCTTGTCGCTGGGGACGCGGTCAAACAAGTCAAAGGCATCTGCCTCAGATTTGCCCTGATAAATGGGGGCAGCAAAGATCAGGGATTCATGATCACCGCGCAATATCTTGCCGCTGTCGGCAGCACGTGCATGTTCAGGCCCCAGTTTGCTGGGTTTGCCGCTGACTGCCAGTACTTTATTATCGGCATCGGTGATGACCACGGCCTTGGCGTCATCTTCTTTCATGACCGATTGCGTCAAGGCCTGCAAGACTTCGCGATTGCCAGAGAAAGCACCGTATTCACTGGCCGGTGCCAATTGACGGGTGATGACGGTGCCGCGTGCCTTGATGGCCCCATCAATTTCTGTAATGCCGACGATCACCACCATCAATACCAGCAGGACAGAGATAATCCAGACTGGTGCCAAAGCCAGGAATAATATGCGATGAGCGAGTGGCCAGTTCTTCATTGGGCACGCTCCGCTAATGATTTCAATTTACGCGTCAGGCTTACTTCATCATCAATTTCCAGGCTGAGTGAACGGCTGACCTGGGTATTTACATTGACACTGAAGTGACGCGGATATTGTGGCAGAGGCAGATATACGCTGTTAGGCTGCGCCTGTATGATCTCTGCCACTTGCTGGGCGATCTGGGCGGCTGAGCTATATACGCCCGCCAAGGCACCTGCCTTGACATAGGCGGCGGAAAAACCAAACAAGGGCACTTTTTGCCGGTAGCTGGTCAGCAAGATGCTGGGGATATTATTGCGGTTATAGATGGCGGCATCGGGCAGGGCCAGCAGGCTGTCACTATTATTGAGCAGGCGGCGCAGGGCAGGCAATAATTCTGAATCATCAGTGACGGTTTCAACATTGATTTGCATGTCCATTTCTTTGGCGATGGCTGGCAAGCCGACGAGCATCTCGTTTGAATCTTTGCTGAGCAATAGCCCTGTGCGATTGCGACCTGGCATGCTGATGCGTATCAGCCCTAATTGCCTGTGCCAGGGCTGGTCAAAATAAATTGCAGAGAAATGATGCGGGTCTTGATGGCGGCCATATTGCTTTGCTATTTTTTGAAAAGTATTGCGGGGCACCAGTACATTCAAGACAGCCATGGCGGGCGGTTTTTGTGCCATGGCAGTCATGGCAGGCGTACCAACGGCAATCAGTAGCTGATTGTTGGCATTGCGCGGCAAGTCTTCGCTTTTGTAATTGTTGAGACTCAAAACCTTGATGGTATTTTTTGTCGTGTTACCCTGCGTCGGCTGACTACTGAGCAGTGTGTTTAACTGGTTGGAAAATTCAGTATAGGCAGAGCCTTCTTCACTAAGCAAGATGGTAATGTTATCTACGGCCAGAGCAGTTTGTACATAAAGCAAACTCAGGATCAAACCTATGCAATTCGCTACATATCTCAAATGCCGCAAATACCGCAGATACCGGGTTGACTGCCAATGCATGTTTAAAGGTCCAGTCTGAAATTCAGCCTCAGCGCGCGTCCTGGCAATTCATTATCGTGCCGGTATTCAAAATACCGTGCATCAGCAATGTTTTGGGCAATCAGAGAACACTCTGCTGATTTGCCACCGACTTTGAACTGGTAATTGAGCCTGCCATCAAAACGCCGGTTACCATCGATGAAGTAAGCACGGTTTTCACGCGGATTAAAATCGGTGGAATTAAACTTGGTTTTTGCGACTTGATAAGCGGCGAGACTGGTGCTCCATTGCTCATTGATTTTATGGCTGAGCAGCAGGTTGTGGTTGTATTTGGGGAGAGAATCGCTATACACGACGCCATTCACATTATCACTTTTCACCCCACCACCAGACAGACCGTAAATAAGCCGGGTCTTGTCTGTCAGTTGTGCCTTCAATTGCAATTCATAGCCACGCATGATGGCGGTGCCTGCATTCAGGTTACCGCCAGCGGCAGAGCGCTTGTTCCTGACATCGATCAACTGGCTGTAGTCATCATAGAACAGACGAAAGTCCACATCCAGATTGCCATATTTGCCTATGTAGCCTATCTCGCTCGATTTCACTCTCTCTGTCTGCATCTCTGGCAAGCCAGGATAAAACCCTGCACTGCGCCAATAGCTGTCATAGGTTTTCTCGTAGACAGAGGGTGAACGCGTGGCGCGTGAATGACTCAGGCGCAGGGTATGGCCGGGTTGCATATGCCAGTTGACCGCAACCCTGGGCGTAGTATCAGTGCCGGTATAAGTATTGTTCTCTATCATGCCACCGACATTGAAAACCAGGTCAGGGCGGGCGCGCCATTCAAGGTTGCCAAAAAAACGGCGCAGATGATAAGGGAAATCACCATACAGATACTGGTTGTCGCCTACACCCAGATAATAGGGTGCATAAGTCTGGTCATAGCGTATGCTGCCACCCCAGACCAGGCGGGCATTCTTGAATGGTGAAAAGGTGTGTTGCACTTCCAGGTCATAGCGCCGCAAGATGGCATCGCCATCACTGACGCCATCTGAATCTTTCAGGCGGGCATACACTCTTTCAACTGTATGAAAGGCTTGTACAGATAATTCGCCGCCACCTTCCAGTGCCCGGCGCCAGTGCAGCATTTCAAAATGGTTTTCAGCCCGTCTGCTGATGGCAGAGACATTATTATATTCACCCACTTCACGCGGCCCGCCGTTATAGCCGAACTGGAATTCCAGGGTGTCGGCAGAATTGACCTGGTAATCGGCGCGCAGGTTCAGATTCTGTATGGTCTTGTTGTCAAACTTATTCAGGTTCCAGAAAGTAAAAGCAGATGTTGGTCGCTGTATGCGGTCGTCCTCTCCCTTGTCTTCCCTGATGCTGGCTGTCAGGCGATAGCTCAGTGCGCCACTCTTGCCGCCATAGCGGAATATGCTTTCCTTGCGGCCATTGCCAAACGCCATGGAAATCATTGTGCCCTGGGTCTCTGCCGGGTGGCGGGTGATGATATTGATGACACCGGAATAGGAGTTGGCACCATAGCTGGCTGAATCCGGCCCCCGTATGACTTCTATGCGTTCTATGTCGTCGAGGACGATGGGCAGGTCGCTCCAGTTCACGCCGCCAAACAGGCTGGCATACACAGACCGGCCATCAATCAAGACTTGCATGCGGTCTGACGTGGTGGTGGTGACCATGCCATGATAGGCAACAGTGCTGTCTGCTGAATAATAAGGGTCGGCATGGTAAGCTACATACATGCCGGGCACCAGACGAAAAATCTCGGATAAATCCCAGGCACCAGAATCCTTGATCATTTGCCTGTCTATGATGGTGACAGCAACCGGGGCTTCATTAATGGGTTGTGACAGGCGTGAGGCAGACAAGACTACGGGCACATCGTCGAGGAAGATGGACTCTTCCCCTCCTGCCGGGTTTGCCATCGCCAGCCCCAGTCCCAGCTCTGACAGACCAGTGCCTGACAAGGCTGCTAACACGGCAAGAAATGCAGTGCTTGCTTTGAAGAGCTTTTTAGTTTCAACCGACAAGTTCAACTCCGGTATCAAAGATATTGGTAAAAAGCAACATTGCAGTGCAATGAAAATAGTGTAAATGCAAAGAGTGTTGCAAGGAAAGATTTCTTTCCTTCTTATTTATCAATATAGCGGACTGTTGTTTCCTGGTGATGAATAGTGCAAGTTCCAGCTGCATAGCTTATGCATATGGCAATAGGTAGCTGAAATGTGTCTGCGAAGTTTGTTTCATTGCAATTGTTTTACTGTGCAGATGTAAAATGGAATAAACCGATTGCCACATATTTATTGGCATTTACTTAAATTGACTTTCAAGCACGATGGAAAACAAGTTTTCACTTTTAAAAATCATAGGTTTGCCTATCTTGATTTCGATAATCAATCAGGCCTTGTTCCTGATGAGCAGTGGAGTTGACTGGCTGTATACGGGCGAACATACAGCATTAACGTATGGCGATGTAGCAAAACTGGCTTTTACCAATCAAATCAGTATCAGCCTGTTGCTTAGCCTGGTTTTAGGGATACCTGCATTGCGCGCTCTGCTCAAACGGCATAAATTGAATATGCTGAGTTGGCTCCTGGTATGGACGGGCGTGCATCTTCCTGTTCTTTATTTCATACTACATGGCCCTTTTTTTGCAGAGTTCCCGCTTGATGCTATCGTCAGTTATTTTGCCAGTATATGGGTACTGGCAATTGCCTGGTGGTGGGTGTTTTATGCAGAGGTAGTTGCCAGCTAAGTTATCAACCAAGCTGATAGCAGGCCACTTGCTTTTGTCCTAGCCTGGCTAGCTACAAAAGAGCTGGTTTTTTCTGCCCTGAAGCTAGGCGGTGCGCGCATGACCTTCATGTAAAACAGCAGACCAAATATCGCTATCAAACAAAGCACAATGAAAGCACGAGCAGGCCTGCCAGGCTTGTTGAATATTGTTGGCGTGTTGGCAGTATGACTCACCCCGCCTGCATGCTGTTCCATGATTGCGGTAGCTGCCGCCTCAATCTCCAGCGCTGGTATTGTTGTTGCAGCATCTTGCCGCTTGGGTGGTTCGGGTGGCGCAGATTGCGCAGTATTCTCATCTTTTGCCATGTTGCCGGATTTTGATGTCGCAGCCTCGCTGATACTGGCTGGTATTTCCTTGCTTCGCCTGCTGTCTGGTGCTGAGTCAGCAGGTCCGGATACCGTTTTTTCAAGCAAGAAACCGTCTATTTCACGTATGCGCATGCGCATGCGGTTCCAGACCCCCCAGGCAGCGAGCGCCGCAAAAAATAGCAAGGCGCCAATCACCAGTGTCAACACGAGTTTGACACCATGCCATAACGGGCGCTCTTGCCTTTGCAAACCATGCTGTTGTTCCCACTGTATGCCTACCTGAGTTTCCGGTTTTTGATTGAGTGCGACATCCAGGGCATGGATTACTTCAGGATTGAATTGCATTAATTCACCTGCAAGTATGGCGTCGCTGCCGCTGTTTTTTAATAATCCATAAGCCCATTTGTCGGTCAGTTGCAATAAAGGCTCAGCCTGCTGTTTCACACCTTGCGCATCCCTGGCGCGCATGGCGATTTGTGCGCGTATATATTGATTATTATTTTCTGATAAATGCATGTCTGCCAAACTTGCTTCGGCCTGGGCAAATTGCGCGCGCAAAATTTGCCTTTCCAGTTTTCCGGGAAACGCTTTGCCCAGCAGATTGGCTCCTGGCACAAACAAGGAGATTGACATCACCAGTGCTGCCACGGGAATAAAAACGATTTTGGCCGAACTGCGACCAAACGCACCGGTAGAAAAGCCCCAGATACATAATCCACCTACTGCAAAAAAAGCCAGTTGCGGCAACCAGGAAAAAAGATTTTCTGGTGCCGAAGGGGGAATATGCAGCAGCGGTACGCTGGTCTGATTCTGCGACAGATCATAGGCGCTATAAACCAGTTGAACCAGGCTGCTGAAAAATAAGTGCATGCCAAAGTAGCATGCTGGCAAAGCACCCAGCGCCAGCAATAAAGCGCGCAACTTCAGCGAAGCAAAGCGTGATCGCAGATTGTCGTGCATGCTGGCGGGTGAGGATGTTGACGTTAATGAAGCCAATTGTTCACCTTGTGCCAGGCTGATGCTGAATATGGCCGACGGGTTTTTCTTGCTGGCCCAGTTGGCGGGTAATTTCTTCGCGCATGCCTTGCAGTTGTGAACAGGCTGCGTTACGTTGTGCAATGCCATCCAGGTTGATTTGCACGACTTCCTGAACCGTACTCATGAGGCTGTCATGCACTTCTTGCAGGGTGGCGACATCAATGACCATGCGCTGATTGGCCTTGGCCGTGGCTATCGTATTGTCTTTCAATAACTTTGCATTTTCACGCAAGAATTCATTGGTGGCATCATCGATGGCATTGGCAAGTTGTACCGCATTTTTTTGCTCATTCAAAGATAATGCCAGGGTGAACTGGCGCTTCCATGCTGGTACTGTCAGTTCCTTGATGGTGTAGAATTTTTCGATCAGCATGCGGTTATTGGCTTGCACCATTCTGATCATGGGCAATTGCTGGAGTGCCGAATGCTGTAATACTCGCATGTCGGCCACTCTTTTTTCCAACGCGGCACAGGCATCCTTAAGATCCTGCACGTCCTGAGCACCTAATTGATCATCTTGCCCATTTTGTTGACTGGCACTCAGTTGCGCCAGTTTACCCGTCAGGTTTTGCCTGGCAGTTTCCCCCGCTTCTATATGCGCCCCCAATAAAGCATGCTCATGTTTGACAGACTCAAATGCCTGTCCCAGCATTTCTACCCGTTTTGCCAAACCGCCCTGCATGCTTTGCACTTCATCAAGCAGGCTGTCTATCTGGGTGCGTACGTCCTGGAATTTGACAGTGATACTGGCACCCTTGAGTTTGACCTTGTCTATCATGCCGCCTATCAAAGGGATACGTGAACGCTTGTCAGACAGGCTGCCCATATTGAGTGATTTTGCCGTGACGACTACCGCCGACAGATGGCCGCCTATCACATCCAGGTCTTTGGACCTGACTTGCTCCAGCAGAGTGTCAGTAAACTCCGCCGTTTGTTTTCCTATATCGCGGCCAAAGGCGTGGATGGCATCGAGTGAGCCACTTTCCAGTTGTTGCATCAACTCTTGCACCACTTCTTGCCTGACTGCTTCCAGCGTAATTCCTGAAACAGCGCTGTTATTCAAAGAGGTGTTGCTGGTATTGGCTAAGTTTTGCATGTGGATTCCTTAATGAATTTGGCCTGCAACCTGGCGGGAGAATAAATCGAACCCCATATTTTGCTTCCAGATCGGCAATAACAGATTACGTATTTCATGATAACGGTCTGACACCGTGACAGCATGCTGGCTGGCAACCGCATATTGTGCCTGCGTCAGTGAGGCAGCGGTGGCCATGGCTTCCAGATTACTGATCCTGCGGATCAACCTGTCCAGTTCTTCATCGATCAAATTTGCTTCGATCAGCTGGAAAGCATAAGCAGAGGAGGTCAGCAAGTGCCCCGCCTTGATATCAAGTTCCAGCAGTTTGACTTCGATGGCCATTAATTTTTGCTGATTGCGCAAAGCCTGTGCATGTTTGTGCATGTTGACATCGGCTTGCTGGCCCGCTTCGATCAGATTTTCTATGCTGAGCCGGGTGCGTTCGAAAAACACGTCTTTTTCCAGCTGTTCACCGGTAAACCAGCACCACCAGCTTGGTTTTTTTGACTGGTCTTTGAAACTGGCAATCAGAGGAATTAGTTTTTGATTGACATCCATCAGCGTGCCCGTGCTGCCGCTGATGTCTTCCAATAATTTCAAGGCATCGGCTGCATTGCTGCCAGCCTTGCGTCCCAGATCAGTGACGGCCGATTTGCCCAGTGCCAGTAATTCCTCAGCACGCTTGCTGACGATATTTTCCGGTATCTCTGCGCCTCTGTCAGTTACCTGTGCCATTGCCATTCCTTATGCTCTTGCCGGGTTTCAGATGCTGGTCTGCTTGCAAGATAATTTCCGATTTATTGTTGAGCAGTTTGCCAGTCATGGGCGTGCCTTGTTGTGCAAGCAGATTCATGATGGCTTTGCGTTCGGTTTCACTCATGGCTCGCCAGAATTCCTGGTGTATGGGCAAGCCGCGTGCCCCCGGTTTTTCTGCAATGACGCTATTTTCCTTGCCTGTACTGAGAACATCAACATTGATGGGAACCGCCATGCCCGCCAGATTGATCCAGATCTGCGTATGCTCATCACCTGTCTGGATGGCGGTATTGGGTACTTCCAGCAACTGTCCGTTGGCACGTTCAAAATTTTGCGATATTTGCAGCCACAGATTTTCAGGGAAGGCAGTTTCCCCTGTCTGTTGTTCGAGAATCACCCTGTCTCTGATGATGCTCATGGCATCATTGCCTGTCAGCCTGGCTTCTACCAGCGTGCTTCCTGTAGTACTGCCAGCCGTCACTTTTTCTATTTGTGCGGGGTACTGTTTTATTGCCCTGCCAGGTAACTGGCTTAAGGAGGAGGAAGACGCTGGCGCTGAAAATTGCAATGCCAGCACATCGCCATTTTGTATTTTTAGTACGCCCGTATGGCTGATCTGTAAACGCAAGACTGGTGGCACTGCCTGGAATTCGATTCCACTATAAGCAGGATTGTCGAGACGTAATTGTTCCTGCCCTAAAGGCCCTGCATAACTGCATGATTCCAGACCCGCTTTGTTGACTTTTCCATTCAGGGCAATTTGATAAGCCACAGTTTTGCTATTGCCTGCAACGGTTGCACTGACGACATAACCTGGGTTGCTAACCTTAAATGCCTGATCTGTTTCACCACTCGTATCTATGCTGCCCACGTCTGCCATATGTGCCAGGATATAGCTGCTTGCTTCTTGTGGTGATTTCCAATAGGTGTACCAGTCAAAGCTGAATGCCCTGGAAATACGCAATATCTTCCCTGGCGGAGTATTTAATTTTTCTACTGCTGGCAGTAATAATTTAGCCTGGTACTGACTGAAAACCTGTGTGCTTTTAGCTTGCACAGTGGCATAAGTGCATGAAGCCTCATGACAAGCAAATGCTGTCGCTGCATCGCCAGACACAGCATAAGGGGCCAGCGGGCCAGTGACTGGCAGCACGGGTTGATCGCTATGTATCCGGTTGCTTGCATAAAGCTTGAAAGCCATCGCGCCGCCAACGAGGGCGACGACGAATATGGTTTTGAGATCTTTACTTTTATTTTGGGATGTCGCCATGTTATGGTCGGCTTTGCTCATGGTGCACATAGTGCACATGATGTTTCAGGCAGATTGATGGAGCGAGATCAGGACAGGGCATCACTGAGTTCCTTCAATCTTAATTTAATCGGGTGGCTGGCTTCCAGTTCTGCATACTGGGTTTGCTGTTCAGTAATTTCATTGCGCAGCAGTTGCCAGGCTTCTTTATCGGCGGTTTTGAATGCTTGCCAGCATGCCAGGTTCATGCTGCGGGTTTTTTCGCCATTCTTACCTGTCTCACAGGTTCCCAAAGCCCAGGCAGCCCTGAATATGCCATTGTCTGCATAATTTTGGCGGATGATCTCACTGGCTTGGTTGTCTGGCAAGAGATTTTCTGCATGTGAAGTGCGTAGCACGTTGGCTATGCGTTCTATCGTGTACATTGGTGGGTACAGGTTCAGGTTGTCTTCGTCGGTGTTACTGATGCTGAGGGCCGCAATCACTTTTTTGATATAAGTGGCTGATATGGCGAAGTTGGATTTGGGAATAAACTCAATTAATACATCAATACTGTGCGGATTTCCAAGATCAGGCATGCCCAGCCAGCTTGCCAGATTGGATGGGCCTGAACCGGCAGCCGGTACCAGATAAAGCAGGCTGCCGTTGTTGGCAACAGTTGCATTGCCCTTCAGGAGTTGATTTTTGGTTTCATTGTTCATGCTGGTTTCCAGCATGACGGGCCTGCCACCTTCACTTTCCAGAGCAAGTGCAACCTGGAATTGATGACCACTGAAATCCTGCCCTTTATAGTCCAGCCATAGCAGGTTTTTATCTGCACGTACCCTGAGCTTGTTACTGACCCGTGTATTTCCCTGCATGGATACCAGCCCACGATCTTGCAAACTGCCGTGCACATGGACCAGGTCGTTAACCACGACCGGGTCTTTGCTCAGCGTCGGGAAACCTGAGGCCAGCCTTTCTTCTGCCAGACTCTGACAGTACAGCGCGGTCAAACCATCCGTACAGTTACTGCGCCAGCGATTTTCCTGTATCGCATCAACAAGGTAGCGTGCCAGCATATCTGCAGAATTGATTTCCAGCCCCCGGACAAGCAACTTTTCTGCTTCTATCCATTTGCTGCTACGTAGCAGACTGGCGATCAGATGTGAGCCAGTCGCGACACTGCCTGCTTCGGCAGAGATGACGCGATCACGGTCACTATGAGCAATCTGTAAATTGATAGTCAGAATTCTTGCTACGGGCCATTTGACTTGCTTGTTGCAGAGGATACTTTTGACTTGCTCTGTAGCCGCGGATTCTGCATTCTTACCATCAGCATTGCATGTATATGCCTGTTTGCTAAGTATGTCCTGTGCTTCTTTGGCTGGCATGCCATAGTAAGCCCACTGGTCTATCCCACCATAAGCAGCACCATGCTTGCTGGTATAGTGAACCAGAGCCTGGTCGCCTTCTTTGCTGATGCCTGGTTTATTAAAAAATGCACCCAGCACAAGCAACAATGGCAGTGCGAAGAACGCAAAAATGATGATGGTGCGCTTCTTCATTTCTGTGATCCTGTTGTCGTATCTGGCAAGCCGCTTAACTGGATTTTCCAGGTATTCCGGTTGGCGCCTGCATAATTCAGATGCAGGTATCGGCCTGAGACCGACCGTATATAACGGGCTTCGCTCGAATAAGGGATAGGTGGTTTGCTGTCTTCTATTTTTTGCAGTCTGTCTTCCACTTCTTTTGATAAAGGAGGCAAACGGTTTAACATTCTTTGAGTGGCAATCGAAACGCGAGTTCTTGCATCGCCATAAGTGATGTCTTCACGTCTGTATCCATGGCGTTTGATCAAACCGTCAAAGTGAGCGAACATGGCATTTTGGATAGCTGCATATTGGCGATCAGATCTTTCGACAGTGTCAGCATCGTGAGAAGTTATTTTGTGACCTTTTTGCTTGTCGAGATCTTCTTGCCTGGTATGGTACACGTCGAAAATGAATCCCAGATCTGCCATCAATTCCAGTTCACGCTGGCCTTCAGGCAGGACGATACCAGTTTCATGGCGTGCGTTTGGACTATTGCAAGAGCGAATTTTGGTCGAAGGTTGATAAGGCAATAGCCATTGCATACCATCAAAATCCTTGAGGCAACGTGCCAGATTGTCACTGCGGCTGTCTGCCTGGGCCGTTAGCATAAAGCCGGACAAGGCAAAAAAAACCAGAGAATTCAGATAAACGGTTGCGGGTAATTTCATTAATGCCTGTAGTAGATGGCGGTGTGACCCGGATTACACTAAGTTGTTGTTATTGCAATTTTATTTGCAATGCATATGAAATTATGATCGTTGCAATGCATTGCCAAGTATTGTCCAGGCAATTTTGCATCCGCCCAAAAAACTGTAACTAACTTAATATAGTTTTAAGAAAACTTCAATTGACGGATGTTGCTGTCAGCGAAAAAATGCGCAATTTTGCTTTATTATTTTCATTAAGATATGAACAAGGTATGGATTAGTATCTTTTAAAGTATTTAATTGATAATTTTTATGCGCGCCCGGTGCTGTCTGTCTCCAGAGAGTGGCTGAAAGCTACTGTATCCCCTGCTCAGGCTGTAAAATAGCGGTATGACTACAGAATTAATTACCTCCCCTGAAGCGAGCAATGAAGTTGCCGTGAGCAAGCCCTACGAGCCTGCCTTTGTCCACCTGCGCATCCACTCTGAATATTCGATTGTCGACGGCCTGGTGCGTATTGATGATGTCATCAAGGCAGCAGTAAAAGACAAACAGCCAGCAATGGCCATCACTGATCTGGCGAATTTGTTCGCCATGGTGAAATTTTATAAAGCCGCACGCGGCAAGGGCATGAAGCCCATCGCCGGTTGCGATGTCTGGGTCAGCAATGATGTTGACCGCGACAAGCCATCGAGGTTGCTCTTGCTGGTCAAGAACAAGCTGGGTTATTTGCAGCTTTGCGAATTGCTGGCGCAGGCCTGGCTGACAAACCAGCACAAGGGTCGAGCAGAAATCCGTTATGAATGGCTGCAGAGTATTTTTGAAGAAGGCAAGGGCGGTGGTCTCATCGCCATCTCTGGCGCGCATTTTGGCGACGTCGGTGTTGCTATCGATAATGGCAATCTTGAACTGGCTGAACAAAATGCCAGGCGCTGGGCCAGTATCTTCCCTGATCATTTTTATATAGAAATACAAAGGGCAGGCCAGGCGAACATGGACAACCATGTGCGCGCTGCCGTGGCCCTGGCTGGCAGGCTAAAATTGCCGGTGGTGGCAACTCATCCTGTGCAATTTATCAGCAAGGACGATTACACTGCCCATGAAGCGCGCGTCTGTATTGCCGAAGGCGATATGCTGGCCAATGGCCGCCGCGTACGCAGGTTCAACGAACAGCAATGCTTCAAGACCCAGGCTGAGATGGCAGAGTTATTTGCCGATTTGCCAGCAGCACTGCGCAATTCAGTTGAAATCGCCAAGCGCTGTAACCTGATGCTGGAACTGGGCAAGCCCAAGTTACCGGATTTTCCTACGCCTGAGGGCATGACCATCAATGACTTCCTGGTGCATGAATCCCAGCGTGGTCTTGAGTTCCGCCTTAATCACCTTTTCCCGAATGCAGAAAAGCGCGAGAAAGAGCGCGCCCGTTATGAGGCACGTTTGAAGTTTGAAACCGACACTATCATCAAGATGGGTTTCCCTGGTTACTTCCTCATCGTTGCTGACTTTATCCAGTGGGCAAAAAATAATGGCGTGCCGGTGGGGCCGGGCCGTGGTTCTGGTGCCGGTTCTCTGGTTGCATATTCTTTATTGATTACCGATCTTGATCCTTTGCAGTATAACTTGCTGTTCGAACGTTTCCTGAACCCAGAGCGGGTATCCATGCCCGACTTTGATATTGACTTTTGCCAGGAAGGTCGCGACCGTGTTATTCAATACGTGAAAGACCGTTATGGCAAAGAAGCTGTGTCGCAGATTGCCACATTCGGTACCATGGCTGCCAAGGGCGCGATACGCGACGTAGGCCGCGTGCTGGATTTTGGCTATATGTTTTGCGATGGCGTCTCCAAGCTGATTCCGTTCAAGCCGGGCAAGCAGGTCACGATTGCCGAAGCTATTGTTGAAGAACCCCTGCTGGCTGAGCGTCAGGAAAACGAAGAAGAAGTCAAAACCCTGCTCGACCTGGCGCAACAGGTAGAGGGCATTACCCGTAATATCGGCATGCATGCCGGTGGTGTATTGATTGCACCGGGCAAGCTGACAGATTTTTGCCCGCTCTACACTCAGGGCGGTGATTCTGGCGTGGTCTCGCAGTACGATAAAGATGACGTCGAGGCCGTGGGCCTGGTCAAGTTCGACTTTTTGGGTTTGACCACCTTGACCATCCTTGACAGGGCAGTGCGCTATATCAAGATGATGGACCCAGCCATGGCAGATTTCGATCTGGCCAAATTGCCGCTGGATGACAGGCCATCGTATGAATTGCTGACCAAGGCCAAGACGGTGGCCGTGTTCCAGCTGGAAAGCCGCGGCATGCAAGGCATGCTGAAAGATGCGCGTCCTGATCGTTTTGAAGACATTATCGCCCTGGTGGCCTTGTACCGCCCAGGTCCTATGGATCTGATCCCGGATTTTTGCAAACGTAAGCATGGTGAACGTTTCGATTATCCTGACCCACGTACCGAAGGTATTTTGTCTGAAACCTACGGCATCATGGTGTATCAGGAACAGGTTATGCAGATGGCGCAGGTAGTCGGTGGTTACTCACTCGGCGGTGCCGATTTGCTGCGTCGTGCCATGGGTAAAAAGAAAGCTGAAGAGATGGCCGAGCATCGCCAGATTTTCCGTGACGGTGCTGCCAAGGATGGTTTGCCGCAAGAAAAAGCCGATGAGATTTTCGATTTGATGGAAAAATTCGCGGGCTATGGTTTTAATAAATCCCATGCTGCCGCGTATGCCTTGCTGTCTTATCACACAGCCTATTTGAAGGCACATCATGCCGCTGCCTTCATGGCAGCGAATATGTCGCTGGCCATGGATGATACTGACAAGGTCAAGATCCTGGTCGAAGATGCGATCGATATCTGCAAGCTCAAAATGCTGCCGCCGGATATCAACCAATCTGAATACCGTTTCATGCCTGTTGCCGAAGCTGGTAAAAAATCGAGCCAGATACGCTATGGCATGGGTGCCGTCAAAGGTTCTGGCCAGAATGCGATAGAAAGCATCATCACGGCCAGAAAAGAAGGCGGGCCATTTAAGGATTTATTCGATTTCTGCAAGCGCGTCGATAAACGCCAGGTCAACCGCCGTACGGTAGAGTCCCTGATACGTGCCGGTGCCATGGATTGCCTGGGCAAAGACCGTGGCATCTTGCTGGCCACCGTTGATTTTGCATTGGAAGCAGCGATGCAGGCAGAAGCCGCAGCCAACCAGGTCAGCCTGTTTGGCGATGACGACGATTTGATCTCGCCACCAGATTATCTGGATGTAGCCGTCTGGACAGACAAGAAGCGCCTGACTGAAGAAAAACTCGCGCTGGGCTTTTACCTGTCTGGCCATCTGTTTGATTCTTATGCGCCAGAAGTACGCCAGTTCATCAAGACTACCTTGGCCAAGCTGGAGCCTTCACGCGACTTGCGACTGATTTGCGGCATCATCACAGGTGTGCGCACCCAGATGACACAGCGTGGCAAGCTGCTCATCGTCAGCCTCGATGACGGCACTGCCGTGGTTGAGGTAACGGTGTATAGCGAACTCATGGAAGAATTCAAATCCCTGTTCAAGGAAGATGAATTCCTGGCGGTGCTGGGCAAGGTGTCTGAAGACAGGTTCTCTGGCGGCTTGCGTATCTCGGCTGAAAAAGTCATGGACATAGGCCGTGCCCGCGTACAGTTTTCTCAAGGTTTGCGTTTGACTTTGACATCCAGCGCAGACACTAAAAAGCTGCAAGAGATGCTGAAGCCACATTTGAATGCCGATGGTTGCCCGGTATTGGTACGCTACCAAAACGCCAATGCCAGCGCAGAACTGTATCTGTCAGATCAGTGGCGGGTGAACCCGGACGATGTCTTGCGACAGAATCTGGGTGAGTGGCTATCCATGAAAAACGTCAAAATTGAATACGCCTGAGGCCATGAGTGCAGCCAGTGTATTGCCAACGGGTGGCGGTTCCATGCAGATGGAACCGCAAACTGGCTGGCGTCAGTTCTTGCCGCAACAGATATTAACTGGTTTGCCGTTGACCTTGTTCTTTCCCGTTGGTGTCATGTATGGCGGCGTGCTGCTGTTTTATATCAGCTTGCTGGTGTCAGGCAGTTACCTGAAAAAGATACACAGGATCAGGCAAAGCCCGATGTTGTTACCCATACTCGGCCTGAGCCTGGTCAGCATGGTGCTGGCAGCATTGCAGGATGTGCCGCCAGAAATCAGTAAAGAATTCTGGCCGGGCTTTTTGCATTACCAGACTTATTTATTTCTTTTGCCTTTCCTGACCGTCACTGCGGGCCTATGGCAAAGGCGTGCCACGTATGTATTTTTTGCTGGGGCGATATTGGCAGCGACGTTGTTCGTGGCAAATTTTTTCCATCTCTTGCCCGCCAATACTGTATTTCGCAGCTACGTGATTTATGAAGGCAATAAATCCATCTTGCTGGGCATACTGATGGCTATTGCAGCCGCCTGGATGTTGCATGACTTGCGCATGCATCGTGACCATCTGGTCTGGCGTGTGCTGGCGATTGTATATGTAGCAGCGGCGCTGGTCTTGCTGGCAAAAACCAGGACTGCCAGTCTGTTGTTTTTCCTGTTATGCGGTGTACTGATCTTGCGTCAGATGGGCTGGTCATGGCGCACTGTGGCCTTACCGGTGATCTTGCTGGCAGCACTGGGCGGCACCTGGAAATATGCATTGAGCCTGCCACCACCAACAACTTGTGAAGTGCGTCTGGTGCAAGCAGGTCCATGGGAAATCTTCAAACTGCGCAGCCTTTGCACTGTGCATCAATTGCATGATTTTTCTCAGGGACGCAAAGTCAATGATGATGGCATGCGCCTGGAACTTTACAAAATCACCAGCGAGATCATTGCAGAAGAGCCATTGACAGGCCATGGCATCGCCACCTGGATGCATCTCTATCAGCAAGAAGCCAAAGGGCTGATCAGCGCCACCATGACCACGCCACACAACGATTATCTTTTGTATTTGACCGAGGTGGGTGTAGTTGGCCTGTTGGCTTTGCTGGCGATCTGGGCGACACAATACTGGGTGGCTTACCGTATGACTGCGCATGAAAACCCCAACACCAGAGAAATGGCCATGCCCCTGCTGATGCTGACCATCGCCATGATGCTGGGTGGCATGTTCAATGCGATCTTGCGTGACGGTGTGTTTGGCATGGCTTTCATGATTTTGCTGGCGATACCGTTGGCTGGCATGCGTAATAAAAATTAGTCACGCCGCAGATAGATTATTTATGCGCAAGCTTGATTGATTAGTTGATTGATTGAGCAGCTTGCGCCAAGACAGGATATGAATTTCACACTATGAGTTTGATCAATAAAGAAACCATCGATGTGTTCCGCCGCTTGTGGCTGGCCATCACACCATATCGGTCCCGCGTGTGGTGGGCACTGCTGACCATGCTGGGCACGGCTTCGACCGAGGTCATGTTCCCCAAAGTATTGCGCTATATCCTTGACCATGGCTTTCATGGCAATGCAAAAAACCTGGCCTTATGGATGGTGCCAACTGCCATCATCGGGATTTTTTTATTACGGGGTATTTGCACCTTTACCACCAGCTACCTTATGACCTGGATATCCACCAGGCTGCTGAACCAGCTACGTGCAAGTGTATTTGGTCGCATCCTGAATGTGCCCATCAGTTTTTACCAGAGTGAATCCAGTGGCCGCATCATCAACACCATCATGTTTGAGGCGCAGCAAATCGTCGAGATGCTCAAGGTCTCGATGACGACGCTGTTCCGTGATTCGTTGACTGTCGTAGTTTTGCTGGCAGCCTTGTTGTGGAGTAACTGGAAACTGACCATCATTGCCCTGATTATGATGCCCGTCATGGCTTATCTGGTGCGTGGTGTCAGCAAGCGCTTGCGCAAGCTTAATCAAAGCCAACTGGATGTCAGCAATGAACTGACACAGGTCATAGAAGAAGCAACCCGCGCGAGCCAGGTGATACGCATTTTCGGTGGACAGAAATATGAACAGGAAAGGTTCGAAGCCAAGAATGAAAAGTTGCGCGGCTATGCCATGCGGACAACTGTCGCGGTGGCATCCACCACTCCGTTGACACAACTGGCGGCAGCGATTGCGGTGGCGGTAGTCATCATGTTTGCGGTATCGCAGGCAGCACAGGATTCAACTACAGCCGGAAGTTTTATAGAATTTGTCGCTCTCATGATGTTATTGCTGACACCCTTGAAGCGTCTGGCAGACTTGAACGGGCCTATGCAGCGCGGCATGGCTGCCGCAGAATCAGTGTTTTCCCTGATTGATACTGCGCCAGAAACTGATAGCGGCACAGCCTTGCCGGCCCGTGCGCAAGGCAAGCTGGAATTTGTACACACCAGCTTCTCTTATCCAGGCCAGGAACAGGAAGCCCTGAAAGACATCAACCTCAGTATAGCGCCGGGTGAAACCATCGCCCTTGTCGGCATGTCTGGCGGTGGCAAGACTTCGCTGGTGAATCTGGTCCCTCGTTTTTACACGCCAGATTCTGGCGACATCCTGCTGGATGGTATTTCGTTGCAGGATATTTCCTTGTCCAGCCTGCGCGAACAAATTGCCATGGTCAGCCAGAATGTGGTCTTGTTTGATGACACCCTGGTGTCAAATATTGCCTATGGTGACTCCAACCCTGACCCCGCACGCGTGGCGGCGGCAGTGCAGGCAGCACACCTGACCGATGTCGTGCGTGATTTGCCCGATGGCTTGAATACAGTAATAGGCGATAATGGCATGCGTCTCTCTGGTGGACAAAGGCAACGCCTCGCCATCGCCCGCGCCATCTATAAAAATGCACCGATATTGATACTGGATGAAGCCACATCGGCGCTCGACAGCGAGTCTGAGCGCGCCGTGCAGGCTGCACTGGATGAACTGATGCTGGGCCGTACCACGCTGGTGATTGCCCACCGTTTATCAACCATAGAACGCGCCAGCCGTATTGCCGTGCTGGTCGACGGCAAGATAATCGAGATGGGTACGCATGCAGAGTTGCTCGATAATGGCGGCACGTATGCCAATCTGCATCGCCTGCAATTTGCCGCCTGATTGATAAAGGAGAAGCCATGACTACCGCAATTTCCCGTTTCCCTGTTCCAGAAATAAAAGACCTGCCGGACGACATACGCGAAAAGGTATTGGCCGTGCAGGAAAAAGCTGGCTTTGTACCGAATGTATTCCTGACACTGGCGCACAGGCCAGATGAATTCCGTGCCTTCTTTGCCTATCATGATGCCCTGATGCTGAAGACCACCGGCAACCTGAACAAGGCCGAGCGCGAGATGATAGTCACTGCCACCAGCGCCAAAAACAATTGCCTGTATTGCGTGGTTGCCCATGGTGCCATTTTGCGTATCTATGCCAAAAATACCCTGGTGGCTGACCAGGTTGCCGTCAATCATTTGAAGGCAGATATCACGCCACGCCAAAGCGCCATGCTGGATTTTGCCATCAAGGTCTGCCTGGATTCGCAAAGTGTTAATGATGCTGACTATGCATCATTGCACAGTCATGGCTTTGATGATGAAGATATCTGGGACATCGCTGCCATTACCGCATTCTTTGGTTTGTCGAACCGTATGGCAAATGTGATTTCCATGCGCCCGAATGATGAGTTCTTCCTCATGGGACGCACGCCAAGATGAGTGTAGTCGTGCAAAGTCCTGCAAACCGCATCCTCGTCATTGCACCCAACTGGATAGGTGATGCCGTCATGGCGCAGCCTTTGCTGCAGTTGCTGAAACGCGACCATCCGCAAGCTGCGATTGACGTGCTGGCACCCGCCTGGGTAGCACCGGTTTTACGCGCCATGGTGGAAGTGGATACGGTGCTGGAAACGCCATTCAAGCATGGCTCACTGCAATTGCGTGAGCGCTGGCGTTACGCAAAAATCTTGCGTCAAAGAGGCTATGCAGCCGCCTACGTTTTACCGAATACCCTGAAGTTTGCACTGTTGCCCTGGATGGCAGGCATCAAAAAACGTGTAGGCTACAAGGGCGAAAGCCGTTACGGCCTCATCAATGTCATGCATCATGACAGCAGGCCCGTACCGCGCGCCATGGTGGCATTTTATGCAGCACTGGCCAGCAAGCCAGTGACTGATCTTGTGCAGAGTTTCCCCAAGCCGCGCTTGCAAATTGCGGCGACGCAGATAGACGCAGTCATGCAGGATATGGGTTTGTCGGCACAGCAGCCTTTGATCTGTTTTGCCCCCGGTGCAGAATTCGGCAATGCCAAACGCTGGCCAGTCAGCCATTTTGCAGAACTGGCCAGGACCATCCTGCATGCGCATCCTGATGCGCAAATTGTCTTACTGGGTTCACCCAAGGATGTGGAAGTTTGTCAGCAAATACAGGCAGCTTGCCCTGCCGTTCACCAGTTTGCTGGCAAGACCAAACTGGATCAGGCACTGGCACTGATAGCAGCAAGTGACGCCATGGTGTCGAATGATTCTGGCTTATTGCATATTGCCTCGGCATTCAACCGGCCCGTGATTGCCATCTATGGACCGACTGACCCTGATCACGCACCGCCATTTTCTGATATTGCGCATTCTCTATCGCTGCGTCTGGCTTGCGCCCCCTGCAAGCAGAGAGAGTGCCCGTTAGGTCATCATGACTGTATGAACAAGCTCGACAGTCACATGGTCTGGCAACCCTTGCAAGCGCTATTGACAACTGGAACTGCCACCTGATTTATCTGGATAGGTTAACGGCAGGCATGGACCCGTCTTGTTGCCCTTTTTTAATGGCCTTGTTGATCTGCTCAATAATGCCCTTATCTTGCGACGCCAAAATCGCAAAGTGGATGTAATCCACAAACAGAAAATGGTCAAGCACCTTGAATGTCACACCCGGCGGCATGGGCGTGTCTGGGGCTATCTCGGGCATGGTCTTGTTCAGCATGGCTTCCACCTTGCGCGGGTCGGGGTCATGATGACTGAACAGCATGACGTCCGTGCGCTTGCTGAGTAGTTTTTTCAAGCGTGAAGGCAGGGAATACACATCATCTTCTATCAGCAGCAAGCTTGCTTTGGCCTTGTTAAATTCGTCGCCATAGGTAGAGCCACGCACCATGCCCACGGTTTTGCCCTGTAAGTCAGACAAGCGGGAGAATGCAAAACTCTTGTCACTCCTGACCACCAGCCAGACATGGGTGGCAAAAGCTGGAAGAGAAAAATGCAGGGTTTGCGCCCGTTCCCTGGTTTTCGACAAACCAAAAGCCAAGCCTTCACCTTCATTCAAGCTTTGTAAAAGGCGATTCCAGGGATAGCGCCGGTATTCAAACTGTACTTGCAATTCCTTTTCCACATAGCCCACAGCTTGTTGAAAGACAGGATTGTAAGGGACTTGTGGACTATTGGTAGTATTGGATTCGGCGATCAGCAAGACTTCCTTGCGCAATTCTGCGGCCCAGCTTGTTGATGAAAAAATCAGGGGAAGAGCGGTCAAAAGATGTCTTCTGAGCTGATGTGACTTTTTTAATATCATCGTTGTGACTTCCCCCGCAATTTAGCTGTGCATAGTGATCAACAATCGCTATCGTCAAAAACGATTCTACTCCTTATGATTTTGGGGCATATTTCAAATGATGTTATTTAAGTTTATTTTGCAAATACATAGCTGCCTGGAGCAACACCCAGGCCCTTATCGGTGACAACCCTGGCTTTGATGCGCGTATTGCTTGAATGGCTTGCCAGCCAGGCTTGCCAATGTGTCCACCATGAACCTGTTTCAGTTGTTGCCGCAGCCAACCAGTCATCCGCTTGCTGGAATGAGGCCGCACGCTGGTCTGCTGGCAAGTGTTGATATGTGCGATGCGCATGGCCGGGTTCAGAAACGATACCTGCATTATGGCCGCCAGATGCCAATACAAAATCAATAGGTGCATCTGTCAGCACATGGATTTTATAGACAGAGCGCCAGGGCGATACATGGTCACGTGCAGTGCCAATCACGTACATAGGAGTGTGAATATTATTTAGCGCCACGGCATGTCCATGCACTTCATAACGGCCTTCTGCCAGGTCATTGTGCAGGAACAGGTGCTTCAGATATTCGCTATGCATGCGGTAAGGCATGCGCGTGGTATCGGCATTCCATGACATCAAATCGTTTGGCGAATTGCGTGTGCCCAGCTGGTATTCACGCATGATCTTTGACCAGATCAGGTCGCGTGAATTAAGCAATTGAAATGAACCCGTCATTTGTTCGCCAGTGAGATAGCCTTGTTCCCACATTTGCGCATCCAGCATGGCTATTTGGCTTTCATCAATGAACAGGCCAAGTTCGCCAGGCTCGGTAAAATCAGTTTGTGATGCCAGCAAAGTCACCGTCTGCACGGTTGGCAAGTGATGGGTGTATTCTTTGGCATGTTCACTCGCCAGCGCTGCCGCAGCAATGGCCAACAAAGTGCCGCCCAGGCAGTAGCCGACTGCATGCACAGTTTTGTGCTGACTTGATTTGCCGACTTCTTCGAGCGCTGCAAACAGGCCACTGTCGAGATAATCCTGCATACCAAGATGACGGTCTTCCTTGCCTGGATTTTTCCAGGAAATCATGAAAACCGTGTGACCCTGACTCACCAGAAAACGCACCAGTGAATTATGCGGCGACAGGTCGAGAATATAGTATTTCATGATCCACGAAGGCACGATCATGACCGGCTCTGCGTATACTCTGGCAGTTTGCGGTGCATACTGTATGAGTTCTATCAGGTGGTTGCGAAACACCACTTTACCTTCAGTCATGGCGACATCCCGGCCTGGCTGGTAAGACAGTTGTTCAGTCTTGCGTTCACCCGCAACTACGTCCGCAAGCACATCAGGAATATTGAATTCCAGGCTGCGATCCTGCATCCAGTGCGCTGCACCTGTCATGAGGTTTTTGCCACCAGTTTCCTGCGTGCTGGCAATGACTTCGGGATTGAGCATGGGGAAGTTGGATGGTGAAACTACATCCAGCATTTGCCTGGACATGAAGTTGACGACATTCTCATGATGGGCACTGACGCCACGCACGCCAGTGGTCGCCACTTGCAGCAATTCTTGCCCTTGCAAGAATGACTGGCTCATGGCATTGAAAGGCCAGTTAGCCCAGCCAGCATAAGAAAAGCGGCTATCTGCCGGTGCACTTGATACACTCTTTTCTTCTACAGGACTATTCTTTAAAGATGACATTAATTGTGGCCAGCTACCCATCTGCTTTTGCAGCAAGTTAGCCAGCTCTATCTGCTTGCCGGGTGACATTGCGATATGCATGCCCCAATCCATCCAGGCCAGTGCCATGCTGGCAGGCGAGAGGCCGCCAGTCAGTTTGGCGATGTTGTTTTGCAAGAGCATGTCCAGAGGATGTACTTCTGCTTTGCCGTCACTGAGATAGCACAACTCTTCGTTTTTTTCTTTTTCCACAGACTTTGTTTCAGCTTGTTGATGGGGCAAGGCAGGGTTGTAATCAGTTTTCATCGGCACATCCTTATAGTTGGCCTGTAGGTCTGCACATTCTGGCAAACATGTCACTCAATTGAATTGATGCGTATCAATTGCATTGTGCAAATGCAGCAATACATTCAGAGTACACTTCTTCGTGATTAACAATCATCTTGTCTGGCCTTGTCTTCTCTTGTGTTGGTAGGGGATGCGAGCAAAGTTTGATCTGCATCAATCTATTGATGGACAACGCGACAGTTTCTGGCATGCGCAAGCAAGATGGCGCTCGCAGGTTTCCTACATCACCCGGATCGGTAAAACAAATGACTGAAGCAAGTTCTTCTTTTTCATTACAAGGCAAGCGTGGCATTATCATCGGCCTGGCCAATGAACACAGCATCGCCTATGGCTGTGCTGCCATGTTGCGGCAACTGGGTGCAAAAATGGTGTTGTCCTGCGTGAATGACAAAGCCCGACAATTCGTGGCGCCACTGGCAGGCGCGCTTGAATCAAGCTTGGTGGTGTGCGATGTCGAGCAGGATGGCTCGCTGGAAGCGCTGGTTAATGCCGCAGCCAAAGAATTGGGTGAGTTCGACTTTGTCATTCATTCCATCGCCTGGGCACCGCTGGATGATTTGCATGGTCGCGTCATCGACAGTTCCAGTGCTGGCTTCTCGCGTGCGATGAATGTGTCTTGCCATTCATTTGCCCGCCTCGCTAAATTATGCGAACCACATTTGAGCAAGAATGCCAGTATCATGACCATGACCTACTTGGGGGCAGAGGAAGCAGTTGCTCATTATGGCATCATGGGCCCGGTCAAGGCCGCGCTGGAATCAACAGTACGTTACCTGGCGACCGAGCTTGGCGCCAGGGGTACGCGGGTACATGCCATTTCCCCAGGCCCTGTGCCTACCCGCGCCGCATCGGGTTTGCAGGATTTTGATGCATTGATGCAAAAAGCCATAGCCCGCTCACCTTTAGGCAGGCTGGTGACACTGGATGAAATTGGCAGGCTGGCCGCCTTTCTGGTCAGCGATGCATCCTCCGGCATGACAGGCCAAACCCTGTATGTTGATGGTGGTTATCACATCGTGAATTGATGAAAGTCCAATATTCTATGAATACCATAAACACTGATTTGAACGAGCCAGACATCATTTCCAACGTGGTGTACGAAGATTTGCAAATAGGGCAGAGCGCCAGCCAGATACGTACATTGACTAATGCCGATATCCAGGCTTTTGCCACGGTATCAGGTGACGTCAATCCTGCCCATCTGGATGCCGAGTATGCAGCACATACCTTGTTCCATGGTGTCATCGCTCACGGCATGTGGGGCGGGGCGCTGATTTCCACTATCCTTGGCACGCGCCTGCCTGGGCCAGGTACGATTTACCTGGAACAAAACCTGCACTTTGCCAAGCCTGTACGCATAGGCGACACCCTGACTGTGTCAGCTACCGTCGTGGCAAAAGGCGACGAAAAAAAGCGCGTGACCCTGGACTGCGAAATCATTAACCAGAAGGGTGAGAGAGTCGTCTATGGCAATGCTCTGGTCATCGCTCCGACAGAAAAAGTCAGCCGCCCGCGCACCCACTTGCCTACCATGACCATGTTTGACCTGGGTGAACGCCAGCGCCATTTGCTGGACAGTGTCAAGGATTTGCCAGCGATACGCTGCGCGGTTGTTCATCCCTGTGATGCAGACTCCTTGCAAGGGGCAGTAGATGCCGCCAGGCAGGGCTTGATTATTCCGGTGCTGGTCGCCCCACTGGAAAAACTGCTCGCCGTTGCTGCAGCCGCGAATATTGATATCACAGGATTTGAAAAAGTTGATGCTCCACATAGCCATGCCGCTGCCGACATAGCCGCCGAAATGGCTGCCAAGGGCCAAGTGGAAGCCCTGATGAAAGGCAGCCTGCATACTGATGAACTCATGCATGCCGTGGTTGAATGCACTGACTTGCGCACTGGTAGACGGTTGTCGCACGTTTATCATCTGGATGTGCCCATGTATCACAAGCTCTTGTTGCTGACAGATGCCGCTCTGAATATCTATCCCACCCTGCCAGAAAAAGCTGACATACTGCAAAATGCCATCGACCTGGCCCATGCACTGAACATTCCTCTACCGAAGGTCGCGCTGTTGTCGGCGGTAGAAACGGTTAACCCTAAAATCATGTCTACGATCGATGCCGCTGCTTTGTGCAAAATGGCAGAACGCAAACAGATCACTGGCGCAATTGTTGATGGCCCGCTGGCATTTGACAATGCCATATCTGCCCGTGCAGCACAGATCAAGGGCATAGTTTCTGCCGTTTCTGGAGATGTTGATATTCTCATGGTGCCGGATCTGGAATCGGGCAATATGCTGGGCAAGCAATTTGAATATCTGGCAGGCGCTGCGACTTGTGGTGTCGTCCTGGGTGCAAAAGTGCCTATTGCATTGACCAGCCGTGCCGATGGGCCATCTTCCAGGGTTGCTTCAGCCGCACTGGTTAAATTACTGGCCCATGAATACCGGAAGAATGCACCATGAAAAACCCGGTCATCCTCTCTGTCAATTCAGGTTCGTCCAGCATCAAGTTTGCGCTGTACCCGTATACTGATGCAGGAGTCACGCGCAGCAATCTGACTGGGGTGATTGAGGGTCTGCAACCCGGTGGCAAGCCATTCATACAATTCCGTGCTGGCACCGAAGTGCAGCAATTGACTCTGGACGAAGCTGCAATCAAGGCGGCAGATGGTGATCAGTTTGCTGCTGCATTAGTAGCCCTGCATGGTTTATTGCTGAGTCATAGCGCAGACATGCAAATAGCTGCTGTTGCCCACCGCATAGTCCACGGTGGCGAGCGCTTTTCACCGTCCATTATTATTGATGATGACGCCCTTGCTTACTTGCATACCCTTGATACGCTGGCACCCCTGCATCAACCGCATAATCTGGAAGGAGTAACCGCCTTCCGTCGTGCCTATCCCGGCATACCGCAAATAGCCTGTTTTGATACTGGCTTCCATGCCGATATGCCTGCACGCGAAACCACGCTGGCTTTACCGCAATCTCTGCGTGCCATTGGCATACGCCGTTACGGTTTTCACGGCCTGTCTTACCGCTATGTCGCCAGCCACATGGCCCAGCAATCGGCACGCGCATTTGATCCTGCTGCCGGGCGCGTCATCATGCTGCACCTCGGCAATGGTGCCAGCGCCTGCGCCATGAAAAACGGCAAAAGCATCGCCACCTCCATGGGCTTTTCTGCACTCGACGGCCTGATGATGGGCACCCGCTGCGGCGCACTCGACCCCGGTGTCTTGCTGTACCTGATGCAGCAGGGCTGGGATGAAAAACGACTTGAAACGACTCTGTATAAAGAATCTGGTTTGCTGGGAGTTTCCGGAATTTCTGCTGACATGCGCACCCTGCGCGCCAGCAGCGACCCGCAAGCCAGCTTCGCGATCGATTTATTCACTTACCGCGTCATACGCGAATGCGGTGCATTAAGCGCCTGTTTGAACGGCCTGGATGTGCTGGTGTTTACTGGCGGTATAGGCGAGCACGATGCCGCTTTAAGACAGCAAGTGGCAGAAGGGCTGGCGTATCTTGGTGTGCAAGTTGATGCAAACAAAAATAGCGCAGCGCGTAGTGACGATATCATGGCAATCCATACTCCGAACAGCAGCATAGAAGTCTGGGTGGTGCCTACTGATGAGGGACGTATCGCTGCAATGGATGCGCAGCACCTACTCCACCCCAAGCAATGAGGTGAATTTTTTAAATGACTCTAAGTGATTACACAGCAGCCTTGGACCCAAAACAAAGTTTGCCGTAATATCAAAAATCTTGGCTCACTCTAGTTTTGCTGGTTGCGCCGATCTCTTCTTGATCACTTCAATTTTGGTTTTCAAGGTTTGTAATTCCTTTAGCGATTCAAGGGCTTTGGGAGACAGGTTTTCTGTCTCTTTCACGATGTCCAATAACACATCAGTGATCTGACCCAGTTGAGTACCATATGACGCTAGCTGAAATACTTGCGCCTCTATTCCTGCATCCCCAGAAACAGGCGGAATCATATTGTAGAACCAGGTTGTATTCGGCTCTATGCTTTGCGCAACACTGCCACTCCAGGGAAAGTGAACCTGTGGTGACCAAACCCATAACCATGGATACATGATAGCTCCTTGTTTTGATGAGAATTTCAATAAACAATCACAGACTACTTGAAACAAGAACGTCCTTTATTGACAGCACACCTCATTGACATGTCTTTTTGAATATCCGCACCATGGTCTACTCTTCAAGGAACTGTGCAGAGATGGGGATTATTTTACTCTTTGTTTGCGACTAATTTGTGAACCGCCACAAGTGGCGTGTCAGTCCATGACACTCTGTGTAATTGATTGGCAAGATGGTTTGTTGTGTTCGATGCTTGTTTAAATACCTTTGTTTTTCCAGCCACAACTTATTTTGATTGACCAGCGGGTTTGTTTGCTGCAATCATGCCGCTTTGAGTTTTTAGCTGAAATTATTGACAGGAGGGCAGATGTCCGAAGTAATTCGTGTAGCGTTGAACCGGCTTGACGGCGGAATTAACTGGCCTGACCGTTGTCCCGCATGTGGAGCAACAGGGCGATTGAGTAATGTAAAAGCACATATTGTACGTAGTACCGCTTCATACAATGTGGTCTCGGTTTCCGTTGGCGAGAAAGTGTCATCAATTAATTTTCCCATGTGTGCGAAGCATGCGTCCAGTAATGAATGGGCTCTGACTTTACTGGAAGGCGGCGTCTTCATGACAGTGCTCAGGGGGCTGGTGTATTTCTCCCTTTTTATGTCGTGTTTTTTCCTGTATCAGAAATTTGCCAATCACATGACACTTGTCGATCTTGCTTATATGCTTGGTGTCGGAAAAGTGGCGACAATAGCCTTCCTTGTGTTTGGCTGGCTGGGATTTCTGACACTGATGTGGGCAAAAAATGCCGCAAATGTCCGGCCATTGAAGTTCGTTGACAATGGGAAAATTCTCGTCATTCGATTTTTGAATGATCAGTACGCTACAGATTTTAAACGCGCAAATTCAAAAGCAACACAGATATTAAAAAAGCCGACAAAAGCATTTTTTCGCCGCCCCTGGTTCTGGATTATTTTATGCATAGGGGCTGCTTTCGTGTCTTTGGTGTACCTGTTGAAAGCCTAATGAAACGTGATGGACGTCCAAGTACGTCCATCCATTCCATCTTTTCATGTTGTTTGCAATAATTTCCATGAACAATTTAATCTCGATTTCATCACATCAAAATAATATCGTACTGCTCCTGATGAAACACACTCTCTACTTGCAGTGAAATCGGTTTGCCGATGAAATCACCCAGCATGGCCAGGTGTTGGGACTCCTCTTCGAGGAACATGTCGACCACGACTTGTGAAGCCATGATGCGGAATTCTCTGGGGTTGAATTGTTTGGCTTCGCGCAGCAGTTCGCGCAGGATTTCGTAGCAGATAGTGCGGGCGGTTTTGACCTGGCCTTTGCCGCTGCAGGCAGGGCAGGGTTCGCATAAGACATGGGCGAGTGATTCGCGTGTGCGTTTGCGGGTCACTTCGACCAGGCCAAGGGCAGAGAAATTGGATACCGATAGCTTGGTGCGGTCGCGTGACAGTGCCTTGTTGAGTTCTGATAGCACGGCGGTTTTGTGTTCTTCATTCTCCATGTCGATGATGTCGAGAATGATGATGCCGCCGAGGTTGCGCAGGCGTAGCTGGCGGGCGATGGCGTGGGCAGCTTCCAGGTTGGTCTTGAAGATGGTGTCATCGAAATTGCGGCCAGCGACGAAGCTGCCGGTGTTGACGTCGATGGTGGTCATGGCCTCGGTCTGGTCGACGATCAGGTAACCGCCAAATTCTGCTAACCTTAGTGCTGTATGCAGTCACACATTGACAGAAGAGAGTGCCTGAGCAACCGTCATAAGTCTCGCATGCGGGTTAAGGTCGAGCACACTTGGCTGTATCGATTTAGCGACCATTAGTGAGTGGATCTCTCATGTGATTCCATATTGCGGGGTTAACGCCCCCAATTGCATAAGATCATTCGACTGTTTTTTGAGCAGAGTGAACTATCTTTTTTTACTTAGTTCCTTAATCGTCAGGCTGAGCATGTTGAGAGTGGCTTCTTTTTGAAAACCATTTTCAGTCAATCGCGATTTAAAACTTCTGGCAAATTGTGCTTTTTTATAGATATTCATGTCTTGCTTGAGATTGAATTGACAAATTTTCATCGTAATCAACTGCAAAGTTTCCTGTTTTTTCCAGAAAAATCTATCATTGTTCATCGCCATTTCTTGCGGCATGTCTCCTGCGATAAATTCCGCCAATTCTTTTCCAAAATCTATCGCAGCTTTTGCATTAAACCAGTTGATCATCAGGCACCTTCAAGAAAATCTACATTAAAGAGGCTGTATGGACAGCATTTTAAGTATATCAATTATTGTTTGATGACCATGCCCTGGCCCGTGGGGAGCTCAAGAACCTGATACCCCAGTTTTTCGAACCATGGGTCTTCGGCCAATTTCTGTTCTCTATAATATACCCAGCCATAGTCATCTAATATCAGTACGGCACCAGGAACCATTCTCTCGAACAGAACATCAAGGGCGCCTATTTCTGCTTGTGCATTATTAATATCCAGATGCATGAACGCAATTTTCTCAGGAGCGGCAATGGTCAGGCTGTCGGGAATATTTCCCTGAGTGATGCAGACATTGGGGAAGTCGGAAAATTTTTCCTGGACTTGTTGATATAAACTCTTGCTATGATCAGGCATGGCGTGATGCGGCATTTTTTCATCATGCTCAAACAAGTCATATAGAAAATATTTCCTGTCGGAGTTTTTCATATCCATGTAGTCACAAACGATCCTTGCCGTCGTTCCCTTATAACAGGCAATTTCGACAAAATCTCCGTCCAGCTTTGCACCATTCTTTGCTGCCCAGCATACGGTCGCGTAACGCCATATCAGTGATTGCTCCGCCAGATCACTTGTGTGTGCATAGAATGCTGCCATGAACTTTTCGTCTTCAAGAAAGCTGAGGTTGCGGTTGTATGTAAATATATGATCACCAGCAAAAATACCGACTTTGTGTTCCATTTGATCAACAGCATCCTGGATGTGTTTCATGAATAGACTGTGATCCTTAAGACCATAAAACTGGCTTGTCGTAAAATTTTGCATAAATTTATTTCCTGGTCAGCAAGCTGATATTATTGATTTTTTCGAAATGATAGTTAAGTGAAAACATCAATTTCTTTTGCTTGATTGAGTTAATTGCAAAGAGTGAGTCACTTGATGCAGCCTGCTGTTTGCATGAGCAGAGTGGCATGATTATTGATTATATATGCAAATAGGGTAACTCAGAATCACATAAAAACTGACAGGATAACCATGCCCAATCATCCAGGCTCATCTTTTTTTCCTCTTCGCTCAAAGCAAATGGCATCTTTTCTGAACGTAATGCGAGGGTTAGTGCATTGCGAATACTTAAGTAGTCTTCGTCACTCAAGCGATTTGCATTGCTCATGGATTGGTATTTATTTTCACAAACAAATTCATTTTGACTGGAGGTCGATATCTCAAAATTATGTGTAGCTAACTTTGTAGTTAATTCAGTATATTTTTGAAGTAAAGCGATAAGTACATGATTTTAATGGATAAAAAAATCACATCAAAATAATATCGTATTGCTCCTGATGAAACACACTCTCTACTTGCAGTGAAATCGGTTTGCCGATGAAATCACCCAGCATGGCCAGGTGTTGGGACTCCTCTTCGAGGAACATGTCGACCACGACTTGTGAAGCCATGATGCGGAATTCTCTGGGGTTGAATTGTTTGGCTTCGCGCAGCAGTTCGCGCAGGATTTCGTAGCAGATAGTGCGGGCGGTTTTGACCTGGCCTTTGCCGCTGCAGGCAGGGCAGGGTTCGCATAAGACATGGGCGAGTGATTCGCGTGTGCGTTTGCGGGTCACTTCGACCAGGCCAAGGGCAGAGAAATTGGATACCGATAGCTTGGTGCGGTCGCGTGACAGTGCCTTGTTGAGTTCTGATAGCACGGCGGTTTTGTGTTCTTCATTCTCCATGTCGATGATGTCGAGAATGATGATGCCGCCGAGGTTGCGCAGGCGTAGCTGGCGGGCGATGGCGTGGGCAGCTTCCAGGTTGGTCTTGAAGATGGTGTCATCGAAATTGCGGCCAGCGACAAAGCTGCCGGTATTGACGTCGATGGTGGTCATGGCCTCGGTCTGATCTACGATGAGGTAACCACCAGATTTCAGGTCGACGCGACGGCCCAGGGCGCGTTCTATTTCTTCTTCCACGCCATGCAAGTCAAACAGCGGGCGCTCGCCTATATAGTGTTGCAGCTTGCCTAGTACCGACGGCATGTAATGCGTGGCAAACTCTTGCAGCATGATGTAATTTTCACGCGAGTCGACTTGTATGCTGTCGGTTTCTTCATTGACGAAATCGCGCAAGACGCGCTGTGCCAGATTAAGATCCTGATACAGCAGGGTAGTCGGTGGCTGGGTCTTGGCTAACTGCAGTATGGTGGACCAGGTGCGACGCAGGTAATCGACGTCGGCTTTGAGGTCTTCATCCGAGGCATCTTCTGCCATGGTGCGGACGATGAAGCCACCTTTTTCTTCTGGCTGCTGCAGGTTTTGTACCTTGGTACGCAGGGCTTCGCGTTCTGCTTCGTTTTCTATCTTTTGCGAGATGCCTATATGTGAATCTTGCGGCAGGTAAACCAGCATGCGGCCTGCAATGGAAATCTGTGTCGAGAGGCGCGCGCCCTTGGTGCCTATCGGGTCTTTGACGACTTGCACAGTCACTGACTGGCCATCGAACAGCAATTTTTCTATCGGTGTCAGTGGCGCATTGGTATTGCCATTGGCATCTTGCGAACGGGCATCCCAGATATCGGCCACATGCAAAAAGGCGGCGCGTTCCAGGCCTATATCGATAAAGGCAGACTGCATGCCGGGCAAGACGCGCACGACTTTGCCCAGGTAGATATTGCCGACCAGGCCGCGTGACAATGTACGTTCAATATGGAGTTCTTGTACGGCACCCTGGAACATCAGGGCAACGCGTGTTTCTTGAGGTGTGATATTGATGAGGAGGTTTTCGCTCATAAGCTTCTCTAGTACTTCAATTTAGGGAATAAAGATACCTGCCTGGCGCAGCAACTGGCAGGTTTCAAATAAAGGTAATCCCATGATGCCAGAATAACTCCCTTTGATGTGTGAAATAAAGCGGGCAGCCGCGCCCTGTATGCCATAGCCACCGGCTTTGTCATAGGGTTCATTGCTATTGCAGTAGGCGAGTATCTGCTGTTCATCGAGCTTTGCGAAACTGACTTCAGAACATTGGGTGACAGCGGCACTGCCCATTGCAGAATGTACGGCGATGCTGGTCAGTACCTGATGTGTTTGCCCTGCCAGCATGCTCAGCATTTGTATGGCTTCTTGCTTGTCGGCGGGCTTGCCCAGTATTTGCTTGCCGAGTACCACGGTGGTGTCCGCGGCGAGCACGGGGCGTGGCAGCATTTTGCGCAGATGCATGATTTCCCATGCCTTGTCTGCTTTTTCCTGGGTAACACGGCTGACATAGGCTTCTGGTGCTTCGCCGGGCAAGACGATTTCGGTCACATCCGGCCCGCGTGGTGCGGCGTCGCGCAGCAGCAGGAGATCAAACTCTATGCCTGCCTGGTGCAGTAGTTCACGGCGTCTTGGGCTTTTTGATGCCAGGTAGATTTTATTTTCTTTTAGCATGGCGGTCTCCTTGGTATAACTTATACCCGGTGATAAGGGTGGTTCTGGGTAATTGACCAGGCTCGGTATAGCTGTTCAGCCAGTAGTACCCTGACCATGCCATGCGGCAGGGTCAGGCTGGAGATGCGTATCAGGGTATCGGCTTTGGCCTTGAATTCTGCGTCCAGGCCATCGGCACCACCGATGATGAAGACCACATCGCGGCCATCCTGCTGCCATTGCGTGAGGTTTTGTGACAGGGCGACACTGGTCCAGTCCTTGCCGCGCTCATCCAGGGCGACTATGCGGGCATTCTTGGGTATCACGGCTTCTATCCTGGTACGCTCCAGGGCCATGACGGTTTCAGCCGTTTTGCTGCCCGAGCGTTCTACCGGTTTGATTTCTTTGAGGATGACGCGGCATTCTGGCGGCATGCGTTTGGCATACTCCTGAAAGCCTGTTTCTATCCAGGAGGGCATTTTGTGGCCGACGGCGGCGATGATCAATTGCATGTTTGTGTCTGTTTGCTGCGAATAGTAGATAGAAACCTGATCAGCTTAAACAAATGGCTGCACCAGGCAGCCATTTGGATTCAAAACGAAACAGAGAATTATTCCTCTGTTGCTTTCTTACGTGCCGGAGCGCGTTTTGCTGGCGCTGCTGCAGCGTTGGCAGTGCGTTTTTCTGCCGCTTGCTTGGCGGAAGCAACTGCAGTTTTAGTTGCTGCCACTTTGACGCGACCACCAGTTGGTATCTTGGCTGGTTTGGCCGGTTTAGCAGCTGTACCATCAGCAGCTTTGCGGGCTACCGGTTTGCGTGCTGGCTTGCCATCTGCATCGCCCGTAGTTTTGGTGACGCGTGGTTTGCGCGCTGGTTTCTTTTCATCTTCCAGCGTGGTCTGGATAGCCATCATGTCATGCGTGACTTCCAGCGTAGCGGCTTTGCCAGCCACTTTGCGGACGCGTTTAGGTTTATCGCTTTCTTCTTCAGCCTCGACCTTTTTAGCGGAAGTGCGCTTTGCCGCGCCGAATTTGACAGGCTTGTCGCCCCACAGCTCTTCCAGACGGTAGTAGGCGCGGATGGCTGGCTGCATGATGTGGACGACGATGTCGCCCAGATCGACCAGTACCCATTCGCCAGTCGCTTCACCTTCCATACTGATGATAGTGCCGCCGTTTTCCTTGACTTTGTCGCGTACGGACGCGGCCAAAGCCTTGGTTTGGCGGTTGGATGTACCAGAGGCGATACAAACGCGGTCAAACAGGCTGGTCAGATGACTTGTTTCAAATAATTGTATGTCTTGTGCCTTGACGTCTTCCAGAGCGTCAATGACCAAAGTTTGCAGTTTTTTAATATCCATATTTTATTGGTAGATAGTTTGTTGTTGTAGGTAGTCTAGCACCTTGTGCGGGACTAGCAATCTTGTTGTCGGGTTATGCTGTTTTAATTCAGTACGTAGTTGGGTCGCAGATACATCCTGCGCCAGATTTCTCTCCAGATAAGTGCCACCGGCTGGCCGTGTGCGCATTTCCAGGGCGCTGATGGCATTTTTCTTCCAGATGTCAGCAATGTCGGGGCTGCTGATATCAAGGCTGAAACCCGGTCGCGAGGCAGCACACAAATGCGCTACCTCGAGCAAGGCCTGCCAATTGCGCCAGGTGTGCAAATTTTGCAACTGATCTGCACCCATGGCAAATACCAGTGATGCCTCATCGCCAACTTCTCTGCGTAGCTGGTGCAAGGTATCGATGGTGTAATTACTTTTACCCTGTTCTGCGCGGATGATTTCTTGTTCATCTATCCTGACAGGGCAGAGTTGCCAGTCTTCAAAAGCCAGCTTCAGCATGGCCAGTCTTTGCGTTGCTGTGGCTTGCAATTCATTCTTTTGCCATTGCTGGCCTACGGGAATGATGCGCAATTCATCCGGTTGCAATGCCGTCGCCAGGCTATGAGCGAGGGCAATATGCCCCAGATGCACAGGGTCAAAGCTGCCACCCAATACCAGGATACAAGGTGGTGCCGCAGTTTCCGTAGTTTCCGTAGTTTCTATACCCATTCCCGGTGTACCAGAAAGTCTGTAGCCAGTGCTGCTTCCGGGCTGCCTGCTTCCGGTTTCCAGTCATAGCGCCATTTGACGATGGGGGGCATGGACATCAGTATGGATTCTGTCCTGCCGCCAGATTGCAGGCCGAAATGCGTGCCACGGTCAAATACAAGATTGAATTCTACATAGCGGCCACGGCGATAAGCCTGGAAATCACGCTCACGCTCACCATATTTCTGGTCTTTGCGTTGCTCCAGGATAGGGCGATAAGCCGGAATAAAGGCATCACCCACACTGCGCATCATGGCAAAACTGCTGGCAAAATCCTGCTCATTGAAATCGTCAAAGAAGATGCCACCTACACCACGTGCTTCTTTACGGTGCTTCAGGTAAAAATACTCGTCACACCATTTCTTGAAGCGGGCATGCAAGTCTGCACCAAAAGGCTGGACCGCCATTTTACAGGTTTGGTGAAAATGCACAGCATCTTCAGTAAAACCGTAGTAAGGCGTCAAGTCCATGCCACCGCCAAACCACCAGACATCTTCCTGCCCTTCGGCGCGGGTGGTGAAAAAGCGTACATTCATGTGCACAGTGGGCGCATACGGGTTGCGTGGATGCAGAACCAGCGAGACACCCATGGCTTCCCACTGGCGGCCAGCCAGCTCAGGGCGGGCGGCAGCGGCGGATGGTGGCAGGTTTTTACCCATGACATGCGAGAAATTTACACCGCCACGTTCAAATACCTTGCCTTCTTCTATCACGCGCGAGATACCGCCGCCGCCTTCAGGGCGTTCCCAGCTATCCGTAATAAAAGTATGGCCATCAACTTCTTCAAGAGCCGCGACTATACCAGCCTGCAAGCCCAAGAAGTAATTTTTAACCGCGAGTGTATCTGTCATTCTGCTATCTACTCTAAAAAACGCAAGGGGTTGGACTAGTCTTTGGACTATTCTCAACCCGCTTTAAAAGATCGGTTGCGTATATCGAAATGTACGCATGATCAAGACTTAATGCTTGCGGTTCAGCGCACGCCAGCCTATGTCACGGCGATATTGCATGCCATCGAAATGGATTTTTTCCACCACGTCATAGGCATGTTTTTGTGCCAGTTTGACAGTGTCGCCCAGGCCAACCACGCATAAGACACGGCCACCGGTTACGTTCAAGGTCTTTTCATTGAGTGATGTGCCAGCATGGAAGGTAACGGTTTCTGTGGTTTCTGCAGGAATACCGGTGATCTTGTCACCTTTGCGCGGTGTATCAGGGTAACCAGCAGCTGCCATGACGATGCCCATGGCGGTACGTCTGTCCCATTCCAGTTCCACAGTATCGAGCGTGCCATTGACTGCATGTTCAACAACATGCAGCAAATCTGTCTTCAAACGTGCCATGATGGGCTGGGTTTCAGGGTCACCCATGCGGCAATTGAATTCCAGGGTTTTTGGGTTGCCCTGATCATCGATCATCAAACCAGCATACAAAAAGCCGGTAAATACGATACCATCCTTGGCCATGCCTTGCACCGTAGGCACGATGATTTCGCGCATGACGCGCGCATGCAGTTGTGGCGTCACGATCGGTGCAGGGGAGTAGGCCCCCATGCCGCCGGTATTCGGACCTTCGTCATTGTCAAGCAAGCGCTTGTGGTCCTGGCTGGTTGCCAGTGGCAAAATATTCTTGCCATCAACCATGACGATGAAGCTGGCTTCTTCGCCTGCCAAAAACTCTTCAATGACGACGCGTGCACCGGCATCACCCAGCTTATTGTCAGACAACATCATGTCGACTGCTGCATGTGCTTCTTCAGCCGTCATGGCAACGACCACACCTTTACCAGCCGCCAGGCCATCGGCCTTGATGACGATAGGTGCGCCCTTGGCATTGATGTACTCATGCGCAGGTGCCAGCTCAGAGAAAGTCTGATATTCAGCCGTAGGAATAGCATGCCTGTGCATGAAAGCCTTGGCGAAATCCTTGGAGCTTTCCAGCTGTGCAGCTTCTTTGGTCGGGCCAAAGATTTTCAGGCCACGGTCGCGGAAGAGATTGACGATGCCAGCAGCCAGCGGCACTTCAGGGCCGACCACGGTAATGCCTATGTTTTCTTGCTCGGCAAAGTCTGCCAGTGCTGCGGGGTCTGTGATGTTGATGTTTTTCAGACGGCTATCAGCAGCCGTACCACCATTGCCGGGGGCGACAAAAATAGTTTGTACACGTTCAGATTGCGCCAGTTTCCAGGCGAGGGCATGTTCACGGCCACCAGAGCCGACTACGAGTAATTTCATCTTAATCTTCTATGATGGCGTTGGTGAATACTTCTTGTACATCGTCAAGGTTTTCCAGTGCATCCAGCAATTTTTGCATCTTGATGCCTTCGTCACCGGTAAATACGGTCTCAGTATTTGGTTTCATGACGACTTCAGCGACTTCTGCCTTGAAACCGGCTTTTTCCAGGCTGGCGCGCAGGTCAGACAGGCTGAATGGTGCGCACAATACTTCTATGCCGCCTTCTTCATCGGTGACGACATCGTCAGCACCCGCTTCCAAAGCAGCTTCCATCAGGGCATCTTCATTCGTGCCCGGGGCAAAAAACATCTGGCCGCAATGCTTGAATAAAAAGGCGACCGAGCCTTCAGTACCCATATTGCCACCGAATTTACTGAATGCGTGACGTACTTCTGCCACTGTGCGTACGCGGTTGTCTGTCATGCAGTCAACCACGATGGCGGCACCGCCTATGCCATAACCTTCATAACGCACTTCTTCGTAATCTGCGCCTTCCAATGTGCCAGCGCCGCGTTGTATTGCGCGCGTGACGTTTTCTTTTGGCATATTGGCGTCAGCCGCCTTGTCTACCGCCAGACGCAGGCGCGGGTTGGAATCGACATCCTCACCGCCCATGCGTGCTGCAACCGTGATCTCCTTGATCAGACGCGTCCATATCTTGCCGCGTTTGGCATCGGTTGCTGCTTTTTTATGCTTGATATTGGCCCATTTACTATGTCCTGCCATGATCGCTCTTTCCTGAATTGACAATAGCTCACCCTGAGGGCGGCAATTTTGCCTGGCTTGGTTTTATAATGAAGACCAGTATTTTACCATAGTGGCACCAACCGACTTCCCCAAATCACCCTCCAAAACTATGTCAAAACCTTTGTTGATCGCTAAAAACGCCGAATTCGACTTGAATTTATTGTCAGACTGGGCCAATCGCCATGGTTGTATCACTGGTGCTACGGGCACTGGCAAGACCGTTACCCTGCAAACCCTGGCGCAGGCGTTTTCTGGAATTGGCGTGCCTGTCTTCATGGCAGACGTCAAAGGTGACCTGTCTGGCATGGCCAAAGCAGGTAGCGCCACCAGCAAGATGCAGCAAAGGCTGCAAGCCCTGCAAGTCGATGAACCCAAATGGCAGGCTTGCCCGGTCACATTCTGGGACATGTTTGGCAAGCAGGGTCACCCGGTACGCGCCACGGTATCTGACCTTGGTCCTTTGCTGCTGGGTCGTATGTTGAATCTCAATGATACCCAGGAAGGGGTCTTGCAACTGGCCTTCAAGATCGCTGATGACCATGGCTTGCTGCTGTTGGATACCAAGGATTTGCGTGCCATGTTGCAATACCTGGCCGAGAATGCCTCTGAATTCCAGACTGAATACGGCAATATCTCTGCCGCCAGTGTCGGCGCTATCCAGCGCTCTTTGCTGACCATCTCGGAGCAGGGCGGTGAGCAATTCTTTGGCGAACCCATGCTGAACCTGGATGACATGATGCAGACAGACGGCGAAGGTCGTGGTTTTGTGAACATCCTCGCAGCAGATCAATTGTTGCAATCGCCACGCCTGTATTCCACCTTTTTGCTATGGATGCTGTCCGAGTTGTATGAGCATTTGCCAGAAGTAGGCGATGTTGATCAGCCCAAGATGGTGTTTTTCTTTGATGAAGCCCATCTGTTGTTTGATGAGGCTCCCAAGGTCTTGCTGCAAAAGATAGAGCAGGTGGTGCGCCTGATACGCTCCAAGGGTGTGGGCGTGTATTTCGTCACGCAAAACCCGCTGGATATCCCTGATACCGTGCTGGGGCAACTGGGTAACCGTGTCCAGCATGCCTTGCGTGCATATACGCCCCGGGATCAAAAGGCGGTGCAGGCTGCGGCAGAAACCTTCCGTCCCAATCCCAAGCTCGATACTGCGGCTGTGATTGCCGAGCTCGGAGTTGGTGAGGCGCTGATTTCCTTCCTGGATGATAAGGGCAGGCCAAACATCGTACAACGTGCCCTGATCGTGCCGCCATCATCGCAGATAGGGGCGATAACGGCGGATGAGCGTCAGCAAATCATGCAAACTTCCATCGTTGCCGGTGTCTATGAAAAACATATAGACCGTGAGTCTGCTTATGAAAAACTGACGGGCCGGGTGGCTGCCCGTGCTGCTACGACGGATAAAGAAGATAGTCTGCAACCCGGCAGAAGGGATGAGCCAGCGGCTGCAGATACCAATGGCTGGGGGAATGCGCCGTCTGCACCATCCACAGCATCGGCACCGTCAGCACAATCCAGGCCAACGTTCAGTGCAGGCCGCACAGCTCAGCCTGCACAACAGCAAGAAAGCGGTGGCGGTGTGGGTGATACATTGAAAAGCGTATTCGGCAACCTGCTAGGCGGGGGAGGTTTGCGCCGCAAGGATAATGTGGTCGAAACCATGATCAAATCCACGGTCAGGACCATGGGTTCTCAGGTGGGACGCGAAATTATTCGCGGGGTACTTGGCTCTATCCTGAAAAAATAACTCAGCTTGCGCCAGAAAGTATGCGTAAGCCGACACAGCCAATAGAGATCAGTAGAGTCTAAGTACTCTGCTGATCGAAGAATTATTATTCCTGATCCTGGCTGCTGCTATTGGCCAGGCGCCTGAAAATACTGTTCAGGGAACTATCGTTTTGCTTTGGAGATATTTTTTTTGTTTGCCTTTGTGGCATATCCGGTAATGCGCGTTTAGGACGGAGTACCGGTTGATCTGCATATTGTAAGCGTGGCGTGTACATCTGGTTTTCTCCTGCGATGTGGTTCATAACAGGAAGTGTAATGAAAAATGCATTAGTTAATAGTTAGACAAAGTCAAATTTGGCAACCAAATGTAAAATTCCATGTGAAAGATTGTTAGTTCTTTTCCATGTGGGAATTATTTGCTTTCTGCCTGGCAATTTATATGTGAAATTATTGTTTTAAGCCGTGTAACAGTCGGTCTTCTTTTAGAGATTTATGCTTACTGAACAGTCGAAATTAATCGCCCGCCGCCATTACCTTATTGGTCTTGCCATCGCCTTGACAGGTGCCATCCTCTTTTCTACCAAGGCTATCGTTGCCAAACTGATTTATCGTTACAACGTCGATGCAGTGACACTGATCTGTTTTCGCATGGCATTTTCCTTACCCATTTTTGCTGCGATTGCAGTCTGGCAAATGCACAAGTCCGGCAGCTTGAGCAAGGCTGATCGCTGGCGTCTGGTGGGTTTAGGGTTGGTTGGTTATTACCTGTCGTCTTTCCTGGACTTTTTGGGCTTGCAATACATCAGCGCGGGTCTTGAGCGTCTGATTTTGTTCCTGACACCTTCTTTTGTCTTGCTGATATCTGCATTCTTTTTGAAACGCACTGTCAGCATGCTGGAATGGGCTGCCCTCTTGGTGTCTTATCTGGGTATCGTCCTGGTGTTCTTCCATGACCTTAAGCTGGGTGGTGACTATGTCATGCTGGGCTCTGCCCTGGTGCTGGGAGCGGCGATTTCTTATGCCATCTATCTGATACAGTCGGGTCAACTGGTGCAAAGGCTGGGTTCATTACGTCTTGTGTCATATGCAATGTGTGTTTCCAGTGCTGCCTGCATAGGGCAATTTTTTATTTTGCGTCCCGCCAGCATGCTGGTGCAGCCGCTTGCTGTATATTCATTGTCTATAGTGAATGCCATCGTGTGTACGGTATTGCCAGTGTTTATGACCATGATTGCAGTAAAACGCATAGGTGCGGCTACCGCATCTCAAGCAGGCATGATAGGTCCGGTATCAACCTTGTTTTTGGGAGCCTATTTCCTGGGTGAACCCATCACCAGTTGGCAAATGGCCGGGACAGTATTGGTCATGGGGGGCATGTATTTGCTGTCTGTGAAAAAGACTTAGAGATAATGAAATTCTTTCAGGAGAGATAAATGGTCAAGGCAATTCGCATACAGCAGACTGGCGGTCCGGAAGTCATGGAATATGTTGACGTCGAACTGGGTGCACCTGGCCCGGGTGAAGTGTTGGTACGCCAAAAAGCCTGCGGTCTGAATTTTATCGATGTGTATTTCCGCACTGGCCTGTATCCACAGGCATTACCCGGTGGCCTGGGCATGGAAGGGGCAGGCATCGTTGAGGCAGTTGGCGCAGATGTTAAATACGTGCAAGTTGGTGACAGGGTTGCCTATGCCGGACGACCAACCGGTGCCTATGCAGAAGCACGCATCATGCCCGCCGACAATCTGGTGCGCTTGCCCGACAGCATCAGTTTTGAAACCGCAGCCGCCATGATGTTGCAGGGACTGACGGTGCAATACCTGTTTCACCGCACTTTCCCCTTGCAAGGCGGGGAAACAATATTGTTTCATGCTGCCGCAGGTGGCGTTGGCCTGATTGCCTGCCAATGGGCACGCGCCATCGGCGTCACCATGATAGGTACTGTCGGTTCGGATGAGAAGGGTGAACTGGCCAAAGCCCATGGTTGCGCCCATGTCATCAACTACAATACGGAAAATTTTGTGCAGCGTGTTCGTGAAATTACGGATGGAAAAGGGGTGCCGGTCGTTTATGATTCCATCGGTAAAGATACTTTCATCCCGTCGCTGGATTGTCTCTCTCCCTTGGGCATGATGGTCAGTTTTGGTAATGCATCAGGCCCTGTACCCGCATTTAGCCTGGGTGAGCTTGCTTCGCGCGGTTCTCTTTTCATTACCCGACCCAGTTTAATGAGTTATACGGCCAAACGGGATGACCTGGAACAAATGGCGGCCCACTTATTTTCCATGGTGGAGGGCGGCAAAGTTAAAATAGACATACGCCAACGCTACCCTTTAAGTGCAGTGGCACAAGCCCACCATGAGCTGGAAGCCCGAAAAACCACAGGCTCCAGCATATTAATTCCCTGAAGCAAGAAAATATGACGCAAGTAACACCACCATCGAAAACCCCTTCAGACAAAGATAGCGGCAGTCCAAAATTTGGACGGCTGCTGCTGGTTCTTATTTTTGCAGTCATGCTCATCGTTGCTATTACCTTAGGCTCCGAGGCTTACTATACTAATTAAGAGCGTTTGAACATCTGGCAGAGCTGTTTTGCAGCTTTGTTGTTTTACTGCACTGTTCCGTAAGATTCTGGCATTGCGCAAGCCTGTAGGGCTTGGCAGAATGCAAGTTTTTGGGCGCGAACGCTGGCGTCTGAGTTTTTGATAACCTGACCATAATAAAAAAGAGCGATGGATACCATTCCACTAAATACTGCTGCCAAGACGAGCGAATTTTCCAGCTCTAGCCGTTTGCTGATATTGCAAAGTCTGGTGCCTATCGCCACCAATCTGGTTTCTTCGCAAATTGAGGCATTTACCGGACGCCTGACTGAAGCTTTGTTCAAGCTGTCTGACCAGACCATCAGGCCGGAAGAGGTTGCCACCAGTTTCGCTGCTTACCAGCAATTAAAACGTAATGGCACGACCTTTTATCGCCTGGTTGCGGGGCAGGTCAATGCCGCTCTTGCCAAAGAAGTCAGCGTCGTCAATACCCGCAAACGCGCCAGGACTGATGAAGGCAAGCAGGATTTTTCTCTTGTCAGTTTTGAAGAGATGGAAAGCAAGGTGCTCAGCCGCAATTTGAGCCAGTCGCTGGAAGTGACAAATGCAGAGCAACTGGTTTCACTGAATGTGCGTATAGGCCATGTCTTGCGCCGTACCCCTATCAGTGTTTCGCAAAACCCGTTCCGTCCGGAATTATTTGTCAAAGCTGTCCATCAGGCATGGATGGAACTGGAGCCCAATCCTGACACCCATCACCTGATATTGCGTCTGTTGCGGCCAGAATTATTCCTGCAACTGGGCACGATCTACCGTGAACTGAATTTGGCCCTGGTTGAGCGCGGTATCTTGCCCGACCTGAATGATGGTTACCGTAATAAGCAAAAAAAGAACATGATGTCTGGATCTGACGATATCAGTAACCGCGACCCTTATCTGGAAAATAAGCTGCGTAATATTTTTTCTGGTAATGCGCCCACAGGTAGCTTTGGCAACACCGTTACTGGCGGTGGTGGTGGCAGTACGACCATGGATGGTGGGGGCATGCCCTTCAATGGCGGGCAGGATGCTGGCGGAGGTGGTGGCGGCTTTGGCGGCGGACATTCTGGTGGCAATGGGGGCGGCGGTATTGGTGGTAGTGCCAGCAGCGGTAACGCGCCAGACATGGTCACCATAGACAGGCAATTTTTTGATTACCTGACCAGTGTGCAGAGAGATTTCTCTGCCAATCCCATGCCCACCGATACGGCACATTTGCGGCAATTATCGCAACAGCCAAATGCCGGTGGCCTGACCCATATAGATCAAAGCACGATAGAGTTGCTGGCGCGTATTTTTGACTATGTCTTTAACGATAACAGCATACCGGCTGACATAAAAAACCTCATCAGTCAGCTTCAAATACCTACCTTGAAGGTGGCATTGCTCGACAAGGATTTCTTTTTCAAGGAAAACCATCCGGCACGGGTATTGATAGACACACTGGCTAAATCCAGCGTCTTGCTCAATAGCGACGCCTCGGCAGAGGACCCGCTCTATCAAATGATAGAAGGCATTGTTGAACGTGTGCAGCAGGATTTTGACCAGCAGATAGAGTTGTTCTCTGACGTTGTTGCTGACCTGGAGGCCTTCCTCAAGGACGAAGAGCAGCAAACCGAAGTCGCCATCAGCGAGCCGGTAGCCGTCGCGCTGAAGCAAGAGAAAATGCGGCTGGCGCGCGAGTTTGCCGAAAACGATGTCGCCATTCGGGTAGAAACCGGTGAAGTCGCAGGTTTTCTGGAAATCTTCCTCAGGGAGCAATGGATCAGGATTTTGACGATCTCCCATAACGTCAAGGAAGAAAAGCCCAACGCCCTGGAAAATGCCCTGCGGACGATGGATGACCTGATCTGGAGCCTGAAGCCCAAGAACAGCGCAGAAGAGCGCAAGGAGCTGGTCAGCAAACTGCCAGCCATGCTGTCTTTGCTGAATGCCTGGCTCAATGCCATCAAATGGGATGAGCCAGAACGCGTCATCTTCTTTTCCAAACTGGCTGAGCGCCATGCCGGCATTGCCCGTGCACCCCTGGAGTTTTCACCGCGCCGCCAGCTTGAAATCGCGGTCAATATCGCCCAGCGCGCCAGCGAAAAACGCCTGAACCGCCATGTACAGGATCAGATAGAGCAGCCAGTAGATGAGTGGGCGCGCGTCATAGAAACCATGGAGCGTGGCATTTGGGTAGATTTCACCAGGCCAAATGGTGTCACTACACGCTTCAAACTGGCCTGGGTCAGCCCCAAACGTACCCGCTACATCTTCACCAATCGCCAGGGCCACGATGCATTTTCAGTGTCGAGCGAAGAACTGATTACCCAGTTCCGCGAGGGCAGGGCGATACAGATAGTTGCTGAATCTGTAGTTGACCGGGCTTTGGTCGAGGCGTTGCGTGATCCACCAGCAAAGTAAATGAAGGGATATGAATACTAAAGAGGCAGGCAATGCGCCTGCCTCTTTTTTTAAGCTCGCCAGGGTTTGTTCCTGACAGCGGGCTAGCTTTCTACTTTGAATTCCACCTTGCTGGTGCTGCCGTTTTTGCCAGGGAAGTCCTTCAGCGCACTATCCATCAGATAAGGCATATAGAGTGAAATTTCCTCATTGTCTTGCTCAGAACTGGTTTTGATGTCGGCCAAGACCTTATTTTTCCCCATCTCAGAAATACGTATCTGTAACTGATGCAGATAGGTACTGCGCACATACATATCCAGGGCACCTCTTGGGTAGTATGGCCAGGTCGAGAAAGTTGGGTAATACAGGTAATTGCGGCGGTAAATGCCGCGACTGAAATGCAGTCCCCAATACGGATCATAAATGCCGGGTTGCCAGAACAAGCTGGGCTTGACTTCCCTGATGGTAGTGGCATAACGCAATTCCACCTTCAATGCAGGCGTAGCTCCTGCGCTGATTTCCTTGAAGCCCAAGGTTTGCAGGCGGGTTCTCAGCAAGTCTTCATATAGTTTATGTTCAGGGTTGTTTTCTTGCCCCGGCGCACGTTCAAAGATATAAGATTTGTCTTGCGTGGTGCCTGGCCATTCGTGAAATACACTGACCTGACTGGTAAATGTCGTTGCGCATCCACCCAGCAACAGAGTGCAGGCCAGGGTAAGTAATAAGCTGAACTTTTTCATTTTGCTGCTCCTTCAAACAATTTTTTACTATAGTTCCATGATATGCCTGATTAAGAAAACTTGTTGCTCTTACTGTAACGGGTTGTATCGACTTTGTTACTATTAGGACTTACGCAAAACCGCCCCAGCTGCGTTGCGGCTCCTAGCCGTACTAAAGTACTGTCTTCGTCGCCGACGCCTTGCTGGGACAATTTTGCGTAAGTCCTAACTATGTGAGTTTAGTTTTGAAAAAGCGAATGATCGCTGATTTGACTGAAGCTGGGTACGTCACATGTTTTATGCAGCCAGTCAGGATGAATCTGTAAAAATTTCACGGTTTTAACAAACTTTCTGCCTAAATTTGACTCTATTCAAGAGACTTTTATCCCCGTACTGACACAGCTTGGTAAAATGGCGGTCTTTGCAGGGTTCAAAAGACTTTGTCATTCAACTTATTTTCGCGAGATATTCCATCCATGCGTAACGATATTGCCAGCAAACCAGAGACAATTTTCCGTAAAGACTATGTAGCCCCGGGATTTTGGGTAGATACGGTAGAGATGGGTTTCGACCTTGATCTGAGTGCCACCCATGTAGCCACCCGCATGACCATGCGCCGCAATCATGACAGCAGCGAGAAAGACCTGGTCTTGTTTGGCGAATCCCTGAAATTGCTGCAATTGCGCATGAATGGCGTGAACCTCAAAAAGTCCGCCTACAAGATAGAAGGCGAGACCCTGCGCATTGCCAATGCCCCGGACGAAGTCACGCTGGAAATCGAAACCCTGATCAATCCGCTCAAAAATACCTCTTTGTCCGGTCTGTATGCGTCCAACGGTAATTTCATTACCCAGTGCGAGGCAGAAGGTTTCCGCAAGATCACCTGGTTCCCGGACCGCCCTGATGTCATGGCGAAATATACGGTCATGCTGCGTGGCGACAAGAAAAAATTCCCTGTGTTGCTCAGCAATGGCAATCTGATAGCAGAAGGTGACCTGGGTGATGGCCGCCATTTCGCCAAGTGGGAAGACCCGTTCAAAAAACCTTCTTACCTGTTCGCCCTCGTGGCTGGCAAGCTGGTTTGCCAGGAAGAAAACTATAAGTTGAAATCTGGCCGCAAAGCCTTGCTGCAAGTTTGGGTAGAAGACGGCAATCTGGATAAAACCCAGCATGCCATGGATTCCTTGAAGAACAGCATACGCTGGGATGAAGAGCGCTTTGGCCTGGAGCTGGACCTTGACCGCTTCATGATCGTTGCCACTGGTGACTTCAATATGGGCGCGATGGAAAACAAGGGCTTGAATATCTTCAATACCAAGTTCGTGCTTGCAAATCCATCTATCGCTACTGACGTTGACTATGCAGGCATAGAATCCGTCGTTGGTCATGAATACTTCCATAACTGGACAGGTAACCGTGTCACTTGCCGCGACTGGTTCCAGCTATCCTTGAAAGAGGGCCTGACTGTTTTCCGTGACCAGGAATTTTCTGCCGATCTGGTCGGCACAGCCACTGGCCGTGCGGTCAAGCGCATAGAAGATGTACGCCTGCTGCGCCAGGTACAGTTCTCTGAAGATGCAGGCCCGATGGCCCATCCTGTACGTCCTGATTCTTTTGTAGAAATCAATAACTTCTACACCGTCACGATTTATGAAAAAGGTTCAGAAGTCGTGCGCATGTATTACACCTTGCTGGGCCATGATGGCTTCCGCAAAGGTATGGACCTGTATTTTGAACGTCATGATGGCCAGGCGGTTGAATGTGATGACTTCCGCGCTGCCATGGCAGATTCCAGTGGCCGTGACCTGACTCAGTTTGAACGCTGGTATAGCCAGGCTGGTACGCCACGCGTGAAGGTGGAAGCGACTTACGATGCAGAAGCACAGACTTATTCCATCACTCTGAGCCAGTCTTGCCCGGCTACACCAGGCCAGGCAGAAAAACTGCCTTTCCACATCCCGGTTGCCATGGGATTGCTGAGTGCAGATGGCAAAGATATTCCTTTGCATAGCGCTGCTTACGAAGCACAGGCTGGTGCGACCAGCCTGGTGCTGGAATTGACAGAAGCCAGCCAGACTTTTGTATTTACGGGTGTTACAAGCAAACCAGTACCATCCCTGTTGCGCAATTTCTCTGCACCAGTCGTGCTGGAAATCGACTACAGTGATGAAGAGCTGGGCCTCTTGCTGGCCAATGACAGTAACCCGTTCAATCGTTGGGAAGCGGGCCAGCGTCTGGCTACACGTCGCCTCGTCAAACTGACGACTGCAGTACAGCAAGGTGAAGAGCTGAGCCTGGACAGCATGTTCATCGAAGCCCTGCGCGCTACCCTGAACGATGCCAGCCTTGACCCGGCTTTCCGTGAACTTGTCCTGACACTGCCATCCGAAGCCATGATTGCTGAAGAATTCAAGGTCGTTGATCCACAAGCCATTCATACAGCACGCCAGTTTGCCCGCGCCACCATCACAGAACATCTGCGCGCTGATTTGCTGAGTGCTTACGAAGGTCATCTGACCCCAGGCAAATACAGCCCGGATGCACAGTCCATGGCTAAACGTGGCTTGAAAAACCTGGCCCTGTCTTATCTGCTTGAATGGTCCGACGAATCTACTTTTGAACTGGCGAAAACCCAGTTCGATGAAGCAGAAAACATGACTGACCGTCTGGCCGCGCTGACCACACTGACTAACTTCAGTGGCAATGACAAGCAAGCCAAATCGGCAGCCAAGTCCTTGAAAGCCTTTTATAAAGACTTCAAGAAAGAAGCCTTGGTCATCGACAAATGGTTCATGTTGCAGGCAACTGCACGTACCACTGATGTTGCCAAGGTGCGCGAATTGATGACACATCCGGCCTTCACGCTGAACAATCCTAACCGTGCGCGCAGTTTGACGTTTGCTTTCTGCAATGCCAATCCATCCCGCTTCCACGCCGCTGATGGCAGTGGTTATGCCTTGTGGGCAGAACTGGTGATTGCGCTCAACAAGCTCAATCCACAAGTCGCAGCACGCCTGGCACGCAGCATGGACCGCTGGAAAAAATATCCAGAAAGCCTGCAAACGCATATGAAGGCTGCACTGCAAAAAGTAGCAGATACCAAGAAGCTGTCGAAAGACGTGCTGGAAGTAGTCAGCAAGGCACTTGCGTCTTAAGCAAACAATTTACAAGAATTACTGAAAAATCGAGAGATCAACATGAAACGTGTAAGCCTGACCCAGTACCTGGTCGAAGAGCAGCGCCTGAATAATTCGATACCGGCAGAACTGCGCCTGCTGATCGAAGTCGTCGCACGCGCCTGCAAGACCATCAGCCATGCAGTAGGCAAGGGCGCATTAGGTGAAGTGCTGGGCACCGCCGGTAGCGAAAACATCCAGGGCGAAGTGCAAAAGAAACTCGATATCCTGTCGAATGAAATCCTGCTCGAAGCCAATGAATGGGGCGGACACCTGGCAGCCATGGCATCGGAAGAAATGGAAAGCATACACCCGATACCGAACCGCTATCCGCAGGGCGAATACATGCTCTTGTTTGATCCACTCGATGGCTCCAGCAATATCGACGTGAATGTCTCCATCGGCACCATCTTTTCGGTATTGAAAGCACCAGACGGCATGGGCAAGCCAACCGAGCAGGATTTCCTGCAACCCGGCAGCAAGCAAGTCGCCGCTGGCTATGCCGTATATGGTCCGCAAACAGTATTGGTACTGACAACAGGCAATGGCGTCAATTGCTTTACACTCGACCGTGAAATGGGTTCCTGGGTACTCACACAACGCAATATGCAAATCCCGGAAGACACCAAGGAATTTGCCATCAATGCTTCCAACACACGTCACTGGTATCCACCAGTCACGCGCTATGTCGATGAAATGCTGGCAGGCGGCACTGGCCCACGCGGCAAGGAATTCAATATGCGCTGGATCGCCTCCATGGTCGCTGACGTCCACCGCATCTTGAACCGCGGCGGCATCTTCATGTACCCGGCCGACAAGCGCGAACCAGACAAGGCAGGCAAGCTGCGCCTGATGTACGAAGCCAATCCCATGTCTTTCATTGTTGAGCAGGCTGGCGGCTCATCGACTGACGGCAAGCAACGCATGCTCGATATTCAGCCAGAAAAATTGCACCAGCGTGTAGCGGTGTTCCTGGGTTCAAAAAACGAAGTGGAAAGAGTGACGCAATACCATCAGGAATGATAAGAATGGATGTGAGATATGTCGCGACAAGTAGGTGATCTGGAAGGTGAAATCATCTTGCGCAAAGCAGAGCGCAGGCTGAATGCCAAGGCGACTTTGTCCGAAATTTACCGACGAGGCCCAAATGCAATTTACATCGGCTTGGCGGCAGTTGCTGCATACTTTTTTCTGAAGCCACTGCCCATTCCACATTTGCTTGTGATTTTTTTGGTTTTTCTGGTCAGTGTTGTGGTCGAGGTATGCCTTGAGCTTTATACGGTTCACAAAAAATTGAATGCCGCCATTGAATTGTTGCAATTGCAGGAAACCACAGATAGCGACATCTCTTGATATTTGAATTCGGCTTTACAGTATTGTAAAAAACGCGAAGTGTGAGCTTCGCGTTTTTTTATGTCTTCGCGTATTTGAGTAAAGACCTCTCAACACAGAGGCACGGAGGCACAGAGGTGCACAGAGAAACCCAAAGCCCTTTTAAAAGTATTAGGTTTTCTCCTGCCTTTCTCTGTGGTGTAGCAGGGAATTCGAGCGGGACGCGCAGTCTGGCATGCCACTCGCCTGCGTAACGAAGACTTCTTGCAAGAAGTCTTTCCTTCCTCCGTGCCTCTGTGGTGAGTTTTTTTGGTTTAATACTTAATTCGACCTAATTCTCAATAAATTCCATATTTGACATATGATTATACGAAGCGCATGCTGATATAACATTTTCATTTATCGCCCGCCTGGAGTCAGACATGCCTGTATACCGTTCCCGTACCACCACCCATGGCCGTAATATGGCCGGTGCCCGCGCTCTGTGGCGTGCGACTGGCATGAAAGATGGTGATTTTGATAAGCCTATCGTCGCTGTCGTTAATTCTTTTACCCAGTTCGTGCCGGGTCATGTGCATTTGAAAGACCTGGGCCAGATGGTGGCGCGCGAGATTGAAGCTGCTGGTGGTGTTGCCAAGGAATTCAATACGATAGCCGTGGATGACGGCATTGCCATGGGCCATGGCGGCATGTTGTATTCGCTGCCTTCACGCGAACTGATTGCTGACTCGGTCGAGTACATGGTCAATGCCCACTGCGCTGACGCCATGGTGTGTATCTCCAACTGCGACAAGATCACTCCTGGCATGTTGATGGCAGCAATGCGCCTGAATATTCCGGTTGTGTTTGTATCTGGCGGCCCGATGGAAGCCGGCAAGGTGCTGGAGACTTTGCATCCCAAGCAGACTGGTGAACAAAGGATCATGAAAATTGATCTGGTTGATGCCATGATCAAGGCCGGTGACAGTAGTGTCTCAGATGAAGAGATAGGCCGTATAGAGCGTTCTGCCTGTCCTACCTGTGGTTCATGTTCTGGCATGTTCACGGCAAATTCGATGAACTGCCTGACCGAAGCACTGGGTTTGTCCTTGCCAGGCAATGGCACGATTTTGGCGACACATGCGGACCGTAAGGAGCTGTTCCTGCGCGCTGGCCGTTTGGTTGTTGAGCTGGCCAAGCGCCATTATGAGCAAGATGATTACTCCATCCTGCCACGCTCTATCGCCAACAAGGCGACCTTTGAAAATGCCATGGCGCTGGATGTATCCATGGGTGGCTCTACCAATACCGTTTTGCATTTGCTGGCTGCTGCGCATGAGGCTGGTGTGGATTTCAAGATGGCAGATATCGACCGCATCTCACGCAAAGTACCCTGTCTGTGCAAGGTTGCGCCTATGACCGATAAATATCATATCGAAGATGTGCACCGCGCTGGTGGCATTATCTCTATCCTGGGCGAACTGGCACGCGCTGGTTTGCTCGACACTACTCGCCCGACCGTGCATAGCCCGACCATGGCAGATGCAATTGCGCAAAACGATATCGCCGTGACTGACAATGCTGCGATACGCAAGCTATTCAGTGCTGCGCCAGGCGGTGTACCTACCCAGACTGCCTTCTCGCAAGACAAGCGCTTTGACAGTCTGGATATTGACCGCGAAGCTGGCTGCATACGCGACAAGGCCCATGCTTATTCGCAGGACGGTGGTCTGGCGGTCTTGTATGGCAACCTGGCAGAAAAAGGCTGTATCGTTAAAACCGCAGGCGTCGATGAAAGCATCTTGAAGTTCACCGGCAAAGCCCGTGTGTTTGAAAGCCAGGACTCTGCAGTCGAAGCCATCCTTGGCGATACCGTGCATGAAGGTGATGTCGTCATCATCCGTTATGAAGGCCCCAAAGGCGGCCCCGGCATGCAGGAAATGCTGTATCCGACTTCCTACATCAAATCCAAGGGCCTGGGCAAAGCCTGCGCTTTGTTCACTGATGGTCGTTTCTCGGGCGGTTCTTCCGGCCTGGTCATCGGCCATGCCTCGCCAGAAGCTGCCGAAGGTGGGACTATTGGTTTGGTAGAAGAGGGCGACATCATAGAAATCGATATTCCCGCCCGCACGATCAATCTCAAAGTCAGTGACAGCGATCTGGCGCAGCGCAGGGCGGCGATGGAAGCACGTGGTCCACAAGCATGGCAGCCAGTAGACCGTGAGCGCTATGTCTCACAAGCATTGCAGGCCTACGCCGCTTTGGCAACATCAGCTGACCGTGGCGCGGTCAGGGATATCACACAGTTGCAGCGTAAATAAGAGCGTAGATAAGGCTGTAGATAAGGTTGCAGATACGAGCAGTCTTATCTGCTTGCAAAGCTAAAGGGTATCCTGTTATCAAGGGATACCCTTTTTAAATTGTGGAAACCCTCTACATGCCTGGCTACTTGCTTTCTGGCATGCAGACCATACATATTGCCCAGTGCTGGAAAATAAGACGATCGTTCACCGCAGCAAGTAGGAAATGCGCGTCTCGTTTATACTCTAGTCTGGGCTGGCCTGTTTTACACGCCAGCCAGGGTATTAAGCCCGGCAATAATCCATAAAAAGAATCCGCGAGAATTGTATGTTAAGCAATGACCAGCCTGTCAAATTAAGTGAGCAGGCCTTGGAATATGTTGATTCCTGTAATCTGCCCACAAGCTGGGCGACTTTTCGCATGCATGCTTTTGTCGAAACGGCAACGGGCAAAGAGCATATTGCCCTGACTCTCGGCGATGTGGCTGATGGCCAGCCCGTGCTTGCGCGCATACATTCAGAATGCCTGACTGGTGACGCCTTGTTCAGTAAACGCTGTGACTGCGGCCCGCAACTGGAACTGGCCCTGCAGAAAATTGCCCAGGAAGGGCGCGGAGCTTTACTCTATTTGCGCCAGGAGGGCCGCGGCATAGGTTTGCTCAACAAGGTACGTGCCTACCATCTGCAAGACCTTGGAGCTGATACTGTAGAGGCCAATCAAAAATTGGGTTTTGCTGCCGACCTGCGCGACTATAGCCTGTGCGACCCCATGCTCAAACATCTGGGCATAGAGTCTGTACGTCTGATGACCAATAACCCGCGCAAGATTTCTGCGATGGAAGGCATGAACGTCAAGGTGCAGGAACATGTTCCCCTGATCATCAAGCGCAACCCGTTCAATGAGCGCTATCTGGCAACCAAGGCGACCAAGCTAGGGCATTTGATACAGCCTGATTTGTAAAGATCTGACAACACTGGTTTACACCTCGACGGTGTCTTGCAGCTTTTCAAATTCGCTGGCGGCTTCTGCCAGCACTTCATCCAGCAAAGCCTGATCCAGCCCCAGGCTTTCCCACGATTGCCCTGTGATTTCTGGCGGTGCCAGATCTGGCGTGGTCGTCACTCCTAGCGCGTGAGCAATACCATCTGCCACATGGATGATGGTTGCCAGAAAACCCAGGCCAGGCTTTTCTGGATGATGATGACCAGAGATAGCCTTGATCATCACTTCTGAAAAATTCCACTGTGTCGCCAGGGTTTCTCCGACCATGGCATGATCAATTCCCAATATCTGCTTCTCGGCTTCATACTGTGTCGTTTGCAGTCCCTGCCTTTGTGCCAATACTGTTTCATAGGCTTCGGTATAGCAGGTCGCCAGCACCAGGGCACCTATATCGTGCAACAAGCCCGCCGTGAAGGCGACATCGGTATTGAGTTTGAGCCGGCGGGCGAGGATGCGGGCTGCAATGGCAACCGCATTGGAATGTCGCCAGAATTCTTTATGGTCAAACCCCCGGCAATTATTTTCAGGAAAGCAGCCTGTCAATGCGGCTGTCATGATGATTTGTCGCACCGTACTCAAGCCCAACAATGAAATCGCCTGTTGTACCGTCGTGACCTTGATCATGGTGGCGTAATAAGGCGAGTTGGCATAACGCAGGGTCTTGGCTGTCAGCGCCATGTCATGGCTGACTTTTTGCGCCAGCTCATGCATATCCAGTTCTTCATTGTCGATGTTATTCAACAATTCCATGACGATGGCAGGCAAGGTGGGCAAGTCTTTGACGCTGTCAATAATCTGGGCAAGAGAGATGGGATTCATAAATCTGACTCCTTTGAAGAATATTTCTTATAGCTTGCCAGAAATATGGAGAATGAACTTGCATTTTTTTTATCTGTGTCAATTTGCTACAAAAAAGCAGAAAAATAAACTTTGAGGCTCAGGGGCCTTTTAAGCATGCAAATTGATTTTCAAGTGAGGCATGGTCAATGTCTCAAAATAGATTTAAGCAAAGCAATACTGCAGCGCTGAGTGGGACCATTTTCAATTTTCATTGCATGCCAATCTCTTTAGGGCATATCAAAAGCAAGCCATCACCTTGATTTGGCAGTGGATTTAAATTTTGACAAAGAAGAAATTATCAATTAATGTATTAGTTGTTTAGTTAATTGGCTAATTAGCTTAAAGTGTTTTAATTGGCCTGACCTGATCTTGTGTCAATGTTTTCCTGCAGTACGTTTTTATAGTGTTGATGTTGCACAGCAAACAGACTCTACATCTCTCCATGGAATTTTATGACAACAACGCAATTTCATATTCTTGATCATCGCGTGCTGGCACCAGATGCGCGCAGTGTGCTGGCTGGCACAGTCAGTTATTCACCTGTCAAATCCATCTGGTTTTTCGGGATGTTGTTGGCGGCGTTGGTAGGCGGCCTCAATTATTTCACGTGGGCGGCATTCGTTCTGTTCATCGTTTCTACGGGAGTGGTTTTGCTATTCGGCCATTCACTGGGGAGTCACAGAAAACTCATCCATAATAGTTTTGCCTGCCCCTTGTGGCTGGAGTATTTTTTGGTTTATCTGGGCGTGCAAGTCGGGCTGGCAGGGCCGATAGGTTTATTGCGGCAACATGAATTGCGCGACTATGCGCAGCGCCTGCCTGATTGTCATGATTACTTGCGGCATGGACGCGGTATCTGGGTTGACGCATGGTGGCAATTGCACTGTGATCTAGATTTACAGCACTCGCCAGCAATTCGCATAGAACCCACAATAGCAGAAGATGGCTTCTATCGGTTTCTGGAAAGAACCTGGATGCTGCAACAACTGCCGGTAGCCTTGCTGTTTTATGGCTGGGGTGGCTGGGCATTTGTATTCTGGGGTGTCTGTGCACGTGTCACGGCGACTGTGTTCGGCCACTGGTTCATTGGCTATTTTGCCCACAATCATGGGCAATTGCATTACGAAGTCAAAGGTGCGGCGGTGCAGGGCCGCAATATACGCTTCGTGTCTTTACTGACCATGGGCGAATGCTGGCACAACAATCATCATGCCTATCCTGGTTCTGCCAGGCTTGGTTTATTGGCCGGTGAGTGGGACCCGGGCTGGTGGGCTTTGATACTGCTACAGAAGATGGGCCTGGTATCCAATATAAAGTTGCCAGATGATTTGCCATTTCGACCCGAGCTGCACGTACATGAACACCACAAAATGAATAGTTTTAAGCCAGAAAATTATCCAGCAATGAGTGGCCGCCAAAGTGGCAGTCCGACTTGAGGAAAGAGTGATATGAGTGAAGAAAAAACAGAAGAAAAAACAGAAGGAAACCCCGCGCCTTCAAATCCCGTGAACCGCGATAATACTGTTCAAAAAAATAGCGCTGAAGAAGCATTACTTTCAAAACGCAGTAAAAAGACCTTGCCATTTTCAAATTGGCTTCCCCTGATTGCCGGTGCACTGATAGGCATCATCCTGCGCCTGGTATTTTCAGGCAAGCCTCAAGATGCCTATGCGGCTATGGCCGGTACATTTGTCCTGCTGGTGCCGACGGCGGTTGGTGCGACTACGGTCTTTGTTGCCGAGCACCAGAAACGACGGAGTTGGGGGTTTTATATTGGTGGCCCCATCATTGCCAATGCCTTGTTTGTGTTGGGCACGCTGGCGATTTTTATTGAAGGTATGATCTGCGCCATCATTATCATTCCTTTATTTGCCGTGCTTGGTGCGCTTGGTGGTTTGTTGATGGGTTTGATCTGTCGCACCACCAATTGGCCAAAACAGGCGGTAGGAAGTTTTGTCTTGCTGCCATTGCTACTTGGCGTAATCCCGCCATCCGAGCCTGACCTGCAGCGTATTGCAGTGCTGGAGAGGACGATACAGGTGCAGGCAACACCAGAACAGATATGGTACCAACTGCACCATGCAGACAATATACGGCAGGACGAAGTAGGACAAGCCTGGATGTACCGCATAGGCGTGCCCTTGCCAGTCGCCGGTATAACTCAGGAAACTAAAGAGGGGCTGGTACGCGATATCCGGATGAACAAGTCCATACATTTCGACCAGGTGTCCAGCGACTGGGTAGAGAATAAATATGTGGTCTGGCGCTATCATTTTTACCCTGATTCTTTTCCTCCAAATGCCCTTGATGATCATGTCACGATAGGTGGGCGCTATTTTGATATTCTGGATACGACGTACTCCCTGAAGCCTCAGTCTGCGCACACTACTGAGCTGAAGATACAGATGCGTTACAGAGTGAGTACAGAATTCAATTGGTATGCAGATATCGTCGCCAGAATGCTGATTACAAATTTTGAAGAAGTAATCTTGGGCTACTATCAAAAAAGATCCGTGAATGGTAATCATCAAAGTGGCACACCAGACATGAAGGTGGAAGTAAATCAGCACGGAGGCTAGCTTGCTTAGCCAAGCTAACTGATTTTGCCAACCAATTTTTCCAACAGAGGTGGCAATGTCACGTTAGCGAGGCAAGCATGTCCTTGAGCTGGCTCTGAGGATGAAAGAGATATTTTTGCATGCAATAAAGTCACGCTGGATTTAGAATCGCCAGCTTTGTATATCAACAGGTTAAATGCCATGCTTACTTTCCATGCTTGCAGTGTCAGCAGATTTTACTGTTTTTGCTGTTTAATGTTGATTTCCGCAGCGCTATGCGCCTGTGGAAAAAAACAAGCAGAAAACACACAAACATCTCCTTCCGCAGAAAGTGTTGCAGCATCTGCTGCGGCCAGCATGGTGGTGAGCAAGCCGCTGGTACATGCGGCTAAGCTGGAGACTGCAGACAGCTTCATCGCCAATCTGCAGGCGAAAATGAAATCCTATGACGAGACGGTTTTACGTAAATGGATAGATGAATTCAATGTGCAGCAATTGAAGTCACACGGTGTAGCAAAAGCTGGTGAGGATTTGCCACCATTGCCCGCAGGCGTTACGCAAATTGAATTCGAAGACCTGGGTGAGCAGGTCTTGCTGCAATTGCGCGAAGTGCTGACTGCGCATAGCGATGATATTGATGGTGGTACAGATCAATTTCGGTCCGTCTTTTTCAATAAAAGCGACATGGCATTGCTGACAGATATCCCGACAAAGAGTCAGTCCATGCCTGACACCAGCTTGCGCATCGCCATCGGTAGCCAGCAAAGCTGCATGGGCGACAGCGCTGGTGAAGGCTATGCAATTTTTGACCTGAAACAAAAGGGTAAAACCTATCTTAAGGAAAAGTTCCAGGACCAGGTGCAAGGCTTTGAGGTAAAGCCTGTCAAGACCGGTACCATACAATTATTGACGCGCAGCGAAACAGATTTCAAAGGTAAGGAAAAGGATGTTCAACAATGCGAGATAGGTAGCTGGGTAGATGTGCTGGAAACGACTTATACCATTAGCTGTGATTCCAGGCTTGGTAAGTGCGCATCGCAAAAGAAACAAAAGACCTATCCAGCTTGTAGTGCAGTGGGGGCCTGTGATTGACGTGTCTGTCACAAAAGGGAATGTTCAGGCACGGATAGTGCCAGTATGGGCTAAGTTACAACGCAACTTGCAAGGCAAGCATTTTGCTCTGGGAGGCATGGTATGTGCCTCAAGCATCTTTAAATCGTTAAATATAAATGAGAATGATTTGCAATTGCATTTGTATCTAAGTAGAATAAGCCGAAATATTTACTTCTCATCCTATCAGAGGCAATTCTCTGCATAGGCTTCAATTTCCAGGCTTATTTATGACTTCGCGCTCATCTCGCTCATCTTGTCCTCCCAGTTTTTCCGTTTTGTCTCGCAACAACCCCGCATCGCCGCAAAAAAAATTACAGCCAGTAAGTTCGCTTGGTTCCTTGAGCCCAATTGCTTTGGCGCTTTCCATGCTGCTGGCAGTACCTTCTTTTGCAGATGAACCTGCACCAGCCAAGGCTAGCCAATCAGAATTGCCTGAGGTTCTTGTGACTGGCGTTTCAGGTAACGAACCCAGTACAGAAAAGACCGGTGCATATACAAAAAGGAGAAGCAGTTCGGCAACCAGACTCGATTTGTCTTTGCGTGAAACACCGCAATCAATATCAGTCGTTACCCGCGCCAAGATGGATGACTTCAAACAAGTCAATGTGAATGATGTGCTGGCTAATACTACAGGTGTGTCGGTAGAAAAAGTAGAGACTGACCGTACTTATTACATGGCACGTGGTTTTGATATTACCAATTTCCAGTACGACGGCGTAGGCTTGCCATTCACCTCGGGCATCCTGATCGGGGATATTGATACCGCGATCTACGACAGGGTGGATATCGTGCGGGGTGCGAATGGCTTGATGTCGGCAACTGGTAACCCGTCTGCGACTGTCAACTTTATACGCAAGCGCCCGGCCTACCAGTTCCAGGCTTCTGCCGGACTGACACTGGGTTCGTGGAATACCCGCAGGCTGGATGCGGATGTATCTGGAGCCCTGAATGCCGCTGGCACAGTTGCTGGCCGTATCGTGGTAGCGAAACAGGCTGGTGACTCTTATCTCGACCGTTATTCGCCTGAAAAAACCGTGGTGTATGGTGTGATTGAAGCCAATCTGGGTGAGGCCACTGTATTGAGCGTGGGCCATTCCCATCAGAAAAGTGATGCCAAGGGCGGCATGTGGGGTGCCTTGCCCTTGTATTACACTGATGGCAGCCCAACCAATTACAGGACATCAACCAGTACCGCCGCAGACTGGTCACGCTGGCTCACGCAAGATGACCGCAGCTTTGTCGAACTGAGCCATCAGCTCAATAATGACTGGCAAATCAAGACGACGTTGAGCCGCAACAGATCAACAGGCGATTCCAAACTGTTTTATGCCTATGGCACGCCAGATCGCAAGACTGGCCTGGGCTTGTATAGCTATCCTTCGCTGTACAACGATGTCAATACCCAGACTTTGTTTGACTTGTCTGCCACAGGTAAATTCACCTTGGCAGGACGTAAGCACGACCTCAGTTTTGGTATCAACTGGTCGAAGTCGAAGATGGATGATATTTCCCATTACGGTGTAGGCATAGGCACCGCTTTGCCAGATATCAGTAACTGGACTGGCAATTATCCGCAACCTGCATTCGATGCTTATACTGAAGGTAGTGCCTACGAAGACACACGCAAGACAGCATTTATTGCATCCCGTTTCAACCTGGCTGATCAATTCAAACTGATTCTTGGTGCCAACCATACCAAGGCAGACAGTAGCGGTTTTGCCTACGGCGTCAGCAGCCAGAAGAATGCCAGCAAGACCACGCCGTATCTTGGTGTGATCTATGATCTGACACCATATGCTTCTGTGTACGCCAGCCATACAGAAATCTTCAATCCACAAAGTGAAGTGGATGTATCTGGCAAAACCCTGGACCCGGTCAAGGGCAAGGGTGATGAGCTGGGTGTCAAGGTAGAGCTGTTTGAGCGCAAGCTCAATTTGTCTGCAGCTGTTTTCAAAATACAGCAAAACAATGCGGCGGAGCAGGCTGGCTATATCGGCACCAAGAGCTATTACCGTGGCATAGATGCGCAATCGCAAGGCTTTGAACTTGACGCCAGTGGTGAGCTGGCAAAAGGCTGGAATCTTAGCGCAGGTTATACACAGTTGAATCTCAAGGGCAGCAATGACCTGGATGTCAAAACCTATGTGCCGCGCAAATTGTTCCGCCTGTCGACTACTTATCAACTGCCTTTCATGCCACAGGCAAAAGTAGGCGGCAGCCTGAACTGGCAGAGCAATACTTTCCGTGATGAAGGTTCAGGCAACATCATACGCCAGGGCAGTTATGCAACGATGAGTCTGATGGCGCGCTATGACCTTAATCAAAACCTCAGCATATCGGCTAACCTGAACAATGTCAGTGATCAAAAATATCTGACCAGCTTGTACTGGAGCCAGGGCTATTATGCTGCGCCAAGAAATGGCAGTGTTACGGTCAACTGGAAATATTGATAGGCCAGTATGTTGATGCGCCCTGTATTTGTTTTGCTGCACCGCTGGTTTGGGCTGGCGGTGGCTGTGTTTTTATTCATTTCCGGGCTGACCGGAGCTTTCATTTCCTGGGATCATGAGCTGGATGCTTTGCTCAATCCACATTTGTTCGAGGCGCGCAGCCAGTCGCAAGGCAAGGCTGGCAAAGCCATGTCAGGGCTGGAGCTGGCCAACAGGGTAGAGGCGCGTGATCCCCGCATCTGGGTGACCTATGTACTGAACGAGGCAGAGCCAGGACATACCAGCCAGATGTCAGTAGAGGGGAGAATCGACCCCGCCACTGGCAAGGCTTATCCGCTGGGCTTTAACCAGATTGCAGTCGACCCTGTTACTGGCGATGTACAGGGCAAACGGCAATGGGGTGAGATATCCCTGAACCGTGAAAACCTGCTGCCATTTTTATACAAGCTGCATTACACCATGCATATACCTGAGGTGTCGGGTATAGAACTGGGCATTTTGTTCATGGGCATCATAGGCATAGTGTGGACGCTCGATTGTTTTGTCGCACTATGGCTGTCTTTCCCTAACTGGCGTAGCTGGCGCAAGTCATTTGCTTTTCGCTGGCGTCAGGGCGGGCATAAACTCAATTTTGACTTGCACCGTTCCAGCGGTGTCTGGCTGTGGCTGTTCATGCTTTTGCTGGCGATTACCTCGGTATCGATGAACCTGAATTCACAAGTGGTGCGTCCTGTGGTGTCATTAATTTCACCTTTGAGCGCAGATGTATTTTCCAGTCGCGTGCCGCACGCACCGGACAAGCCTCTCATCCCCGTCATTAGTCGTGAGAACGTCATTGAGCTGGCGAAACAGGAAGCGCAAAAACGCGGCTGGACTTTGCCAACTGGCGGCATATTCTATTCACCCGCATTTGGCGTGTATGGCGTGGGATTTTTTGAGCCTGGCAATGACCATGGCGATGTTGGTCTGGGCAATGCCTGGCTATATTTTGATGGCAGGGATGGTAGTGCCTTGGGAGGGAAAATTCCTGGAACAGGTTCTGCTGGTGATATTTTCCTGCAGGCGCAATTCCCCTTGCATTCAGGCCGCATCCTGGGCCTGACCGGGCGCATCCTGATTTCATTGCTGGGTTTGGTGGTCGCCATGCTGAGCGTCACCGGTGTGATTATCTGGATGAGAAAGCGGCGTGCCAGGGTAGTCGCCAACGCCGCTATGCAAACTGTTTGACGTTGGCCTAATTGACCTTAAGCTATCTTGGGTACAAGTCGTTTTTCACTGATACTGGCCTTGGCTCTTTCCAGCATATCGATGGCTGCAGGGCCACGCAGCAAGGTGACAGCCACTGCCAGTGCATCAATATAAGTCAGATGGGCGAGACGTGAAGTCATCGGGGTGTAGATATCAGGGTCTTCTTCCACGTCTACACCTATATGCACGTCGGCCAGCTCTGCCAGCGGGCCGCCGCTGGCGCACAATACCAATATCTTGGCACCCGCCTGTTTCGCCAGTTGTACGCTGTCTATCAGGTCGCGCGTGCGGCCTGTGCGGGAAAAGGCGACGACCACGCAATCGCTGTTCAATAAAGTGGCAGACTGTGCCTGCAAGTGGGCGTCACAAAATACCGTCGTCGGTATGCCAAAGCGGAAAAATTTCAACTGCGCATCGATAGCCAGCGCACCGGAATAACCCAGGCCATAACATTCTATGCGGCGTGCGCGCGCCAGCAAGTTGACTGCTGCCTCAAAGGTCGCGGTATTGGCATTGTTCCGGGCTTCCATCAATGCTGCGATAGTACGATCAAATACCTTGGGCAAGACATCCCGTACATGGTCAGCCTGGTTCACATCCAGATGCAAGAACGGGATGCCAGTGGCCAGGCTCTTGGCAAACGCCAGCTTGAAAGTCTTGAAGCCATCAAAGCCCAAACTCTGGGCAAAGCGGGCCACCGTGGGTTCGCTGACATCACAAGCCTGGGCCAAAACCCGTATCGACATCTCCAGCGCATCATGCGGCTTTTGCAGCAAAAATTCTGCTACCTGGCGCTCGGCGCGGCTCAAGGCTGTGCTGGCAGTGCGTATGCGTGCCAGCAAACCTTTTTCAGGAGGAATGTTGGGTTTATTGTCGGAGAACGGATTGGCCATATACATGTGTTTTACGGACACCAGAAAACATCTATGGTACAGCCTGCTTCACGCAACAAGGACGCAACCGGCAGATTATTTTCTATCGCCTGTTCCAGCACCTGACGTTTTTCTGCACCAGTGATCACCAGCCAGATACGTTTGGTATTGAGCAGGCGTGGCAAAGACAGCGACATGCGGCTCTGGCGGGTTTGCGGATGCACGGCCGCCAGGCAGGCTAGGTCATCATGCTGGGTAGGTGCACCTGGGAAGAGGGAGGCAATATGCCCATCCGCACCCATACCCAGCAAGACTGCGCTAAAGGCTTGCGGCAATTGCTCATTGAGGCGCACATTGATGGCCTCAGTCGCCACTTCCGGTGTGCTGGAGGCATTTTTCAGAGACACCAGTTGCCAGCGCTTGTCTGCGGCAGAGCCAGACAGGCAACGGCGGAACAAGCCTTCATTGCTCTGGGTATCCTGGTCCGGCACCCAGCGTTCATCGGTGGCCACCAGTTTGATGGGATTGTGTGCATCTATATTCGACAGCAACTGATCCAGGCGTTGATACACAGGTGCAGGGGTGGAGCCGCCAGCCAGAGCAAAGCTGCTGCCATCTGGTGTAGTCTGTATGACGTCCAGCCATTGCTGGCTCAGGGCTTCGGTCAGTGCCGAAAAATTGTCAAAGGTATGGTATTTCATGGTCATTTTATCGCTTAGCTTTCAACGAATTCTTCACCCCAGGCTGCCCCATGCTGTGCCAGCAAATAACTGGCGGCAGACGGGCCCCAACTACCGGAGATGTATGACTTGAGACCTTCGCTATCGTTTTGCCAGGCGCTCATGATAGGGTCTATCCAGGCCCATGCCGCACTCAGCTCATCATCACGCACGAACAGGGTCAGGTCGCCGTGCATGGCATCAAGCAAGAGACGCTCGTAGGATTCAACGCGGCGTGAATTCGACACTTCAGCAAAATCCAGATTCAGGGCAACGTCAGACAGACGTATGCCTTCACCCGGTTCCTTGGCCTTCATATACAGTTGTACGCTTTCTTCTGGCTGCAAAGAAATCACCAGACGGTTAGAGCGCAAAGGCCCTTGCGATTTGCCAAAAATCGAATACGGGATAGGCTTGAAATTGATCGTGATCTCAGCGCTGCGGCTGGCCATGCGCTTGCCTGTACGCAGGTAAAAAGGTACGCCAGCCCAGCGCCAGTTGTCTATCTCGGCACGGATGGCAACAAAGGTTTCTGTGCGTGAAGACGGTGGTACACCCGGCTCATTCTGGTAAGCGATAACCGGCTTGCCATCGACAGCACCAGCGCGGTATTGGCCGCGCACTGTTTTCTTGCTGACCTCATCTGGCGTGAACTTGTGCAGGGCGCGCAAGACTTTGACCTTTTCATCACGGATGGCGTCAGGGTTGGCATTCACCGGCGGTTCCATGGCGACGATGGAAACCAGTTGCAGCAAATGGTTTTGCACCATGTCGCGCAGGGCACCTGTATGGTCATAGAAATCACCACGTGATTCCACACCCACTTGCTCTGAGATAGAGATTTGCACATCCTGTATCCATTTGCGGTTCCACAATGGCTCAAGGAAGGAATTGGCAAAACGCAGCGCGAGCAGATTTTGCACCATCTCTTTACCGAGGTAATGGTCAATACGGTAAATCTGGTTTTCGTTCAGGTAAGAGCGCAGGGACTGATTGATTTCCTTGGCGGACTGGGCATCGCGGCCCAGTGGTTTTTCTACCACCACGCGAGCATTGCCCTCGACCAGGCCATGCTTGGACAATTGTTCGACAACAGGGATAAAGATGTCCGGGCCAGTTGCCAGGTAAAACAGCGTGGCGTTGGTTTCACTGGTTTGCAGGCTTTCTTTGAGAGCAGCAAAATCTTCAGGAATACGTGCATCGATTTTTGAATAATGCGTGGTCGCCAAAAAAGCTGCACGCTTTTCTTCAGTCGCACCATCTACATCAGACGCATAAGATTCTATGGCGGTAGCTACACGCACACGGAATTCTTCATCCGTCAGCTTTTCACGAGCCGCGCCGATGAACTTGAAGTTCTGGTCCAGCCTGCCATTCACAAATGCGCTATACAAAGCAGGGATGATCTTGCGTTTGGCAAGATCGCCAGTGCCGCCAAATAAGACAAATGTGGTCATGCTGACTCCGGGTTGTGTTGGTTGTTATATTCGCTTTATGTTCGCACTGTGTACGCTATTGCGCAGACATGCCGCGATGTGTTGCCGTATGTTGTTAACTGTTGCTCTCAAACAGTTGCTCTCAATTACCATGTACTGCGTATTGCGAAATATGTACTACATTGATGATAGTGATTTATCCTGATTATGCCAGAAAATATTCAAAAATGTAGTTTCATTACGATAAATTTGACGTTTATGCCAAAAAAAACAGCTAAATATCAAAATACTGAAAGTTTGTTACAGAAATGAAGGGATTTATGCTATCTTTGTTGGCATTGATTCAGTATGGCTACAGCTTTCTTATTTTGCCCAAACGGGCCACAGGTGTTTATATGACGACATCCCCATCCACTGCGTTGCACCCTGTTATCGACAAGGTCACCCAGCGCATTACCGAACGCAGTAAAACCCTGCGCAGTACTTATCTTTCCCAGTTAGAGCACATGCGTGGCCGTGGCCCGCGTCGTGCCAGCTTGTCTTGCGCCAATCAGGCACATGCCAATGCTGCCATGGATAGTAGTACCAAGATCTGGCTCAACCAGGCACAAAAACCGAATATCGGCATCGTCACTGCCTACAACGATATGCTGTCGGCGCATCAGCCATATGAACATTACCCGGCACAGATACGCCAGGCGGCCCTGCGCTTTGGTGGTACTGCGCAAGTCGCAGGCGCTGTGCCTGCCATGTGCGATGGCGTGACGCAGGGGCGTCCTGGCATGGAGTTGTCGCTGTTCTCTCGCGACGTGATTGCCCAGGCGACTGCAGTGGCCCTGACCCATGATGCCTTTGACGCGACGCTTTGCCTGGGCATCTGCGACAAGATCGTACCTGGCTTGTTGATAGGTGCGCTGGCCTTTGGTCATCTACCTACGATTTTCATACCAGCCGGCCCCATGGGTTCTGGTTTGTCGAACAAGGAAAAAGCCGCAGTGCGTGAACGCTATGCCCAAGGCAAGGCGACCAAGGAAGAATTACTCGCCGCAGAAAGTGCCGCCTACCATAGCGCAGGCACCTGTACTTTCTATGGCACAGCGAACAGCAACCAGATGCTGCTGGAAGCCATGGGCCTGCATTTGCCAGGTGCTGCCTTTGTCCACCCTGGAGATCCATTACGCAGTGTGCTGACAGATGCAGCAGTAGAACGTGTCCTGCAATTGACGGAACAAAGTGGTAACTACAAACCCATCGGTCAACTGGTCAATGAAAAGACTATCGTCAATGCCGTCATCGCCTTGCTGGCGACGGGTGGTTCAACCAACCATACTATCCACTGGATTGCCGTGGCGCGCGCGGCTGGCATCATCATCGACTGGCAAGATTTTGATGAGCTGTCATCCGTCATCCCTTTGCTGACGCGGGTTTATCCTAACGGTACGGCTGACGTAAATGCTTTTGAAGATGCCGGTGGCCCGGTCTTTGTGATACGCGAATTGCTGTCGGCTGGGCTCATGCATGCAGATGTCATGACAGTCTATGGTGATGATGGTTTGCACTCACACACCACTCGCCCGGTATTGACTGAAGATGGCAAAGTCAGATGGGAAGCCTTGCCAGCAGAATCGACCGACACTACAGTCGTTCGTAATGTGACTGATCCATTTGCACCTACCGGTGGCCTGCGTTTATTGCACGGCAACCTGGGCCGTGCCATCGTCAAGGCCTCTGCCGTGCCTGAAGATGCATGGATCATCAAGGCACCAGCAAAAGTATTTGAATCACAGGATGCACTTGTCAAGGCGTACAAGGCTGGCGAATTGAACATGGATTTCGTCGCCGTCGTCATCTTCCAGGGGCCGCAAGCGAATGGCATGCCTGAGCTGCATCAGTTCACGCCGGTGTTGGGCAGCCTGATGTCGGCGGGCTATAAGGTCGCGTTGGTCACGGATGGCCGCATGTCGGGTGCATCTGGCAAAGTACCTGCGGCCCTGCACGTGAGCCCGGAAGTGGCGCAGGGCGGTCCGCTCGGTAAAGTGCGTGACGGTGATGTGGTCGAGTTGAATGTACATACCGGCGAATTGCGCGCCTGGGTTGATGCAGATGTCTGGGCACAACGCGCCGTGCGTGAACTTAGCAAGGAAGCTACCTTTGGCTATGGCCGTGATCTGTTTGCTGCCCAGCGTCGTGTCGTGACTGCGCCGGAACACGGCGCGTCAACTCTTTTCATCGATTAATTTTCTAAAAGCGAAACCCATCATGAGCCTGAATATCAGCATGAGCAAGCGAAACATCATCGCCCAACTGGAGCAAATCCGCGTACTGCCTATCCTCGTTACTGATGACGTAGACCAGGCGATACGCTGCGTGACTACACTGGCAGAAAATGGTTTGCCAGCTGTGGAAATTACTTTGCGCACGCCAAATGCGATGACAGTCTTGCGTGAAGTCGTCAAGGCTTGTCCGACAGTGACCGTCGGTGCAGGTACGATTTTGACGCAAGCACAACTGGATGCGGTCAGGGAGACCGGTGCGGCCTTTGGCATCAGCCCCGGCATCACACCTGTGCTGGCGAAAGCCGCTGCTGATTCTGGCCTGCCTTATTTTCCTGGCGTAGGTGGTGCCAGCGACCTGATGCTGGCGCTGGAACATGGCTTCAATGTGGTCAAACTTTTCCCTTCCGATATCGTTGGCAGCATCAAGATGGCCAAGGCACTTGGTGGCCCTTTCCCTGATGTGAAATTTTGTCTGACGGGTGGCGTTACGGTAGAGGCGACCCCAGCACTATTACAGCAATCAAATATCCTGTGCGTAGGTGGTTCGTGGATGTGTCCGGCCTCACTGATCAATGCAGGTGACTGGGCAGCAATTGGTGTACTTGCAGCCGCTGCTGCAGCGGCAGGCAAGAAGTAAACGTAGATTTGAATAAAAAATTTTAGCAGTTTTTGTTAAGCATTTTCACCAATCACTTTTCGCAAATAAGCAAGATTATGGTCACTTCCGTATCGCGTACTCCTATCTGGGGTTTGTTGCAGCAACGTGCCACCAACATGCCCAACCTGAAAGATTTGTTTCGTGCTGATCCTCAGCGCTTTGCGCATTTTTCAGCTTCTGCCTGCGGCATCATGCTGGATTATTCCAAGCAACGCATAGACACGACAGCAAAGCTGAATTTGCTGGCGCTGGCCAGGCAACAGGATGTGGAGTCACGTCGCGATGCGATGCTGCGCGGTGAAGCGATCAACCAGACGGAAAACCGGGCAGTACTGCATACGGTATTACGCTTGCCTAAAGGTGAGTCCTTTGACTTGAATGGTGAAAACATCGCTGCCGATGTGCATCAGGTGCTGGCGCAAATGCGCAGCTTCAGCGATGCAGTAAGGGAAGGGCGCTGGCAGGGATATACCGGCAAGGCCATACGCACCATAGTCAATATCGGCATAGGTGGTTCTGACCTTGGCCCGCAAATGGCTTGTATCGCTTTGGCACCATGGTCGCAAAAAAACCTGTCCCTGCATTTTGTCTCTAACGTCGATGGCCGTCATGTCGCCGATGCGCTGGCAAATGCTGACCCTGAAACGACCTTGTTTGTAGTCGCATCCAAGACTTTCGCGACCATGGAAACCCTGACCAATGCCCGCACCGCACGTGAATGGATGCTGTCGCATGGTTGCCCGGTTGACCAGATACGCCAGCATTTCGTGGCGCTGAGTACCAATGTAAAAGCTGCTGCTGAATTCGGCATTGCGCCTGAAAATGTTTTCCCGTTCTGGAACTGGGCTGGTGGCCGTTATTCCATGTGGAGCGCTATTGGCCTGTCGATTGCGCTGTATGTAGGCGCAGACCGTTTTGAAGAAATGCTGGCTGGTGCGCATGAAATGGACCTGCATTTCGCCCAGGCACCGCTGGAGCAAAACCTGCCAGTATTGATGGCCTTGATAGGTGTATGGAATATCAATTTCCTTGGCTTGCAAGCCCTGTCTATTGCGCCTTACCACCAGCGTATGACGCGCTTGCCTGCCTACTTGCAGCAACTGGAAATGGAAAGCAATGGCAAGTCTGTCACGCGTGAAGGCCAGCGGGTTGATTACACCACTTCACCTATCTTGTTTGGCGAAGCGGGTACCAATGGCCAGCATGCTTACTTCCAGTTATTGCATCAGGGTGCAACGATTATCCCTACCGACTTTATCGTGGTGGCAGATGATGATGCTGGTTTGCCCGGTCATAACCAGGCTTTGCTGGCAAATTGTTTTGCGCAATCCAAGGCCATGGCCTGGGGCAAGAGCATGCAGGAAGTGCGCGCCGAACTTGGTGACTTGCCTGAAAAAGTGCTGGCACCCCGTGTGTTTGAAGGTAATCGCCCGACCTCGACAGTTTTGCTGGATTCTTTGACGCCACGTTCTTTGGGTGCCTTGATTGCGCTGTATGAACACAAGGTGTTTGTGCAATCCGTGATCTGGGATATCAATGCCTTTGATCAATGGGGTGTGGAGCTGGGTAAATCGCTGGCGCAGCAATTGATCAGTCTTGATCCAAGTGCAGTCAAGGAAGACTACGATAGCTCAACCAAAGGTTTGTTGATGGCAGTTGGCCGCAGTCATAAATTGAAAAAAGCTGCTTAGCTCATTTATTCAAACCAAGTTGTTGTAAATATTGTTGTAACTATTGTTGTAACTAAGCCTCAGTCAACTTGATATATCAAGTTGCAAATTGTGATGCAAGCATGCTGTCAAGGCAGCTGCTTACTCTGTAGCGCTGCGTCTTTGACACTGCAAATATATTGCCGCAGCCAGGCGCACAAGAATTTTCATCGATCTGTTTTTTTTCTTACCGTAGAATTTGTCAGCATGAACGCCCACCTACACCCTCAATTAAAAATGAACGATATCAGTGACGACAAAGACCAGAGCCTGCGTGAGGATATACGCAGACTAGGCCGCATATTAGGCGATACGGTAAGAAACCAGCATGGTGATGAAGTATTCGATCTCATCGAACAGGTGCGCCAGAATTCCATACGTTTTCGCCGTGATGCCGATGAGGCTGCGCGCGCCGAGCTGGAAACCACACTCGATACACTGACCAATGACCAGACCACGCAAGTCATACGCGCCTTCAGTTATTTTTCACATCTGGTGAATCTGGCAGAAGATCAGCATCATATACGCCGCACCCGTGCTCATTTGATCGCAGGTTCCGCGCCTCGCCAGGGTAGTCTGGCACATACTATAGAAGCTTTGTATAACACTGGCCACAGCAGCCAGCAGTTGCTGGATTTTTTTGAGACTGCGCAAGTGTTCCCGGTATTGACGGCACACCCAACTGAAGTGCAGCGCAAGAGTATCTTGAATTGCCAGATGGTGATTACTCGCTTGCTGGATGAACGCGACCGCATGCAGTTGACACCGGAAGAATCCGCTGCGAATGAAGAGGCTTTGGGACGCGCTGTGCTGACCTTGTGGCAGACACGCATGCTGCGTACTTCCAAATTGTCGGTGCTGGATGAAGTGGAAAATGGTCTGAGTTTTTATGACTACACCTTCCTGCGAGAATTGCCGCATCTGTATGCTGGCCTCGAAGACCTGTTGGCAAGCAAGGATGCCGCATTGACGCAAACAGAACTGCCAAGCTTCATGAAAATGGGTAGCTGGATAGGTGGTGACCGTGACGGTAACCCATTCGTCACAGCCACTGTGCTGGAAAAAACCCTGGCCATGCAGGCTACCCGTGCCTTTAAATTCTATCTGGATGAATTGCATACCCTGGGTTCGCAATTATCGATGGCAAATTTGCTGGTGAAAGTCTCTGACGATTTGCTGGCCCTGGCGCAACGTTCGCCCGATCATTCACCGCATCGCTCTGATGAGCCTTATCGCTTGGCCATCAGTGGTGTGTATGCGCGCTTGTCTGCCACCTACAAACAATTGCTGGACCTGGAACCAGTCATACACCCCAGTGGTGTCGCCGAACCTTATGCGACAGCAGAAGAACTGGCCGCTGATCTTGATATAGTGCATCACTCGCTGTATGACCATGGTTCTGCGGCAATCACGCGCGGCCGTTTGCGTCACTTGCGCCGTGCAGTCAAGGTATTCGGTTTTTATCTGGCACCTGTGGATTTACGCCAGAATTCAGATGTGCATGAACGCGTAGTGCATGAGTTACTGCAAGCCGCCAATCCTGAAATGAAGTATCTGGATTTGAATGAAGACCAGCGCATAGAAGTATTGATCAAGGAAATCAGTTCAGCCCGCCCACTGGCTTCGCCTTACCTGACATATTCTGAAGAAACACAATCAGAACTGGCAATCTACCGCGCCGCCTGTACCGCGCAAAAGCGTTATGGCAAAGGCGCGGTGCCGAATTGCATTATCTCCAAAACCGATGGCGTGTCTGACATGCTGGAACTGGCCTTGCTCCTGAAAGAGTCTGGTTTGCTGCACCCGGCTGAAGGGCGTGTGGATGTGAATATCATCCCGTTGTTTGAAACCATAGGCGATTTGCAAAATAGCGCACCTGTGATGGACAGATTGTTTGGCATACCAGCTTATGCACGTCTGCTGGCCAGCCGCAGCAATGCGCAAGAAGTCATGCTTGGGTACTCAGACAGTAACAAGGATGGTGGCTTTTTGACTTCAGGCTGGGAGTTGTACAAGGCTGAGCTTGACCTTATTGACGTGTTCGCTAAACATCAGGTGCGTTTGCGCCTGTTCCACGGTCGTGGTGGTTCAGTAGGTCGTGGTGGTGGCCCCAGTTATCAGGCCATCCTGGCGCAACCCGCTGGTGCAGTACAGGGGCAAATCCGTTTGACTGAACAAGGCGAAGTGATTACCGCCAAGTATGGTAACCCTGAAGTCGGTCGCCGCAACCTGGAAGTGCTGGCTGCAGCCACCATGGAAGCCAGTTTGCTGGCTTATACCGAAACTGCGCCCAAGCCAGAATTTTTATCGGTGATGGAAGAATTGTCTGATCATGCCTTCAAAGCCTACCGTAATCTGGTGTATGAAACGGAAGGTTTCGAGCAGTATTTCTGGGAATCGACAGTGATTTCCGAGATCGCGGGTTTGAACATAGGCAGCCGTCCGGCATCACGAAAAAAATCGACAGCGATAGAAGACTTGCGAGCGATTCCGTGGGTATTCAGCTGGTCACAATGTCGTTTGATGTTGCCGGGCTGGTTTGGTTTTGGCTCTGCGGTACAAGCTTACCTGAAGGCACATCCTGATACCGGTTTGCAGACCTTGCAAGCGATGTTTAATGAATGGTCTTTCTTTAGTACCGTGTTATCGAATATGGAAATGGTACTGGCCAAGAGCGATATAGGCATCGCCAGCCGCTATGCACAACTGGTCAAGGATGAATCTTTGCGTAACCGCATCTTCCCGCGCATACAGGCTGAACATGAAGCAACGATAGACATACTGAAGGCTATCTCAGGTCAGGATGAATTGCTGGCAGCGAATCCATTGCTGGCACGTTCTATACGTAACCGCTTCCCTTATCTGTCACCTTTGAACCATGTGCAGGTGGAATTGCTGGAGCGTTATCGTAATGGTGATGAAGATGAACGCGTGCGTCGTGGCATACATTTGTCCATCAATGGCATTGCTGCAGGCTTGCGCAATAGTGGCTGATGTATTGGTTGGTGCATCGGTTGACGTATTGGTTGATGTAGTGGCTAATTGATTAGCCTGATCCAGATGCAAAAAAACCTCTCTTGCAAATGTCAGAGAGGTTTTTTTATTGGGAGTCGAGCCAGATAAATTAAATCAAGCTCAATATCGCCATATTAGAACGAGGCCTGAACACCAACGTTGAAGTTAGTGATGTTGCCGTCGCCGCCAACAAAGTCAACTTTGCGGCTGGCGATTTCAGCACGTGCTGCGAAGTTAGGCGTGAATGCATAAGTTGCACCTACACCGACCATGACTTGGGCAGAATTTTTGTTGGTGGAACCACGGACATTATTGAAGGCAGCAGTTGCTTCGCCTTTGGAATAAGCCAGACCCAGTTTGGTGAACAGGCCCCAGTTATTGCCGAGTTGGGCGCGGTATGTGCCTGCCAGGTCAATGCCGGTTGCTTTCATTTCTGCAGCGATGCCATAGACATTGGCTTTGACTGTACCCAGATTGTAGTAACTGCCTTCAATACCCCAATGAGGGTTGAAGTTGTAACCACCCAGGATGTTGAAAGAGGTGTCATTGGTTTTGCAGCTAGATGTGCCTGCGCAATCCATATTCCAGCGAGCCTGGCCTACAGTGGCGCCAGCATAAAACTCTGCATTTGCAGTTGTGCCGATAAACAAACCGGAAATTGCCAGAGCAGCGGCGATAATTTTTTTATTAAACATGTTGTACCTGATTGATTTTTGAATAACGCAACGAGATTTCTTTATTTACTGGATAAGCAAACCTGAAATTCTTTTGTTGCAGCGCAGCACTTTATTCTAAAATCATGATGATGTCAAAAAACCTTATCTATTTACGGCGATATATGTCGTTTTTTGTATGAATGTATTATTTGCAATTAAAACGTTTAAAGACGTTTAAAACAGCAGTCCCCCGCCTTTTCTGAAAAGTGCCATATCGACATAATTGGACATGCGGCGTGTCGTCTCCGATGGACTCAGGGTAACGCCACCCAGGTCAACAATATTCTTTTGCGCCAAGGCTTGCAGGGCATCGCGCCCCGGTTTGCCAGTCTGTATGGCTTTGACCAGGGTTTTGGCGACCATGAAGCCTTCAAATGTCAGCGCAGACAGATCTTCATCCCTGAATTTTTTCATCATATTGCTATGATCTATCTGTATCAGTGACTTCTTGCTCAGCGGGTTGGGCACTACCTGTGAAAACACGGTCCATTCCAATGCCTTGGGGCCAGCGACTTCTGCCAGGGTATCAAGATTGATGAGTGACATGCCGGCAACAAAGGTGCGCGGAGCGTGTTTTCTGAATTCTTTCAAAAATACGCCAGTGCCCAAGGTATCTGCAATGGCAATCACGATGCCGGGGTTGGATCTGGCCAGCACGGCAGATTCTCTTTCCATATCGGCGGGGGAGGCACCTATGCGTACCAGGCCGCTCATGAGCATATTGCGCTTGCGCAACTCGGCAACGACATATTGGTACATGTCCTGGTTCAGGGCGTTTTCCTGATAAGCAATGCCCACGCTCTTGATGCCCAGCTTGTCGAAATAAGAGAAGATATATTGCATCTCTTGCTCAGGACTGGGACGCCAGAACAGCACGCGTGAATTATAAGTTTTGACTGATGCTACCAGCGGGGCGAAAAGGGTTTGCCCGCTTTGTGAAAACCTGGCATTGGCCAGCACGGCATCTGTCACAGCCGCGCCTATGCCGCCAAGCAGGTAATCTGCCTTGTCTTTTTCCAGCAAATCGCTGACTGCTTGCGCCGAGACCGCCGGGTTGCCCTGATCATCGCGCACCAGATATTTAATCCGCTTGCCGCCTATGCCACCATTTACATTGATGCTGTCAAAGTAAGTGGTAATGCCTGCCACATAGTCACGGCCAATGCTACCATTCGGTCCGGACAAGTCGATTGCCTGCCCGACGACGATAACATTGCCTTGCGCCTGTACATTCAGGGCAAACAAAAAGCAAAGCAGGGCAAAACAAAAAGGCCAGAGCCTGTGTGGAAAACGCATACTGATAACCTGTAAAATATTGCAATGTGACAATTGTTACATTTAAATATGACTATGGAATGACGAGGCAGTAACTGGTTCATACTCGTAAGTTATATGCATATGCTGAATTTGAAGATTTGGAGAGCAGAGTGACTAGCGGCGAAAAGAATGATGTGACTGAGGCGGGGCAAATACTGGGCGTGATAGGGTGGTCAGGCAGCGGCAAAACCAGTTTGCTTGAGTATCTTGTCAAGGAACTGACGGCTGCAGGGCATAAGATTAATATCGTCAAGCACAGTCATCATGATGTCACGATAGAACCACCGCAAAAAGACAGCTCACGCCTGCGTCTTGCTGGTGCGCAAGATGTCTTGCTGGCATCGCCTTATCGCTATGTGATTGCCCATGAACTGCGGCAAGAGGCAGAACCACCGCTGGATGAACTGCTGGCACGTCTGTCACAGGCAGACTTGACGCTGGTAGAAGGTTATAAATGGGAAGCCATGCCCAAGATTGAGGTTTTTCGTCCAGCCCTTGGCAAGTCAGCAATTTACCCGGACGATGCTCATATAGTAGTGGTTGCCTCCGATGTTGCCGCCCCTGCCGATTTGCGTACTGGCCTGCAATGGCTGGATTTGAATCAGCCACAAGGGGTGCTGGATTGGATTCTTGTTGCGATGCAAAACAAGATATTAAAAAAAATCTGAAATTTTCCTAAAGACTTTACTTAAGCCGCCGTTATCTTAAGTAGACAGATAAGGAGAATTGTCATGGATGTAACCGGTATTGCCAGCGTGGCAACGACATTGGCTGATGTAGGTACTAGTCAAGCAGTGAGTATTGCTGTTTTGAAAAAAGCCAATGATATTACGGCTGAAAGTGCAACTGCATTGATAGAAGCAGTGTCTGATAACAAGTCTGTCGCCAATCTGCCACCTAATCTGGGCAGGAATATCAACACCACGGCTTGATTGTTTATTAGCGGGTAGTGGTAAGTAGATATAAAGCAGATCTTCAAGAAGCGCGCTGATGGCGCGCTTTTTTGTTTGTGGTGATGCATGACATATGATCGTGCGCAAGCAAGTTGTCCGACTATCAGCGATAATCTCGCCATTTCACAATATCTGGATTAAGCATGGAACAAAATTCTTGGGGCTGGTCTGATCGCCTCAGCCTCAGCTATGAACCCATGGACGAAACCCATAAAGAGTTTGTCGAACTCTGCGCGGCATTGTCTGAAGATAATCCGACTACTTTCGTGGCCAGGCTGGATGCCCTGATCGTGCATTCCATCGCCCATTTTGAGCAAGAGAACCAGTGGATGATAGAAACTGCCTTCCCACCTGCTGGCTGTCACAGGCAGGAACATGAGGCCGTGCTGGAAGTCATGCAAGAAGTCAGGCGCAGGGTGGAATTGGGTGAGGCCGATCTGGCTACGCGCCTGGCAGAAGAATTGCCATTATGGTTCGAGCATCATGTCGATACCATGGATAATATGCTGGCACGCTTCATGGCAAGCAATCCTGAAAAGCTTGCCGATGATGCTATTACTACTGCTGTCAATACCGCTCAAGTTCAACCAGCCTGAACCCGGATTTCTATATCGCCCAGGCTGACGACCTGGCCAGCGCGGATTTTTGCCGTCTTGCGCAATTCCTGCTCACCGTCAACACTGACATCACCGCTGGCAACGATAGCTTTGCCAGCGCCGCCGCTTTCGCACAGACCAACCAGTTTCAATAACTGGTTCAGTTCCACGTATTCGCCTTCCAGGCTAAAACTCAGGCTTTGCATATAAATTCCTCGATCCTGCAATAAAAGGGACGCAGCTTACACTATTTTGCCGGGCGCAAGGCGCGTATTGGCTGCATTGGCTTTCTCCAGCCACATTCCCAACTGGGCAATCAGGTCTGCCTGGCTGAAAGAGCAGCTTTCTTCTGTGAACAGGCTGCGTGACTCCAGCCGGCTCAAGAGGTTTTCCATGACCTCGCCAAACTGCGGTGGCAAATCAGTTAATAAGGCAGTCTGGCCTCGCCAGATTTGGCAAAAACGGCTGATATTGATTTGTTCCATAGATAAATCCTGGATACTTTGTCGCAATTCTTGTGTCAAGTTGAGCATATAGAAACTTTTAGCTTGAAAAAATGTCATAAGCTAGTAGGATAATCTGATCGCCGCCTGAATCCAATCGAAAATGTGCTGCGTAGAAGATAGTGCAGGTAGCGTGACTGAAAATATTTTACGAAATTTTGTAAGTTTGCTTTACCTGCACCGACTATAGGCTGTAGTTTCAAATTTTCCCATGTGGGATGTTTTGCACTTTTAACAGGAGATGAACATGAGTAATAAAGCAATGGTTGCAGTCGCACTGGCAGGTTTGTTGGGTTCCAGCATGGCAATGGCTGCTGATCCAGTCAAGACAGAGAAATGCTTTGGTATTTCCAAAGCAGGTCAAAATGACTGCGCCACTAAATCCGGTTCCCATTCTTGCGCTGGTCAATCCAAGAAAGACAATGATCCAGGTGAATGGAAAAAAGTCCCAGCCGGTTCATGCGAAAAAATGGGTGGCAAACTGGAAGCCCCTAAATCCTGAGTATTTCGTGCTTCCGTGAGCCCGTCTTATTTTGATTGATTTTGATTGATTTATTTTGATTGATACGGCTCGCGCAAACAATAAACCCACGTCGACCCTGCAAGGGGTGGGCGTGGGTTTGCGCACTCAACACTATCGTGATTTTCTGCATGCATCTGCAACTGAACTTGCAACGGAACTTGCAACTGAGTCTGCATCGGTATCTGCCGACTGGCTGGAGGTGCATTCAGAAAATTATTTTGGTGATGGCGGCTATGATTTGCATGTACTGCAAACATTGCGCCGTGATTATCCTTTAAGCCTGCATGGTGTAGGCATGGGTTTGGGATCGGCATCCGGCTATTCTGATAGCCATATTAGCCGCTTGCAGCGTTTGATAGAGCGCACTGAGCCTGCCCTGGTTTCTGAGCACCTATGCTGGGGAGCAATTGCTGGCAGGCATTTGAATGACCTCTTGCCTTTGCCATTGATGCAAAGCGCCCTCAACTTGGTATGCCAGCGTGTCGATGAATTGCAATCGCGTTTGCAAAGACAGGTTTTGGTAGAAAACGTCTCGACCTACCTGCGTTTTGCCCAGGACGATATGTCGGAAGCCGAATTCCTTGCCGCACTGGTCAAGCGTACTGGTTGCGGTGTCCTGCTGGACATTAATAATCTGTATGTGAATCAACATAATCATGGAGAAGATGCGCTGCAGGCCTTGCGTATCATGGCCGATTTGCCAGTTGGCGCGATAGGTGAAATTCATCTGGCAGGTCATTTGCAAACCGATATCTGCCTGGTCGACGATCATGGCAGCCAGGTTGCTGATCCTGTGTGGGAATTGTTTAAACAGGCAGGTAAGATGCTGCCTGCCGGTATCCCGGTTTTAATAGAGTGGGATACAGCTATTCCTGACTTGCCTGTGTTGTTGAATGAAGCAAATAAAGCCAGGCAAATTCTCGCAACATTGACTGCTAAAGATGTAGCCGTTGCATAATGAATGCGATGAGAGATCCATATACCCTGGCTGAAATACAGGAGCAATTTGCCCTGGCATTGCTGCAACCATCCAGCCCGGTGCAGGCTTCCGCTTTATTTCATACGCACCCATTTCAGGATGACAGACTGGCCTTGTACCGCGGCAACCTCACAGCGATCTGGACATCGGCATTAAAGAATGCCTACCCCGTACTTTATCAATTGGTGGGTAATGATTATTTCGAGCAAGTGGTGCGCGCTTTTGGCCGCGCCTGCCCTTCAGAATCTGGTGACCTGAACCAGTTTGGCGCAAAGCTGGCAGAATTCCTGAAAACCATACCGGATGCTGCAGATTATCCTTATTTTCCTGATGTCGCCGCGCTGGAATGGCAGATACATGCTGCCTATTATGCAGCTGATGCAAATGTCATCAGCCTGGCTGACTTGCTACAGGGTGTGGCTGCTTCAGGGCAGGATGTGCAGGCCGTGCAATTGGAATTTCATCCCGCAGTCAGCTTGTACACTTCAGAATGGGATAGCGTCGCCATCTGGCTTGCCCATCAAGCAAATACTGAAACAGGGACTGATGCAGGATTGCCCGAAAATATCAGGCAGATTTGCTACGGCCTTGTTTGCAGAAATAACTGGTCAGTCGAATTGCAGGCGATAAACAAGCCAGCCTGGCTGGCATTGACTGCCTTGCAGCAGGGCAGTCGTCTGGGTACAGTCCTTGAAATAGCGCTGGATGCAGATAGCGAGTTTGAGATCAATGCTCATCTGCAATCCTGGTTTGCCGCCGGATTATTTGCCAAATTCAAATTTCCTGACAATCAGCTGTAAGGAATCCATCAACTGGCTGACTAAGTTGCAGGAGACTAAATTGGAGAATTTTTATGTATAACACCCTGCAATACTTTCATGGCCTGAGTACCCGTTTTGATGACAAGCTCAGTGCCTGGGGCGGTTCAGCCCTTAGCCTGGCCCTCAGGTTATTTGTCGGCTGGCAGTTTTTTAAGGCTGGCCTGGTGAAAATCGCTGACTGGCAGTCCACCTTGTCCCTGTTCCGCGAAGAATATATGGTGCCCATCATACCGCCTGAGTTGGCAGCCTGGATGGGGGCGGGCGGGGAATTGGTTTTACCTGTCTTGCTGGCACTGGGTATTTTTTCCCGCCCGGCAGCCCTGGCTTTGTTTGCAGTGAATCTGATGGCCGTGGTTTCTTATCCGCAGTTGTTTGAGCTGGAATGCCCGGCGGCAGTCAATTCGCATTTTTACTGGGGCATATTATTGCTGGTGCTGGTTAGTTTTGGGCCTGGCAAGTTGTCACTCGATGCATGGCTGCATGCAGGCAAGCAGGACAAATGAGCTGAAGTGAGCTGACTGCTAATACTAAATTGAAATTTTAAGAGGCCTGCTGATGCAGGCCTTTTTTTTGACTATTATTTGATGAACTTATCATCTACATTTCAGTCAAACCGCTAAACAACGAAGCTGTTGCAAAATTAACCTGGCGTTGTTGTGCCGCCTTGCCGTACTGAAGTACTGTCTTCGTCGGCGACGCCTAGCCATCTTAATTTTGCCTAAGCCTCTAAGTCTGGCCTGCCTGGCGGCAGAGCGGATACAGCGCAAATACACTGGATTATCTTCATCATGCAAAACAAATTTCATTTTCGTAATGCCCAGGGCCAAATTCAATGGCGCACCCCTGTCATGACTGTTGTTGTCGTGGCAATTTGCAGTGCACTTTGGATGGTCTATTCCAGCAAGATGACTGCACAGGCCAGCACCAATGAAAAAAAACAGGCAGACAAGGAAGTAGTTTATGAATTGGCTGCAGCCGACATCACCAGCGCTGAACTCAAGGAATTATCGGCGCAATTACCCATCTCTGGTTCGCTGGTGCCAGATAGTCAGGTCACCGTACGTGCCAAGGTCATAGCCGAAGTGGCAGAAGCACCCTTGCAAGAAGGCGTGGCAGTACAAAAAGGTCAGATCATTGCCCGTTTTACGGCCGCAGATTTGCATGCGCGCCTGACCACGCAAGAAGCTGCAGTGGATGAAGCCCAGGCCAGACTCGCACTGGCACAAAAGAACAGGGTATCGAATGAGACCTTGCTAAAGCAAAACTATATTTCGCAAAATGCTTTTGACACGACGCACAATGGCCTGGAGCTGGCACAGGCCAGCCTGAAGTCTGCAATGTCACAAAAACAGGTGGCGCAACTGGCATTGGCGGATACCCTGGTGCGCTCGCCACTGGATGGTTTCATCAGCAAGCGCCATGTGCAGCCGGGTGAAAAAGTTTCTCCAGATACCGCGCTGTACAGCATCGTCAATCTCAGTCATATGACGCTGGAGGCGCAAGTGCCCGCCAGTGAAATTCCCAGAGTCAAGGCGGGACAAAAAGTGATGTTCCAGGTAGATGGCTTTGGTGGACGTGAATTTGTCGGCAAGGTGGCACGCATTAATCCTGCGACAGAAGCTGGTTCACGTTCCATGATGGTGTATGTCGCTGTTGATAATGCAGATGCAGCATTGCGCGGCGGCATGTTCGCCAAGGGCAGTCTGGTATTGGAAAAATCTGCTGCGGCCACGACAGTACCACTGACAGCGGTGCGGCAAGTGAATGGTAGTGATGTTGTCTATCAAATCATCAATGAGCAGGTGAAGATGCAAACCGTCAAGCTTGGTTTGCGCAGCGATGACGAAGGCAAGGTGCAAATTGTGCAGGGGCTGGAAGCTGGTGCCGTGTTGATTTCTTCCCGCCTCGACGGGGTAAAAGCCGGTAGCAAGGTGAAGATGCCCAAGTCCAGCGCAGCGTCGAAAGTCTAAGCCATGTGGATGACCAAAGTAAGTATACAAAACCCGGTGTTTGCCACCATGATCATGGTCGGCCTGATGGTGCTGGGTATTTTTTCCTATAAAGGCCTGGGCCTGGAAAACATGCCTAATGTTGAGTCGCCCGGCGTCTGGATGGAAGTGATGTATCCTGGCGCTTCCCCAGAGATCGTTGAGAATGACATCACCAAGCCGGTAGAAAATGTCGTCAACACCATTAGCGGCGTCAAGCGCATCATGGCCAGTTCTTATGAAGGCCGTGCCGGTATCTGGATAGAGTTCCAGTTGTCAGTGAATGGTGACAAGGTCTTGCAGGAAGTGCGCGATAAAGTTGCCCAGATACGCCCCAGCTTCCCGCGTGATGTAAAAGATCCGTTCATCGTCAAGGGTGGCGATGGTAATGGCCGCCCGGTCGTGCAAATGGCGATCAGTTCTGGCGAACGCAGCTTGCGTGATCTGTCGAATATGACGGATCAGATCATCGTCAAGAAATTGCAAAGCGTACCAGGTGTGGGCAGGGTCGATGTGCGCGGTGCAGTGGTGCGCCAGGTGCAGGTCAAACTCTTGCCTGACCGCATGGCAGCCAATCATATCGGCGTCAATGAGGTGCTGACTGCGATACAAACCACCAATCAAAACATGCCAGCAGGTTTGATCACCCGTGGCTCACAAGATCAACTGGTCAGGCTGGAAGCCAAGATAGCAGATACGCGAGGCTTCAATAAAATCATCGTCGCCCGCCGCGCTGGCGCACCTGTCTATCTGGAACAGATCGCAGAAGTACAGGATGGTGAAAAGGAAGAATATTCTATCTCACGCGTGAACGGGCAAAGGTCGGTTGCCGTTGCCATCAGCAAGATACAGGATGCGAATATCGTTGAGGTCGGTGATGGCATCGTGGAAGCGATTGCTGATCTCAAAACACGCCTGCCCAAGGATGTGCAAATGACAGTCAGTGAAAACAATGCTGATTTTGTCAGACACTCTCTTGATGGCGTGAAAGAAACCATACTCGAAGGGGCGGGCCTGACGGTGTTGATCGTCTTCCTGTTCCTGCATTCCTGGCGCAGCACCATCATCACTGGCCTGACTTTGCCTATCTCGGTGATTGCCACCTTTATCGCGCTCAAGGCTTTTGGTTTTACCCTGAACTTCCTGACCATGATGGCGCTGTCGCTGTGCATAGGTTTGCTGATTGATGATGCGATTGTGGTGCGGGAAAATATCGTGCGGCATCTGGGCATGGGCAAGGGGCACAAGCAGGCGGCAGAAGATGGCACCAATGAAATCGGCCTGGCTGTCATGGCAACGACCTTTGCCATTGTTGCCGTGTTCGTGCCTGTGGCTTTCATGCAGGGCATGATAGGTAAATTCTTTTTCCAGTTCGGTATTACGGTGACCGTGGCAGTGCTGGTGTCGCTGTTCGTCAGCTTTACGCTTGACCCCATGTTGTCTTCAGTGTGGCGTGATCCCGAAGAGGGGCGCTTCAAGCGCTTGCCGTGGCTGGCGAAATTCATGGGCGGCATAGAACATGTCATCGACAAGCTGCACGTCATCTATGGCAAGTTATTGCAACTGGTTTTGCGCAAACGTAAAACCACCTTGTTGCTGGCGACTTCACTTTTTGTCGGCAGTATTTTCCTCGTGCCCATGATAGGTACCGAATTCGTACCTGAGGCTGATGAAGGCCAGATCACCATCAACCTCAAAACCCCGGTTGGCTCCAGCCTGCAATATACCGATGATAAGACCCGTCAGGTCGAGGCTGTTCTGAAAGAGATGAAAGATATCCAGACCATCAATACTTCGGTCGGTATCGAGAATGAAAGAAATACCGCGCAAATCAATATGAAGCTCAGCGAAAAGCGCATCAGCCATCGCAAATCGCAAAAACAGATGGAGATGCAAATCCGTGAGCGCCTGAAAAGCATACCTGGCATAGAAATGGCCGTTGGTTTTGACAAGCCTATTTATGTTGCGATACTTGGGCCAGATGCCGACAAGCTGCAAGATGTCATCGATAGCGTCATGAAAAAAATGGCAGGCATCAAAGGCATTGCTGACCTTGAGAGCAGTTTGACAGGGGCTAATCCAACTGTACTGGTCAAGGTCAATAATGAATTGGCCAATGACCTGGGCTTGTCGGTGCAGCAGATAGGTTCAGCTCTGCGTCCATTTGTTGCAGGCGACACCTTGGGACAATGGCTGGCACCGGATGGCCAGAATTATGAAATCAATGTGCAATTGCCCAAATCAGGCAGGCAAAAAATTTCTGACCTGGCAGATTTGTCACTGGCCAGCAGCAAGATAGATGCAAATGGCAAACCCATGATGGTGCCTTTGCGCCAGGTCGTGCAATTTGTTCCCAGCACCAGTCCGCGCGTGATCAAACGTCAGGACTTGCAACGCAGGGCGGCGATCTATGCCAACGTCGAAGGGCGTCCTGCTGGTGACGTGGGTGCTGAAGTGCAAAAACTTGTGAAGACCATAGAGCTGCCACCCGGCTATCGTTTTGATATCGGCGGCCAGACCAGGGAAATGCAAGAGTCTTTCAGTGCTGCCGTGGCAGCGCTGGGTATAGCCGTGATCTTTATTTACCTGATCCTGGCTTCGCAATTTGGTAGCTTCCTGCAACCACTGGCGATCATGACGGCCTTACCGTTTTCCTTGATCGGTGTGTTGCTGGCTTTGCTGATTACCGGCAGTACCCTGAATATTTTCTCCATCATCGGTTTCATCATGCTGATGGGCCTGGTGACCAAGAATGCGATTTTGCTGGTTGATTTTATCAATCAGGCGCAAAAGCAGGGCATGAGCCAGTTTGATGCGGTGCTGGCCGCCGGTCAGGTACGCTTGCGTCCTATCATGATGACGACGCTGGCTATGATCTTTGGCATGTTGCCCATGGCCATGGGTATCAGTGATGGTGCAGAAACCCAGGCGCCAATGGGCAGGGCAGTGATAGGTGGCATCATCACCTCGACGCTGCTGACTTTGCTGGTCGTGCCGATTGCCTATACTTATCTGGATAATCTGGGCAAAAAGGCGAAAGCTTATTTTGCTTACCATGAGCCAGAAGTGAACACTGTAGCGGTGAATGCAGTAGTGACAGTGGCGCAGGACTAAAGCATAAAAATATCTGAATCAAAGCGCTTATTTGGGTGGTGAAAAAGGTATACTTGCCGCCCGGAAAAAGGGAAGCGTGCAAGCTCACTTTTTCAATGATTTTTTAAGAGTGTTGTATTTGCCCCGCATGGAAAATCCATGGGGCAAGTTCAGGCTAATTTTTTAAGAGTGTTTACTCTAGATGTGAAATTTTCGCTATTCATCAAATTGCGTAAATGACATACTACTTGCTAAGTTTTAGAACGCTCGTTCCATTTTTATATGGTGCTGGTTAAATCTACTGACTTGCAAAAAAATACTTAACAGGAGACAACAATGCGTCAAACTCACATAGCACTGGGTCTGCTTTCTGCTGCCGTTTTAACGGCTTGCGGCGGCGGTGGTAGTGCTGGTCCAGTCATCGATAACACACCTACCCGCGGCACTCTGGTCGCCAATCCACCTGTACTGGTGCCTATTCCCCAGGCAAGTGGTCCGGCATTGACCAAGCTTGATCCTGTCGTTTTCAAGGCTTCGCTGGATGCGGCCAAACCTGGTTTGACACAAATCACAGGTGCGCCGAAGTGCGAAATCAGTACTTACTACATGAAGTACATCACAGTTGGCGGCGCTAATGAAGCGACTGACGCAACTGGTGCCATCATGGTTCCATCCGGCAGCGACCCTGCATGTACCGGCCCACGTCCGGTCATCCTGTATGCCCATGGCACGACAGTAGAAAAATCCTTCAACATGGCCAATCTGCGTGATAACTCAGAAGCCATCCTGATGGCCGCCATGTATGCAGCGCAAGGTTTCATCGTCGTTGCACCTAACTACGCAGGCTACGATACTTCTGCACTGACTTATCATCCTTACCTGAATGCTGAGCAACAAGCCAATGATATGGTCGATTCCCTGCGTGCTGCACGCAAGGCTTTCGCTACTATCGGTGCGCAAGATTCTGGCAAGCTGGTCATCAGTGGTTATTCACAAGGTGGTCACGTTGCCATGGCAACGCAACGCGCCATGCAAACGACTTATGCATCCGAATTCAAGGTAAGCGCGTTGGCTGGTATGTCCGGTCCATACGCCATGTCCTTGCTGGGTGACGCAACTTTTGCTGGTAGCCCGAACGCAGGTGGCACGGTATTTATCCCGCTGATCACAACCAGCTGGCAAAAATCCTATGGTGGTTTGTACTCTAGCCCGAACGAAGTCTATGAAGACAAATACGCCACCGGCATAGAAACACTGTTGCCAGGCGCATTGACTTTCAATGACTTGTTCACGACTGGTAAATTGCCAGCGTATGCCATGTTTGCCAAAGACTCTCTGCCAGGTCCATCTTCTCCTGCATTTGCTGCTTTCTTTGGTGACGGTAACCTGGTGAAAACCAGCTATCGCAATACCTATCTGGCTGATGCGCAGAAAAATCCTTGCAACGTCAATCCTGCAGATCCTTTGAACTGTACTCCTGCCAATCCTTTCCGTAAGGCTGGCGTGAGAAACGACTTGCGTAACTACGTACCTAATGTACCAGTCATGCTGTGTGGTGGTAATGGCGATCCTACTGTGTTCTTTGCCAGCACTCAGGCAACAGCAGGCTTCTTCCAGGCCAAAGGCTTGCCAGCGGCAGCCTTGACAGTACTGGATGTGGACTCTGCACCAACCAGCGCAGCTGATCCATTTGCTGCAGCTAAAGTTGGCTTTGCCCAAAGCAAAACTGCTGCGATCAATGCTGCTATCGCTGCCAAAGTAGATCCGACAACAGCGGTCGCCAGCCAGTACCACGGTACTCTGGTTCCACCGTTCTGTAATGCCGCATCCCGCGCCTTCTTCCAGCAAGTTTTGGCTAAATAAGAGAGGACGCCATCATGAAAAAAATTCATTTCGCCGTTAGCGCCCTGTTTGGTCTGGCCTGCGTTTCTTCTGCTCATGCTTTTGAAAATACCGTACGTGCAGGTATTATCAATGTGCAGGTACATTCCGAGTCTCCGGATTTCACCAGCAATGGCCCGTCATTTTTGACGCCACAGCCGGCTGGTCTGGTCGTCCAGAATGCCACTACGCTGGCACTGGGCTATTCCCGCCGTATCAATGATCATCTCGATTTTGATTTTGTGGCTGGTATCCCACCGGAGCATGAAGTGACCGGTCGTGGTACTTTGGCACCTTACGGTGTTATTTCCAAAGTCAAACAACGCGCACCTACGTTCTTCCTTAACTACAATTTTGGTGCTCCGACTGATACTTTCCGTCCTTTTGTCGGCCTTGGTTTGAACTACACCCAGTTCTTCGATGCGAAATCGACTGCAGTAGGTAATATTGCAACCGGTGGACCAACCAAGATTGATTTGAAGGATTCAGTCGGCCTGGCCGGTCAGGTCGGCGTCAGATATCAATACGATGAACGCTGGTCTGTTACTGCAACCATCGCGGCTGCCAAAGTCAAGTCAGACATGACAGCAACGACTGGCAGTATCGAGCGTAAAACGACGATTGATTTCCGTCCTGTCGTCTATTGCGTGGCATTGGGTTACAGCTTCTGATAATTTAGGCTAGCTTAGCTTGATAAAAAGGGTTCCAGTATCAGCTGGAACCCTTTTTTGTTTGCATGACTGACAAAGTTATTCTTGGCAAGCGTGACACATGCAATGTCACCAATCCGCCTATATCCGTATTCCCCGCTAAAAAGCTAGTCAGGTCGCAGGCATCAGTCTGCCGATGAATTGAGTTCCGGATCTTTTTTAATGTGCTGTCCAGCACATTTTTCTGAAATGGTATATGATGATCATCATGGGAAATAATTCATCTAAGCAAAAAGGCGCTAGCCGCAAGGAAATTACACACGAACGTATCGTTGAAGTTGCTGCGCGTGCAATACGACGTAGTGGCTATGATGGCACCGGTGTCGCTGACCTCATGAAGGAGGCCGGCTTGACACACGGTGGCTTCTACAGTCACTTTGCCTCACGCGAGGCATTGCTGGCCGAGGCTGCAGATAGAGCGGGTGCAGAGGCGGTAGCTGCTTCTACCCGCATTGCTGCTGCCGTGCCTCCAGAGCAGGCATTGCGGGCACTGGTGCAGGCCTATTTGTCGAAAGAACATTTCGCCAGCATAGAAACTGGTTGTCCAGTGAGTGCTCTGGGCTCAGAGATGCCCAGGCAGGCACCAGAGGTGCGGCGTGCGGCTACCCGTCGCATCAAAGAGATGATAGATGTCGTAGCGCGTCAGCTGCCAGACTGGGGGCAGCCAGGTGCGCATGAGCAGGCATTGATGATGGTTGCCACCATGGTGGGTACCATGTTGCTGGCACGTGCTGTTGATGACCCCAAGTTGTCTGAAAGCTTTCTAGAGGCAGCGCGGGAAAAACTTGCCCCAGCGAATATTTGATTGAGGTAAATGTTTGCCAGCTTATGCTGGTTTTTGTTTGTTTTAAAATATGATGTTCGTCATATTTTATTGTGAAATTAAAGTCTTGCTACCCATTGAATACACAGACCATATAGATTGGAGAATATGATGAGTAAAAAAATTGCGTTGGTGACAGGTGCCTCGCAGGGCATAGGCGAAGCTACTGCCAGTAGCCTGGCAAAAGCAGGTTATCAAGTCTACGGCACCAGCCGCCGGGGAGCTGCAACGGGCGAACGATCCTACGACATGTTGTCATTGGACGTGACCAGCGATGAATCTGTAGCCGCAGCTGTCAATGAGGTGATACGTTTGAGTGGCCGCATAGACTTGCTTGTCAACAATGCCGGGATAGGCATTGCTCCTGCCGGTGCCGAAGAGGTCTCCATAGCCCAGGCTCAGGCGATTTTTGATACGAATTTTTTCGGACTCTTGCGGGTAACACAGGCAGTCGTGCCGCATATGCGACGCCAGGGTACCGGTCGCATTATCAACATCGGTTCAGTGTTGGGCTTTTTGCCCATGCCTTACGGGGCTTTGTATGCTGCGACCAAGCATGCGGTCGAAGCTTATTCCGAATCCCTGGACCATGAACTGCGCACCAGAGGTATCCGCGTCACAGTGATAGAGCCTGCATACACCAAAACAGCATTCGACTCGAACATGCTGGAACCTGACACCAAGATGGAAGAGTATCGCGAAATTCGTGCCGCAGTGAACAGGAGGATTAAAGAAGTAATGGAAACAGCTGAGGGGCCCGAAGTCGTGGCTGAGACTGTGTTGAAGGCTGCCAGCGTGCAGCATCCCAAATTGCGTTACACCGCAGGCAGCCTGGCGTATCGCTTGCGCTTGTTGCGCACATTTGCACCAGCTAGTCTGATGGATGCGGGGATACGAAAAGACCTCAGGCTCGAAGCTTAGGTGCGGTGCTTAGTTCTTGCTTCTTGCTTCTTGTTCCGTGATCGTCTGATGCAGGCCGGAAATGATATGCAAAGCTATCGCACCAGTAGATGTTGAACTGATTTTTGCCAGAAACCTTATTTTTAATAATTGGAGTAATACCCATGATGAAAGCTGCCATTGTCGATCGCTACCAAAAAAAGAGTGCGTTGCGAATTGGTCAAATGCCAGTTCCGGAGATACGGGAGGATGAAGTCCTGGTCCAGGTTCATGCCGCCGCCGTCAACCTGCTGGATGCCAAGATACGCGACGGTGAATTCAAACTCATCCTGCCTTACCGCTTGCCACTCATTCTGGGCCATGATGCAGCCGGGGTCGTAGTCAAAGTGGGTTCCAAAGTACGGCAGTTCAAGTTGGGTGATGAGGTTTATGCCCGGCCAGATGACTTCAGGATAGGTGCCTTTGCAGAATTTATCGCCATCAAGGAAGATTCGCTGGCGATGAAACCAGCGTCACTGAGCATGGAAGAGGCTGCCTCTATCCCGTTGGTGGGTTTAACGGCCTGGCAAGCGCTGGTTGAAAAAGCCAATTTGAAACCAGGGCAAAAGGTGTTCATCCAGGCTGGTTCAGGTGGCGTGGGGACATTTGCGATTCAATTGGCGAAGCATCTGGGTGCATTTGTCGCCACCACAACCAGTACTGCTAATATTGATCTGGTGAAGAGTCTGGGCGCAGATGTCGTGGTCGATTACAAGAGAGACGATTTCGAGAAAATCTTGCACGATTATGATGTGGTGTTGAATAGCCAGGATGCAAAGACCCTGGAGAAATCGCTGCAAATACTAAAACCCGGTGGAAAACTCATTTCAATTTCCGGACCACCGGATACAGCGTTTGCAGAAGAAATTGGCGCGCCGTGGTTCGTGAAATTGATCATGCGCATGTTGAGTTTTGGCGTCAGGAGAAAAGCCGGGCGTCGCAATATAAGCTACTCTTTCCTGTTCATGAGAGCGCATGGCAGGCAATTGCGCGAGATTACTTCTCTTATTGATGCCGGGGCAATACGTCCGGTGATAGACAAGGTATTTCCATTTGAAGCCAGTAATGAAGCAATGGCTTATGTTGAAAGTGGACGGGCAAAAGGCAAGGTCGTTATCAAGGTCCGGTAGAGAGAGCAAGGCCTGTTGCGGAGGTGTGAATTACAGTACAGCTAATCCTGGCTGCAGGATAGGCTTGTGTGTGCTGGTGTGAAGGAAGTCTGTTGGAGTTCAAAGTCCCCACATTTGCATGTGAGGACTTTGAATTTTGTATGGATACTGACAAATTGGCCCGGCTTAGGTGACACTACCTGGCCAGCTTGATCAACTGTGTTTCTTTTTGCCTGCCTTCAGGTTGGCAAGCAGAGTCTTGCCATGGCGTGCAGGTGCAGCTGAGCGATGGACGATTTTAGGTGCAGGTGCTGCACGGCGGCTGCCTGCACTTGCCAGTATATTGGTCTGGTTGACCTGGGTGACAACTGGCGTTTGTATGTGCAAAGTCTGGCCATGGGCGACGTTTTCACGCTTCAGATGGTTCCAGGTTTTTAATTCGGCAACGCTGACGCGGAAACGTTTTGCAATACCAGCCAGGTTATCGTGCTTGCTTACCTTGTAGCTGACCTGGCGGGTAGAGGTTTTTTCTATGACCAGTTGTGCTTTCTCGGCGATTTCCAAAGAAATATCATGATCTGGCGTTTTGGAGGATTTTGGTACCAGCAAGGTCGAGCCTGCTTTCACCATCATCTTCGCCGGAATGAAATTCACTTCGCGTATAACCTCAGGCTTGAGCCCCAGTTTTGTCGCCAGCGCTTCTACGCGTTCGGTTTTTTGTACAGTATGGGCAGACCAGCTCGACAGCGGGCCTTGCCATTTGTTCAGATTTTCTTTAAACAGGACTGCATTGTCAGTTGGTAGCAAAATCTTGGTATTGCTACCGCCGGTAATGACAGGTCGGCTGAACTGCGGATTCAGCGCTGTAAATTCATCGAGTGGCAACTCCGCCAACTGTGCAGCAACACGCACATCAATATCACGGGTTTTTTCAACTGAGACAAAGTATGGCTGATTATCCAGCTTGGGCAGTGCCAGATTGAATTGTTCCGGATGACCTATGATGTTTTTAACGGCCTGCAGTTTTGGCAGATAGTTCTTTGTTTCATTCGGCATATGCACTGACAGACTCTGGAAGTCTATTGGCAAGCCTTGTGCCTGTTGTTTCTTGATGGCGCGCTGGACTGAGCCTTCGCCCCAGTTGTACGCTGCCAGCGCCAGTTGCCAGTCGCCAAACATGCCGTACAGTTTTTCCAGATAATTCAGGGCGGCATCGGTAGAGTCCAATACACCACGCCTGTCATCCTTGAACATGGTTTGCTTGAGGTTGAAGTCACGACCTGTCGCTGCCATGAATTGCCACATGCCAGTTGCTTTGGCAGTGGAGATGGCTTGGGGATTAAAAGCAGATTCTATGAATGGCAGCAGAGCCAGTTCAGTTGGCATGCCGCGCTTTTCCAGCTCTTCGACCACATGGTAGAGATAGCGTGAACCCCGCTGCACTGTGCGCAAAATATATTCTGTGCGGGTGCCATACCAGGCCAGTTGATTGCTTACCAGCTGGTTTTCCAGATCGGGGATGGCATAACCTGCGCGTACTCGTTCCCACAAGTCTGTGGTTTTGTCGGTGTAATCAAAATTGGCTACGTCAGCTGGCAATTCCAGATTGACGGCTTGACTGGCGGCGGCAGCTTGTACTGTGCTGGTGGTTTCTGGTGCGGATACCAGGGCAAAAACTGGGGGCGGTGCGTCTGCAAGACATAGTTGAGGTGCCAGGCCAGCCAGTAAGGCGGCGGTCAATATGCTTGGGGAGCTTAGTCGGAATCGTTTCATAGGCAATGAATTGTCTAATCGACCATAGTCGACGTGGATTGCAGAATCGTGTGAGTGTACGCAAGTGCAGTTTGCAGCGTCAAGAAAAATGTCAGCTGAATGACAAGTTTTACATCTGTTACATGCATATCCTGCTGGATTTCACCTTTGCCCATAAGTAAGTGGGTTCAAATTCTTTCAACTTTATCCAAAATATAAGTAAATGTATTTAAGTACTTTTAAAATGCATTTTTTCCTGGTTTGGTAATTTAATGTTTAAGCTATATGACAGTGAAATATAGGCTGCTGCAAAACGAGTGTTGCTAAGAACCTGTTTGCGATCTGTCGCGAGCGAGTGTCAGCGGGGTGAAGAGCAGCACAAAAAGCGGAATGTACTTTAGTACATGAGCATTTTGAGCAGCACATGAGCCTCGATCACACTCGCGCAGTAAGATCGCAAGCAGGTTCTAAAGAATATTGAAATACAATACACACCCTCATCGACGTATCTATTCAATCTGGACGTGATCTATGCAAAGCACATTGAAACCCCTGATTTTGGCACTTGCTGCGGTTTTTACTATTGTGAGTGCAGGTCTGGCAACTGCCGACACGATTATCGATAATGTTCGCGGCTACACCTTGAATCAGGAGGGGAAGCTGCAGCAATTTCAAGCTCTGGCTTTTGATGATGCTGGCAAGATTATCGGGATTGGTAAAGTGGCTGACCTGGCAAGCAAATTGCCCAAGGCTAAACATGTGGATGGCGGAGGTAAAACCCTGTTGCCAGGCATGATAGATGCGCATGGTCATGTACTCAGCCTGGGTGCGAGCCAGATGCAACTGGGTTTGCGCGCTACTGCCAATCTGGCGGAGGCGCAACAGGCAATTGCTGACTATGCACGCCGCTTCCCTTTGAACCAGTGGATCATCGGTGGTGAATGGAACCAGGCCAACTGGAAGTTGGGGCGTTTTCCGACTGCGCAAGAAATTGATGTCGTAATCAAAGACCGTCCGGTCTGGTTATCGAGGGTTGATGGCCACGCTGGCTGGGCCAATAGCAAGACTTTGCAACTGGCAGGCATTACTGAAACTACGTCTGACCCTGCAGGTGGCAAGATAGAAAAAGATGCCCAGGGCAAACCTACCGGCATCCTCGTTGATGCCGCCATGCGTCTGGTCGACAAGGTAGTGCCACCCGCATCGAATGCCGAGCAAAGGGCTGCCCTGGATCTGGCCTTGCTGGAATTGGCAAAGGTTGGTGTCACCAGTGTGCATGATGCCGGTGTTTCAGAATCTGCCGATAAGTTATTCCGTGAATATGCAGATCAGGGCAAATTGACGACGCGCATCTATGGCATGGTGCGCGGTACTGATGGTTTTTTCGACAAAGTTTCGCAGCAAGGCCCTTTGCTGACATATGGACGTGATTTTTATTCTCTGCGCGCAGTAAAACTGTTTGCTGATGGCGCACTTGGCAGTCGTGGTGCAGCTTTGATGGCACCGTATTCAGATGCGCCGCATACCCATGGCCTGCTGTTCAAAACTGCCGATGAAATGTACGCCATGATAGAAAAAGCAGCCAGCAAGGGATATCAGGTGAATGTGCACGCGATTGGTGATGCCGGCAATCGTCAGATACTGGATGGCTTTGCCCGCTTGCCAGCGTCAGCTTCTGCCAGCTTGCGCCATCGTATAGAGCATGCGCAAGTCGTGGCGCAGGATGATATTCCACGTTTCAAACAACTGGGGATATTGCCCTCCATGCAGCCCACCCATGCGACATCTGATATGAATATGGCTGAAGACAGGGTAGGGGCAGAGCGCATCAAGGGGGCTTATGCCTGGCGCAGCTTCCTGAAGCAGGGTTCACGCATCGCCTGTGGTTCTGACTTCCCGATAGAATCCCCCAATCCATTCTGGGGCGTGCATGCAGCGGTCACACGACAGGACATGGCGGGCAAGCCTGCGCAAGGCTGGTATGCCAATCAAGCCATGACATTGGAAGAAGCCTTGCGTTGCTTTACCCTTGATGCTGCCTATGCCGCACATCAGGAAAATACGCTTGGTACGCTGGAGGCAGGCAAGTGGGCAGACTTTATCCTTATCGATCAGGATATGCTGAACATGCCTGCTGCGGATATTTACAAGATCAAGGTCTTGCAAACCTGGGTGGCAGGTAAGCAGGTTTATTCAGCTACTAAATAAAGGAATCTCTGATTAAGTTACTGCGCGACGCTATTTTGGGCCTGCGATGCTCGCCGTACTATCGTACGACTGCGCTTCTTAACCCAAACTAACGCCGCTCGCTACACTTAATCAGAGATCCCTAAACCCTGCTTTCATGTTGAAGCAGCGCGGCTTAGGCTGCCTGCAGTTGCAATTGTTTTTCCTGTATCGGCAAATGTATCAAGGCTGCGCCCACTGCCAGCGTGATATCGATATACCAGAGCAAATTGAAATTGCCATTTGCCTCCAGCACTTTGCCACCCAGCCAGACACCCAGGAAGCCACCGAGTTGGTGCGTCAGCATGACGATACCAAACAGACTGGCCATGTTTGCAGGTCCAAAGAACTTCGCTACCAGGCCAGCAGTCGGTGGCACGGTGGACAAGAATGTCAGCCCCATGACAGCCGCAAACACTAATACGACAGTGCCATTTTTAGGTACCAGCAAAAACAGGATGATCGCAATGGCGCGTGTCGCATACAACAAGGACAGCAGCGATTTCATACGCCATTTGCCGACCGCCCAACCCATGGAAATGCTGCCTATGATGTTGAACAGGCCCAGCATGGCCAGCGCCCAGCCACCAAATTCTGCAGGCAAGCCACACAGGCTGACCACGCCCGGCAAATGGGTGGCAAGAAAAGCTACGTGGAAGCCGCATACAAAAAAGCCTGCCGCCAGCATCAGGTAACTGGGATTTTTCAGGGCGATAGCGATCGCTTTGGTTGTACTGACAGGTGCTTGCCCTGTACTGACAGCTTGCACAGGTTTGCCACGCAGCAAATAAGCAGCGGGCAGGGCCAGCAAAACCAGCACGCCCATGATCTGCATTGCATTATTCCAGCCGTACAAACCCATGAGCGTGATGGCGATTGGTGCCATCAGGAACTGACCAAAAGAGCCACCAGCATTCACGATGCCCGTGGCAATGCCACGTTTTTCTGCCGGAATCATGCGAGTGGCAGTTGCCATTAACACCGCGGGGCCCGCCATGCCAGCTCCACCAGCTGCCAGCATGCCTATGGCAAAAATCAGGCCTGCCGTGGTCGTCATCAGCGGCGTGATGAAAGTACCCACGGCCACCAGGACAATACCTACGCACAAGACGCGGCCAGCACCCATTTTGTCAGCAAATGCACCCGCAAATGGCTGCGTCAGACCCCACCACAGTTGCCCAAAGGCGAAAGCCAGGCTGATATTGCCTACACCCAGGCCTGTAGCCGTATTCATGGGACTCAAAAACAGCCCCATGCTTTGCCTTGCACCCATGGTCAGGGCGAAGGTGCCAGCAGTGCCAAGTAATACCAGCCAGATGGCAGGGTATTTGTTGAATAGATTGTTCTTGGTATTCATGGAGTTTCCGTTAATGAGGATCGGCGGCTTTTATTTTAGATGATAGTCATCATGATTGTATATATTACGTTTGTAATTTATAATGTCAAGGGATTTATTGATGGAGTAGTGCCATGAAAGTTAGCAGAGAGCAGGCAAATGAAAATCGCCAGCGCATCCTGGATGTAGCCTCGCAGCTATTCCGGGAGCGTGGCTATGACGGTGTCAGCGTGGTTGACCTGATGAAGGGCGCAGGTTTGACCCATGGTGGCTTTTATGGAAATTTTTCTTCCAAAGAAGACCTCATTGCACAAACTTGCGCGCTGAGCCTGGGGCGCTCTGCAGAGCGCTGGAAGAGGTGGCAGGCAGAATCTCCAGATACTGCCTTGTCACGCATCGCCAATGATTATCTGTCTCCTGCGCACAGAGATAAGCCGGGCAGAGGCTGTTCGCTTGCTGCCCTGGGATCGGATATTGCCAGGCAAAACGAAACAGTGCGCAAAGTTGCCGACAAGGGCGCGCATGACTTGATGGCCGTGCTGGCAGAATTGCTGCCTGGCGAAACCGCAGAGAAAAGAGAGGAAAAGGCGATGCTGGTCCTGGCCAGTATGGTGGGTGCTGTTGTTCTGGCGCGTGTGGCAGAAGATGAGGGATTTTCCCAGCGTATTTTGCAGGCAGTTGCCACTAATCTGGAAAAAGCTTCTGCGTAATTGAGGCGAAAGGCTGCTGCAAAGTCATGCAACAGCCTGCAAAGTTTCTACTCTTCATTCCTATGCAAATCAAACTGCAGTGCCGCCAGTTTCGCATAGACCCCACCTTGCTCTACCAGCGAGGCATGAGTGCCGGTTTCCACAATGCGGCCATGTTCCATGACGATAATACGGTTGGCACGCTGTACGGTGGCCAACCTGTGGGCAATGATCAGGGTAGTGCGTCCCTGCATGGCTACTTCAAGTGCACCTTGCACCAGGCGTTCTGATTCTGCATCCAGTGCACTGGTGGCTTCATCCAATAACAGCAGTGGAGGATTTTTCAGCAAGGCGCGGGCAATTGCTATCCTTTGTTTTTGTCCACCAGACAGGCGTACACCACGTTCACCGAGGAAGGATTGATAGCCTTCCGGCAGTCTTTCTATGAACTCATGCGCTGCTGCCATTTTTGCTGCTGCAATCACTTCTGCATCGCTGGCGTCGGCGCGGCCATAGCGTATGTTTTCCATGGCATTGGCTGAAAAGATGACGGTATCTTGCGGTACCACGCCTATCGCGCCGCGCAATTCATGCAAATTCAGTTCGCGTATATTGATGCCATCGAGAGTGATCCTGCCTTGCTGCGGATCATAAAAGCGCAACAGCATCTGGAACAGCGTCGTCTTGCCAGCGCCGGAAGAACCAACGATGGCGACAGTTTCACCTGGTTGTATTTCCAGGTTCAGATTCAGCAAGGCGGCAGTATTGGGGCGCGAAGGATAGTGAAATTCCAGGCCCTGCAATGACAGCGCCGCCCCTCGGGGGTCATGCTCGGCACGGGTAGGCAAGCTCAGTGCCTGTACTGGATTTTGTATCGGTGATTTGACCTCGATCAATTCCAGCAAGCGCTCTGTCGCACCGGCAGCGCGCTGGGCATCACCCATGACTTCCGACAAAGCACCAACAGCCCCCGCCACGATAGAGGCATACAAAATAAACTGACCCAGCTCACCGCCACTCATGCGACCTTGCATCACCGCATGGGCACCCAGCCACAACACAAAAACAATCGCACCGAAGATCAAGAGGATGGCCATCACTGTCAACAGTGAGCGGGCACGTATGCGGCGCATGGCAGTTTTGAACGCGCCTTCCACCGTGCCAGAAAAACGCTGGGCTTCTATATGCTCATGAGTGAATGCTTGCACAGTTGGCATGGCATTCAGTATTTCGCCTGCAATTGCCGATGCATCAGCAATCCGGTCTTGCGAATCACGCGACAATGTACGTACGCGCCGCCCAAACAGGATGATGGGCAAGACCACCACGGCCAGCATGACGATGATGATGGATGACAGTTTGGGGCTGGTAATGAACAGCATCACCAGGCCACCAAGGAAGAGCAGGAAATTACGCAGAGCCATGGAGATGCTGGTGCCCACCACGGTTTGTATCAGCGTGGTATCGGTAGTCAGGCGCGACAGCACTTCACCGGTTTGCGTGGTTTCAAAAAACTCGGGGCTTTGCGTGACCACATGCGAATACACGGCATTGCGTATGTCTGCAGTCACTCTTTCACCCAGCCACGACACCATATAAAACCTGGCAGCCGTCGCGATGCCCAGCACACAGGCCACGCCAAACAAGGCAATGAAGGTCAGATCCACATGCTTGATACTGCGGTCACCAGCACCAAAACCCAGGTCTATCATCTGGCGAAAAGCATAAGGTATTGCCAATGTGGCACTGGCAGCAACCAGCAAAGCAATACCGGCCAATACAAACTGCATCTTGTATGGTGTAAGGAAGGGCAATAAGCCTTTCAGTGTTTGCAAGCTGCTGCGCTGGGAAATTTCAGCGGCTGGTTGCGGCTTGGGAGGGGACGTTGGGGCGGGAGTGGTCATGCGCAGTCCGGAATAGTGGGCAAGCGTGGGCTAAGCAAATAGCAAAAGGTATAGATGATGATAGGTGAGCCAAAATCAATAGTCCACAACGCTCTTTTTCCAGTGATGAACTATTGATAATATTTGAACTTGCTAAGCTCATGAGCGCGTTTCTTGCCACTGAGTGTAGAATCTGAACACTATGCCACGTTGAAAGCGAACGAATGAAACGCCTGCTGAAATGGAGTCTGCTTGTATTGCTTGGCCTGCTGTTGATCACTATCACCGCAGCCGCTGTCCATCTGTATGGCAAGCGCGTGCAACGCTCAGGCAATCAGGTGCTGACAGGCTTGCAAGCTGAAGTGACGGTGCAATATGACGAGCGTGGCGTGCCACATATAGAAGCAAAAAATGAAGCAGACTTATATCGCGCCCTGGGTTATGTGCATGCGCAGGACAGGCTGTTTCAAATGGAAATGGTGCGTCGTCTTGCCAAAGGTGAGTTGGCTGAAATTCTTGGCCCAAAACTGCTGGACACTGACCGTCTTTTTCGCACCCTGGGTTTGCGCAAACATGCGGTGGATTATGCTGCCAGACTCGATAAAAACTCTCCAGCAGTCAAGGCCCTCAATGCCTACCTCGATGGCATCAATCAATATCAGGCTGGCCATGCAGTGCCGCTGGAATTTGAATTGCTGGGCATACCCAAGCGTCCATTTACTGCAGAAGATACGATCGCAGTATCCGGCTACATGGCCTACAGCTTTGCAGCTGCCTTCCGTTCAGAACCAGTTTTGACACAAATACGAGACAAGCTAGGCGCAGATTATTTGCGCATTTTTGATTTGGCCTGGCATCCCGAAGGTGTCATTAAACCCTTGCAATTGAGCGCGACAGACTGGGACAGGATGAACCGCATCGCAACGACCAGCCAGCAAGTCATGGAAGAATTTGGCCTGCCGCAGTTCGAGGGCAGTAATGCCTGGGTAGTCGCTGGCAAAAATACTGCCAGTGGCAAACCCTTGCTGGCGGGTGATCCACATATTGCTTACTCGGCACCAGCAGTCTGGTATGAAGCGCATCTCAAAATGCCGGGCTTTGAATTATATGGTCATCACCAGGCACTCAATCCGTTTGCACTGTTAGGCCATAACCAGAACTTTGGTTGGACGCTGACGATGTTCCAGAATGATGATGTTGATTTTATAGCTGAAAAAATCAACCCGCAAAATCCCAATCAAGTCTGGGTCAAGGAGCAATGGGTGGAGTTGCAAAGCCGCGAGGAAGTCATCAAGGTCAAAGGAGCGGAAGCAGTTAAATTGCAATTGCGAAAGTCCCCTCATGGCCCCATCATCAGCGATGCCTTCCGGCTAGCCTGGGGTGATGATTTAACAGCCAAGCCCATCGCCATGTGGTGGGCATTTCTGGAAACTGAAAACCCTGTACTTGATGCCTTTTACGAATTGAATCGCGCGGGCACAAAAGATATTGCTGCCCATGCCGCCAGCAATATCCATGCACCGGGTTTGAATGTGGTCTGGGCAAATGCGCAAGGCGATATCGCCTGGTGGGCGGCGGCGAAGCTGGTCAAGCGGCCGACCGATGTCAACCCTGCCTTTATCCTCGATGGCAGCACAGCAGAGGCTGATAAGCCGGGCTTTACTGATTTTGCCGATAACCCGCATGAAGTCAATCCTGCGCGTGGCTTTATCGTCTCCGCCAATCAGCAACCTTTGCCCTCAACAGATTTTGCCATTCCCGGCTATTACAATCTGAACGAACGCGCGCGTCGGCTGGAAGCCTTGTTGTCGCAACCCGGTATCAAGTGGGACACCAAAAACAGCCAGGCTTTGCAGCTTGAAAATAAGACAGCTTATGCCGCGCAGATTTTGCCATCCATATTGCCCATCTTGCGCAAGCAAATAAATGATGCGGACGGCAAACGCCTGCTGGAACAACTGGAAAAATGGGATGGCAGTTACCAGGCAAATAGCTTAGCACCCACCATCTTCAGCCAATTGCTGTATCAAATCATCTATGCAGCAATGGCAGATGAGGTGGGCGAAGTGCAGTTTAAAAACCTCTTGCGCACCCGCGCACTGGATTATGCCTTGCCACGCTTGCTGTCTGATGCAAATTCACCCTGGTGGGACAATCGCGCTACCCCAGCAGTGGAAACCCGTGACGATATCCTGGTACTGGCCTGGCGCGACAGCATCGCGCATTTGCAAAAGACCTTTGGTACGGACAGCAAGCAATGGACCTGGGGCAAGGCGCATACCCTGACGCACAAGCATCCGCTATCTCAACAAAAACCGCTGGACAAGATATTCAACATAGGCCCGTTTGAAGTAGCTGGTGGACGTGAAGTGCCGAATAATCTGGCGGCAGCGATAGGCCCGGCACCATGGGATGTCGTGTATGGACCATCCACGCGACGCCTGATAGATTTTGCCGATGCCTCGAAAGCTTTGGGTATTAATCCTGTGGGGCAAAGCGGGGTTTTGTTTGATGCTCACTACAATGATCAGGCAGCAGGGTTTGCGGCTGGGGCTTATGTGTCGCAGTATTTGAGTGATAAGGATGTTGCTGCTCACACGACTGGTACTCTGATATTAAGAGCAAAGTAATTGAAGGAGTTGACATCCTCGACAATGCCATTTGAGATATTTTTTAAAAATAATGAGCAATCGTACTTTTGCCTGTCTTGACTTTAAGAAGTTGCAGCGCAAGGATCAAAATATGCCAGCCTTTTTTTGCCCGCATTGCGGCAAGGAGAGCATTCGCGTGCACTGGAAACTTCGTGTGCCTTCGCCCAGAAAAATTAAAAAATGGAATTTATTCTGGAGTCGCTACCTTTCAGAGTTGAGACAGTTGAAGGAATTTTATGCTAAGCGAGGTGCAGCTACGCTTTATCTTCCTTTGCTGAATCAGGAGCATCGCCGCACAGATGACTAAGCAGTAATGCTGGTTTTGCCTGCCAGCTCAGGCAGGCAAAAAACTGGGCGACATGATCGCCGCCCAGCAGATGCTGAATAAATCAACTACTTATTTACAGCTCAATTTTGCCAGAGAAGTGCCAGCACCTGCGACAGTTGGCAGTTTTTGCTTCAGACAGGCAGGTGCATCAGGTGTATAGCTATAAGGTATGCCAACTGGCAAATGCGAAGTCGTTACCCAGTCTGTTGCATCACGGCTGGGCTTGGAGTCGCTCGCTACCCACTTGATGCCGTAGGTGTTGAAGTCGGCGGGTGACTTGATATTATTATTGCGCAGTTCCCAATAGCCAATCACATCGCTATCGCGTGAAGTCACAGGATTTTGTGAATTTTCGAAATAGTTGCTTTCGATCAGAGCATAACCTTGCATGCGCACATTGATGCCCGAGGTTTTGATATTGCTATACAGATTGTTATAGATGTGAGTATAGCCACCGCGCTGCAGGGGCAGGCGTGAGCCTACGTTGTTATAATAATTGTGATGGAAGCTGATGTAGCGGTCACTTGCGTCACTGTCGCTGGAACCGATCAAGCCCACTTTGTGATGATCATGAATGTAGTTGTATGAGTAAGTGATGTGGTGCGCACCTGCTTTATTATCCACCAAACCATCAAACTCCAGATCGCCCGCGCCCGGGCATTCAGCAAGAGAGCTGAACAGGGTGTTGTGGTCTATCCAGACATAGCCCGGGAATTTGCCGCTCTGGCCTTCAATGCCTATGGCATCAATAGAACCAGGCAGTAAGCCTATGGTCATGTTGCGGATAATGACATTGGTCGCGCCACCTTTGACGGCGATGCCAAAATTAGCCGCTGAGCCATTGCTACCTTCAATCGTGACATTGCCTTTATTCTTGATTTCGACTATCGCGCCTTTGGCTTTTTTCCATTGTGTGCAGGCATCAGGAATAGTGCGGAAATCAAAAGTACCGTTATAGCGTATCACCAGACCACCGGTACCATTATAAGCATCAAGCGCTGCCTGCATTTGTGCTGCTGTTGTGACGGTTACTGCTGCCACTGTGCCACCACCAGTGACCAGCCCGGCAAAGCCGCCGCTGTGTCCGGCTGGCGCTGTGCCAGAGCCAGAGCCAGGACCGTCATTTGAGCCACTGCCACCGCCAGTATCTGGCGCGCCAGCTGGTCCCACGGCACATTTCTCTTTGGTGTCAGCAGTTGCGGCGACACCAAAGGTGGCGGCAGTACAACTGACATTGCCAGACAGCGATTTGACCACCCATTTGTCTTTCAATCCAAACGATACCTGCAGTGCTTTGTCGCCTACTTTGCAGATGCCGCCTTCATCGGCACATTTGGAAAAACCGGAAGGCCAGTCTGCTGCGTAGACATTACCTGCACTGCCAGCTGCTGCGATGATGGCAAAGGCGATCAAATTCAATTTTTTGTTATTCATTTTCCCTCCGGGTTTTTTGCTTCGTCAGTTTTAAAAAAAAATCGCTTACCCCAAACCTCTGCGCAACTGATCTCTTTTGTATTAAAAGATCTGCTTTGGCATTCAATTTGGTGAAGCGAATATTTGCACAATAGAAATAAAATCGGAGCTAGGGTAACAATGGATGCTGATCATTCCCGTGATTGTTTCCTCTTAAAACAATAGTTACAAATTAACACAGGGAAGAGCGTCAAAATTGATAGTGGTCTGGCTTTGGTTGCTCTTGCTGATCAGGTCTTTGTAGTAAGTTTCGCGTAAGTTTTATAAGTGGTTTTATTGCTCGCAATCTTGTTGCTTTTGTCCTGGCTTGTTGTTTTGCTCATTTTTTTACTATTCCAGCGACTTTTCTGTAAATATTTCCACGCTCAACTATCCAAGCCCTTGCAAGCCTTATATAATCGCGCTACTTGATCGGGAGAGCGCGACGAAAGTTGCCGCCGAAGGGGCTAATACCCAAAAAACTCTCAGGCACAAAGGACTGATCAACGGGGTAGTTAAAAGTTGCCCCAACTCTGGAGAGCGGTAGCGGCACAGCAATTCGCCGGACTACCCACCGAAGGTGCGCGCGGGCAGCAAACATACATGGCTCCCGTAATCTCTCAGGTACCAGGACAGAGGGGTATGCGATTTCAGCGCATGCGGCGTTTATTCGTCGGCATGCGTTTGTTCGTCCCTTCAATCTGGTAGCGAGGCACTCATGACGCAAGCAGCGACATCACTCAAGGCAACTCCCCTCAATGCAGCCCATCGTGCGGCTGGTGCAAAAATGGTTGATTTTGGCGGCTGGGACATGCCCGTCAACTATGGTTCCCAAATCGAAGAACATCATGCAGTGCGCACTGATTGCGGCATGTTTGATGTATCCCATATGTGTGTCGTCGATTTGCAGGGTGAAAATGTACGCAGCTTCCTGCGTGACCTGGTTGCCAATAATGTCGATAAATTGCAGGTAGCGGGCAAGGCCCTGTATTCCTGCATGCTGAAGCCTGAAGGCACGGTCATCGACGACCTCATCATTTATTTCTTCAGCGAAAACTGGTTCCGCCTGGTCGTCAATGCTGGCACCGCAGAAAAAGACATCGCCTGGATGAATGCCCGCAATGCAGAAACCAATAGCGGCCTGACCATTACCCAGCGCCGTGATGGTGCTAACGCTTTTGCCCTGGTGGCAGTGCAAGGCCCGAACGCCCGCGCCAAGGCATGGGAAGTCTTGCCAGAGACCAAAGCTGCCAGTGCAGAAATCAAACCTTTTAACGCAGTCATCGTGGCCGACACTTCCTTTGGTGAAGTCATGGTGGCACGTACTGGTTATACCGGTGAAGACGGTTTTGAAATTGCCGTGTCTGCTGACCGTGTGACTGATTTCTGGAATGCCCTGGTTGCAGCCGGTGTCAAACCTGCTGGCCTGGGTGCGCGTGACACCTTGCGTCTGGAAGCTGGTATGAATTTGTATGGTCAGGACATGGATGAAACAGTCAACCCGCTCGATGCTGGTCTGGCATGGACCATAGACCTGGTCAGCGAACGTGATTTCGTCGGCAAGCAAGCACTGCAAACACAAGGACAGAACGCCCAGTTCCTGGGCCTGATCCTGCGTGAAAAAGGCGGCATCCTGCGTGCCCATCAAAAAGTGGTATGCGCACAAGGCGAAGGCGAAATCACCAGCGGCACTTTCAGCCCCACCATGGAGCAGGCAATTGCACTGGCGCGTTTGCCTATGGGTGTGTCGGTAGGCGATACTGTGCATGTTGTTATCCGTGACAAGCAATTGGCAGCATCTGTTGTCAAACTGCCTTTTGTCCGTAACGGCAAAATCCTGGCCGTATAATTTGATCTGCAGTCAGTACAGCTACTGGTACTGACTACTATTGATTAGCCACTCATTATTATTTAAAACAATTTATTTAACTGGAGCCCATCATGAACGTACCAGCAGACTTGAAATACACCACATCCCACGAATGGGTACGCACAGAAGCAGACGGCACGATCACTGTCGGCATTACTGAATTTGCTCAAGATGCTTTGGGCGATATCGTTTTCGTTGACCTGCCTAAAGTTGGCACAGCACTCGAAGCAGGCAAGGACTGTGCAGTGGTTGAATCCGTCAAGGCAGCTGGTGATATTTATGCACCAGTGACTGGTGAAGTTGTTGCCATCAATGAAGCACTGGCCGATGCACCAGAATCCATCAATGCTGATGCGTTTGCAGCATGGCTGTTCAAACTGAAACCAGCCAATATTGCTGATGTTGATGCCTTGATGAATGCTGAAGCTTACGCAAAAAATATTGCTTAATTAATGCACATAAGGTGGCCTGATGGTCACCTTATTGCTTTGGATTTGCATGATGCAATGAAATCCTTGGCCCCGCATAGCTCCGCCTGATATTCCACGTTACTCTTCTGTACCCCATATACCATGACCCGTCCTTCACTGACCCAACTGGAAGCGCATGACGCTTTCATCGCTCGCCATATCGGCCCTTCTGAAGCAGAACAAGCCGCCATGCTGAAAACCCTGGGCTATGCTGACCGCACAGCCCTGATTGATGCCATCGTCCCGGCCAATATCCGCCGTCACGATGTGCTGCCACTGGCGCAATTCACAGAAGCCAAGTCCGAACAGGAAGCACTGGCCACATTGAAGGCACTGGCGTCGAAAAACCGTGTACTGAAGTCTTTGATCGGTCAGGGTTATTACAACACGCATACTCCTGGCGTTATCCTGCGCAATATCTTTGAAAACCCTGCCTGGTACACAGCTTATACACCGTATCAGCCAGAGATTTCCCAGGGACGCCTGGAAGCCATTTTGAACTTCCAGCAAGTCATCACTGACCTGACTGGCATGGACATCGCCAATGCATCCATGCTCGATGAAGGCACGGCTGCAGCAGAAGCGATGACGCTGATACAGCGCGTAGGCAAATCCAAATCCAATGTGTTTTATGTCGCTGCCGATGTCTTGCCACAGACACGTGAAATCATAGAAACTCGCGCCAAGCCGCTGGGTATAGAAGTACGCACCTGTGCTGGCAATGAAGCGCTGGACAATGATTGCTTCGGCGTCTTGTTGCAATACCCCGGCGTTGATGGTTCCATCATGGATTACCGCGAATACGCGGCAGCCTTGCATGCCAAGGGTGCGATGGTCATCGCTGCTGCCGATTTGCTGGCATTGACACTGATCGCGTCTCCAGGCGAGTGGGGTGCTGACGTCGTGGTTGGTAACAGCCAGCGCTTTGGCGTACCACTGGGTTTTGGTGGCCCGCATGCAGGTTACATGGGTACACGCGATGCATTCAAACGCAGCATGCCTGGTCGTCTGGTTGGCGTGACAGTCGATGCACAAGGTAACAAGGCTTATCGCCTGGCCCTGCAAACACGCGAACAACATATCCGCCGTGAAAAAGCCACGTCGAATATCTGTACTGCCCAAGTGTTACTGGCAGTGATTGCCTCCATGTATGCCGTCTATCACGGCCCTGCAGGCTTGCGCCAGATCGCCTTGCGCGTACACCGCCTGACAGGTGTTCTGGCTGGTGGTCTGAAACAACAAGGTCTGGCTATCGCCAACACTACTTACTTCGACACCCTCACAGTTAATGTCGCCAATGCTGCGGACTACCATCAGGCTGCCCAGGCTGCTGGCTACAACCTGCGCCAGATTAGTGCAACGCAAGTTGGCGTCTCTCTGGATGAGACAGTGACACGTACTGATGTTGAAGCTTTATGGGCGATTTTTGCCAAGGCAAGTGGTGTTACTACAGCACCAGATTTTGCAGCGATAGAAGCTGGCGTCAATGATGCTTACCCGGCAGCGCTGACACGTGGCACAACTTATCTGACACATCCAACGTTCAACCGCTATCACGCAGAACATGAAATGCTGCGCTACCTGCGCAGCCTGGCTGACAAAGACCTGGCGCTGGACCGCACCATGATACCGCTGGGTTCATGCACGATGAAACTGAACGCGACCAGCGAAATGATCCCAGTGACCTGGCCTGAATTCTCCAGCATCCATCCATTCGCGCCAAATGACCAGACCATCGGTTACCGCGAAATGATCGATCAACTGGAAGCCATGCTGTGTGCAGCTACCGGCTACGACGCCGTATCCCTGCAACCAAATGCCGGTTCCCAAGGTGAATATGCTGGCTTGCTGGTGATCCAGGCTTACCACGCATCCCGTGGTGAAGCACACCGCAATATCTGCCTGATTCCATCTTCTGCTCACGGCACCAATCCGGCATCTGCCAGCATGGTGGGCATGGACGTGGTCGTGGTTGCCTGTGATGACAAGGGCAACGTTGATCTGGCTGACCTGCAAGCCAAGGCAGAAAAACACAGTGCCAACCTGGCCGCAGCGATGGTGACTTATCCATCCACGCATGGTGTGTTTGAAGAAGGCATACAGCAACTGTGCGAAATCGTGCATAGCCACGGTGGTCAGGTCTACGTTGACGGCGCGAACATGAATGCGCTGGTTGGCGTAGCCGCACCAGGCAAATTTGGTGGCGACGTTAGCCATTTGAATTTGCACAAAACTTTCTGTATTCCTCACGGTGGTGGCGGCCCAGGCGTAGGCCCGGTTGCTGTTGGTGCGCATCTGGCGAAGTTCTTGCCTAACCAGAAATCGACAGGCTATGTACGTGGTGAAGATGGTATTTCAGCCGTCAGCGCTGCACCATTCGGTTCTGCCAGCATCTTGCCTATCTCATGGATGTATATCGCCATGATGGGTTCTGAAGGCTTGAAGGCAGCGACAGAAACCGCGATCCTGGCAGCGAACTACATCGCCAAACGCCTGGCCCCGCATTACCCTGTGCTGTACAGCGGTCATGATGGCCTGGTTGCGCATGAGTGCATCCTGGATCTGCGTCCATTGACAGATGCGACTGGCATCAGCAATGAAGACGTGGCCAAACGCCTCATCGACTTTGGTTTCCACGCACCTACCATGAGCTTCCCTGTGCCTGGCACTTTGATGATAGAGCCGACAGAAAGCGAATCCCAGGCTGAACTCGACCGCTTCATTGATGCCATGATCAGTATCCGTGAAGAAATCGCCAAGGTAGCCAGTGGTGAATTCGATGCCAAGGACAATCCTTTGAAGCATGCACCACATACTGCAGAAGTGCTGATCGCCAATGAGTGGGCACATGCTTACAGCCGTGAAGTGGCAGCTTACCCGGTAGCCTCCCTGCGCAAGAATAAATACTTTGCGCCAGTTGGCCGTGCCGATAATGTCTATGGTGACCGCAATCTGTTCTGTTCTTGCATACCAGTCAGTGATTACGAATAAGCTTTGACTGCTTTGCGGTAAATTAAAACGGACATGCCTTGCATGTCCGTTTTTTTTAACACTGATTGCGGTTCAGTTATGAGTACTTGGGTTGTACACGATGAAGTGTGGTGAACCTTCAAAACTCTTATCTGCATCTGATAAATGCCTGTGTTCCCAATTTGAGTTTTTACGTTCCATATCATCAGCAGCAGAAAGTATGAAGCTTGCTATTTTCCGTAATTCTTGAGCTGAGGCTAACAGAGTGATTTCTGCCAGCTCATCAGGAACTATGTGTTCTGGCGCCAATTCTGTATTTTTATATCCATAAATTTTCAATGCTTGCTCCAGGCGATCTGATATTTATATGGACCACTATATATCAGAATAATGCACGTTTCAATTCGGCATCAACACAGGAATAGGCGCGTGCGCTGTAATCCCCAATCGCAGCATTTTCGCGAATTGCTCCGCCGCCAAAGGACGGCTGAAAATATAGCCTTGTCCTTCTTCACAATGCTGGGCTTTCAAGAATGCCAGTTGCCCCTGTTTTTCTATACCCTCTGCAATGACTTTTTGCTTCAGGCTGTTTCCCATTGCGATGACAGCGCTGACGATGATGCCATCTCCGCCAGTTTTGTTGGCTCCTATTTCATGTACAAAGGACTGATCGATTTTCAAGACATCAATCGGGAATTGATTCAGATAACTCAGGCTGGAATAGCCAGTACCAAAATCATCAACGGCCAGTTGTATGCCCATGCCTTTCAATTGCTGGAGTATGGCGATGCTGTTTTCTGCATCACGCATCAGGACACTTTCAGTAATTTCCAGTTGCAGGCAACTAGGGGAAAGACCGGTTTCCAGCAAGATAGTGCGCACGGTTTCAACAAAATCCTGGCGTCGAAATTCGACCGCAGAAATATTCACGGCGATTTCAGCTATTGTCAGCCCAGCATCCTGCCATTGTTTGGTTTGGGCGCAAGCTTCTCGCAAGACCCAGCGGCCTAGCGGGATGATGACGCCGCAGTCCTCTGCAATGCCAATAAAGCGTATTGGCGGCACCATACCCCATTGAGGATGGTCCCAGCGCAACAAGGCTTCTGCGCCAGTGATGACGCCGCTTTCCAGATTGATCTTGGGTTGATAGTGTAGAGAGAATTCATTGCGTATCATTGCCAGCCGCAGATTGGCTTCTATGACTTGCCGTTCAACGGCACGCACATTCATTTCTGGCTTGAAGAACTGGTAGTTGTTACGGCCTTTTTCCTTAGCCTGGTACATGGCGGTGTCGGCATTTTTAATCAATGTATCTGCATCAGCGCCGTCAGCAGGATATGAACTGATGCCTATGCTGGTGGTGACATATAGCTCATGACCATTGATACTGTGCGGCGTTGCCAGCGACTTTAATAACTTCTCGGCGGTGAATGCCGCATTTTCTGCAGACTTGTCATCTGTCACCAGTATCACGAATTCATCGCCACCCTGGCGGCTGACCGTATCTGAGCTGCGTACACAGGCGCACAGGCGTTCAGTCACTGATTTTAGCAGCATGTCGCCCAGAGCATGGCCAAGGGAATCATTGATATGCTTGAAATTATCCAGGTCAAGGAAGAGCACGGCCAGATGCGTCTCGCGCCGTTTAGCGAGGCCTATAGCCTGCGCTATGCGGTCATTCAGCAGGGCGCGATTGGGTAAATTGGTGAGGAAATCATGTTGCGCCAAATGTGCCATTTTTACTGCCATGGCCTGGGTCGCCGTAATGTCCCGGAACACCATGACGGCACCGGCGAGATTGCCGTATGAATCGTGGATGGGGGTAGTCGAGTCTTCAATCGCTACCTCGCTGCCATCTCGCCTGACCAGTATGGTGCCGGGCGTCAGTGTCGTCGCGGTATCCTGTTGCAAGACCTGCATGACGGGATTGGCTTTCACTTGCCTGTTTTCACTTTGGATGAGCGGCATGACCGCGCTGATAGTTTTTCCTTGGGCTTCTTCACGCTTCCATAGGGTTATATGCTCAGCGGCGACATTGAGATAATCGATATTGCCAGCCATGTCCGTACCTATGACGGCATCGCTGATGGAATTAAGTGTAATTTCTGCGCGTGCTTTTTCCAGGAAGGCAGCATCTTCAACCGCTTTACGCTGGATGATATTGCGCAGGGATTGTGGTACCAGGTAACTGGAAAAATGACCTCGTGTCAGAAAACCCTGGGCGCCTAGTTCTACGGCTTCCAGTGCCAGAGCATGATCTGTGTCACAGATAGTAAGTATGGGAATTTTTGGGGCAATAGCAAATAAATGCTGGAAGCTGGCTATGCCTTTGCTGTCTGGCAGAAAACAGTCAAGCAGTATGATATCAATAGGCTTGGTTTTGTCTTGCAGGTGTTCAACAGCGCTAGACAAGCTATCTGCAAACACAGTTTCATAATAACCATCGCGGGCTTTTAGCAATGCGTCCTGAAGTGCCAGGGCATCGGCGATAACAGGTGTAACGACGAGAATTCTCTTGGCCATGAGCTGGCTCCTTGTAAACTTTGCAAATAAGGGTAGCCAAAGACTGTCGTGAGGGAGTCGCCAGCCGGTTTGCTATATATCCTTCCTCATGCAAGAGTGTCTCTTGTCATGATGTCTGGACAGAAATTACTTGATGAAAACTTATGCGTCTGTACGATGCCGTACAAAGTGTCTGGAAAGGCTTCATTTCAATGGCTGCATTTTTTCGGGCGAAAAAATAAAAAAAGGTATCGAAAAATCGATACCTTTTTGCCATGTACTGCATTTGAAAAATTATTACTTGTTAATTATTACTCCATCATTATTTCCCTTTATATATCCCTGCTTCTAGGATCACATCATTGCTGCGGAAAATATAAGTGGTTTTGTTTTCTATCTGTTTGGTGACAGGATTATTGTAGCGATAGTCTACCCAGCCCTTACCCTTGCTCTTGGCCAGTGCGATGATTTCCTTGCGATAGTATTTGCCGTCTGCATCAGGCAGGTCCAGCATGTTTTTGCCTATCAGTTTAGGGTTGATAGGGTGGGCTATAACTACACCATCAAGTCCGCGCACATAAAGATAAATTGAGCCATTGATAAACTCTGGATTTTTATTATTGATTTCCTGTACCAAGGCATCTTTACCATTTTTTTGCATGTAAGCCAGCCCTTTATCGACCATGGCGATGGCATCGGCAGGGTTGTCATCAGCCAGGGCCAGGTTGAATTGACCTAGCAGCAGAAATGCCATCAGTAATTTGAAGAGTTTCATTTTCCTGGTCTCCTTATAAGTGTTCAATTAAGTGCTTGCCTAATCATTTAAGCAAGCGTTTCATTTTTATGGGCAGCATTTATGGCAACAGTATGCATGAATTAAGACTAGTGGAGATGTGTGAAAAAAGCAAAGCTTGCATGTCCGAGGGCAACACCTTGCAAAGTTCACATTGTCATAGCGCAATGATGGTCGTTTGGCTATGTGTGCGGGGCACAATCTTTAACAATCATTGCACTGATTAAATGGAAAAAATGTTGCGTTGCGGAAAAAATGTGCAGTAAAATACGCACTTGTTTCCATGTGGCAATATCAAACTTTCCCCAGAACTTACGTCCTTACTCCCATGAAAAAATTACTTCTCGCTACCATTCTCGTTGCTTCTTCTTTCGCTACATTTGCCAGTGAAGTGGCACCAACTGTTGACAAGCAGACTTGCGAAAAACCAGTTTATCCAAAATCCGCCTTGATGAATGAAGAAACTGGCACCGTTGTTTTGTCCGTGCTGGTTGGCCCAGATGGTGCGGTAGTTGATTCAAAAGTAGAGAAGTCCAGTGGTTCCAAGGCTTTGGACAAGGCAACACAAAAGATTTATTCTTCCTGCAAATTCAAACCAGGTGCTAAAGATGGCAAGCCACAACAAGCCTGGACAAAGCTGGAATATGTCTGGAGCCTTTCCTGATTGGCAATAATCAGTGCTGAAGTATTTGTTCAGCAAAACATCAAAAAGAGATGCAATAGGCATCTCTTTTTTTATGTGCAAGGCAACATGAGTAATCCGGATTTTTGTCGCATATTTGCTAAAGAAATAATAAATATTGTCGATAATAAAGAAAATCAAGCAAGGACTTATTTCAAGGATGTATGCAAGCCATGTCGACTATTTCTACAAGTTTGAATACAGCAGTAAACCCTGGAATTAGCCATTCACAGAATGTGAACAACCAGGCTGCGGCTGCATCATCAGCCTCGTCTGTGGCTGCCAGTTCATATTCGGCTTCATCTACAAATTCGTATCAAGTCAATTTGCGATCATCACGTACTGATGCTGACAGCCAGACGTATAGCCAATTGGGTACGGCTGCAACTGCTGCGCCCTCGCAATGGTGGGAAAACAAGAGTGACGATCATTTCAGCTATCTGCTGGAACAAAATGCGATTGCAACGACGACCACTTCAGGCCGTTTCAATGGCCTTGCCACTGGCCTCATAGAACGCCTGCATACCACTGGTGCTGACGTCAAACAGGCCTACATCTCGACATCTCTCGATGCCGGTGCTGACAACAAAGCCGTGGCCGAAGCAGGTCAGGTCAGTCTGAATGACTTGCGTGACCGTCCAGATCAAAGCCTTGGCTTGAGTGTGAAGCTGGCTTCAGGGCGCAGTGTTACTTTGTCCATCAAAAGCAATGCCAATGGCCTGAGTGTAGAAGCCAGCAGCGATGCAGAATTAAGCGAAGCGGATAGCAAGGCACTCGATAAACTGGCAGCAGGCCTGGAAGCGGCGGCACAAAGTTATTTTACGGATAACAAGATCAATCTGGGTGCTTTGTCAGGCTTTGACACGTCTGTTGTCAGTTCGCTGGCGTTCAATATCAAAGCAGGAGACCGCCAGCTCGATTTCAAGATTAACGAGGCACATCACCAGCTTAAACTGACATCGGCTAGTGGTGTTATTGATATTGATGTCAAGCATGACAACGCAGGTCTCAAGGGAAATGCGACGCAAAGAAATAACGCCATTCAGCAATTCCTGGGACAAATCGACAGTGCTGCCAAGCGCGGCAATGCAGATGAAGGCCTGGTATCGCAATACAAGGAAGCATTTTCTGTCATGCAGAAAATCAATACATCGGATGATGACAATAGTGTGGGTGGCCTGGTGCCAGCAAAGACACCAGCCTTTTGGGATACCAGTGCCAGTTCATTGTTAACTGGCCTGGCAGACTTTGATGCGCAGATCAAAGGCGTAACCACCTCACCAAATCCGGCGCGCTTGCAGGAAAGTGATTATTTCAACTTCCAGACCAGCCAGAAGACCACGCAGGAAGGGCATCTGACGAGTGGTAAGATCAGCCAGAACCTTGAATCCAGCCTCAGTGCAGCTTTTCATCTTGAATTAAAATCAGGCAAAAAACCGGTGCTTGATGAGGGCAAGAGTTCGCAGAATTATCGCTACGTCAAGGTAGACGATCATGAGAGCAGCAAACTGGATCTTGGATTTGAAAAAAATCAATTGAATAGTGCGCGCCTGGAAAAGAGTCATGATCGCAATCTATCCATTTCCAGTTACGAGTTGGGTAAGCTGGTGGATACAAAAAATCAACCAGACAAACAGACGAGCGTCATTGATCTCTCAGTCAGTTCAGGCCGCGACAATACGGCAAGTGAGCAGGCCTTGCAGCGCCAGCGCATCATTGCCGCATTGAGTGGGAAAATTTTTCTCTAACTCTTTCTCTAATTCCTTCCTAATTCCTTCTTTAACTAATGACGATCTAGCGCAAGCGGCGTGGCTGATTTGCCTGACCGGTTTGCGCTGGACGACCATTTGCCCGGCTCACCTGCGGTGCAGTATTGGCCTGCTGTACTTTGAAAATATTCACTACCTGTGCCAGCGCTGCAGCCTGCTCATTCATGGCCTGTGCAGCAGCAGATGCCTGTTCTACCAGTGCGGCATTTTGCTGTGTCATATTGTCCATATCAACGATGGCATGATTGACCTGTTCTATGCCTGAGCTTTGCTCCTGGCTGGCCGAGGCAATCTCGGCGACGATGTCGGTCACGCGCCTGACGCTGGCGACCACCTCATCCATGGTGGAACCAGCGATGGCAACCAGCTTGCCGCCTTCTTCGACTTTTTCTGCGGAGCTGTCTATCAGGGTCTTGATTTCTTTGGCAGCAGAGGCAGAGCGCTGGGCCAGGTTACGCACTTCACTGGCAACGACGGCAAAGCCACGACCCTGTTCACCCGCACGTGCAGCTTCCACAGCAGCATTCAAGGCCAGGATATTGGTCTGGAAGGCAATGCCGTCGATCACGCTGATGATATCGACGATTTTTTTCGATGACTCATTGATGGAACCCATGGTTGCCACCACTTTGCCTACCACGCTGCCGCCCTGGGTTGCCACTTCAGACGCAGATATGGCGAGTTGATTGGCCTGTCTGGCATTATCGGCATTTTGTTTGACGGTGGAAGTCAGTTCTTCCATGGTGGACGAAGTTTCTTCCAATGCACCTGCCTGTTGCTCAGTGCGATTAGAGAGATCCAGGTTGCCTGAGGCAATTTCGCCAGACGCAGTGGCGATGGATTCAGATCCGGTACGCACTTCACCGACGACGGCCGCGAGTTTGTCGCGCATGGTCTTGATGGCAAACAACAGGCTGGCCTGGTCATTGTCCCTGATCTGTATATCGGTAGTCAGGTCACCTTCAGCAATATGACCTACCACTTCAGCCGCATATGCAGGCTCACCGCCCAATTGACCCAGGATGGAGCGTGTCATATGCCAGGCCAGGGCACCCACCATGGCCATCATGATGCAGCCTACGCCGAGCATGATGCCTGCCTGCTGCCAGAAGGCTTCATTGATGTCATCCAGATAGGTACCGGTGCCTACCAGCCAATCCCATGGGGCGAATCGCATGATGGCATAGATTTTTTCTACCTGGCCTTGCACCCCAGGCCTGGTACCCAAGGCCTGCACAACGCCTATTTTGTTTTTTTCCAGCGAGGCACGATAACGGTCACCAGATTCTTTCATGTCCTTTTGCGGAACACCGATGCGGTCAGCCTTGGGGTGTACGCGCAGTAAATCATCGGAATAACCCCGCACAAAGAAATACATTTCATCTTTATGAAAACTGGAAATCGCCAGTTTGGCCTGTTTTTGTGCATCATCACGTGAGAGCTTGCCTGCCTGTTCCAGTGCATAGGCTTTTTCTATGGCCGCATGGGCCATTTCCACCATATTGGCAATCTGCTCGGTGCGCTCCCTGGTCATGGTCTGGCGCAAGGAGTACAGGGAAATGGCCGAAATGACTGAAATGCCGAACAGGGTGATGGCGCACAGCAAGATGATGCGGGTGCTGAGTTTCATGGTGTGGTCTCACTGGTTTGCTGCAGTGTGCCGCAATGCCGGGCGGATGCGTGAGAGAAAAACGGCTATCACCTCAGGCTAATCCACCAGCATCCGGGGCAGGTCTGCATAGTTTTATTAATTGGCGATCACGCACCGCAGCCTGCAAGTTGCAGGGTGCGAGCGTTATCTTGATTGTAAGTGAAGCTCAGATGCCTGAGAGGAAGAATTTGCAAACAAACGACAAATTAGGGCAAGGATCTTGTGCTGGGGAATGGGTGGATCGCAGGATAGTGCCAAGACTATCCTGTTTGATGGAGTCTGGTGCCAGGTTTGCCTTATTTATACAGTGGCAGATTCATGCTGACAGGCCGTATGTCAAGGCGCAAATTATGTACGGTATAGCTTTCTGCACCAGAGGCATTGGAATAATAACCCTGGCTTTCTGCTACTTTGCTGAAACTGAATTCAAAACCTAGTTCAGGCTGTGCATCCATACCAAAAGCCAGACCGATTGCGCGCTCCTGTTTGCCATCGATCAAATGGAACATCAGGTCAGTGACCACTGTATTAGCCAGGATATCGGGATAAAAACGCTGGTCGGTATTGTATGCCTGGGCAGGATTGAGCTTGTGCTGCAGTTTGTCAGCCGAAGGTGTCAGTGTCTTGCTGCGCAAATTGTAGCGGTCGCCGCGGTCAAGGTAGCTGATGCGGGCATTGCTGACATTGAAATTTTTTTGAGTGTCATCCGTTTTTGCCTGGCTCAGGTCAAACAGGATGGCACCTTTATAGCCGATGACTTCAACTTCACCCTGATTGCTGACCACCATCGCCGTATTTTCATCGACACCCAGACCCAGCTTGTAATTCTTTTTGAGCATGACAGGCAGCATGCGGGCAAAGCGACCACGGATAATCAGATGCTGGTCTATGAATACATCCGGGCCGATAAAACCAAGGCCGTTGGCAATCTCCTTGCCATCAGTGACGCCGAGTTTGAGCGTAGGCAGTACAGGTTTGGCATCATAAAACATGGTGGTACTCATGATGGCCGCACCGGCGCTGCTGCCAGCAATAACACCACCGCGTTGGTACAATGCCCAGATTGCTTCCAGCATCGCTGTCTTGCTGCCATCTGGCTTGACCAGCGCCTGCACTATGCGGCCCTGGTCGCCACCAGTGAAAAACACGCCACTGGCATCTTTGAGTTTATCGAGCCAGACCGGGTCGTTGACGATGTCTTGTGGCTTGAATTGCGCGTGCTTCACCGACAGTGGGATCAAAAATGCCTGGGCACCATGCTGATTCAGTGATTCCACTGCAAATCCCCCGGACTTTTCCGGGCTGCCCGCCGCCGCCGGGATGACGGCAATCTTTGCACCCTTGCCACCAGCCTGTTGCACTATACGTTGCCAGACGACGGCATTATCTACCCGCAAGGCACCGCCTATGATGACGAGTGAACCTTTGGATTGTTGCGGTGAGGTGTCTTCTGCATGAACATTCATGGGTAATTGCCAGAGTAAGAGAACCAGACAGCTGAGCAAACTACGCAGCAGTCGGATAGTATTTTTCAGAGAAATCGTCATTATTTTCATCCTGATTTTTTGCTATTGTAAGTGATTCAATTCATCACTATCTGTATGAATTTAAAAAAAGGGGACAAGCAAAAATCTTGTCCCCGAACGCGCTGCTTTGGAAGTGATTATTGATACCGCTTATTTAAACGAGTAGTTACCGGATATATAGACGAAGCGCCCACGTGGATCGGTATAGCTGGGGTCATAGCCAGCCAGGAAGCTATATACCTGGTTGGAACGTGGTGGATTAGTATCCAGCAGGTTCTTGATGCCTGCACGCAGGCTGAATGCCTTGCTGAACTTATAGCTGCCACTCAAATCCCACAAGACATAGGCAGGCACGTCACGGGTGCTGCCATCGGCCAGGGCATTCTGGTCGTGATAACCCTGATAGTAAGTCTGCTGCAGTGTCGCGCCCCATGGACCACGGTCAAAGTCAAATGTCAGGGTATGTCTCCAGCGTTGTACTACCTGGGTGTCGGTATAGATGCCGACGCCATTCACTTCCGGGCTGGCAGCAGTGTTACGGGTCTTGTAGTCGATGACATAAGTGCCGTTCAGGCTGACATTGAATTTACCCAGGCTGTTTTCTGGCAATTTCCAGTTGACGTTGACATCCACACCTGATGTTTTCAATGAACCTATATTTTTCACACGACCATCGACGGACAGGATGGGGCCGGGGATGCCTGGCAGGCTGGGGTCAGCCGCGCCACGTATCGCGTAGCTTGGGTTGGACTTGGGGTCGCTGAAGTAAGCACCTTCGTTGGCCAGCAAGGTGTCAGACTTTTCTATGCGCCAGTAATCGAGGGAGGCAGTCAGGCTGCGGCTGGGTTCAACGACGATACCGGCAGAAAACTGCTTCGATGTCTCAGGCTTGAGATTGGCCGTGCCACCCTTGATCAGGTCTGGCTGTATGCCGCAATAATCAGGGTTTTTGGTATTGTCGATATTGCCGGTCTTGATGCAACCGAGCGGGTCATTATAGATGCCACTGGTCTGACCTGTGCGTGCCGGTTCATTGATGTCAGCCAGGCTCGGTGCACGGAAGCCGGCACTATAAGAGCCGCGTACTACGACTTCTTTGGCAGGTGTCCAGCGCAGGCCAAATTTTGGATTGGTGGTGCTGCCCACATCGTTATAGCTGTCAAGGCGTACGGCGGCCTGGGCTTCGAGATTGCTGAGGATGGGTAAATTCAATTCGGCAAACAGGGCCTTGACGGTACGGCTGCCACCATAGGCGGATGCAGCACCGTCACCGCGTATCTCGCCAGCAGCCAGCAGGGCAGAGGGAGTGAATTCCAGTTTCTCACGACGGTATTCTGCACCTATCGCCAGACCGGCATTGCCGCCTGCCATGGCAAACAATTCGCGTGAAGCCTTGATGTCAAAAGCATCGGTAGTAGCCCTGGACTGACGCGCAGCATCGCTGATTTTTGCTGCATTCAACAGACTCGTACCTTCAGTTCCCGATGGACCGAAAGGATTGATCTTGCCAGTCAAAAAGGCACTGTCAAAAGCCGAAGTCCTGACGTAGCCATCAACATACTTGTCATCGACCTTGCTGACGCTGTGATTCAGGGCAGTATCATAATCCCAGCCTGCAATTGTGCCTTTTGCACCGACTATCAGACGTTGTGCAACTGCATTGACTTCATTGGTACGCGGGCCAGCAGCACTCAGGCGTAGGCCCACGCGCAAAGGCGTTTTGTTGGTCGTGATCAGGTCATTGGGATAGTAGATTCCATTGACTGGATAATTCAGATTGCTGACCGTCAGCGGGCTGATGCGATAAGTGGTTTTGGTATCGCTGTGCAGCAGTTCTGCAAACAGGGTGTTGTCGGCATCGACGGCAAACTGAGCACGACCCAGCAGGGATGCGCGTTGGGACTCAGGGAAAATCTCGGTGTCATGCATGTAGTCATACAGACAGGCTTTGCTGCCGACAAAGCTGTCAGCAGCAAACACAGTGGCAGGTGGATTGCAAGTCGGCGCGCTGGGGTTCAAGCGTGAACCGGTGGCACCGCCACTGGCCGTGGTACGACGCACGTTTGCCGGGAAAGTGTTGGAGCTGCCTACGTCCAGATTGATGTCAGGCTGATAGGCCGAGCCTATCCATGAACGTTGGGTAGAGCGCAAGCTGCCGGTATTCTGGAAATTAGCCACACCCATGAGGTTGTATCTGTCCTGGATCAGGTTGCCTATGCCACCAGAGAGGCTGATGATTTTTTTGTCGGCACCGCCATGCTGGGTATTGCCGACATAGGCGGATATTTCCGCCCCCTGATAATCAGGACGGGTAATGAAGTTGATGACACCACCAATCGCATCTGCACCATAGATGGCTGATGCGCCATCTTTCAAGACTTCCACTCGCTGGATGGCAGCGGAAGGAATGGAATTCAAATCCACACCAGATGAAGTGCCGGGCGAAGCGAAGTTGGCGAGGCGGCGACCATTCAGCAAGATCAGAGTGGATGAGACACCTATGCCACGCAGGTTGGCACCATTGAAACCACGTTGCGTACCACCGTTGTCGCTGAAGCTGGCACCGTCCGTCAGGCCTGCTGTGCTGGCTGACACTTTGCTCAATAATTCTGCGGCAGTGGTGACGCCAGATTTTTCTATCGATTCGCGACTGATGATTTGCACAGGCAAAGCAGTTTCTGCATCGATGCGCTTGATTGATGAACCGGTGATTTCTACACGCTGCGGTTTGTTGGGATCATTCTCAGCCTGCGCCCATGCGCTTTGCGTACTCATGCCCAACATCGCCATGACACTCAATGCCGACCAGGTTGCGACAGCCAATTTCTTGGGTATGGGCTGACATGCTTGTTTTTTCGTTGCCATTGCCTTCTTCTCCTCAGGTTTTACAGAAATTTAAAAAAAGCATCCCCCTCAGGCACTCCGGGGAGTGACTGTGATTTGCTTGTTTTGTTTATTTACTTCTTGGGTTTATTACTGTCCGGCTGTGTGTATTTGACGTTGTTGTCAGCGCTGTGCAAAAAGGCTGATATGGCTTCGGTCAGGCGCATGGCCTTTTCTACGTTCTTTTTATTCGACACCATCATGCTGCTGACCAGGGCTTCGATGACGGCAATCGCGGCACTGGCACTGCTGGGCAAGACACCATGGCTGCTGGGTGCCAGCAGCAGATAATGACCCAGTTGTGCGATAGGTGAGGCTGGCGAATCGGTAATCGTGACTATGCAGGCACCATGGTCGCGTACAAACTGCGTGAGCTTGATGACATCCAGCGCATAGCGGGGAAAAGAGATAACGATGAGTACATCCTTGTCAGTAATATTCGCCAGGTGACCAGCCGCCACTTCAGTGCCGCCATAACCTACCACCTCCACCACATGTGAGCAGAAGGGCTGTAAATGCAGGGCCAGCATGCCAGCCAGATGGGCGCTGAGGCCAAAACCCATGACATACACAGTTTTAGCTTTGGCGATGTGGCTGACTACCTCGTTCAGATCTGGTTCAGACATGCCCTGGCTTGCTGCATCAATATTGGCAGCAGCAAACTGCATGCTGGTGTGGGCAGGCGAAGGCGCATTCTTTTTGGCTTCTATGGTATTGCGCAGTTTTTCTACTGGCTGGAACACTGCCTGTACTACTTCTGCGATCTGATTACGCAGACCAGCGTAGTTATTAAAGCCCATGTCACGTGCAAAGCGGCTGATGGTGGCGGTTGACACATCACATTGTTCCGCCATGTCTTCTATGCCCAGCGCCGTCACCTTGACCTGGTTACGCAAGAGGAAATTGGCAATCCGCTTATAGGAGACAGATCCTTCCTGCAAGACCAGCATCAATGATTCACCCAGCGTGGATTTGGCAAAGACCATTTCCGGCGAGGCGGATTCAACAGGGGTATTTAATTTTTTCATTTGCAGCATTCAATAGAACTTTTTTCGATGAATGAACTGTAGCCCTGTTTAAAAATATTTTCAATACTATTTGTCGTTTTATTTTCATAAATGTAGAATATGTAAAAAATCGTTCATAAATTGCAGCGGAGACGGGTTCAGGAAGTGTTGTATTTTTCTCCTTGCAAAAGCTGCTATTGGAAAAGCGCTGTGGAAGCAGGAACAATGTGTGCCACAAGATAAATGCTGTATGAGTCAGTTTTTGGTCTTACTATCACCAACAAAAGAAAAGAGTTTTTATGCAAATACAAAGCCATGCCTTGCCAGATATCAGTAGCGGGACAGTGCGGGAATTGCGGAGTTTTCATTACGGCACTCCAGGCCAGGGCCGCAAGGTGTATATACAGTCATCCTTGCACGCTGATGAAATACCCGGCATGCTGGTGAATCACTATTTGCGCGAAATGCTGGAGCAGTATGAAAAAATTTCTGCGATTGCGGCTGAAATCGTTGTGGTGCCAGTGGCCAACCCTATAGGTCTGGCACAGGACATACAGGGTACGGCTTTTGGTCGCTTTGATCTGGCGACTGGTGTCAATTTCAACCGTGGCTATCGCCACCTGACACCGCATCTTTTACCTCTGTTGGAAGGCAAGCTCGGTACGGATGAAAAAGAAAATGTAAGACTGATACGCGAGCAGGCACTGGCAGTGCTGCAGGCATGGCAGCCAGAAACAGCAACAGAACAGCAAAAGAAAATCCTGCAAACCCTGGCCGTGGATGCCGACATCGTGCTGGACCTGCATTGTGATAACCAGGCTGTCATGCACTTATATACGGGTACTCCGCTGGCGCACGATTGTATGCCGCTGGCTGCCTACCTGGGGGCGCAGGCGGTGCTGGTCTCGGTATTGTCGGGCGATGATCCTTTTGATGAATCCTGTTCACGTCACTGGTGGGAGTTGACGCAACACTTTGGTGCTGCCAAACCTATTCCGAATGCCTGCTTGGCTGTCACGGTGGAATTGCGTGGCGAAACCGAGGTCAGTCATGAGCTGGCGCAGGCAGATGCCCTGGCCATTATTAACTTCCTCAGGCATGCGGGCTACCTGCGTGGGAAAGCCCCGGCTTTACCCCAAGCCTTGTGCCAGCCTACGCCGCTGGAAGGCGTGGAACCTTTGCGCGCCCCACATGCAGGCATCCTGGTATTTGCCAGAGAGACAGGTGATCAGGTCAAGGCGGGTGAGAGGGTGGCCGACATCGTTGACCCGATCAGCGCGAAGGTGACGCCAGTACTGGCGACTGTTTCCGGCATTTTATTTGCTCGCGTCGCCAGGCGTTATGCCACGCACGGCATGCGCATCGCCAAGATCGCTGGGCCCGTTGCCTATCGCACCGGTAATTTACTGTCCTTGTGACCAGGAGTAGATCATGTTGAAAAAACTCAGATTACCGAATACCTTTGTCCTGCTGTTTTCTTTGCTGGCATTGATCGCACTGGCTACCTGGCTGGTTCCGGGCGGTAAGTATGATACCCATGTGGTGAATGGCAAGACGCTGATTGACCCAACTAGCTTTCATTACGTTACGAGCAATCCGCAAGGTGTAGTGGCCCTGATGATGGCACCTATCAAGGGCTTTGTTGAAGCCGCATTGATCATAGGCTTTATACTCATAGTCGGTGGTGCTTTTGCTGTCTTGCAAAAGACAGAAGCGATTGATGCCATGATCAAATCCGTGGCCAGGGCACACACTCATTCCAGTGTGGTCAGGGCCGGTATCATTCCACTGTTCATAACTCTGTTTTCATTGGGAGGGGCGACCTTTGGCATGGCTGAAGAAGCGATTCCCTTCGTCATGATTTTTATTCCGCTGGCGCTGGCTCTTGGTTACGATTCGGTGGTAGGCGTATCGATTCCCTTTATCGGTTCGCAAGTTGGCTTTGCTGCGGCGTTTTTGAATCCTTTCAATGTCGGGATTGCGCAGGGGATTGCTGGTGTACCGCTGTTTTCCGGCATAGGTTTCCGGCTGCTTGCGTGGTTCTTGGCGACACTGGTCACCATCGCTTTTCTGAGCTGGTACGCGGCACGCATCAAAAAAAATCCCTTGCTCAGTCCTACCTTTGAGATAGATGAGGAAAAACGAAAAAATCTCAAAATCGACGAATTCACCAGTTTTACCGGCATGACATCGACTCACAAGGCCGTGCTATTTATGTTCCTGTTGACACTCATTGCCATGGTGGTGGGAGTAGTCAAATATAGCTGGTATATAGAAGAGATTGCTGCCCTGTTTCTGGTCATGGCCATTCTGGTAGGTATAGTCGGCAAACTCAACGCCGACAGTTTTGTCGATGCCTTCATGCAGGGTGCCAAGGACCTGGTGACCACCGCGCTGGTGATTGCCCTGGCACGCGGCACCATGATACTGGCGCGTGATGCCAATATCATCGACACCATGTTGAATTTCCTCATGCCTTTCGTGCAGTCTTCTCACCCTATCTTTGCAGCACACAAGATGTTTGTGATCCAGTCTGTCATCAACTTCTTTATCCATTCGGGCAGCGGGCAGGCGGCATTGACCATGCCCATCATGGCTCCCCTGGCTGACCTGGTCGGCGTGAGCAGGCAGACTGCAATACTGGCATTTCAGTTTGGTGAATTCACCACGCCTATGATACCGACCTCTGGTATTACAGTTGGCGTGCTGGCACTGGCGCGCATACCCTGGGCGACCTGGGCGAAATGGATGGTACCCTTGCAGTTGCTGTACTTTGTCCTGGCCCTGGGTTTGCTGGCTTTGTCTTGCGTGATCAGTTGGTAGTGCTAATGGATAGTGTTAGTGCATCAACCAGCGCCGCGTCGCGAAGCTCAATGCATCTACCATGGCCACCAAAATCAGCATGGCGATGATGACCGTGGCGGCGGTTTGCATCTGGAACAGTGACAGATGATACTTCAACATCTGGCCCAGGCCACCAGCACCGACTACGCCAAGTATGGCAGCAGCGCGGATATTGTTTTCCCATCGGTACAGAGTGTAGGACAGCATTTGCGGCAGGCTTTGTGGTAGCGTGGCATACAGGAAGGCATTGATGGCAGATGCACCGTTCAGACGCAAGGTCGATTCTGCCTGTGGTGCGGCGTTTTCCAGTACTTCAGCGAACAGGCGGCCAAGTACGCCAGTGGTATGGGCTGCCAGCGCGATGGTGCCGGCAAATGGCCCCAGGCCAGCAGCAATCAGCATGATGGATGCCCACACCAGTTCGGGTATGGCACGCGCCACATTCAAAAATAATCGTGTGCTGCTTTTTGCGGTCTTGCCAAAGCGCCCACTGGCTGGCAATGCCAGGAACAGACCCAGCATGGCGGCAATCAGGGTGCCCAGCGCCGACATGGCCAGGGTTTCAAAAGAGGCAAAGGCGGTTTTGCTAAGCAGGGCAGGGTTGATGTCAGGCGGTGCAAAACCTTGCAGGAATTCCCAGGTCTTGCCTGCCGCATCGTCACTGAACAGGGCGCGCCATTCCATGTTCAGGCTGACAAAGCTGGCGATTACCAGCAGCGTGATGCCCACACTTAATGCCAGCTTGAGCGGGCTGAATAGTGCGGGTGCAGCAGGCATGTCGTTGTTATTGTGTGTGTCGTGCGTACTCATGCCAATGCCTTGCGGAATAATTTGCTGGCCAGATCGGCGACACCCACCAACAGCACGAAGACGATGAGCATGGTTGACACCTCAGCGCCGGACAACATTTTCATCGATTCGTCCATGCGTTGCCCCAGGCCACCAGCACCGACAAAGCCCATGACGACGGAACCGCGTATTGCGCATTCCCAGCGGTAGATGGTGTAGGAAATCAGTTCTGGTGCGGCATTTGGCAAGGCCCCGTACAGAAATGCCGTCAGGCGGCTGCTGCCGTCCCTGAGCAGGCTGTCGGTGGCGTGGGCATCGCTGGCCTCCAGTATTTCTGCATAGACCTTGCCCAGCATGCCTGCATAGGTGAGGGCGATGGCAAATACACCCGCAGTCGGCCCCAGTCCGACCAGACGCACGAACAGCAGGGCCCAGACCAGTTCAGGCACGCTGCGCAGCAAGACCAGCTTCCAGCGCACGATCTGGCGTAGCAGCCTGGCCATGCCATGCATGCGTCCGCTGCCTATGCGTGAAATCGATAAATGTTCATTGACAATCAGGGTCATGGGGATTGCGCCCAGCAGTGCCAGCGTCAGGCCCGCCGTGGCAATGGCGATGGTTTGCCAGGTCGCTTCCAGCACGATGAGTAAAAATTCTGTCGAATGCGCAGGTGGGAAAAAGCCGGACAGGAAACGCCAGGTCGCCCCCAGGCTTTGCGCATCGATCAGTTGCCAGGGTTTGAATTCAGTGATCAGCAGCATGGGCCAGAGCAGCACCAGCATGCACAGCGTGACAGTCACACGCATGCGCCATGCGGGATCATGCTGTATATCTGGATGGCTTGTCCGCTGTGTCATCGTGCTTAAAAACAGCGGGGAGCGTCAGAAAAATCAGGCTGATCCAGCGCAGTTATTTCCAAAGACTGTTGTTCAGGGCTACCAGCATTACTGTACAAGTCAGCTATCATGTGGTCATCCACCTTATCACTATCGAACATGACTTTGCCAGCGCGCAAACCGATGATGCGCGGGAAGTGCTGACGTGCCAGTTCCACCTGATGCAGGCTGCAGATCAGCGTCGCATTACGTTGCTTTGCTTCCTGCTGCAGGGTGTTCAGGGTTTGCAGGGCCAGCGCCGGGTCGAGTGCAGACAAGGGTTCATCAACCAGCAAGAGGCTGGCGTCGGACAAGAGCAGTCGTGCCAGGCCACAGCGCTGGCGTTCGCCGCCAGACAGTTTATCTACTCTTGCATACAGTTTGTGTTGCAGATCAAAACGTTGCAAGGCTTGCCAGGCAGCCAGCGGGTCTGTGGGCTTGATAAGATTGCGCAAGGCCTGAGCCAGTGTCCAGTGTGGCAGGCGGCCAGCCAGCACCGCTGTGACGACGCGCTGGCGTGCTGGCAGCGGCGGTGTTTGTGGTGCCAGAAACAGATGACTGCGCAATACATGGCGTGCCGTATGTGACAGCGCCCAGACATCCTGGTCCATGAACTGGAATTGACCACTGGCTGGCTGATGGGCGGCAGCCAGGGTATGCAATAGGGTGGTTTTGCCTGCACCGGATGGGCCTATGATGGCAATCTGCTCACCCTGTGTTACCGTCAGGTTCAGGTTTTCAAGTATGTATTGCTGTTGCGCTTGCCCTGCCATCGGTGCCGTGTGTACCGCACCGGGAAAAGGCACGCTCAATTGCTGCAAACGCAACTGCGCTGCCAACATTTTTGAAGACATTACTTCAGCAGACCAGCATTATGTGCCGCCGCTTCGATGGCCTTGTAGTTGTCAGCCTTGGTAGGGATGAAGCGTGTGGCACGTTGCAAATCCAGAATTTCCTTGTCTTGCGGATTGGCCGGATCAAGATTCAGGAATGCATCGCTGATCTTCTTGCGCAAGTCGGCAGGCATGTCGGCACGTACTGACCAGTTGTAGTCAAAATAGCCTGGGGTGGTGTAAAACACGTGGACCAGTTTGGTATCGACCTTGCCTTGTGCCAGCAGTTTTTCCCAGACTGAAATATTCAACGCACCGGCATCTACCTTACCGCCAGATACCGCAGCCACAGTCGCATCATGCGCGCCAGAAAAGGCGATGCGTTTCATGTCCGTATCAGGGTTGATCTTCGCGGCCAGCAGGTAAGAACGGGGCATCAGATGGCCGGAAGTGGAGGATTCAGAACCAAAGGTGAAGGTCTTGCCTTTAAGGTCTTCCAGTTTAGTGATGCTTTTGTCGGTGGTGATGAAGACTGATTTGAATTTTTCATCTTCTTCGCGCTGCACCAGCGGTATCACCTGGTCTTTGCTGCGGACCTTGGCTTGCACGAAAGTAAAGCCACCAAACCAGACCATGTCGAGTTTTTTATTGACCAGGCCTTCGACCGATGCCGCATAGTCGGTGACGGGAATGAATTCCACCTTCATGCCCAGTTTTTTTTCCAGCATGGCACCCAGGGGTTTGAATTTGCGCTGCAATTCTGTTGGTGCTTCATCTGGAATGGCAGATACGCGCAAGATCTGCTGCGCCTGTGCCATGCCTGCGAATGCAAACAAGCCCAGGGCCACGATCATGCTGCGACGGGACGCGGAAAAGCATGAAACAATATTAGTCATAGTAGTTCCTGAAAGGGTGGGGCAATCTATGGCAGGGCTGCATCAGCAGTCCTGTATTTAATGACAGATTAAGGACAAATATTAATGACTGATAGATTTATGTAAAGTGCCAACTGGGGCTACAGTTTGACTGCTGAACTGCTGCAGGGGCAAGTAATGACTTTGGTTGCGGCCAGCCTTCTTGGCTTCGTAAAGCGCTGCATCAGCACACTTTAGCAAGAAATTGGCGTCAACATCAGGATGTTTGTGGTAGTTGCTAAAGCCTATGCTGACGCTGATCTGCTGGCTGATGTGCGATTTAAAATGCGGTATGTTCAAGTCCCAGACTGCTATTCGCAGTTTTTCTGCAAACAGCATGGCAGAGTCAGGTGCCATGTTGGGCAACATGAGGATGAATTCTTCACCACCGAAACGCGCCAGTACATCAGTGGCCCTGAGCAATTGCTTGCGCAAGGCTGCTGCAACTTGTATCAGGGCTTTGTCACCAGCCACATGGCCATAGTTGTCGTTGTATTCCTTGAAGTAATCAATGTCGACCATGAAGACTGTCAACGGAACATTGTGACGCACGGCATGGCCCATGGCCATTTTGTAGTGTTCATCAAAGAAACGACGATTATAGATGCCGGTCAGGCTGTCGGTCGTTGCTTCACGCTTCAATGCTTCAGAATGGGTGCGCAGGATTTTTTCGCGCTTGATTGACGTGGTTGAATCAATGATCTGTATCAGGCATTGGCGCGCACCATCTTCTGCCGCAATTGGTGTAATGGTGATGGATTGATCAATGCGTTTTTTTTCAATATCCTGTTCGCCGCGTTGGAACAGGGGCAGGGGTGAACGGTGCAGGGCATTGGACAAGACCACAGGCAAGCCATAGCTCAGGGTATTGGTAATCGCACTCAGGATGGCACGGCTGGGTAACTCTTCAAAAGCTTCGGAAATTTGTTTGCCTACTGCCTGGCTGGCAGGGATGCCGCTATATCTTTCTACCCAGCCGTTCCATAAGAGTATGGTCTGGTTGGTATCAAGCACTATCAGCCCCAGGCTGATGGTATTTAATATCTCGTCCACACGGAAGGTAGAAAGGGGCATCAACTGTGCCATTAAACAGCTCCCAGAAAACGATCAAGCTGTGTCACCAAATCTGTCAAAGAGGTAGAACTCAGCAAGAAAATCAAATGCCCTTCAGAATGCCTGCTCTCAATTGCGAGGTCGATATGCAGCAGCAGGACATAAGGCTGCTGAAGATCATTGCTGACGCGGCGGAAGATTTCTTCCGTACTGGCCACGGAGTAATCCGGCAAAGAGCAATTCAGCGGTATGTTCAACATATCTGCCATGGCCGACAGACAGGCATTGAGGATGATGTTACCCAGTTCGCACATGGCCTCCTGCTCAAACTCGGCCAGATCTTCCAGGCTGATTTGCGAGCCCATCATGTCGCGTACGATTTTCAGGGCGTGTTCTTCAGTGAACAGCAAAATAGCTTCTGCTTCAAAAGAGCCGCTGAAGGTTTGATGTACCGCACCAAAGCGATCATTTTGCAAACCCATGGACGAGACATCAATCTCTGAGGACTTGCGGATTTCAACTGATGGAACAGAAAGGCGAACTTCTTCACCGACAATGTCGCTGAGGCTGGCCGCAGCCCTGCCAGCGCCGACATTGAATACCTCGCTTAATGCATCGAGATGAAGTTCGGTCAGGGAATTCATTTTCAGCTCGCGAAATAATTGAGGACGATAGTGATGGATTTCTCAGTAACCGGTTTAGCCACGAAGATGGTGCCTATGGAAGTGGCCCTGTTTTGCATGGTGTCCTGCACATTCGCCGAAAAAATGGCGATGCGTAGTTCTGGATGTTGTTGCAAGATTTGCTCAGCAGCATCAGTTCCCAATATGCCTGGCATATTGATGTCCATGGTGCAAAAGTCTGGTTTGTTCTCTATGACTGACTTGATGGCTTCTTCGCCATTGCCAGCTTCAAAAAATTCCCAGTCTGGATGCACTGCTTTGACGTGCGCACGGATCACCATGCGAGAAACTTTACTATCGTCAACAATAAGTAGTTTTTTCATAATATATTTTATGCAAGATAAATGCCCCCAAAGAGTGTGAGTGGCAGCGTAAATTCATTCTACCTTAGTGAGACACAAAATTCGTGGTTCAGATGATCAATTAATGTTTCAAATGATTACGCTTTTTGCTTCAGGCGTCGCCATAAAGTCGTTCTGCTGATGCCCAGATAGTCCGCAGCCGCTTCGCGGTTGTGATTGAATCTTTCCATGACGAGTTCCAGAGACTCAAGGGCGGGCATATTGTTGACTGTATTGCCTGCATTGACCGTATTCAAGGCGTATTGATGCTGGCCCAGTTCAGGCAGGATTTTCGCGACGAAGCCAGGGGTCAGGGCTTGCAGGGGTTCGGCTGCCAAAAACAGAGCGAGGCGTTCCATGAGATTGCGTAATTCTCTTACATTTCCCGGCCAGTCATAATCTTGCAGCAGGGTGCTGCAACTGCCTATTTCAGCATGCAGATTGGCGTGTGGCCTGATACCCATGGCAGCCAAGGCGTGCTTGAGACACCATTCTGTCAGAGGTAGCAAGTCGTCGGGACGGTCGCGTAATGCGGGCAGATGCAGGCGCAGTACGGCCAGACGGAAATACAGGTCAGCACGAAACTTTCCTTCTTTTACCCGACTTTCCAGGTTGCAATGGGTAGCGCTGATGATGCGTACGTCTACAGGTATCGGGCGCATGCTGCCCACGCGGTTGATCTCCCGTTCTTCCAGTACACGCAATAAACGGGTTTGCAAACTCAATGGCATTTCACCGATTTCATCCAGGAATACCGTTCCTCTATGAGCGATTTCAAACAAGCCTGCATGACCACCCCGTTTGGAGCCGGTGAATGCGCCTTCTTCATAGCCAAATAATTCAGATTCCAGCAGGCTTTCGGCAATGGCGCCACAATTCACGGCAACGAAGGGTTGGCGTGCGCGCGTACTTTCCCTGTGCAAGGCCTGGGCCGCGAGTTCCTTGCCTGTGCCTGTTTCACCTTGTAACAACACAGTCGCCGGAGAGCGGGCAAACAAGGCGATGGACTTGCGGGTAGCCTGCATGAGGGCAGAGTCACCCCGTAAATCGTTCAGCCCATGTTTGGCACGCAAAGATTCTGCGGCAGAGTGGTGCCGTCCCCTGGCCGATTCCAGTCGTGTCAGACGGGCGATTTCCAGGGCATCGTCAAAGGCTTGTCGTATCGATGTGGCGGAATACATGAAAATGCCTGTCAGGCCAGCTTCTTCAGCCAGGTCGGTAATCAGGCCGGCACCGACAATGACCTTGATGCCGCCAGCCTTGAGTTCACTGATCTGGGCACGGGCATCTTCTTCGGTGACATAGGTGCGCTGCTCCAGCGGGAAGCCGAAAGTGGTTTTGAAGTCGGCCAGTTCCGGCATGGTTTCCTGGTAATTGATCAGGCCGATGGCGGGTGACACCTTGCGCGCCCTGGCCAATGCCTGCATGACATCAAAGCCACTGGCCTTGGCGATGACGACAGGGACTGGCAAGCGGTTCTTGAGATAAGCACCGTTAGAACCCGCCGCGATAACGGCATCGCATCTTTCGGTTTGCAGGCGCTCTTTCAGGTATTGCGCGGCCTCTTCAAAACCCATGTGTATGGGTTCTATGTCGGCGCTGACATCATATTCAACCATGATGTCACGGAACATGTCGAACAGGCGTGATATCGACACCGTCCAGATGACGGGCTTGTCCTGATTATCACGAATTGTTGGTGGGTGTTTCATAATTGTTTCATTTTTGCTTGAATGGATGTTTCAATTTTCAATATGAAACAGCATTATGAAACAAAATTGAAACAATGCACAGGCTTTATCCTGCTCTCAAAGAAAATAAGTGTTTGATTTATATGAGGATGATAAGGAAATGTCTTTGTCATGCTCACGCTGGCACGCCGTTTGCAATGTGCATCCCAGAATCTGTTCATTAACCTGAAAGCATACACATGAGTACATACTCCGCAGGTGCCGCCTTCCGCAAGGCGATGCAGGAAGAATCCCCTCTGCAAGTCGTCGGTGCAATCAATGCCAATCACGCCTTGCTGGCAAAACGTGCCGGTTTCAAGGCGATCTACCTGTCTGGTGGCGGCGTCGCAGCTGGTTCCCTGGGTTTGCCTGACCTGGGTATTTCCAATCTCGATGACGTGCTGACCGATGTACGCCGCATTACTGATGTTTGCGACCTGCCTTTGCTGGTGGATATTGATACCGGCTTTGGTTCTTCTGCCTTCAATGTGGCACGTACTGTCAAATCCATGATCAAGTTTGGCGCTGCTGCCATTCATATTGAAGATCAGGTTGGTGCCAAGCGTTGCGGTCATCGCCCCGGCAAGGAAATCGTCAGCAAGCAGGAAATGGTAGATCGCGTGAAAGCTGCAGTCGATGCCCGTACTGACGACAACTTTGTCATCATGGCACGTACTGATGCGCTGGCAGTTGAAGGACTGGAAGCAGCGATAGACCGTGCCCTGGCTTGCGTGGAAGCTGGCGCAGACATGATCTTCCCGGAAGCGATCACTGAACTGGCGATGTACAAGCAATTCGCCAATGCAGTCAAAGTACCTATCCTGGCAAATATCACTGAATTTGGTGCGACCCCTTTGTTCTCGGTCGAAGAACTGGCTGCGGTGGATGTAGGTCTGGTCTTGTATCCATTGTCCGCTTTCCGTGCCATGAACAAGGCAGCAGAAAACGTCTATGGCGCGATACGTCGCGACGGCACGCAAAAGAATGTCGTTGATACCATGCAAACCCGCATGGAATTGTATGAGCGCATCAATTACCACGACTTTGAACAAAAGCTGGATGCATTGTTTGCGCAGCAAAAATCCAAATAAAAAATAAATATACTTTCCCGCCTTTGTGCTGCATCAAGCCAGCAGGTGGGAATAGCACTTTTAATGTATCAATGGAGAAATAATCATGACTGAAGCAGTTCCTTTCAAACCAAAGAAATCGGTTGCCCTGTCTGGCGTCACTGCTGGCAATACTGCCCTGTGCACCGTAGGCAAAACTGGTAATGACCTGCATTACCGTGGCTACGATATCCTGGACGTGGCTGATGCCTGCGAGTTTGAAGAAATTGCCCATTTGCTGGTGCACGGCAAATTGCCTACCGTCGCAGAATTGAACGGTTACAAGACCAAGTTGAAAGCTTTGCGTGGCTTGCCAGCGAATGTCAAGGCAGCGCTGGAATGCTTGCCAGCATCGTCCCATCCTATGGATGTCATGCGTACTGGTGTATCCACACTGGGTTGTGTCTTGCCAGAAAAAGATGATCACAATCACCCGGGCGCGCGTGATATCGCTGACCGCCTGATGGCTTCGCTGGGTTCCATGCTGCTGTACTGGTACCACTATAGCCACAATGGCAAACGCATAGAAACTGAAACCGATGATGATTCCATAGGTGGTCATTTCCTGCACCTGCTGCACGGTAAAAAGCCAATCGCATCGTGGGAAAAAGCCATGCATACATCGCTGATACTGTATGCAGAGCATGAGTTCAATGCGTCCACCTTTACTGGCCGCGTCATCGCTGGCACGGGTTCTGACATGTACTCAGCCATCACCGGCGCGATCGGTGCCTTGCGCGGCCCTAAACATGGTGGCGCAAATGAAGTCGCATTTGAAATCCAGAAGCGTTACGACAATCCTGATGAAGCAGAAGCGGATATCAAGAAGCGTGTAGAAAACAAGGAAGTCGTGATCGGTTTTGGTCACCCTGTGTACACCATCTCTGATCCACGTAACAAGGTCATCAAGGAAGTGGCGCGTAGCCTCTCAAAAGAAGCTGGCGCAATGAAGATGTTTGATATTGCCGAGCGCCTGGAAACCGTGATGTGGGATATCAAGAAAATGTTCCCCAACCTGGATTGGTTTTCTGCCGTGTCCTATCACATGATGGGTGTGCCGACTGCCATGTTCACACCTTTGTTCGTGATTGCCCGTACATCGGGCTGGGCGGCGCACATTATAGAACAGCGCATCGATAACAAGATCATTCGTCCTAGCGCCAATTATGTTGGTCCTGAAGACCTGAAATTTGTTCCTTTGAATAAACGTAAATAAACAATAGAGGTCGCAATATGAAAGAGCAGGCAGACCTGTCCAAACTCAGCACCAGACGCGCTGTGAAGCAGGATCTGCCGCGTCTGCTGGAACTCATCGCCGATGATGATCTGGGCAAGAACCGTGAAGGCGTAGGCTCTGAGGACGCATGTTATGCCGAGGCTTTTGATCGCATAACAGTTGATGACAATCAGTTTTTGATGGTAGCCGAGCTGGATGGCCGCATCATCGCCATGCAGCAGGTCACTTTCATCCCTGGCCTGAGCAGAAAAGGTTCTACCCGCGCCATGATAGAAAGCGTGCGGGTTGATGGCTATCTGCGCGGGCAGGGCATAGGTCACTGGTTCATACAGCAGGCCATACAACTGGCACGCGAGCGTGGCTGCCAGTTGGTACAACTGACCAGCGACAAGAAGCGCATACAGGCGCACAGGTTCTACGGGAGCATGGGCTTCACAGCATCACATGAAGGCTTCAAATTGCAACTCTGAGTTGCTCTATGAAATCTTCTAAACACCGAATACTAATATTTAAAAATAGCGAGCCATGAATACTCAATTCCGCAAGCCACTACCTGGCACTACTCTGGATTACTTCGATACACGTGAAGCAGTAGATGCCATCGTGACAGGTGCTTATGACAAGCTGCCCTACACTTCGCGTGTGCTGGCAGAAAACCTGGTGCGCCGCTGCGACCCGGCTACGCTGACTGATTCCCTGCGCCAGTTCATAGAACGGAAGCGCGACCTGGATTTTCCGTGGTTCCCGGCTCGTGTGGTTTGCCATGATATTTTGGGCCAGACTGCGCTGGTCGATCTGGCGGGTTTACGCGATGCGATTGCCCTGCAAGGTGGCGACCCGGCATTGGTCAACCCTGTTGTGCCTACCCAACTGGTGGTCGATCATTCTCTGGCCGTTGAGTGCGGTGGTTTTGATCCCGACGCGTTTAACAAGAATCGCGCCATTGAAGACAGGCGCAATGAAGATCGCTTTGACTTCATTAACTGGACCAAGAAGGCATTCAAGAATGTTGATGTGATCCCTCCAGGTAATGGCATCCTGCACCAGATCAATCTGGAACGCATGTCACCAGTCGTGCAAGTCACCGATGGCGTGGCTTATCCTGATACCCTGGTCGGTACCGACAGCCATACACCCATGGTAGACGCACTCGGTGTGATCGCGATTGGTGTAGGTGGCCTGGAAGCAGAAAGCGTCATGCTGGGTCGTGCATCATGGATGCGTTTGCCAGACATCATCGGTGTTGAACTGACAGGAAAACCGCAGGAAGGCATTACTGCTACAGACACGGTATTGGCATTGACAGAATTCTTGCGCAATCAAAAAGTGGTCTCGTCTTACCTGGAATTTTATGGCGAAGGTGCATCCCACCTGACCCTGGGTGACCGCGCCACGATTTCCAACATGGCACCAGAATTTGGTTCTACTGCGGCGATGTTCTATATCGATGAGCAAACCATCAAATACCTGAAACTGACAGGCCGTGATGATGAACTCGTCAAGCTGGTAGAAACCTATGCCAAGGAAACTGGCCTGTGGGCAGACACCCTGAAAAATGCAGAATATGAGCGCGTACTGAAGTTTGATCTGTCTTCCGTCGTGCGCAATATCGCTGGTCCGTCGAATCCGCACAAGCGTGTGCCAACCTCTGAACTGGCCGCGCGCGGCATCAGCGGCACGGTTGAAAACGAACCTGGCCTGATGCCTGATGGCGCAGTCATCATTGCTGCTATCACTAGCTGCACCAATACCAATAATCCTCGCAATATGGTGGCTGCCGGTTTGCTGGCACGCAATGCCAACAAGCTGGGCCTTACTCGCAAGCCCTGGGTCAAGAGTTCACTGGCGCCTGGCTCCAAGGCCGTGACCCTGTATCTGGAAGAAGCCAATCTCATGCTTGAGCTGGAGCAACTCGGTTTTGGTGTGGTTGCCTATGCCTGCACATCCTGCAATGGCATGTCGGGTGCGCTTGATCCTGTCATCCAGAAAGAAATCATAGATCGTGATCTGTATGCGACGGCTGTGTTGTCGGGTAACCGCAATTTTGATGGTCGTATCCACCCGTATGCACAGCAAGCCTTCCTGGCATCGCCGCCGCTGGTCGTGGCGTATGCGATTGCCGGCACCATCCGTTTTGATATCGAGAAAGATGTGTTGGGGCTGGATGCAGAAGGCAATCCGGTGACCTTGAAAGATATCTGGCCAACAGATGCGGAGATTGATGCCGTGGTTGCTGCCAGCGTCAAGCCTGAGCAATTCCGTAAAGTGTATATCCCCATGTTTGCCAAACAGGCAGATGATGGTGAAAAGGTCAGCCCCCTGTATGACTGGCGTCCACAGACCACCTATATCCGCCGCCCACCGTATTGGGAAGGTGCACTGGCCGGTGCCCGCAACATGAAGGGCATGCGTGCGCTGGCAGTATTGGGTGACAACATCACGACTGATCATCTGTCACCATCGAATGCCATCATGCTCGACAGCGCCGCTGGTGAATACCTGGCCAAGATGGGTTTGCCAGAAGAAGATTTCAATTCTTATGCGACCCACCGTGGCGATCATTTGACAGCGCAACGTGCCACCTTTGCCAACCCGACCTTGAAGAATGAAATGGTCGTGATCGATGGCAAGGTCAAGGCAGGCTCTCTGGCCCGCATAGAACCAGAAGGCACGATCACCCGTATGTGGGAAGCCATAGAAACCTATATGGAACGCAAACAGCCTTTGATCGTGATTGCCGGTGCCGATTATGGCCAGGGTTCTTCGCGTGACTGGGCTGCCAAGGGCGTGCGCCTGGCAGGTGTGGAAGTGATTGTTGCTGAAGGTTTTGAGCGCATACACCGCACCAACCTGGTTGGCATGGGTGTCTTGCCGCTGGAATTCTTGCCAGGCGTGAACCGCCTGACATTGAACATCGATGGTACAGAAACCTTTGATGTCATAGGTGAACGCATGCCACGCGCAACCCTGACCCTGATCATCAATCGCAAGAATGGTGAATCAGTGGCCGTGCCTGTGATGTGCCGCCTGGATACGGCAGAAGAAGTGTCGATTTATGAGGCCGGTGGTGTCTTGCAGCGCTTTGCGCAAGATTTCCTGGAATCTGTCAAAGCTGCATAAGTTCTACTGATACGGTTTGCAAGCACTACTCTTGACGGAGTAGTGCTGCCTCTGAGTCAAATTTAAAAGAGTAAATACATGGCACATCTTCCACAGATCAAAATCCCGGCAACCTACATGCGCGGCGGCACCAGCAAGGGCGTGTTTTTCCGCCTGCAGGATTTGCCCGAAGCTGCCCAACAGCCGGGCGCGGCACGTGATGCCTTGTTGTTGCGTGTGATAGGCAGCCCCGACCCTTATGGTAAACAGATCGATGGCATGGGGGGGGCAACGTCCAGCACCAGCAAGACTGTCATCCTCTCAAAAAGCAGCAAGCCCGATCATGATGTTGATTACCTGTTTGGTCAGGTGGCTATAGACAAGGCCTTTGTAGACTGGAGCGGCAATTGCGGTAACCTGTCTGCGGCAGTCGGTGCTTTTGCCATCAGTGCTGGTTTGGTTGATGCTGAACGTGTACCGCAAAACGGTATCGCCACCATACGCGTATGGCAGGCAAATATCAGCAAGACCATCATTGCTCATGTGCCTATGACCGATGGGGCAGTGCAGGAAACCGGCGATTTTGAACTTGATGGCGTGACTTTTCCAGCAGCGGAAGTACAGCTTGAATTCATGGACCCTGCCGCCGATGAAGAGGGCGCTGGTGGCTCCATGTTCCCGACTGGTAATCTGGTCGATGATCTGGAAGTGCATGGCGTGGGTACGCTCAAAGCAACCATGATCAACGCCGGTATTCCCACCATCTTCATCAATGCCGAAGCGATAGGCTATACGGGCACTGAATTGCAGGATGCCATCAATGGTGATGCCAAAGCGTTGGCTATGTTCGAAACCATACGCGCCCACGGTGCACTGCGCATGGGGCTGATCAAGGATATCAGCGAAGCCGCACAACGTCAGCACACACCCAAGGTGGCCTTCGTTGCCAAAGCTGCCGACTATACTTCTTCAAGTGGCAAGCAAGTCCAGGCAGCGGATATCGATTTGCTGGTACGCGCCCTGTCCATGGGCAAACTGCACCACGCGATGATGGGCACGGCAGCTGTTGCCATCGGCACGGCAGCAGCGATACCAGGCACCCTCGTGAATCTGGCTGCTGGCGGTGGCACACGCACTGCAGTGCGTTTTGGCCACCCATCCGGCACTTTGCGGGTAGGGGCAGAGGCAACACAGGTCAACGGCGAATGGAGTGTCACCAAGGCCATCATGAGCCGTAGCGCACGTGTGCTCATGGAAGGCTGGGTACGTATCCCGCCAACAGATATTAACTGACAAATTTTCAGGTTTGAATTGTAGTAGTTTTATGCACATGAAAGTGCAGGCAGGGTCACGCGCCAGCGTTGCTGTTCAAGAATAAAAATAAGCTGACGGCACTGTCGCGACAGGTAAAAACATTTTGCGAAAAACCAGGAGACAGCATGACTTACGCAGCGTTTTATCAGGAATCGATACAAGACCCGCAAGGGTTCTGGGCCAAAGAAGCGCAGTTGATAGACTGGCACAAACCCTATGAGCAGGTGCTCGATCACAGCAAGCCGCCATTTGCCAAATGGTATGTCGGTGGCGAAACCAATCTCTGCCATAACGCTGTCGATCGCTGGCTGGCAACCCAGGCAGACCAGCCTGCGCTGATCGCCATTTCTACTGAAACCAATACCGAAAAAACTTATAGCTTTGCTGAGCTGCATGCAGAAGTGCAGCGCATGGCTGCCATCATGCTGGGTTTGGGCGTCAAGCAGGGCGACAGGGTCTTGATCTACATGCCCATGATTGCAGAAGCCGCTTTTGCCATGCTGGCCTGCGCGCGCATAGGTGCGGTGCATTCTGTTGTATTTGGTGGCTTTGCTTCCAAGAGCCTGGGCACACGCATTGATGATGCCAGGCCTGTACTGGTGGTATCGGCTGATGCAGGCATGCGTGGTGGCAAGGCTGTGCCTTATAAACCTTTATTGGATGAAGCCATCACCCTGGCTGAGCACAAACCTGCACATGTCTTGCTGGTAGATCGTAGCCTCGATACCATGCAACTGGTAGCCGGGCGTGATGTTGATTATGCGACTGCAAGAGCGCAGCATATGGATGCTCAGGTGCCTGTGACCTGGCTGGAGTCCAATGCCATGTCCTATGTCTTGTACACCTCAGGAACGACTGGCAAGCCCAAGGGCGTGCAGCGTGATGTAGGTGGTTATGCAGTGGCACTGGCTTCATCGATGAAGCATATTTTCTGCGGCAAGCCGGGTGAAACCTATTTCGCCACTTCCGACATAGGCTGGGTGGTGGGGCATTCCTACATTGTCTATGGCCCGCTGATTGCCGGTATGGCGACCATCATGTATGAAGGCACACCTATACGTCCTGATGCCGGCATCTGGTGGAGCATAGTCGAGAAATACAAGGTCACGCGCATGTTCTCGGCACCGACGGCGGTGCGTGTCTTGAAAAAGCATCCATCCGAGCTGATGCGAAAATATGATTTGTCATCACTCAAAGCCCTGTACCTGGCAGGTGAGCCGCTGGATGAAACCACGTCAAGCTGGATAGCCAATGAACTGGGTGTATCCATCATAGATAATTACTGGCAGACAGAAACTGGCTGGCCCATCCTGACCGTGGCGCGTGGTGTTGAGCATACTGCCACCCGTCTGGGCAGTCCTGGCATTGCCATGTATGGCTATGACGTACGCATCATCAATGAAAACACGGGCGCTGAATGTGCAGCCAATGAAAAAGGCGTGGTTGCCATCAAAGGGCCATTGCCGCCAGGTTGCATGCAAACCGTGTATGGCGATGACCAGCGCTTCGTCAATACTTACTGGTCCAATTTCTCCCATGAACAATTGTATTCAACTTTTGACTGGGGTATCAGGGATGCTGATGGCTATTATTTCATTCTGGGGCGTACAGATGATGTCATCAATGTTGCGGGGCACCGTCTGGGTACGCGTGAGATAGAAGAAAGCATTTCCAGCCATCCGCAAATTTCTGAAGTGGCGGTGGTGGGGGTGGAAGACAAGCTAAAAGGACAGGTGGCAGTCGCGTTTGCCATACTCAAGAATCCTGAGCTTGTGGAAACACCAGAACAAAAGCGCGCGCTGGAGGCAGAAGTCATGAGTGTGGTTGACAAGCAGCTAGGGGCAGTTGCCAGGCCATCACGCGTGCATTTTGTCAGCATGTTGCCGAAAACACGTTCTGGTAAATTGCTGCGTCGTTCCATTCAGGCGATTTGCGAAGGACGTGAAGCAGGGGATTTGACAACGATAGAAGATCCATCTTCCTTGCAGCAAATCCAGGCGGCACTGACTGCTTGAATGTTTTGAAATCGGCGAGCTAAAAAACAAAGGGAGCATTTGCTCCCTTTTGTTGCTTTGTTGCTTTGTTGCTTACATGAGCAGATTCAGAGTTGCAGCGCCGCAGCCAGGGTTTTCACTTCTTCTTCTGACTCTTCCAAAATGCTGTTGAGCGTGCCATCACCTACGACAAAATCGATTTCTGAAGAATACTGTTCCGACTCTTCAGCATAGGAATGGATATCCATGGGCGAATGCGTGGTTGCCAGTTCATTCGCCAGCAACAGTGTGTCACCCAAGGTTTCTGGTGGCATCGCGCGCAAACCAAACCAGAGAGCCTCGACTGCTTCTACCACGGCTTGAGGCAGCATCAAGCTCTTGATGACAGCCGCACCTATCTGTGACTCGGATGATTCGCGGTCTATGATGGTGTCAGAAAAGGACGGCAAATCATCGACGCTGGAATCTGGTGCTGGCTCATCACGTTCCAGCAGTGAGGGGAACTCATCAACTCGTGACAAGAGGTAAAAATTGCCCACCTCATGGACGATGCCAGCAAACATGGCAGTATCAGGGTCAAGCTTGGTGATGCGCCTGGCAATGACTTGTGACAGTGCTGCAACCTGGGCAGTGTGTTCCCAGAGCTTGTTCGTCATGGCTTGCAGTTGCTTGTTCTTGCTGCTGCCTGCCAGTTGGCGTACCACCAGCGAGGCTACCACTGCACGCAAGGTGCGGAAGCCCAGCCGACTGATGGCAGCCTTGACATTGGTAACATCGTTGCCACGGTTGTAAGCCGCAGAATTGGCAATGGCCACCATGCGGGCGGCCAGGAAGGGCTCATTCAGGACTAACTTTGTTGCAGTATCGATACTGCAATCAGGGTCATCCAGCGTTTGTTGCAGCTTCAGGGAAGCCGCAACATTCGTAGGGAAAACCAGCTCTCCCCGTTTGGCTTGTTCCGCTATGCTGTTGAGCGCATCGATTTTATTCATCGCAGGTGTCTTTTGCACAAGTTAAACAAACATTTGGCGGACGCAAACTACGCCCTACCGGTCAGCGCGGGACTTGTTCGTTGATTAACAAGTCAAATGCTGCGCCCCACTTACTAATTGCAAGTGGGAGTAACACAAAATTGTCCCAGCAAGGCGCAGCGACGAAGACAGTACTTTAGTACGGCTAGGAGCTGCAACGCAGCTGGGGCGGTTTTGCGTTACTCCAACATGAGATTTCATTCTGCTTCAGATAGTGATGCAGGTCAATCAAGCGATGGAAAATAAATCCAAACTCGCTCAATTTGTCTTTTGGCTGTCTATCCACTTGTTCACTTTGGCTTCCAATAAGGCTAGCGGCAGAGTGCCATCGCTGAGTATCACATCATGGAATTGGCGCAGGTCAAAGCGCTTGCCCAAAGCTGCGCTGGCTTTTTGCCTGAGTTCGACAATTTTCAGTGAGCCTATCTTGTAACCCAGAGCCTGGCCCGGCCAGGCCATATAGCGCTCGGTTGCCTGACGTGAGGCGGCTTCGCTATAACCCAAAGTGGTTTGCTGGTACTGGATAGCCTGTTCACGCGTCCAGCCCTTGGAATGCAAACCGGTATCCACCACCAGGCGGGTTGCACGCAAAAGTTCGTCCGTCAGGTGACCCAGATAGGCGCTAGGGTCGTTTTCGAACAGGCCCATGTCTTTGCCCAGGGTTTCAGCGTACAGGGCCCAGCCTTCGGTATAGGCATTATTACCACCGAATTTGCGGAATTTAGGGATGTCCAGTTCCTGTGATGTTGCCAAGTGGAAATGATGTCCAGGCTGGCCTTCATGCAGGTACAGGGTTTTCATGCCGGTTGTACTGTAGTCGGCAGGATTATTAATGACAGCCCAGAATACGCCCGGACGCGAGCCATCAAAGGCAGGCTGGGTGTAGTGATCAGATGCTGTCTGCCTGCTGATTTCCGGTTCGGCACGAATGTCGAGCGCCGCTTTTGGCATCTTGTTAAACAGTTCTGGCAATTTGGCCTTGACCATTTTTTCTATCTGGCGGTAGCCATCCAGCACCTCCGCCTCAGTCTTGTAAGGGCGATACTGGTTTTGCGTATCTATCCAGGCTGGCAAACCCACCGGGTCGCCGGTGTAGCCCAGTTTTGGCCCCAGGGCGACAAATTCACTTTGTATGCGCGCTACTTCTTTCAAACCCAAGGCGTGGATAGAGTCCGGGTCCAGATTGGTTGTAGTTTGGTCGCGCACCAGTGCGCGATACCAGGCGTCGCCACCTGGCACGGCACTGAAGCCACTGCTGCTGCGGCTGGCAGCCAGATAATCTTGCGACAGGAATTGATTGAACTGGCGCAAGGCAGGCAAGACTTTTGCTGTTAATACCTGCTTGTATTCCTTGCTCAGGCGTTGCTTGTCCGCCGCACTGAAATTGTCGGGGAAATTCTTGACCGGTGCAAAGTAGGCATGATCTTCCACCTTGTCGGTCACCAGTTGCGCATACTGGGGCAGGGCAGAGCTGACCAGGGCCTTGGGCAAGACGATACCGCGCTTCATGCCTTCGCGCATATTGCCAGTGGCCTGGTTTATCCATACTGGCAATTGTGCCAGGCGACGTAAAAAGACGTCGTATTGTTTAACCGTCTTCAAGGCTTGTGCACTTTGTCCCGAGGCAAAATGGGCCAGCGTGACTGGCAGGCTGTCCATTTGATTGATGGGCAGCAGGTGGCCATCAAACCTGGCCATTTCCAGGCTGGCCTTGAGTTCATAGTCCAGGCAATCATAACTGACTGCATCGGTCGCTGATAATTGTTCACGTTTGACACGCGCCAATTTGCTGGCGACATCCTTCCACATGGCGATCTGTTTTGCCCGGACCGGCGCTGACAGTGTCATAGGCAGTTTGTCATCATAACGGGTGTCACCGTTATAGGTGGCACCTATGGGGTCAAAGGCGGTTTGTTTTTCATAGTATTCATCCGCCAGCTTATTTAACTGTGGGCTCAGGTATCGACTCAGTTCAGTATTTCCTTGCTGCCCGGATTGCGCAACTGCAGCATGCTTATTTGTAGTCTTGGCAGCATCATTCGCGGCCATGACAGTGGCGCAACTGATCAAGCCAGCAGAAATAAGAACACTTGTTAATAAGCGCAACTTGAACATAAGAGTTTCCCAAAGAAGATAGAAATAAAATAGTTTGCAAGCATACCACTGTGCGTGTGCAAGTTTGCTATGACCTTAGTGAGCGTATGGCAGTTCCCATGAGCGGGATCTTCTTCGAATAAAAAATCGGTTTATCCGGCATTTTTTCATAAAGCTTTTTGAACTTTGACCGTTAAACCATTAGATCACGCATATTCCATTTGATGGTTCACCAATTCCGAAGTGCGTGCGGATGGAACTGATATCGGGCTGGCAAGCCATGCGTGGTCGCGTTCTTTTTTGTACGCGAGGGGCAGGCTCTTGCATGTGAAAGTGCATGGATCTTTGATATACGTTCCAGGTTTTTTAAATTGGCAGATCAAGGCTGGAGCGCATCATGAAAATTGCTTCCTCGGATATTTCCCTTTCTTCACAACACGCTGCCACCACGACTCTGGAAACGCAGGAAAAATTACGGACCTGGATAGGCAAGGAGCGCCCTGATTTTGAGGGCAGGAATGCCAATGGCCCTGCGAACTTGAGAAATGCATCCAGTAATGTACAAATCTCTGATGCTGGCAGGGCTGCGCAGTTTGCGCCACCTCTGCCCCCCGCAGTTCCGGCAAGCTCTGCTGCGCCAACTGATGCGGTGCAGCAAGCCAGCGATGAAGCTGAAAATGACCCGCGCATACAGCTGATCAAGTACATCATAGAACTCATGACAGGCAGGAAAATCAATTCCCTGAGTAGCGCTGATGTACAGCCAGATACCGCCGCACCCGCAACACAGGCAACGGCCCAGCCTGCTGCAGACGCTGCAGCGCAAAATGCTCCGCCAGCACAAAAAGGCTGGGGTGTAGAGATAGACAGCCATCAATCCTATACCGAGACTGAGCAGACTTCTTTCCACTCTACCGGAAAAATAGTCACAGCAGATAATAAGGAAATCAGTTTCGATTTGTCGTTTGAGCTAAGTCGCAGCTATCACGAAGAGAGTAGTAGCAGTGTGCGGCTTGGTGACGCCAAAAAAGTCGATCCACTGGTCATCAATTTTTCTGGTAACTCTGCACAATTGACGTCGCAAAAATTTGCATTTGATCTGGATGCCGATGGCAAGAAAGAAAATGTCTCTTTCGTCCAGGGTGCAGGCTTTCTGGCACTGGATAAAAACAATGATGGCAAGATCAATAATGGCAGTGAATTGTTTGGGCCGGGCACCGGGAATGGATTTTCTGAGTTGGCAGCCTATGACAGCGACGGCAATCACTGGATAGACGAAAACGATGCGATTTACCAGAAATTGAAAGTATGGACCAAGGATGGTGCCGGTCATGATCAATTACAGACTCTGAAGCAGGCCAATGTGGGGGCACTTTATCTTGGCAATGCCAGTACTGAATTCGATTTAAAAAATGCACAAAATCAATCTAACGGACAAATCCGTTCTTCTGGTGTCTGGTTAAGTGAAGATGGCAAGGCGCATAGTTTGCAGCAAGTGGATTTGTCGGTATAAATAACGGCTTGGTCAAGGCACATCAAGGCAAGTAAAAACAGCTCCACATGTGGAGCTGTTTTTGTGTGGGCAATACAAATCAATACAAATAATGCTTAAAATTCTTCCCAGTCATCATTGGTAGCAGCAGTCGGTTTCTCCATGCTGGATGTCTTCCTGGCAGGATTTTCTGTTGCTTTGGCAGGTGCCTTGCTGATTTTTAAAGGCGTAGTTGCAGCCTTGGGTGCTTTGCTTTTTGCCTTGCTGACCACTGGCGCTGCTTGATTATTCACTACCGTATCCAGCTTGAAGACACTTACCGCCTGCGCCAATGCACCTGCCTGCTCCTGCATGCTCTCGGCTGCTGCCGCCGCTTGTTCAACCAGGGCTGAGTTTTGTTGCGTCATCTCATCCATCTGGGTGATGGCAAGATTGACTTGTTCTATACCCGCACTTTGTTCCTGACTGGCTGCAGTGATTTCACTCATGATGTCGGCCACATGTTTGATGGAGGTGACAATCTCATCCATAGTCAGCCCGGCTTCATCAACCAATTTGTTACCGAGATTGACTTTTTCGACCGAGTCATCAATCAGGGTTTTGATTTCCTTGGCGGCGCTGGCGCTACGTTGTGCCAGGTTCCTGACTTCGGCTGCCACCACGGCAAAGCCACGACCTTGTTCACCAGCGCGGGCGGCTTCTACGGCGGCATTCAATGCCAGGATATTGGTCTGGAAGGCAATGCCATCAATAACGCCGATGATGTCAACGATCTTGCCCGAACTATCCTTGATGGACCCCATGGTATTGACGACCTGGCCGACGATTTGCCCACCTTTGGTAGCGACTTCGGTGGCAGAGATAGCAAGTTGATTGGCCTGGCGTGCATTGTCGGCATTTTGTTTGACGGTGGAAGTCAATTCTTCCATAGAAGAAGCGGTTTCTTCCAGTGAGCTGGCCTGCGACTCTGTCCTGTTGGACAAGTCGGCATTGCCAGAAGCGATTTCGCTGGAAGCCGTGGAGATCATGGCGGTGCTGCTATGTACCTGGGTGATGGTCATGACCAGGCTATTATTCATATCTGCCAGGGCGCTCAGCAATTGTCCGGTCTCATCGCGCGAGCGCACTTCTATGCGGCCAGTCAGATCACCATTGGCGACCTTGGTGGCGACTTTGACGGCTTCATCCAGCGGATTGGTAATTGAACGCGAAATCCATGCCGCGAAGGCCGCACTGATGATGAAGGCAATAATGCCCAGGACGATCATCAGATTGCGCGAAAACATGATGATGCTTTTAATTGCCTCGCCACTGGTGCTCATGTCATTTTTTTGTATGGCAACCAGCTTGTCTATGTCAATCAGGGATTGTTTCAAGGCAGGGAAGGTGGATTTTCCCATCATGGCAATGGCTTCATCCTTTTGATCAAGCTCGATCAAGTCACCAGTCTTGCTGAAGGCCGTCACAAAAACGGCATTGGAGGCGATTAATCTTTCGACCGCCTCTTTCTCAGTGGACGGCAGTGCCAGCTTTTTGGAGATTTCAAGCAGGGCGTTTATTTTTTTCTTGTTTGCATCAATCGCAGCATATTGAGCGGTACGGGCTTTCTGATCAGGTGTAATAAACAACTCCAGCGTGCGGCTACCATTTTCCTGTATCAGGGCAGACATTTCCAGTGCACTGATGACGCCTACCGCGTCATCTTCGAGAATGTCTCTATTCCGGTCAGCAATTTCATTCAGCCTTACCACGCTGATGACTACCATGAGCAACATGGTAAGCAAGGTCAGGCCGAAACCAAAGCTGAGACGTACCCTGATTTTAAAGTTACTGAAGTTCATGGTGAGGATTCCTGTACAGATCAGTTTTTAGGGAGACAGGCAACAGCGAAATCAGGTTTTAGCATACCTAAAATTGCGCCGTTCTGCTAAGTAAATTGCTTGTTAGTCGTTATGGTTGTCAGTTTCCTGACAAATTAGACAGACCCTTCAGGTAAAATCGTAAAATACTTGATCAAAACAGAGGAATTATGAAGCTTGCAACACTGAAGGATGGCTCCCGGGATGGGCAATTGCTGGTGGTTGCCCGTGATTTGAAGACGGCAGCGATTGCGGACGGTATCGCCCCGACCTTACAGCGTGCCCTGGATGATTGGAATTTTATCCAACCCCAGCTTGAAGAATTGTATAACCGCCTGAATTCTGGCAGGGCTGCCTATAGCTTTGAGTTTGAACCAAAAAACTGTATGGCACCCTTGCCGCGTGCATTTCAATGGGCGGATGGCTCATCCTACGTCAATCATGTAGAACTGGTGCGCAAAGCCAGGAATGCCGAAATGCCTGAGAGTTTCTGGCACGACCCTTTGATGTATCAGGGCGGCAGTGATGATTTTATTGGCCCTTGTGATGACATCGTCATGACTACTGAAGAGTGGGGCATAGACTTTGAAAGTGAAATCGCCGTCGTGACTGGCGATGTACCCATGGGTGTCAAAGTGCAGCATGCACGCGACCACATACTCCTGCTCATGCTGGTGAATGATGTGTCCCTGCGTAACCTGATACCGGCAGAGCTGGCCAAAGGCTTTGGCTTCTTCCAGTCCAAACCGGCTTCCAGCTTTTCTCCGGTTGCAGTGACGCCTGACGAATTGGGCGAAGCCTGGAAAGATGGCAAGGTCAATCTGGCATTGCGCTCCAGCATGAATGGCATGCTGGTTGGCCAGCCAAATGCCGGTGTGGACATGGTGTTTTCTTTCCCACAACTGATCACGCACCTGTGCAAGACCAGGAATGCCAGGGCAGGCACTATCATTGGTTCTGGCACGGTATCTAATAAAGATGCCAGCAAAGGTTATAGCTGCATCGCTGAAAAACGCGCGCTGGAAATGATCGCCGTTGGTGAACCAGTGACGCCATACATGAAATTTGGTGACAGCATCAAGATAGAAATGCTGGATAAGAATGGTAAATCGATTTTTGGTGCGATTGATCAAAGCGTGGTTGAGTCACATCTTTAAGCGTATTCAGTGAGTGAATGTCGTATTTGACTGTATTTTTTGGGAGTCATCGCATGTCCTTGATTTTTTCGTATTCCCTGCGTGGCGCTGTTGTCGCAGCTTTGAGTTTTGGCAGTGTTATAGCGCAGGCCCAGATCAAGGTAGGTATCAATTTGTCGACCACAGGTCCGGCAGCTGCGATCGGTGCTTCATCCAAAAATGCCATCATGTTGTGGCCGAAAGAAATTGGCGGCAAAAAGCTTGAGTATATCCTGCTTGATGATGGCAGCGACCCTGGCAATGCAGTCAAGAATGCGCGCAAGCTCATCGCTGAAGAAAAGGTCGATGTCATCGTCGGTCCGAATACCACGCCCAGTGCATTGGCCATGCTGGAAACCGTGGCAGAAAACGAGACGCCCATGATCACTCTTGCTGCATCTGCCAGCATCGTTGAACCCATGGATGCCAAACGTGCCTGGGCGTTCAAGATGCCGCAGAATGATACGCACATGACGACCATATTGACGCAACACATGGCTGACCATGGCGTCAAGACTGTTGCCTTCATCGGGTTTGCTGACGCCTATGGTGAAGGCTGGTGGCGTGAGTTTTCCAAACTGGCTGAACTGCGCCATATTAAAATCGTTGCCAATGAACGTTTTGCCCGTACCGATACCAGTGTTACAGGACAAGTCTTGAAAATGATGTCTGCCAAACCGGATGCCGTGCTCATCGCCGGTTCTGGTACGCCCGCAGTCTTGCCACAAAAAACATTGATGGAACGTGGTTATAAAGCACAGATTTACCAGACCCATGGTATCGCCAGCCAGGAATTTTTGAAGCTCGGTGGCAAGGATGTGGAAGGCACTTTATTCCCTACCGGGCCAGCAGTAGTAGCACTGCAATTACCTGAAAAGCATGCAGTCAAAAAAATCTCTACAGAGTTTGTGCGCAAGTATGAAGCAGCTTATGGAGCAGGCACAACCACACAATTTGCTGGGGACGCCTGGGGCGCATATATGTTGTTGGCGAGTGCAATTCCTGTCGCCTTGAAAACTGCGCAGCCAGGCAGCAAGGCTTTCCGGCAGGCCTTGCGCACGGCAATCGAAAACACCAAGGATTTGATTGTGCCTCAAGGCGTCATCAATATGAATGCAACTGACCATGTAGGCCTGGATCAGCGTTCACGTGTCATGGGTAAAATCCAGGGCGGGAAATTTGTGTATGCCTATGGTGGTTGAAATCCATTTGTGAATACGTGGTGTGAATACAAAGGCGCGCTCAGTTTATGCAGGACTGTGAACTGAGCGTTTTTTTTATTGCCTGCCTAACTGGAAGAAGACATTTTTTGCACCACTTTGCCCAACCGCAAAACCCAGGTAGATAGGGCCGATAAAACTGTTGAACCCTGCAAACAGGCTGGCGCTCTTGCGCAGGGACTTGAATGAAATGTCTTCCCCCTTGTTCCAGACATTGCCCGCTTCCAGCGAAGTACCAAGGAACAGGCTTTGTCCCGCCAGATCAAACTTCACTGCACGCAGCAAATACGTCACGCTGCCATACACCATAAAGTCCCCAGTGAACTGGTCGGGCTGGTAGGCAGATAACTGCTGGAAGCCACCCAGGGTAGAACCTATGCCGCGTACATCTGTGCCTTTCTGGAACAGGCCTGCAGCATTCAGCTTCAGGTTGATGCTGTGGTTATTGATGCTATTTGCCCAGGTAGTATTGATCGCCACTTCCTGAAAATTCTTACGGGTATCGCTGGTGCCCAGAAAAGCGCTGGCGTCGACTTTATAGCCATAGCGCGGGAAGCTGGCATCACTGAGCTGGTCTATGACTACTGCTGACTTCAGGCCAAACTGTTGCAAGTCTGCACTGGGCAGGGATTCGACTTTCGTGCTGCCATCTTCATTCAATAGCAAGAAGCCGCCTATCTTGGGGCGCACGCGGTAGTGATTGAAATTCAAACCCAGTTTGGCCTCGCCGAGTGTGCTTTGTTCCCCTATGCGGAAACCCAGATCCAGCCCCAGTTTGTCGCTGCGGAAATTGTATTCGGCAATACGGGTATTGCCGCTATACAGGTTCCTGGTGTTCTGGCCTATTTCTGCAAATGGTGCGAGATACATGCCTTCACGTTCAAACAGGGGTTGGCGCAATTCGGTGTGATATTTGATGCTGTTGCCAAATTCCAGGTCATTACGCCATTCCAGGCCACCATCTGTCAGCCAGGGGCGGCGGTGGCCGACTTGCAGCTTGAAGCCGCCAGCACCTTCAAAACCGCTGGACAGGGCCAGGCCAAAGCGCAGGAAATGCGGGCCCCAGTTGCGGCCATGGGCGTTTACCCGTATGCCATATTCACCATCACGCTCAACCAGTTCATGGTTGACGCTATCAAACTCGCGGGCATTATTCAGTATGCTCAGTTTGCGGTTGATGTCTTCGGCCTTGTATTCAGTACCCATGGATATATTTAACTGGCGACGTATATCGCTCTCAGGCACGGCACCATTGGTGACGATGTCAATAAACTGGATTTTAATCGGTGGTAATTGCGGGTTCAGGCGTATTTCATGCCTGATGGCATACATTTCTGGTGACAGACTCAAGGCAAGCAGCTTGGCATCCAGTTCATGGGTAGCTTTTTCACCTATCTTGACGGCTTCTTTCGATCTGGCGAAATCCATGAAAGTGATGTTGCCAAGAGCAGGTTCTATCAATACATCATTTGGGCCCAGCAGCGCTTTTTGTGCTTCCACATTTTGCTCAGTCAGAATGTTCACCATTTGCTGGCTGACATTGAACAGAGTCAGCAACTGGTCGCGCGGCATCAAGGGCGTGCCTATGTTGACGGCGATCACCACGTCTGCACCCATCTGCCTGGCGATATCCACGGGCAGGTTTTTGACCAGGCCGCCGTCGGACAATAATTTGCCATCTATCTCTACAGGTGCAAACACGCCTGGCGCTGCCATGCTGGCGCGTATGGCTTTATGCAAGGGGCCTTTGGTAAAGATCACCATCTTGCCGGTTTCCATATCCGTTGCCAGTGTACGGAAAGGAATAGGCAGACGGTCAAAATCGATGTCGGGTTGTAAGTGCGCCGTCCAGTTTTGCAAAATTTCCAGAAACTGGCTGGCCTGCACTACGCCTGCGGGCAGGCGCACGCCATTGGCACTCAGGCCCAGTGTGGCACCGAGGGGGTATTGTTCATCTTCTTCCCTGACGCTTTGCGGCAGGTAACGCCTTTCTACTCTGTCCAGCGCAATGTCGTTAAGCTTCAATGCATCCAGCCGTTTTTCAATTTCACTGGCAGAAAAACCAGCAGCATATAATCCACCGACCACCGCACCCATACTGGTGCCAGCAATGCAATCTATGGGGACGTGTAGTTCTTCCAGGACCTTGAGCACCCCGACATGGGCAAAGCCGCGCGCACCACCGCCAGACAAGGCCAGGCAAATCCTGGGTTTTTTTGCTTGTTCTCCTGGTACTGTAATACTTTCTGCCAAGGCAAGAGATGGTGTCAACAAGTAGCCTAAAAGACTAATAAAGATAGTAATAACTACCGGAAATAATGATTTGTACATGTTGTAATTGGTGGAAACATGGAATTCTTGGCTCAGGGTCTATATACTAGCGCATGCATATAAAACGATGCTAACCTAGGTCTAATTGCATAAGAACGTGTTTACGATCTGTAGCGAGCGAGTGTCAGCGGGGTGAAGAGCCGCGCAAAAAGCGGAATGTACTTAAGTACATGAGCATTTTGAGCAGCACATGATCCCCGATCACGCTCGCGCAGTAAGATCGCAAACAGGTTCTACGAGATTATCCTCGCCTTTACAAAAAAACTACCCATGAACCTACATCAATTGCGCTTTGTACGCGAAGCTGTAAGACAGAATTTTAATCTGACTGAGGCTGCCAAGGCCTTATTTACATCGCAACCCGGTGTTTCCAAGGCAATTATTGAGCTTGAAGAGGAGTTGGGCGTCGATATTTTTACCCGCCATGGCAAACGCATACGTGGCCTCACTGAGCCGGGTAGGGCGGTGTTGAAGTCAGTTGAACTGATTATGCAAGAAATTGACGGGCTTAAACGCATAGGCAAGGAATTCGCGGCACAGGACAGTGGCAGCTTCACCATTGCCACTACCCACACCCAGGCGCGCTATGCATTGCCCAAGGTGGTACAGGCCTTCATGCAAAAATACCCCAAGGTGCGTTTATCCCTGTTGCAGGGTAACCCAAAACAAATTGCTGAAATGGTCATGCGTGACCAGGCAGATATTGCGATTGCGACCGAAGCTATTGCAGGCTTTGATGGCTTGATCTCTTTGCCATGTTATCAATGGGAGCATGTCGTTGTTGTACCAGTTGAACATCCCTTATTGAAGTTGAAGAATGTCAGCCTGGAAGAAATTGCCAATTACTCATTGATTACCTATGATGCAGCCTTTGCTGGCCGCAGCAAGATAGACCATGCCTTCCAGATACGGAATCTGAAGCCGGATATCTTGCTCGAAGCTATCGATGCCGACGTTATCAAGACTTATGTAGAACTGGGCATGGGAGTGGGTATTATTGCCGGCATGGCCTTTGATGCCGAGCGCGACAAGAATTTGCGCGCCATACCAGTAGGCCAATTGTTTGGCATGAATATTTCGCGGGTCGCGATCAAGCAGGGAGCTTATCTGCGCAGCTATATCTATACCTTTATTGAGTTACTGAATCCTACCCTGAACCGTAAAATGATAGACAATGTCATGCAGGGCAATAAGGATACTTACGATTTATGAGCATGCGGGCACTGAGTAGCTGGCCAGCAGAGCAACGCAGGCAGGTACGCGGCATATTGACGGATATTGATGATACCTTCAGCAGCCATGGCAAGCTGACAGTGGATGCTCTGGCTGCTCTGGGCCGTGCAAAAACTGCAGGTCTGCAGCGCATCGCTGTAACAGGGCGGCCCACCTACTGGACTTTGCCCTTATTAAGGCTATGTGATTTTGATGCCATCATTGCTGAAAACGGCGCAAGTGCTTTCTGGATTGATGCAGAGGGCAGGCAACAAGCCATATATTATGCCGATGCTGAAACCAGGCTGCAACACAGGCAGCGCTTGCTGGATTTTGCTGACATCATGCGCAAGCATTTTCCGGACGTATTACCCGCAGCTGATGCAGCACAACGCATAGGTGATCTGGCTTTTGATATTGCGGAAAATATTCCTGCGATACCGCTGTCACAATTGAATGAAGTCGTGGCCCTGATACGTGAACATGGTTTGTATGCCACCACCAGCAGCATCCATGCGCATGCCTCAGTTGCACCCTTCAGCAAGCAAAGCATGAGCCAGCGTGTGTTGCGTGAAGTATTTGGCATCGGCGATGAAGTTGCAAAAACGACTTATGTATTTATTGGTGATTCTGCCAATGATGCCAGCATGTTTGCCCATTATCCGCTCTCGGTTGGGGTGGCAAATATCTACAAATACCTGGACAGATTTGAAGCCCACCCGGCCTATGTCTGCAACGCTGAATACGGCGAGGGATTTGTAGAGCTGGTTGATTTTCTGTTGAAAGATAAAAATGAGTGAAAATAAAATGCGCGAATACTATGCGCAACGTGCCCAGACCCTGGAAAAGGTCTATCAAAAACCTGAACGCCAGCAAGATTTGCGTGAAATCCAGGGCAAAGTGCTGGAAGTATTGAAAGACCAGCGTGTGCTGGAAGTTGCCTGCGGCACAGGCTACTGGACCGAGCGTTTTGCCCCTGTGGCAACGAGCGTCGTGGCAACTGACTATTGCCAGCCCATGCTGGATGTGGCGCAAACTAAATCTTATCCAGAAGGCAAAGTCCAGTTTAGTCTGGCTGACTTGCATGATTTGCCAGCAGCAACGGCAGACCAGTACACGACTTGCTTCGCCGGATTTTTCTGGTCGCATGTCATGCGTGACGATCAAACCAGTCTGCTGGGGCATCTGAGCAAGGTGACAGGTAAAGGCACTACGCTGGTCCTGATCGATAATAATTATGTCGAAGGCAGCAGCACGGTGATTGCCCGCACTGATCTCGAAGGTAATACCTTCCAGTTACGCAAGCAGGAAGATGGCAGCAGGGTAGAGATACTCAAGAATTTTCCTACAGATAGTGCACTGCGCAAAAAGTTTGGTCCTGCAGTGCGTGATATCCGTATTTTCAGGAATACTTACTACTGGATGCTGACTTGCGTATTGAAGTAGATGTTGAGGAAGTGAGCTTAGGAGGACTTTCTAGTATTGTCCCTCGAAAGCCTGCCGTGATACATTGCAAGTCGTTTAAATTTTTTCTGGAGTAATTCATGGATCTGCAAGCTTGCACAGAAGCGATACGCGCTAAAGTTGGTGACGATAGTGGTTTGAATGCCACTCTGAAATTTGATTGCGGTGATGAAGGCGTTGTATTCGTCGATGCGCTGGTGACACCAAACACAGTCAGCAATGAAAATAATGAAGCTGGTTGCACGATCACGATTTCCTTGGAAAACCTGGCAGCCTTGCTGACTGGCCAATTGAATCCCATGAATGGCTTCATGATGGGCAAACTCAAGGTAACTGGCGACATGAGCGTTGCCATGCGCTTGCAGACTGTGGTGTAAATCTGGTCTGACAATCTAGCTCTAAGAACCTGTTTACGATCTGTAGCGAGCGTGCGTCAGCGGGGTGAAGAGCAGCGCAAAAAGCGGAATGTACTGCAGTACATGAGCATTTTGAGCAGCACATGAGTCCCGATCACGCATGCGCAGTAAGATTGTAATCAGGTTCTAATAAAGCGGCATTTCCTTTAACGATGGCGAGGAAATGCCGTTTTCATTTTGGATTTGCTATGTTGCTTTCCTCAAGGTATTTCCTTAAACCAGCGACATCGCACTCAAAGCCAATGCCGAAGTACCGTCTGGGTACAGGGCGTCATAGCAGCGTGTGCAACTGCTGCAAAACAGGTGGGAACGCTTGACGAATTTATAGCGCAGTATCAGTTGCAGTTGTACGCCGCTGCAATGGGGACAATGCTCACGCATATTACCTGCCGAGGGCGCATCCTCGGATTGAAAACCTTCTTCTAACATTACTCCTTCTATGACGTCGCGGGGATCAAGCTGCATCAGGGTAAAATCTGGTGCGCGGGCATTACGCCTTTCTGAATAACTATCTTGCTGTTGGGAAAGTAGATGTGCACTGGCTGTCATCATGTTTAGCTCCTGGAGTGACTTCTGCCGCTGCTGACAGTCAACAGGAGGGCAGACTTTCAATCTAGTAAAATTCGGGCATGAAGACAAGGACGATAGCGAGAAAAAATGAGTAAGCAGGATGTGTTAGGGAATAATGCATGGAAGCTGACCTTGCAAGCTCAAGGCTGGACTTGTGCTGTCATTGATGAGCTAAGCCTGCTGGAGGCAGCTTTGCTGGAAGGCATACGTATTCCCAATTCATGCCGTAACGGTACCTGCCGCACCTGTATGTGCAAGATGCTGGCCGGGGAAATCAAGTACCAGATAGACTGGCCCGGCCTGAGTCTGGAAGAAAAGCAGGAGGGCTGGATTTTGCCCTGTGTTGCCCAGGCCTGCTCTGATGTGGTGCTGGATGTGCCAGCAGCAGTGAATGTCCTGGAAAAGACTTAATCACTCGCATTACTGCATTGCTTAAGCTGCCCATCCTTACGGTTCCAGCAGGCGGTGCTGGCTTTCGGTACAGGATGGGGCACACCATCATTATCTATCTTGGCCAAACGGGTGTCCCAGGCCTTCACGCCTTTTTTATCCAGTTGCAGGCGTATTACCCAGCCGCGTGTTTGCGGTTCATTGTCGAGTTCATCCATGACAAAATTACCCAGGCTGTAAATGACAGGTTTTCCCTTGTAATGTTCTACATCCTGTATCACATGGGGATGGCCGCCTATGACGGCGTCAGCACCCGCATCTATCATGACCCTGGCTAACTGACGCTGCCTGTCGACGGCGAGTTTGTCATTTTCCCAGCCCCAGTGCATGAATGGGATCACCAGGTCGGCATGGTATTGCTGACGTGCCTTGCGTATATCCAGTGCTACCTGTTCGTCTTCACTCCATGCCACACCTGCTGCCTGTGCTTCCGCTTCAAAACTGCGTGGCATGTATTCGTTATAGCCCAGCAAGGCAATGCGCAAGCCTTTCTTTTCCAGGATCAGCGGCGTATGCGCTTCACGCAGATTATTGCCACCACCGAAGCGCTTGATTTGCTGCTGGTCCAGCAAGCCCAGCATCTCCTGGAATGCTGCGCGGCCAAAATCACCGGAGTGATTATTCGCAATCGACACTGCATCGACATGCTGCCTGAGTGTGGCCAAGGTACGTGGATGGGCACGGAAGGTAAAATTTTTGTCGGCCGCTTCGCCTGTCGTGGCGACTACGCATTCCAGGTTGACGACGCGGATGTCAGCGTTCTTGAATAATGTGGCAAAGGCAAAAAACGGGTCTTTACCCTCAGCGATCATCTTGCCAGGTTTGCCATCCAAAACCACGTCACCAGCAAACAGTATGCTGACGCTATCGTCTTGCGCCAGGGCTGTACCAGTAGCTATCATAGACAAGGCACAGGTGGCCAAGCAATGAATCAAAGTTTGTTTGAGTGTTTTCATTGCTGCACCTCTTGCAGTGTGCAACGGTATTGCAACTCACGTTCAACATCACCGGCGTACACAGAATTCTGTGGCGTCAGAGCGCTTTCTTTAGCCGTGACTTTGAAGGGAGGGCGGTAAGTCGCCTGATGCACCGGGACATCGCTGCGGCGGGTCTGGAAATAGGCGTACAGCTTGATATAGTCTATCTGCTGCGCCTTGCCCACCATGACAGCCTTGAATGTAAAGCGCTCACCTATATCGGTGGTCTTCACATCATAGGGGTCTTGCACGATCTGGCTCTCTATAGTCTGCATGCTGCTAGCATAACTTACATAGCAGCGCAATAAGGGCTTGGCAGCACATGGTAGTTGGCTGCCTATCAGTAAAAGACTGCTGAATACAAAAAACCTGGTGTAGCTTTTCTTTATCTCTGCACTTCTCAAGCATCTTTCAACTGACCACATAGCTTTGCCGCCCTTAATTAGTCGAGCGGTGATTATCACAGGATTCGTAAGTGCAGGGAAGTATAGATTTTGTCTTTTTTGTATGCCGCAGCAATCACTTCTCTATGCTGCTACGGCATGTAGATTTCCTAATATTGTTTGCTGTATGCTGCAAACCCCAGGTAATTTGCTGGCAAGGCAAAACGCTCACCATAACTGGCTTGCAGCTCAGCAGCTCTTTCAGCAAATCGCTGCGCACCCACATGATTGACGAATTGCACAGCACCACCAGTCCAGGACGGGAAGCCTATGCCAAAAATTGATCCTATGTTGGCGTCGCGGGTCGATTCCAGTACACCTTCATCCAGGCAGCGCAGGGTTTCTATCGCCTGCATGTATAAAAACCTGTCTTGCATGTCGGCATAGGGCAGGCTGTATCCAGCTTTGCCAAACAAGTCAGCCAATTCTGGCCACAGATATTTCTTGCCACCATCTGTGGGATATTCATAAAAGCCCGCACCGGCTGCTTTGCCTGCACGCTCATGCTGATCAAGCATGGTATTGATGATGGCAGCGGATGCCGTGGCTTGCCAGCTCTTGCCTTCTGCTTCCAGATCGGCCTTGGTTTGCGCGGCGACATGGCGCGACAGACTCAGCGACACTTCATCCTGCACTGCCAGCGGGCCAACCGGCATGCCAACTGAGAGCGCCGCATTTTCTATGAGTGCTGCTGGCAATCCTTCGGCCAGCATGCTCAGGCCCTCGTTGACAAAACTGGCAAACACCCGGCTGGTGAAAAAGCCGCGAGAGTCATTGACGACGATGGGTGTCTTGCCTATCTGCAGTACATAGTCATAGGCGCGTGCCAGTGTTGTCTCACTGGTTTGTTTTCCCTTGATGATTTCTACCAACTGCATTTTATCGACAGGCGAAAAGAAGTGTATGCCTATGAAGCGTTCAGGATTGCTCACCGCTTTTGCCAGGCCACTGATCGGCAGGGTAGAGGTATTGCTGGCCATGATGCCATCTGCTGCCAGCATGTGTTCTGCTTCGCTGCTGACCGTAGCCTTGAGTTCACGGTTTTCAAAGACGGCTTCGATGATGAGATCACATGCAGAAAAATCACTGGCGTTTGCCGTAGGCTGTATCAATTCCAACTGGCTCGTTGCCTTTTCTGCAGACAAGCGACCTTGCCCCACTTTTTTATGCAGGCTGTTGGCAATAGTGGTTTTGCCTTGCTCAGCTTTCTCCAGTGTCTGCTCTTTCAATACCGTATGTATGCCGCGTGCTGCACTGACTGCGGCTATACCAGCGCCCATCATGCCTGCGCCTATCACACCGAGTTTGTTGACTTTGGATTTTGCGATGTCTCGCGGGCGGCTTTTGCCTGAGCTGATTTCCTGCATCTGGAAGAACAAAGTGCCTATCATGTTCTTGGCGACCTGGCTGGTTGCCAGATGGGTGAAGTAACGGCCTTCAATTTTCAGGGCATTATCAAAATCAACTTGTGCACCTTCTACCATGGCTGCCAGTATGGCTTCGGGGGCAGGATAATTGGCGCGTGTTTTTTCGCGCAACATGGCAGGTGCCACCATGATCATCGGTAGTAATTTGGGTGAATTGGGTGCGCCACCCGGCAGTTTATAGGCTGCATCATCCCATGGTTGTTGTGCCTGTTGCTTGGCCAGTATCCAGGCGCGCGCCTGCTGCAACATGTCTTCGCGGCTACTGGCAAGCGCATGCACCAGGCCTGCCTTGACTGCGGCAGCCGGGGAAACCTGCTTGCCTTCCAGCAGGTAGGGCATGGCTTCCTGCAAGCCCAGCATACGTACTGTACGTACCACGCCGCCCGCACCGGGCAATAATCCCAACGTCACTTCAGGGAAGCCAATTTTTGCTTTGGCATTATCCAGTGCGACTCGGTAATGGCAGGCCAGCGCCAGCTCCAGGCCACCACCAAGGGCACTGCCATTGATGGCGGCAACTACAGGCTTACCCAGTTTTTCCAGGCGACGCAATACCGCCTTGTTTTTCTCTACCATCTCCAGGCAGGTTTTGGCGTCTTGTATGCTGATGAGTTCGCGCAAGTCGCCACCAGCAAAAAAACTCTCCTTGCCAGATGTCAGGATGACGCCGCTGACTTGCTCTTTTTCTTCTTCCAGCCTGGCTACGGCCGATGCCAGTGCATCGCGAAATGCCGCGTTCATGGTATTCACTGACAAGCCTGGCATATCTATGCAGAGGGTGACTATCTGATGTTCGTCTTTGCTGTAATTGATCATGATGTTTTGCTCTCTCGCTCTTTATACGCGCTCTATGATGGTGGCAATGCCCATGCCACCACCAACACACAGGGTGATGAGGCCGCGCTTTAACTGACGTGCTTCCAGCTCATCAATCAGGTTACCCAGCAACATGCAGCCGGTTGCCCCCAGCGGGTGGCCGAGTGCAATCGAGCCGCCATTCACATTCACTTTTTCTTCTGGCACCTTGAGATCTTTCATGAACTTCATGACGACAGCCGAAAAGGCTTCATTGACTTCAAACAGATCGATATCTTCTATGCGCAGGCCAGCTTTGCTCAAGGCTTTCAAAGTCGCCGGGCCGGGGCCGGTCAGCATGATGGTAGGATCAGTGCCCGTGACTGCTGTGGCGACGATGCGTGCACGCGGGTTCAGGCCCAGGCGCTTGCCCATGGCCTCTGTGCCTATCAGGGCGAGGGCAGCCCCGTCAACGATGCCGGAAGAGTTGCCGGCAGTATGTACATGATTTATCCGTTCAATGTGTGGATACTTGCGTATGGCAACACTGTCAAAACCCATCTTGCCCGGCATTTCAAATGAAGCCTTGAGCGAGGCCAGTGCTGCCATACTGGATTGTGGTTTGATGAATTCATCTTCAGCCAGTATCACCAGGCCATTCATGTCACGCACAGGGCGCAGGGATTTGAAGCGGCCAGCAGCCCGTGCCGCTGTGGCTTTTTCTTGTGAGCGCAAGGCAAAGGCATCGACATCTTCACGGCTGAATCCTTCCAGCGTGGCGATCAGGTCTGCCCCTATGCCTTGCGGCAAAAAGTCGGTTTGCATGCTGGTTTGCGGGTCGGCTGCCCAGGCACCACCATCTGAACCCATGGTCACGCGTGACATCGATTCAACACCGCCAGCGACGACCAGGTCTTCCCAGCCTGAACGTACTTTTTGAGCGGCCAGGTTGACTGCTTCGAGGCCGGATGCGCAAAAGCGGTTCAGTTGCACGCCTGCCACTTGCCAATCCCAGCCTGCAGCCAGCGCTGCAGTCTTGGCGATGTCTGCACCCTGGTCACCGATGGGGGTGACACAACCCAGCACGACATCATCGATTAGCGCGGTATCGAGCGACAGGCGTTGCTGCATATCCTGCATCAGGCCAGACAGCAAGGAGATGGGTTTGACACTATGCAGTGAACCATCTTTCTTGCCCTTGCCACGCGGCGTGCGGGGCGCATCAAAAAGATAGGCTTCGGTCATTTGTGTTCTCCAGTCTGGCTGTTTCTGTATGAGGGGATATGTGGCTTTATTGATGCTCAAGTGTATGATGATACAATTAATAAAGCAAATGCTTGATTAAATGCTGTGTGGCTGATTTGACCACAGGATATGAGGAAAACACGCAATGACACAAAACATCATTAACAACCCCGAATTTCAAGGCATGCTCAAAATGGTGATAGAGGAAAAAATCCCATTTTGCCATTTGCTCGGCATGAAGCTGGACAGCTTTGACCCGGATGCACCGCGTCTCAGCATAGGCATGCGGGACGAGTTGCTAGGCAATTTTGCCCAGGGCATGCTGCATGGCGGCGTGATTGCTTCCGTACTGGATAGCGTGGCAGGTTTTGCCATTTTGCTCAAAATGGCGCAGCAAAGCCCGCAAGATGATGTGATCTCGCAGATTAAGGAATTTGGCAAGATGAGCACCATAGACTTGCGCATCGATTATTTGCAACCAGGACGCGGCAAGCATTTTGTTGCTACTGCTGAAGTCACCCGGCTGGGCAAGCGTGTCGCCAATGTCTTGATGGATTTGCGTAATGAAAAAGGTGACAGAATTGCGACAGGTGCAGCCGCTTTCATGCTTCACGGCAGAGCCTGATTGCCTTTCTGCCTACTTGTACTAGGATAGTAGATACAAACTACAACAAGGGGGAGCAGCATGAGCATACGTCTGGAAAAAGCCAATGGACTGGCCACCATCATCTTTGATAATCCAAACTGCATGAATGTCATGGGTGCAGCAGAGATACGCGCCCTGAACCAGTTGACCGAGTTGCTGGCAGAAGACCACAGCATACGCGTCGTCATTATCCGTGCCGAAGGCAAGGTATTTGGGGCGGGTGGCGACATTGCCAGCTTCAAGCCCGGTGATCCCGCATCCCCCGAAGCCATACGTGAAATAGGCGCAGAACTGAACCAGGCAATATTGCGCTTGCATCAACTGCCTGCGATAGTCATTGCCTCTGTCCATGGTGCGGTTGCCGGTGGCAGCATGGGCACCATGAATGCAGCTGACCTGGTGGTGGCAGCCAAGGGCACGCGTTTTAATATGGCCTATGCCAAGATAGGTGCCAGCCCGGATGTAGGTAATACCTGGTTCCTGCCGCGCCTTGTGGGTAACCGCAAGGCACTCGAATGGCTATTGTTTTCAGAAAATTTTGATGCCGATGAAGCCCTGGCGTTTGGCTTGATTAATCTTGTCGTACCGCCTGAGCAATTGAAAGATGTCACAGAGAAGCTGGCAATGCGCCTCTTGCGCGGTCCGCAAGAAAGCTATGCCAGGATGAAGCGCCTGGTTTATCAGTCAGATGCGACTTCGCTGGAACAACAAGTCAATGACGAAATCGAGGCTTTTGCCTCAGTCACCATGACGCCAGACTTTGCCGAAGGGGTATCCGCCTTCCTGGATAAGCGCACAGCTCATTTTGGCTGCAAGCTTAACTAAACGCTATTTTTGGGCAATTACAGGGATATATGACAGGTTTGTGACGAATTTTGTGTCTAAAAACCGGTTTTCCCCTCTGAAACTGCAAGATAAATCGAGTGTGTAGTGTTTTATTTTACTTTTCCCTGAAATTCTGCGTATAATCGTTCAGTCGTTGAGATTCAAAGTGGTAGTGCAGTATCAGTCTGTCATTTCTTACTTGGTTGAAACGATCTATCGGGCATATGCCCACATTAACTGAAATAGGAAATTGTAATGGCAACAGGTATTGTTAAATGGTTCAATGATTCAAAAGGTTTCGGCTTCATCACTCCAGATGAAGGCGGTGAAGATCTGTTTGCTCATTTCTCCGCTATCCAATCTAACGGCTTCAAATCTTTGAAAGAAAACCAACGTGTTTCTTTTGAAGTAACTACAGGCCCTAAAGGCAAGCAAGCTTCTAACATCCAAGCAATCTAATTGCTTCTTTGTTAGTCTAGTATTGCACTAGATTTGCGCTAAAAAATCCCCGATTTATCGGGGATTTTTTTTTGCGCTAGCACAAAACTTTTCTCCCCGGATACTTGCAAACTTATTTATACTTAATTTGCAGCAGTTAGACTAAAGTTGTCCCTGATCAAGACTCTCATTAAGAATTTTTGTATTCTTGTTCCACATTTGCCAGGAACGTTACAAGGGGAAAATAAGATGTTCAATCTGACAATCAGGTTAAGACTGATAGGTGCAATGGCTTTCATGGCAATCATGTTGGTCATTGGTGGATTGATGGGGGTTTATGGCGTCAGGAACAGCAATGCCGTCATCAAGGAAATATTTAGCAATCAATTACCTTCGGTAGAGGCAATGGGGCAATCCCGGGTCTTTATGCTGCGGGCCCGTACTGCTCTCGACAGAGCAATTGCTCATCCCGAATTCCCGGATAATGCCGAGACCATCAAGCGTTCAGAAGATTTTTTTAATCAATCTGAAACATACTGGAAAAAATACCTGGCCTTGCCGCAAGATGCTGAAGAAAAAAAGATTTCTGACGAAGCTGCTGCCTTACGTGACAAGTACATTAAAGATGCGCACTTGCCGATGTATAACGCCATCAAAGCTGGCAATAAGGAAGAAGCCGACAACATCAACATGAAGTTGGTACCGCCTGCCTTTAGCGCTTATTCTGAGAAAATGGCCAAGCTCAGTGAATATCAATTTGCTGGTGCCGCCAGTTCGCTTAAAGAAAGCGAGAGTGCTTTTACTACCTTCTTGTGGGTAGACATACTGGGTGTGATTGGTGGACTGGTCGCTGTATTTATTTCGGCTTACTTTTTACTGGCAGCCATCTCCCATCCCTTGAAGCAGGCGATAACCCAGTTTGAAGCGATAGGCAATGGTGATTTGACCCAGCAACTCAAACCTACCTCGCGGGATGAGATGGGGCAACTGGTCTCCGCTCTCGAAAACATGCGCCAAAGCCTGATGCAAACTGTCACCATGGTGCGAAATTCTAGCGGATCTATTGCTATCTCGTCTGAAGAAATTGCCACTGGCAATATGGACTTGTCCAGCCGTACCGAGCAGCAAGCTGCCAGCCTGGAGGAAACTGCCTCTTCCATGGAGGAACTGACTTCGACCGTGCAACAGAATGCTGACAATGCACGACAGGCCAATACCCTGGCATCGAACGCATCTGAAGTCGCCAGCAAAGGTGGTCAGGTGGTTGGTGATGTGGTGCATACCATGTCATCGATCAAGGAAAGCTCGAAAAAGATTGTCGATATTATTGGCGTCATTGATGGCATCGCCTTCCAGACCAATATCCTGGCCTTGAATGCGGCTGTAGAAGCTGCGCGTGCAGGTGAACAGGGGCGTGGCTTTGCTGTCGTGGCGACTGAAGTGCGCAACCTGGCGCAGCGATCTGCCAATGCGGCGAAAGAAATCAAGGAGCTCATCAGCAGTTCTGTCGATAAAGTTGAAGTTGGTTCACGCCTGGTTGATGATGCTGGCAAGACTATGGACGAGATTGTCGTCTCTATCAAAAGTGTGGCTGACATCATGGCAGAAATCACTGCTGCCAGTGCCGAGCAAAGAGATGGTATCAACCAGGTCAGTATGGCGATAGGCAAGATGGATGAGGCAACTCAACAAAATGCGGCTCTGGTAGAGCAAGCCGCCGCTGCTGCCAGCAGCATGCGGGATCAGGCGAATAATTTGAATAACGCTGTCAGCATCTTCAAGATTGATGCCAACGATGGTAGCAACAGTGGCGGCAACAGTGGTGCTAACAACCACAGCAAAGCGCCTGTGGTATCGCCAGCAAAAGCAGTGATCAGAGAAAACCCTGTAGCCAAACGTGCGACAGTCAAATCCCTGCCTGCTACGGCCTCGGCAGCACCGAAAAAGACGACCAAACCAGCCCCGTCAGCTGCACAGGATGACTGGGAAGAGTTTTAAAAGCGTGCAGTGATTTCTCTCCGCATCAGATGCATGACTTTGGTGTGGAGCAGCGACTCAAAAAAATTCAGAATACTTCAAAAGAATCCTGCTCAGGATTTTTTCCAGTAATTCGGCTGGCTATAGGCATGACGCAAAAAATCGATAAAGGCACGTATGCGCAAGGGCAGGTGACGACGCTGGGCAAATATCGCATAGATGTCATTGCCGGGCGCATTGAATTCATCCAGCACAGTAATCAGCTTGCCGGTTTCAATTTCAGCCCCCACTTCCCACATGGACCGCCAGGCCAGACCTTTACCTGACAGCGCCCAGTCATGCAAGACTTCACCGTCATTGCAAACCATATTCCCTTCCACCTTCAGCGTGACATTCTTGCCGTTCTGGCGAAAAGTCCAGCCACGCTGGCTGCCATCGGCACTGAAAGCCAGGCAATTGTGTTTGCTGAGTTCATCCAGGGTTTGCGGTGTGCCATGGCGCTTGATATAGGCAGGCGACGCGACTACCACGCGTTTGTTGTCTGCCAGCTTGACGCCTATCAGGTTGGAATCGGTCAAGGCGGCGATGCGTATCGCCACGTCTATGCCTTCACCGATCAAGTCCACCACGCGGTCATTCAGACTCAGCGTCAGTTTCACATCGCGGTGTTCGCTCAAAAAGGAGGGCATCAGTGGTGCCACATGTTGACGGCCAAAACCTGCCGGGGCTGAAATAGTCAGCGTACCGCTGGCGCGGGCGCTACGTTCTGACACCGCACCTTCGGCTGCCTCCAGGTCAGCCAATATGCGCTGGCAATCTTCGAGGAAGGCTTCGCCCTCATTGGTCAGTGCCAGTTTGCGGGTAGTGCGTTGCAAAAGCTTGACGCCCAGGCGTTCTTCGAGCGCATCAAGACGGCGACCTATCATGGCCGGGGCCACGCCTTCAGCTCTTGCTGCTGCCGACAGGCTGCCGCGTGTTGCCACTTCAGCAAAAGTAGAAATTTGTTTGAATTGATCCATGAAGGCTAAGCTCTTTAAGTTTTCATTTGCAACTAAAATGAAAAGATGTAGTGATGAAATTCGATGATTATAGTATTTTATATTGAATATACTGTTTTCATGATGATTGCTATTCAATTTTCTACATTTACAGCTACCTGCACATTGTTCGGGCATTAAAGAAAACCATGACCATCTCCGCCATCGCTTTTGACGCCTACGGTACCTTGTTCGATGTGTATTCCATCAGTGAACAGGCAGACAAGCTGTTTCCTGGTCAGGGGCGAGCATTGGCTGAACTCTGGCGCGACAAACAGATTGAATACACCCGCTTGCGCACCATGTGCAGCATGTACAAACCATTCTGGGAGGTAACTCAGGACGCATTGATATTTTGCTGCCAGAAGCTGGGTCTGGAATTGACGCTGGATGCGCAAAATAGCCTCATGGGTCAGTATGCAAGGCTGAAAGCTTTCCCTGAAAATCTGGCGGTGTTGCAAGCCTTGCAGGCACAAGACATGAAAATGTCGATTTTATCGAACGGTAATCTGCACATGCTACAGTCCGCTGTCGATGCGGCCGGCATGCAGGGCATATTCAGCCATTTGCTATCGGTAGAAGTCGTCAAGAAATTCAAGACCGCACCTGAAGCCTATCAAATGGCACCTGATGTATTTGGTGTGCCCGCCAAGAATATCCTGTTCGTATCCAGCAATTGCTGGGATGCCTGCTGCGCCACCTGGTTTGGTTACACCACTTTCTGGGTCAACCGGCAAAATGCGCCGCTGGAACAACTGGGCGTCACGCCGCATGGTGTAGGACGCACGCTGCAAGACCTGATTCCTTTTATAGCAAAACATCGCAACTGATTTCGTTTTAATTCATTTTTTCTGGAGACTACAATGACACAACTGACTTTACCTGAAGGCATGCAAATCAGCGGCGAAATCAAGCCAGGCTTTGCCGAGATTCTGACGCCAGAAGCCCTTGCCCTGGTTGCCAAACTGAGCCGTGCTTTCGAGCCACGCCGCCAAGAATTATTGGCCGCCCGTGTCGAGCGTGCCAAGCGCCTGGATGCCGGTGAGACACCAGACTTCTTGCCAGAAACCCTGCATATCCGTGAAGGTGACTGGAAGATCGCGCCTATCCCCAAAGCGCTGGAATGCCGCCGCGTAGAGATCACCGGACCGGTAGAACGCAAGATGGTCATCAACGCCTTCAACTCTGGCGCTGACAGCTACATGACGGACTTTGAAGATTCCAATACACCAAATTGGGATAACCAGATCACTGGCCAGATCAATATGCGCGACGCCGTGCGCCGCACTATCAGCCTTGAACAAAACGGCAAGTCATACAAACTGAACGACAAGATCGCCACCCTGGTCGTGCGCCCACGTGGCTGGCATCTGGATGAAAAACATGTGCTGGTCGATGGCAAGCGTATCTCCGGCGGTATCTTTGATTTTGCCCTGTTCCTGTTCCATAACGCCAAAGAGCAACTGGCACGCGGCGCTGGCCCTTACTTCTATTTGCCGAAGATGGAATCGCATCTGGAAGCACGCCTGTGGAACGATATCTTTGTCATGGCACAAAATGAAATCGGCCTGGCACAAGGCACCATCAAGGCGACAGTCCTGATCGAAACCATTGTTGCAGCTTTTGAGATGGATGAGATTTTGTATGAGTTGCGTGAGCATAGCTCAGGCCTGAATGCCGGTCGCTGGGATTATATTTTCTCTTGCATCAAAAAATTCAAGAACGACAAAGACTTCTGCCTGGCAGACCGTGCAAAGGTCACCATGACTGCGCCTTTCATGCGTTCTTATGCTTTGCTGTTGCTGAAAACTTGCCACAAACGTAATGCGCCAGCGATAGGCGGTATGGCAGCACTGATTCCTATCAAGAACGATCCTGAGAAAAACGATATCGCCATGGGCGGTGTGCGCACTGACAAAGCTCGTGATGCCACTGATGGTTACGATGGCGGCTGGGTAGCTCACCCAGGCTTGGTAGAATTGGCGATGACAGAGTTCAAGAAAGTATTGGGCGATGCACCTAACCAGATTTCCAAACAGCGTCCTGATATCGAAGTCAGCGCCAAGGACTTGCTGAACTTCCAGCCAGAAACACCGATCACTGAAGCCGGCCTGCGTTACAACATCAACGTCGGTATTCATTACCTCGGTGCATGGCTGGCAGGCAATGGTTGCGTGCCTATCCATAACCTCATGGAAGATGCCGCAACGGCAGAAATCAGCCGCTCACAAGTCTGGCAATGGATACGCTCTGCCAAGGGCAATCTGGAAGATGGCCGCAAGGTCACTGCCGACATGGTCCGCGCCATGATCCCGGAAGAATTGGCCAAGGTCAAAGAAGTGGCTGGTACAGGACCAACTTATGACCGTGCCGCGCAAATTTTTGAAGAGATGTCGACTTCTGAAGACTTTGCTGAATTCCTGACCTTGCCTTTATACGAAGAAATCTGATGTTGTAGCAGCATTGCAGCCCCCAACAAGGCTGCAGGCAGCCAGAAAAGCGAATACTTAGGTGTTCGCTTTTTTATTGCCTTTTGTGAGTGTCATCCAGATTTTTTGAAAAACATGTTTAATTCATTAGCTCATTCAGGAAAAAAATAGCAATACATCACACATTTTAACAATAAGGCAATATAAGTTTGTTATATTGTTGCCACTGTGCTGGCGCGATTTGTGGTCCCTTGCACAGCAAATCCGGGCAACCCCATACCTTAGAAAAGTGAGTGAAAAAATGAAACAATATGGAGCTGAATTTTTGGGAACATTCTGGCTGGTGCTAGGCGGCTGCGGCAGTGCGGTGCTGGCGGCTGCTTTCCCTGGTGTGGGCATAGGCTTGCACGGTGTGTCACTGGCTTTTGGTTTGACGGTACTGACCATGGCCTATGCCATAGGTCATATCTCTGGTTGCCACCTTAACCCCGCCGTCTCTATCGGCCTGTGGGCAGGTGGACGCTTTCCAGCCAACAAATTACTGCCTTACATTGTTGCCCAGGTCTTGGGTGGCATCGTTGCCGGTGGTGTCTTGTACCTGATCGCCAGTGGCAAGGCAGGTTTTGATGTGTCTGGCGGTTTTGCTTCCAATGGTTTTGCCGAGCATTCACCTGGTGGTTATTCGATGGTGGCTGCACTGGTGACTGAAGTGGTCATGACCATGATGTTCCTGGTCATCATCCTTGGCGCAACAGATAGCCGCGCACCACAAGGTTTTGCGCCTATCGCTATTGGCCTGGGTTTGACACTGATACATCTGATCAGCATCCCTGTCACCAATACCTCGGTCAATCCGGCGCGTAGTACTGGTGTGGCCATCTATGTTGGTGGCTGGGCTTTGCAGCAATTGTGGCTGTTCTGGGTTGCCCCTATCGTTGGTGCTGTATTGGGTGCTGTCAGCTACAAGGCGATTGCTGGCGAGGCCAAGTAAATAGAAGGAGGATATGAGGCTTTGCGCCTCACATAATTCCTTTGAAGGTCCGCAAAATATCATGCAAAAGTTGTCGGGTGTCATGCATCTGCAAATCTGACATGGTATTCTCGGACCTTCACTCTTTTTATGTTCATCATGCCCAGCAATCTCATTAATACCGAAGATGTAATATCAGCGACCGCAACCTGGCTGGACAAAGCCGTCATCGGTTTGAATCTGTGCCCATTTGCCAAAGCCGTGCAGGTCAAGCAGCAGGTGCGCTATGTCGTCAGTGAAGCGAAGACACCAGAAGCCTTGCTGGAAGACCTGGAGCGCGAACTCGAATTGCTGGCCGAAGCCAATCCAGAGAAGATAGAAACCACTTTGCTGATTCATCCTCTCGCATTGAATGATTTTCTCGATTTCAATGATTTCCTGGATGTCGCCGATGGCATGTTGGAAGAAATGGAACTGGATGGCATCTTGCAGGTTGCCAGCTTCCACCCCGATTATCAGTTTGCCGGTACCGAGCAAGACGATATAGAAAACTATACCAATCGCTCACCATACCCGACCTTGCATCTGCTGCGTGAAGAAAGTATAGACAAGGCAGTTGAAGCTTTCCCTGAAGCAGAGCAAATCTATGAAAAGAATATGGAAACCATGCGCGAACTGGGTCATGAAGGCTGGCGTCGCCTGTTTTCCAGCTACGCTAAAAAGTAAGTAATTCAAGCCCGTCCGCTGAATGAGGATCAATCGAATTCTTATATCGATATGCAAATAAGTAATTTGCAATCTACGCACTGACGAATATTATTCAAAACCATATAAAATCAATATACTGGTAGGGGTATATTAATTTAAGTCATTGATTAAAAAGAGAAAAGCCATAATATTCCATGTGATTGTCTCAATCATTCACATCTGCCCGGAAAATCCATCTCGAATTTCTGGGCCAGGCTAAAGCAGTCAATTCCCGTTTTCTTGCAAATCCCATGCTTTAATAACCACGCTTCTGTAGAAAATTTGCTTTTGGCAATTACTGAGCAAGTGTTTCTTCTGATTTTCTGCTGACAAGTGCCTTGTTATTTTGCAGAGCAACATGTACAGTAAGAGGTTGATTTTCCGCATTTTTCACCCTTTAGTCTTCTATCTCAGTTTCTATATCTATGGCTTTAATCGTCCACAAATACGGCGGTACTTCGATGGGTTCGACAGAACGCATCAAGAACGTCGCCAAGCGCGTCGCCAAATGGCATGATGCCGGTCACCAGATAGTCGTGGTGCCTTCAGCAATGTCTGGTGAAACAAATCGTATCATCGGCCTGGCAAAAGAAATTTCTGCCCAGCCTGATCCCCGTGAACTAGACATGATCGCCTCCACCGGCGAACAAGTCTCTGTCGGTTTGCTGGCTATTGCCCTGCAAGCGATAGGCAAGCAGGCAGTTTCTTATGCTGGCTGGCAAGTTGCCATCAAGACGGATTCTGCCCACACCAAGGCCAGGATAGCCTCGATTGATGAAACCAAGGTCAAGGCTGATCTTGATGCGGGCAAGATCGTCATCATTACCGGCTTCCAGGGGGTGGATGAACTGGGAAATATCACGACCCTGGGTCGCGGTGGTTCTGACACTTCTGCTGTGGCAGTTGCTGCAGCTCTCAAGGCGCAAGAATGTCTGATTTATACTGACGTCGATGGTGTCTATACGACCGATCCGCGCGTGGTATCTGATGCCCGTCGCCTGAAAACAGTTACTTTTGAAGAAATGCTGGAAATGGCTTCGCTGGGTTCTAAAGTCCTGCAAATCCGCTCCGTCGAATTTGCCGGTAACTACCGCATGCCTACCCGCGTTTTGTCATCACTGACTGACCCATTAATACCGCTGGAAGAAGAAGCGAATTCCGGCACCCTGATTTCGTTCGAGGAAGATACACACATGGAACAAGCTACCATCACCGGCATCGCGTTTAACCGTGATGAAGCAAAAATCACCGTCCTGGGTGTACCAGACAGGCCAGGCATTGCCTATCAAATCCTGGGCCCGGTTGCGGATGCCAATATCGAAGTCGATATGATCATCCAGAACCAGTCTGTCGAAGGCAAGACTGACTTCACCTTTACCGTTCCACGTGGCGAATACACCAAGGCCATGGACGTGCTGGAAACCAGCGTCAAGGCACATATCGGTGCTGGCAGCATCGTGGGTGACTCCAAGGTCTCCAAGGTATCTGTCGTTGGCGTAGGCATGCGCAGCCATGTTGGTATTGCTTCCCAGATGTTCCGCACCCTGTCGGAAGAGGGCATCAATATCCAGATGATCTCCACTTCTGAAATCAAAATCTCGGTTCTGATTGATGAAAAATACATGGAGCTGGCTGTACGCGCCCTGCATAAAGCATTCGGCCTGGAAAGCGCTTAAAATTTTTTCTGGTATGGCTGTTGACCAAAGTCACACAAACAGCTATTATCACGGTCTCAATTACAGCTGAGTTTTTAGCGGTTGTAAGAGTGTGGAGATGTGGCCGAGTGGCCGAAGGCACTTCCCTGCTAAGGAAGCATTTGGGGTAACCTGAATCGTGAGTTCGAATCTCACCATCTCCGCCAGCAATACTGAAAAAGCCCCTGGGTAACCAGGGGCTTTTTCTTTTTGTCCTGCCAGCTTCGCTTTTTATGCATAAAGAAGAGGGTTTTGCTGCCGGGTTTTGCTGCAATATGTAATCTCCAAAAATGTAAGGTGGTGCAAAGCTTTGCACTGATTTGCAGGTGAAATTGAATTTTTCATAAAACATGCTATCCACTGAAGCAGGTTCTCTACGAACCAAGTCAATAAATGTTTAGCAGTCCATTCTGCAACTTGCGGAGTAGCAATGCTTCCGGCGGCATGAATTTGTGTAATTTGGCTGCATCCTGTCTTGGCAAATCCTGTGATCCTCAGTCTCCTGGCTGCGCTTAACCACCTTATCACTACGTCCTCGAGCTAAGTCCAGGCCCCAGCCATTGGCATTGATTTGGCCAGCTGAGCTTGTGTTGGCGAGAAGACAGGATCAATTTTAAAAGTTGCAAACTTTGCCAGTGCGGCGAAGTTAAGCTGTCATTTGAATTGGAAAAAGTGGATGTAGTTGACAAGCTGGTCTACGATGACTAAGGATGCAATGAATAATATTTTTGATGTTTCTCCAAAAAACCATCAAAATAGCCATGGCAGTGATGTTGAGAAAAACCAGCGTGTATTTCAGTCGAATTATCATGCAAATCATCAGGCAAATATTCCCTGGATTTGCATAAGTGACAGACATATCACGGGGAAGCCACATTATTTTCTTCGAGGCTGTTAAATCGAATCCTCAAATTGCTGAGCGCCACACCTCAATCTTTGGAAGCAGCTTTAGTCGTCGGTATCAATTGTTATTTTGGCAGTCCAGCATCGGTCTGTATCGCATAGATATTCTATTGATCTTGATGGAGATTTGCGCTGATCCAGCATTCATCCAAATGCCTTCGGAGAACATATGAGACTCACAAATTTACGCATAGGCACCAGACTTGCATCTGGTTTTGCCCTGATATTGATATTGCTTCTCGGAGTCGCCTATCTTGGTGTGCACGGGATGGCACTATCCAATGAGGCCTTGCATCATGTTGTGACTGTCAATGTAAAAAAGATTGAAGTACTTGAAGACATGTCGAAATCTGTACATATTGTTTCGCGGGTGATACGCACGATCGCTTTGCTTTCAGACGAAACGATGGCAAACACCGAACACAAGAAAATTGATGAAGCGCGGGCTCACTACAACACGGCGTTTGGCTTGCTTGAGAAAATGCCGCTGGATGCAGCCGGGAAGGCTTTTGTTGCAAAAATAAAAGAAGATCAAGTTGCAGCCAGGGCGCTCAATGACAAGTTTGCTGACATGGCCAAGACCAACAAAGACGAAGCCACGATATTTTTGCTAAAAGTAGCGGGGCCTGCCAATGCGAAGTGGCAAGATGCGATTCAAGAATTCATTGATCTGCAAGAAAAGAAGAATCAAAACGACGAGGAATTGGCAACCAAGGCGTATCACTCAGCACTGACCATGATGATCATCATCACAAGTTTAGCTTTTGTTTTTGGTGCTGGTATTGCCTGGTTCAGCACGCGTTCTATTACAACACCTCTGGCAATCGCTGTTGGTGTTGCCAAGACAGTCGCCAAAGGGGATTTGACAAGTGACATTCAAGTCAACTCTACGGATGAGACTGGTCAGCTCATGCAGGCGCTAAAAGAAATGAACGACAACCTGATCGACATTGTCGGCAAGGTTCGCAATGGAACTGATACGATTGCAACGGCCACGGGTGAAATCGCATCTGGCAACCTGGATTTGTCCTCACGAACAGAGCAGCAGGCTGGTTCGCTGGAAGAAACTGCTTCATCCATGGAGGAATTGACATCCACGGTGAAACATAATGCAGATAGTGCGCGGCAAGCCAATGATTTGGCAATTTCTGCTTCTCAGGTCGCCATCAAAGGTGGCGCAGTTGTTACCGAAGTGGTGAGCACGATGGGGTCAATTGATGCATCATCGAAAAAAATTGTCGATATTATTGGCGTGATCGATGGCATTGCTTTTCAGACCAATATCCTCGCATTGAATGCTGCAGTTGAAGCTGCACGTGCTGGTGAACAGGGCAGAGGTTTTGCCGTCGTCGCCAGTGAAGTGCGCAACCTGGCGCAACGGTCTGCAGCGGCAGCCAAGGAAATTAAAACTTTAATTAATGATTCGGTCGAGCAGGTAGAGATAGGTTCCCGTCTGGTCAATCAGGCTGGGTCCACCATGGAGTCAGTCGTGTCAAGCATCCAAAATGTGACCAAGATCATGGGCGAAATTACCCTTGCAAGCAAAGAGCAAACCACGGGTATTGAACAGATAAACCTTGCAGTAACGCACATGGATGAAACGACACAAAAAAACGCCGCACTCGTTGAAGAGGCAGCCGCAGCAGCAGGCTCTCTGGCAGAGCAGACACACGTTCTGGCACGAGTAGTTAGCATTTTCAGGATGCCAGGGCAACAGGCTGAATTTGGTCAACAAAGTAACACTACTCAACACCTCGGGACGGCGAACACGGCAAGGGGGAAATTTGCTAATGATAGTGCAGCCAAGCGCTTGTCCGCAAACTAACTTCCTTGATACGCGCCGGGCGGACAAAGTTAAATGCCTCCAATACTACGAAGGAGTTGGAGCAACTGTGTGATTCATAAGCATTATTTCAATTAAGAATGCTGCAAAAGATAGCGAAATGCAAAAATAAATTGCTGAGTGCGATGCGATGAAAACCCCGGTGAGACGGATGTTTTCAGCCTGTGCGATGGCGTTTTTCTCCAAATCTCAGTGACAGCATCGGTAAGTAAGAGGTTTGTTCTTTCCAGTCATGTAAATGGAGCATGATTTACGAGGTGGACAAGTTGCAAGAAAGTGATTACATTGAATAATCAATTTTTCATCAAATTATTTTCCAGTATTCGAAAACGAGTTTTGTTGTATCAGGAATAAACCACCCACCGGGGAGTATTCATGTCTGCAAATGCCAAAAAATTCCGTTTGATTACGCGTAGTGACTTCGATGGACTGGTTTGTGCAGTCTTGCTCAAGCACCTTGACCTGATTGATGACATCCTGTTTGTGCATCCCAAAGACATGCAGGATGGCAAGATCGCGGTCAGTGACGCTGACATCAGTACCAATTTACCCTTTGTCGAAGGCATACATATGGCTTTCGACCATCACTTGTCTGAAACCCTGCGCAATGCCGAGGGTGGTGCCAGAAAAAATCATGTCATCGCGCCTGAGGCTCCTTCCGCAGCACGGGTTGTGTATGACTATTACGGCGGTTTGAAGGCTTTCCCGGCATCCTGGGATAGCATGATGGCTGCTGTAGACAAGGGTGATTCGGCGAAATTCAATCGCCAGGAAGTCTTGCATCCCCAAGAATGGGACTTGCTGAACTTCCTCATGGATGCCCGCACTGGCCTTGGGCGTTTTCGCGACTTCAGGATATCAAACTACAATCTGATGATGAAATTGATCGACCTGTGCAAGACACAGAGCATCACAGAAATCATGCAAGACCCGGACGTGAAGGAAAGGGTTGACCTGTATTTTGAGCATGAAGAGAAATGCAAGGAGCAAATTCTGCGCTGCGCGACTGTGCATAAGAATCTGGTGGTACTTGATTTACGCAATGAGTCGACGATTTTTGCGGGAAATCGTTTCCTGATCTATGCCTTATTCCCGGAAACTAATATTTCCATCCACGTGCTCTGGGGTTTGAAAAACCAGAATACCGTATTTGCCACCGGCAAGTCGATTTTGAACCGCAGTTCCAACACCAATATTGGCCCATTGATGCTGGAGTTTGGCGGCGGCGGCCATGAAAATGCAGGTACTTGCCAGGTCGGGAATGAGCAGGCAGCACAAGTATTGGCGACCTTGATCAGCCGTATCAATCAGGATGGCTGACGATCTGAATGCTTTGCGATTCAGAACTGTATTTGTATTCCACTGGGCAGGAACTTCGCATACCTGCTCAGGGAACTGGTAATGTCGCTGGCTGCGATTGAGTAATGAAAATCCTCCGCCGTTTCACCGTTTTTTTTTGCACCAAAGCGTTCGTGGAATTTCCAGACGGATTCATTGCCTTTTCTTACATCAAAATGCGCGCTTTGAAACCCCAGAGCCAGTGCATAGTGATACACCATTAAAGCAGATTCTATGGAACTGCTGCTGGCAGAACCCGCTTGTATGATCCAGGAACCCCAGCAAAATGAATCAGCTTGCTGATCATACAGACGTACTGTGCCTATATTTTCGCCTTCCATATTTTGTATGATGAAGTAGATTTGCTTGTCATCCTGGGTATATTTTTCCAGCCACTGTTCTTGCGGTTTTACATCGGCAGAGGTGGAGGAAATGAATCTGGATTTTTGCTCATCAGTGCGTAAAGCGACGATATAGCTGGCGTCTGCCACTGCGGCATTACGCATGCTCAGTTTATGACCGATAATTTTTTGCGCTTTCAGAAAAACTGGCCCTGCTGTCAAGCCCCGGTCAGCAAGGCGTCCGGCTATGCCTGCTTGCAGGGCGCATGCCTGTATCTGCGTAGCTATACTGGATAGAGCTTCTGATGACGGTGATGGTAATGCTGGTGAAGCTGGCGACATGGCTTATTCATCTAAGGTTTTCACAATAGGCGATTTTACTGTGCCGTTTGCCCGGCGTACAGGCAAACGGCAAGCTTGGAACTTATTTGCTGGTACTTATTTCACTACTGGCACGGCATTGACGGTGATGTTCTTGTAATAGATATGGCTGGTGGATTCAAAACCGGAATCCAGACCGAACAATATCCACAGGCTGCCATCGGCTTCGGTCTTGACATTCAAGGCTGTCTGATTAGTGAGTTTTTTCTCCATATACGGTGCCCGGCCACAATCGGTGCTGGCATTGCCTATGGTGCCCAGTACCTGGGCGTACTTGCCCGACCCAGCCTGACCACCCCGGTCTATATTCATGACGAACTCATTGCCTTTTTGTATTGTCAATGGTTCGATAGGGGATGCACCGCCGAAGAACCAGACACTTTCGCCAGGTGAGCCACCAACGCCAAAGCAACCAGTGGCCACATTGGTGACGATGGTGGCCTGGAAGCTTAAAGCGTATTCGGTATTCGGGGCAAAGCCTGAGTATTTTTTCTTGATGTAAATGAACAGATCATCGCTGCGGTTGGTGCCAAAGGTGTACAAACCCTTGCCACTGAAAGGCAGGGGCAGGGTGCGGTACTCAGTGACGATGTCGGTGGGCTTGGTCTCGTTGCTAAAATCTGAAGTACCAAATGCCCAGCCCGGTGGCTCGGTACTGAAATCAGTATTGATCTGGACTGGCAGGGGCTTGGGAATATAATCACTGGTGCCGCCACAGGCAGTCAGCAGGGTCGCGATGAGAGTAGCTACAAAGAAATGTGCGGGTATTTTCATGATGAAAACCAAAAAAGAGTTTAAACGCTTGCCTGTTGGGGTGGTATGGCGACAGAGAATAGCGGGACGAAGCGATAAAATCGTTCTCGAAATGTCAGGTAATTGTCTCCAATTTGTAAATCCTGCTCAGTCTGGAATTGTCTGAAAATTGTAATTTGTACCGCAGCAGCATGCAATGTGCGTAAAATCGCGCGCTGCTCTACTACAATGCGGGCAAAGGAGAGATTTATGTTTCGTGTAATGCTGGTGGAAGATGACGCCAAGCTGGCAGCATTGGTTGCCGAGTACCTGAGAGAATACGAATTCACCATTGACATCGTCAGCCGTGGCGATGTCGCCCTGAGCCATTTCCAGCAAACTTCGCCGGATATTGTCGTGCTTGATCTTATGTTGCCTGGTATGGACGGCATGGTGGTTTGCCGCCAGTTGCGTGCTATCAGTACCGTGCCGATCTTGATTCTGACGGCGCGTGAAGATGCCTTTGATGAAGTCTCAGGCCTGGAGCAAGGAGCAGATGACTATGTCAATAAGCCTGTGCAACCGAGGATATTATTGGCTCGTTTGCGCGCCTTGCTCAGGCGTGTCAAGGAAGAACCGGCAGATGAAAACGCCGATCTCGTCTTCGGTGCCTTTCGCGTGTGCCGCAGTGACCGCACGGTATTCTGGCGCGATGAAACGGTCATACTCAATAGCGCAGAATATAAATTATTGCTGGTGTTGGCAGAGGCTGCGGGCAAGGTCTTGTCGCGCAACGATATTTTGATACAGATGCGTGGCATAGAGTTTGATGGCCTGGATCGCAGCATCGATAATAAGATTTCCCGCTTGCGGCGCAAATTTGATGATCCGCATGCCGATAAAATCAAGACTGTCTGGGGAGAGGGCTATCTGTTCAGCCCGTCTGCCTGGGACTAGCAGATGAACCGCCTGTTCCTGCGTTTTTTTGCTTTGGTGATGCTGTCTATCAGCGTTGCCACGATTGCCATCTATGTCTCCATCACCATTTTCTTTGGCGATCCTCTGGAGGAAGTCGCACAGCAGCAGGCATCAGGACAAATTTTATTATTGACCGGGTATGTCGATCAGGCTGGCCAGAATGAATGGCTGACACGTCTCAATAAAATAAGGGAAATTGCCCACGTCCAGATGGATTTGATCCCTCTGCAGCCGGTACTGGCAAAGTTGACCCAGGCAAGGCAGGCGCAACTGATGCGTGGTGAAGTAGTGATTGATGTCGCCAGCAAATCTTTTTACCGCCGTGTTGACCTGAAGGGGGAGCGCTACGTAGGCAGTGATGAAGAAGTCATTCATGCGCAGGAATTGCCTATCGATGTTGCACCCGTCCTGAAAACAGAAGCGCTGCGCTACATCATCGTGGCACTTTGCCTGCTGATCCCGATTGCGGTCTGGTCCAGTTCACACTGGCGTGGCTTGCAGGCGCTGGAAAAAGTGGCAGACGAATTTGGTGCAGGTCACCTGAAGGTCAGGGCGCAAACCAAAGAGCGTGACAGCATACACCCGCTGGCACAGCGCATGAACCAGATGGCGGCGCGTATAGAGAGCCTGCTGGATGCGCAAAAAAATCTCTTGCATTCAGTCTCGCATGAATTGCGTACACCCATCGCCAGGTTGGAATTTGCACTGGAGCTATTGAGAAATGCCGCAAAAAATCCCCAACTGGAACCACGGATGCAAGCCATGGAAGCCGATATCGGCGAGCTCAATGCGCTGGTCAGCGAGTTGCTGGATCTGGGCAAACTTGATCAGGATGTCAGTCTGTACCGTAGTGAATTCGACTTGAACAGTAGTCTTTCTGATTGCTTGGACAGCTTGCAGCATGTGCTGGATGAACACCAGGTCAGCGCAGATTTTTCTGCGGATCTGGGTACTTATTGTGGTGATCAACGCTTGCTTAAACGGGCAATCAGCAATCTCTTGCGTAATGCCGCCAAGTACGCCACTGCGCGCATCTGGCTGCATGCAAGCAGAAGTGAAGATGGTGGCGTTGAAATCATTCTGGAAGATGATGGTCCCGGTATTCCAGCAGAGGAAAGAGAGCGTATTTTTGAGGCTTTTTACAGGCTGGACCGTAGCCGTGACCGAACTACTGGTGGTTTTGGTCTGGGCTTGGCGATTGTAAAAAAAGCGATATCTGCACACGGCGGTCAAATATTGGTGCAAGAAGGGCAATATGGCGGAGCCAAATTCATCATTTCCTTGCCTGTTTTGCTTCAGGAATAGCAATACGGCAGCAGTAAATTCCAGGCTTACAAATTGATGACATTTGCCAGACAAGTTGGGGAAGACTTGCAGTAGACGGCTATCTATCATTGCTCAATAATATTGCAAAACGGTGTTTGCATTCTGATTCGCTCTGATCAAGGTCTGCCATGAAAGTATTGCATTTTTATCGCACTTATCACCCTGATACTTTCGGTGGAATAGAACAAGCGATACGGCAACTGGCGATAGGGACGAGTCGTCTGGGCGTGGATGCAGAAGTGCTGACCCTGACACGCAAACATGGCGATCTGGAATTGGAACTGGAAGGGCATAGAGTACACAGGGTAAGACAGAATTTTGAAATTGCTTCAACAGGTTTTTCCTGGCAGGCACTCTCGCGCTTCAGGGAACTGGCGAATAGTGCTGACATTATTCACTATCACTTCCCTTGGCCATTTATGGATTTGATGCATCTGTTTTGCCGGATCAGAAAGCCAAGTATCGTGACTTATCATTCAGATATTGTGAGACAAAAATTCCTGGAAAAAGTGTATCAGCCCTTGCGCCACTGGTTTTTGAATGATGTGGACAGGATCGTTGCCACTTCACCTAATTATCTGTCCAGCAGCCCGGTCTTGAACCGTTACCGTGACAAGACTGAAGTGATCACTTATGGCCTGGACAAAGATATTTATCCGCAGCCGTCACCAGAATTAATCGACAAATGGCAGCAGCGTTTTGCTGGCCGCTTCTTTTTATTCGTTGGCATGCTGCGCTATTACAAGGGCTTGCATATTTTGCTTGAGGCTGTGGCCGATACGGACATGCCTGTGCTGATCGTCGGAAATGGACCGGAAGAAGCCGCACTGAAGCAACAGGCAAGGGATTTGAAATTAGACAATGTACATTTTCTGGGTGCATTGCCTGAAGAAGATAAAGTCGCCTTGCTCAGTCTTTGCTATGGCGTGGTGTTCCCTTCCCACTTACGTTCAGAGGCTTTTGGCATCTCGCTACTGGAAGGGGCGATGTATGCCAAGCCCATGATATCGAGCGAGATAGGGACAGGCACCAGTTATGTCAATATTGCAGGCGAGACCGGTATGGTGGTGCCACCAGAAGATGTGTTGGCCTTGCGGGCGGCCATGACACGTCTGTGGGACAAGCCTGCGCTGGCAGCGCAAATGGGACAATTTGCGCAAAAACGTTACCAGACCATATTTACTTCTGAAATGATGGCAAAGAATTATGTGCGCTTGTATGTTGATGTAATTTCAGGAAATACCAAAGAGCCGTAGAACCTGTTTGCGATCTTACTGTGCCTGCGTGATCGTGGCTCATGTGCTGTTCAAAATGCTCATGTACTAGAGTACATTCCGCTTTTTGCGCTGCGTTTTTGTTGTCCTGACCCCGCTGACGCACGCTCGCTACAGGTCGCAAGCAGGTTCTTAGAGCGCATTGGATAAATAGGATGAATAGGATGAGTTTCAGTATGGGTATTGAAGTTGCGAAATTGGAAAGAGGTGTCTATGATGCGGATTTCTCACGCCCTTATACCTGTAGTGCCGCTTTTCTGTTTCAATGATATTGAAAATGGGCCGGGTATACATACGACTACAATTGACCAGCATGAAATCTATAATATTTGCCTCCCTTTTTTGCGTTGCCAATCTTGCTTGCGCCCAGACCCCGGCGGCTAGCATGTTACCGGACGGCAGTTCTGACATGTATGTCGGCCTGGGTGTGATTTCCGAACCCAGTTGCGAAGTGGGTGGTGAGCAAACCACGCGTGTCATGCCCAATGTACAAATGCAATGGAGTAATGGTGTTTTTTTACGCAACACCAATCTCGGCATGCATCTGAGCCAGTCCAGTGCCTATGAGTATGGCCCTTTGTTGTCTTACCAAAGAGGTTGCAGCGCTTCAACTGCGCGCAAGCTGGCTGGGTTTGGTGATGTGGATGGCAGTTTTCAAGCCGGTGGTTTTTTTAACTTTCGCCCTATGAGTAACTTGCGTGTGGGGTCCAAATTATTATTTGGCGCAGGTGCAGGCAAGAAGACTACCTACTTGAGCATAGAAGCACGTACTTATTACAAGATAGCATCCCATCACGGGCTGGCATTATCTTCTGGTCTGGCCTGGAGCAGGCGCTATTACGATAGTGCCAACTCAAGGTTTGATCCTAATTTTGCAGATGGCTACCCTGTGTATGTCAACGGTGGTAATACAAACGATTTTGTCGGCACTGGCAGTCAAATACTGATTGCAAGGTCAGGCAAAGATATCGTGCACACAAATGCCAATGCCAGGAATTTTTACCTGGGCGTTAATTGGAACTGGGAGTTGAGTTCATCCTGGATAGTCACTTCGCATGTGACGGGAATACATCAGTTTGATATTGACAGCGACAGTTTGTGGTTGGGCAAGAAGAATTACGTCACCGTATATTCTGGCCTGGCATATCGATTTTAATTTTATAAAAGCATGATCAATAAGTACGCCTCCATTTTTGTCCTGATGCAGTTAGCTTCAGTGCAGGCTTTTGCGCAAATGAATAGCGCAACGCCAGCCACGAAGCCGGCGGCGGCACAGGTATCGGAAAGCCAGGTCGAGACTGAATGGATCAGCTACCGCAATGCTTACCGCCTGATGATACAGTTTGAAAAGTATGGCAAACCCAAGCATCTGATTCAAAGCCATTTTCAGGTGGGCACAAAAAATGGCAATCCTTTACCGGACAATTTGCAATTGCATCTTGTCAGCAAAAACATGCGGCTTAATTTGCCTCTGGATGCAGTGGGCCGTGCTAATTTCCCTTTGTTGAAATCAGCTTACGATGAGAATGCTGAACTGGTCTTGAACCAGGCATCCGGGCAGATCAGTTTTCAAAGCCGGATTTCCATTATCGCCAGGGCTGACGGTATTTACGAAATTGCTGAATTGCGCCTGGCGTGTGAGCAGGCGCAGGCATATTTGAAAAATATGGGAGATGCCAAAACCGCTGCAAAGTCCTGTGCAGGCGTTAGATTTTCATACCTGAAAAGTATGACGCAAGCAGGAATCAAACTCAGGGGCACTGACATGCAAGTGCATGCACTTGCCTGGCAAGACAATAGTGCTTTCCCTGATGAAAATAACAGAGCTTATAGAACCGTGACCCTGCGTTTTTCTGATACTCCAGAAAAAGCACAAGTGCTGGCACAACAGCCACCTGTAGCTATTGCGCCAGTCTTTGAGTAGAAATTATTACTCTCGTTCTTACCAGCGACGCCAATGTCTGCCGCCACCACCGCCCCAGTAAGGACCACTCTGGATGATAATCGGAGGAGGGCTGACATAGACACTGGGTCCATATCCATACCCATAGCCGTTATGTGCCGGTGCCACAACGCAGCCGGACAGACTGAACATGCCAACAAGTATGCTGGCAATGGTAATAATGTTTCTTCGCATGATGTACTCCTGTTTGTACTGCTCCTCATTCAATGCTTGACAGGCCTATTGCGTTGACAACTTTAGTGTAAAACTCTGTTTCTGATGTTTCAAAAAATAATTTGTAAGATTTGATAAGAAATATTGCTTATTTGAAAACCGCAATAAGCAAAAACTTGAGCAAAGAATTGCTGCGTCGCGGAACTTGACGCCGTGTGGTATGGTCTTAGGTTTGTTCTTCAACGACTATTGCCACAATAATATCTATATGCAAACCAACAGTATCAGCTTGCGCCCGACTATCTTGTCCCTGGCGATCATGGCAGCTTTTAGCCAGTCTTCCTTTGCTCAAACTGCAACTCCAGCAACACCACCTAAAGCAGAAACCGCTGAAAAAGCCGATGCCAAAGCCTTGGAACCAAAGATGCAAAAAGTGGAAGTGCAGGGTACGCGCGCCTATGATGAGCGCCGTCAGGACACAGCCACCAAGATCGTCGTCACGCAGGAAGACATCGTGCGTTATGGTGATACCACCGTCAGCGAAGTGCTCAAGCGCTTGCCAGGCGTGACTATAGGTGGCGTACAAGGCCGTGGCGGTGATATCCGCATGCGTGGCCTGGGCGCGGGTTATACCCAGATTATGCTGAACGGTGAACCCAGTCCACCGGGTTTTTCGCTGGATTCACTTTCTCCTGATTTGATCGAGCGCATAGAAGTGATACGCGCAGCGACTGCTGATCTCAGCACCGCGTCAATTGCAGGTACGATCAATATCGTGTTGAAAAAGTCTGTGCAGACAGCACAAAAAGAGCTCAAGCTTGGTTTGTTTGAAGATGGCGGCAAATTTGGTGAAAACATCAATTACCAGGTCTCCGACAAAGCTGGCCGCATGTCTTATTCCATCTCCGGTAATCTGAATCATGGTCAATATGAGCGTCCTTCGTATTCGGATGAAGTACGCACGGATGCGAATGGCAGACCTTATGCAACAACGCACACCAGCACTCTCGGTTGGGGGACTTTCAATAACCTGGGGTTCTCACCGAGGATCAATTGGAATTTTGAAAATGGCGATACCCTGACCACGCAGAGTTTTGTCAATGCGAACCGTTTTGATGGACATTTCAGTGAGGTAAGAACGCCTGCTATCGTTGGCGTATTGCCTCCAGAATTGATTGGCAAGGAGAATAGTTTAAAACCAATTTATGCGAGTGACCTGCAAAATGTGCACTCCGATTTCTCTATGTTGCGCACTAATTTGAACTGGATACACAAGTTGGCCGATAGTGCCAAGCTGGATGTCAAACTCGGCCTAAACTACAACAAGCGCAATTCTGATGTGGAATTGTGGGGTTATGGCGAGAATAATGCGCAGATACTTGATCGCAGGAGCATTTCTGGCGCTACAGACAAAGGGCTGACCATGAGTGGCAAATATAGTGCGCCATTTGTTCAGGATCACTCGTTTGTATTTGGCTGGGATGGCGCGTATAGCAAGCGTGGTGAAACACGTACGCAAGTTGACGTCAGTAACACTTTGCCGTTGATCAATCTTGACGAAAACTTCAATGCCGATGTGACCCGCATGGCGGTGTTTGCCCAGGATGAATGGAATGTCACCAAGCAATGGTCCGTGTATGGTGGTTTGCGCTGGGAAGGTATTGATACCCGTAGCAGTGGTGCCTTCAAAGCGAGTAGTACGGATGTGACTAACACGCCTTACAGTATCCATAACAGATTCAGCGTCTGGAGTCCGATACTGCAAACTTTGTACAAACTGCCAGACAGCAAGAACGACCAGATCAGGCTGGGGCTTACCCGTACTTATAAGGCACCAGATACCAGCCGTTTGATACCTCGCCGCTTCATCTCGAACGATAACAAGAACCCGAATAGCCCGGACAGTATGGGTAATCCTAATCTCAAGCCAGAGCTGGCCTGGGGTCTGGATATGGCTTATGAACACTATCTGCCTGGTGGTGGCATGCTCAGTGCCAGTGTATTTTTCCGCCGGATCAATGATTTTACGCGTACGCAGTTGGTCAAAGAGGGGACTGACCCGAATGCAGTGTACGTCACCATGCCAGTCAATGATGGTCAGGCAACGACCAAGGGTATAGAGCTGGAGGCCAAATTCCCTTTGCGTGCGATGGTGGAAGGTGCACCGGCTATCGATTTCAGGGCGAATCTCTCTTTCAACTGGTCCAGCATCAGTAGTGTGCCTGGCCCGAATAACCGCCTGGATTCACAAACGCCTATCAGTGCCAATTTGGGCATGGATTACAAATTGGATAAAATACCACTGACACTGGGTGGTAATGCCAGCTTCCAGACCGGTGGTCCGGTGAATATTTCTACGGTGCAGAGCTCTTATTCCGTGCCCAAGCGTGTACTCGATGTATATGCCCTGTGGAAATTTGATCCCAAAACCAATTTGCGTGTTTCCCTGGGCAATCTCCTGCATCAGGATAATGTCAATATCGGAACTTACAGCGATAAGGGTTCAATAATCCAGACGTCGGTCACGCCTACCACCGTGACTGCCCGCGTCATGTTTGAACACAAGTTCTGACATTATCAACACTGAAACGAGAAGGGCACTTCAGTAATGAAGTGCCCTTTGTCTATATACAGAGGCTTGGTGTTTAAGCCAAGCGGCCAACACTGCTTATTTCTTGCTCTCTTGCTTTGGTCTGCAGTATGAAGGCAGGTTGGCTGCTGGTACTGTTGTCTTGTCTATCCCCTTGACTGTCATTTTCTCTGGCGGCGTGCCGGTGGCGCATACCCAGGCCACTGGCACGATGGGAGCGTCTTCAACGACTGCAGGGCGCAAGGTCAGGACTTTGCCTTTCAGTACGCCATGGGCATTATTGCCAAAGGTGATATTGATTGCACCGTCCTGTATATCAACGGAGCTGACCAGGTTGCTGACGATTTTGTCTGCAACTGGCAAGCCTGCGGCGAGATTATCGATAGGAAATTTCTTTTCTGCCTGCCATGTAGCTGCCACGGGTTTTTTTGCAATATCGGCAAACTGTATGCCTACTTCCAGCTGCTCCCTGACGATCTTGAACATATAAGATGGGACTGCCATCGCTGCCAATATGGCAATGATGCCTACAACGACCATCATTTCCAGTACTGTAAAGCCCGAATATTTTTTCATAAAGCTGATTTTCTATTGATTTTGTGAGTTTTTAGAAATATAGCGGATAAGTCTTGCTTATCACAATCTAAATATCACGACATTGTACTTGTCGCCCGATTGGCAAGGTCATGTTGCGCAATATGCTATGACACAAGTAGCGCTATCGTTGATAATGCGAACAAGCTAATTAGGGCTTACGCAAAATTGTCCCAGCAAGGCGTCAGCGACGAAGACAGTACTTTAGTACGACTAGGCGCTGCAACGCAGCTGGGGCGGTTTTGCGTAAGCCCTGCCAATAAACTTTTGCATGATGAATGATCCTATCCCCTTATTCGGTTTCACAACCAACCTGCTGGAGTTGGCTTCCTTTGTCTTGTCTGTCATCACCGTCGCGCTGAACATACGGCAGTTGCACTGGGCCTGGCTGTTTTCCATCGTATCGTCCGGCTTGTATGCGGCGGTGTTTTTTGATGCCAGACTGTATGGGGACATGGGTTTGCAGTTTGTCTTTATCCTGGTATCTGTCTGGGGCTGGTTCAACTGGCTGCGTGGCGATGATGCGCAAGAACGCTTGCAAGTCACGCGTTTGAATACGCCGGACAGGCGGAGTTCTTTGGGTGCGACTTTGCTGGCTTTCGTCTTGCTGGCCTGGTTTCTCAAGACTTATACAGATACTGATGTGCCGTATGCCGATGGTTTTCTGACCGCGGGCAGTTTGCTGGGGCAGGTTTTGCTGAGTCGTAAAAAACTGGAAAACTGGCATGTCTGGATAGTCGTCGACGTGTTGTATGTCGGTCTGTATATATACAAGGGCCTGATGCTGACGGCACTGTTGTATGCAATTTTCGTTATCATGGCTATCATGGGCCTGCGTGCCTGGAGTAAAACATGTCCTCAGTAAATCGTGTCGTCATATTGGGGGCCGAGTCCTCTGGCAAATCCATATTGGCCGAGGCTTTGGCCAAGCATTACCAGACCATGTGGGTGCCAGAGTATTTGCGTGAATTTGTTGAGCAAAACCAGCGCGTCCCTAAGGCAGAAGAGCAAATTCTCATCGCCCGCACGCAGGTGAAGCGGGAAACTGAATTGCTGCCTAAGGCCAGGCAATGGCTGTTTTGCGATACTGGCCCCATCATGACGGCGATCTACAGCCGTCATTATTTTGGTGAGCCAGATTCAGAGCTGGCTGAGATGGAACTGTCGCATCAATATGATTTTTGCATAGTCACTGCGCCAGACTTTCCCTGGCAGCCTGATGGTTTGCAACGTGAATCTGCCTATGTGCGTGATCGCGTACATCAAGAAGTATTGGATGTGCTGGATGAAAGGGAAATTCCTTTCTTGTTGGTTGAGGGCAGCACCCAGTCCAGGCTCGAACAGGTGCAGTTCGCTTTGTCTTTCCTGCTTAGTTGATCCAATGAAAAAAGCACTGCAATCTTGGAGATGCAGTGCTTTTTATTTGAGACCCGAGCCAGACTTAGTTGCTTTCCATCAGGCTCTTCAGGTGATCCGCGCGAGCAGGGTGGCGCAGTTTTTTCATGGCCTTGGATTCAATCTGGCGTATGCGTTCACGCGTTACTTCAAATTGCTTACCTACTTCTTCCAGCGTGAATTCGGTACTGGTTTCCAGACCAAAGCGCATGCGCAAGACCTTGGCTTCGCGCGGGCTTAAAGAATCCAGTGCTTCTTTCAATTTCTCTTGTACTGATGCCTGCATTGCTGCTGCCATAGGGGACAAGGTCATGCTGTCTTCGATAAAATCACCCAGTTGTGAATCACCATCGTCGCCGATAGGCACATCCAGCGAGACTGGTTCTTTCGCGATCTTCAGGATTTCCCTGACCTTGCCTTCAGGCAGACCCATCTTCTCGGCAATCGCCGCCGGTTCTGGTTCCAGGCCTGTCGTTTGCAAGAGCTGGCGGCGCACGCGGTTCATTTTGTTGATGGTTTCTATCATGTGCACCGGTACGCGGATAGTGCGCGCCTGATCGGCAATGGCACGCGCAATCGCCTGCCTGATCCACCAGGTGGCATAAGTAGAAAATTTATAACCACGACGGTATTCAAATTTATCCACGGCCTTGAGCAAACCAATATTACCTTCCTGGATCAAGTCCAGGAATTGCAGGCCACGGTTGACATATTTCTTGGCGATGGAAATGACCAGGCGCAAATTGGCCTCAGTCATGGCTGCCTTGGCTTCGCTGGAACGTTTTTCACCAGCCACCATCTGCTTGTTGATTTCACGCAGGTCAAACAAAGGCAGGCAGACATTGTGTTCCAGGTCTATCAGCTTTTGCTGCAATTCACGGGCGGCATGAATATTGCGGCCCAGGATAGCTGCATAGCTGGATGTGCCATTCATTTCCTTGTTCAGCCATTCTGGATTAGTCGCATTCTGGCGGAAATGTTCAACAAAATAAGCACGCGGCATGCCGCATTTATTGACCATCAATTCCAGCATCTGCTTTTCAGTCTGGCGCAGCGTTTTCATTTGCTTGCGCAGAGAGTCGCACAGTTTTTCTGCAGTCTTGACGCTGAAACGCATGCCTTGCAGCTCACTTGTGATGGCAATCTGTGCCTGCTGGTAAGCAGGAGATTTATAACCATCCGTAGTGCGGGCAGCTTGCATTTGCTCAAAGCGCATCGCGACGATTGCAAATTTTTGCAAGACTACGTTTTTCATTTGCTGCAATTGCTCATCGCTGATGCCGCTGGCATTTTCTGCTACCGCATCATCGTCATCGTCCAGGTCGTCCAGATCGTCGTTGTCGCTGAGTTCTATGGCTGGTGCATCACTTGCATCAGGGTCCAGCAGACCGTCAATGATGTCATCCACGCGAATTTCATCTTTGGAAATCTTGTCGGCAATCGCCAGCATTTCTTGTATCGTGCCAGGGCAGGCAGAGATAGCCTGCACCATGTCTTTCAAGCCATCTTCAATGCGCTTGGCGATTTCGATTTCGCCTGAACGTGTCAGCAATTCCACACCACCCATTTCACGCATATACATGCGTACCGGGTCAGTAGTGCGACCAAAGTCTGAGTCAACAGTGGCCAGCGCGGCAGCCGCTGCGGCCTCTGCTTCATCTTCAGTGACATTGTTGGCGACGTTATCGGTCAACAGCATCATCGCGGCATCAGGTGCGGCGTCATAGACGGCAATACCCATGTCGTTGAGGGTGCTGATAACGCCTTGTATCATCTCAGCGTCAGCAACGTCGTCAGGCAGGTGATCATTGATTTCTGCATGGGTCAGGTAACTGCGGTCCTTGCCCAGATTGATCAATTTGGTCAGTTGCTTGCGATATTGCTCCAGTTGTGCTTCCTGGTTTGCTGCATTGGCTGGCGTCGGCTTCTTGGCCTTGACGCGCGCTGCGCGCTTCATCTCTGCCGATTCTGCAGCATTCAAAGCCTGGATTTCATCATTTTCAAAATGAAATTCAGAAGACTTGCGGCCACGCTTGGCAGGCTCGCGCATCGCTGGCAAGACATAGGCAGATGTATCTATGTCCTTGATGCTGGATGCGGCAGCCGCTGGAGCGGTAGATGTGCTTGAGGCAGTTGATGTTGCGGAAGTGGCTGGCACAGTGGGCGCAGTGGACGCAACTGAAGCAATAAACGCTGCAGGTGTTGCAGAAGTGCCGCTCACGGCTTGCACAACCGTAGCTACGGGCTTGAGCGTGACTACCGGTGCAGGCGGTGCCAGTTTGCCTGAACCTATGCGCGCTTCGCGTTTAATGACCACAGGCGCAGCAGTCGCAGGCTGATCTGCCAGCAATAATTTTTTAGCCAGTTTGGGGCCGCTCTTGCGTATGACGACTACACGCGGCTTGGCTACCTCTGCATCAGTGGCGCTGCTACTGGCAGTAGCTTCGGTTCTGTTGGCGCTTTCTGCAGTGTCCGTAGTAGCGTCAGCCATAATGTCTGTTACAGCAGCAGACATCTCAGCACTGCTGCTTTCGTCACTATCAGTTGCCACTGATTCCACTTCCATGGACGTGCTTGCAGTTTCTTCAGACGCATCGCTACCGTCAGCCATCGCAGCCTGTAATCTGGAACGACGCTTGGTAATCACCGTCACTGGCGTTGTGACCAGTGTCGGTGTTTCCTCGATCGAGTCCATGGGGTTCGATACTGGGACCACCACTTGTACAGTTTGCACTGTGGCCGTGCGCGCGATGCTCAGCGACGGACGGCTCAGTTGCAGTTGCGGTTTTTTACCTAATGTCAGCGTTGAGCCTGTTTTTGTTGCAGGAGAAGTGTTTGAGTCAGTTAAGCTGTTTTTCATGTAACAAATTCGAGTACGACAACAAAAGCTTGTCAATGGTGTTAGGCAATAGCAAGGGCGAAAAAGCTGCTGGCGATCATCATCTACAGATCAACGGCAGGCGCGGCGCGGATAAAAAAGCCCGCTGGTAAAAGCGGGCCAGGTCATCTTGCTGAATCTGGGCCTCAAAAGAGACGAAAGGGCAGAATTATCCCCGGCTTAGGCATTCTTGACAAGCAAGACTTTGCTTTCTTTTGCAGAAAAATTTATCTGGCTGTTGAATAGGTATTGAAACCTGCGCTCAGACAACTGCCGTACGACGCAAATACGTCGGCTTTGCCTGATTTTGTGGCATTTTTGCTTGAAGCTTCAAGGAATGATCTGCTTGGCAATGTTTGATATAAATCAGAAGATTTGCTGTTCGCCTTAAAGGAATTGGACAAACTGTTAAGCTAGCGTCTTTGTGCCATCATTTGTTTTATCACCATGCACTTTACTTCTCGTTTGAAATCCGGCCTGCTGTATGTCGTATTGGGTTTGCCACTCATCGCGTCGGCACAATCGACGCAGTCTGCACAGCGGGTGCCGGATACTTTGGAACAAAGGCTAAAAGCCTGTACTGCCTGTCATGGTGCCGAGGGCAGGGCAGGGACTGACGGTTTTTACCCGCGTATTGCCGGTAAGCCAGCCGGTTATCTGTATAACCAGTTACTGAATTTCAGGGAAGGAAAACGTGCTTATCCTGCCATGCGGTATATGGTTGCGCATATGTCTGATGCATATCTGAAAGAAATTGCTGATTATTTTTCCAGCCTGCACCCACCTTACTCTGCACCTCAAGCCAGTGAAGCGAATGCCACTTCGCTGGAGCAAGGCAGGCAACTGGTTGTGCAAGGTGACAAATCACGCAATTTACCCGCCTGCGTCTCTTGCCACGGCAAGAACATGACGGGCCTGGCCCCCTTCGTGCCGGGGCTGGTGGGCTTGCCGCGTGACTATCTGGTTGCCCAACTGGGGGCCTGGCAAACTGGTAGCCGCAAGGCGCATGCACCTGACTGCATGCAGCAAATTGCCAGCAAGCTCAAGCCTGCAGATCTCGCGGCAGTGTCAAGCTGGCTGGCGGCCCAGACTGTGCCCAGCGATAGCGTCGCGCCAATATTGACGGTAACAGAGTACCGGCTATTGCCAATGAAATGTGGCAGCCTGTCTCAATAATTTTTATAACAAATCCATGAAAAAAATCCTATTGTTCGCTTTGCTGCTTTTGCTGGCGGGCATCGCCGCCGTAGCAGGCTTTGGCTATTATCTGGTCGATGATAAAAGCGCTACAACTACCCCCACTGGCAGTTTGTCAGTAGCAGATCAAATAGCCAGGGGCGAGTATCTGGTCAAAGCTGGTAATTGCATGGGCTGCCATACCGCGCGCGGTGAAGCTGCATTTGCCGGAGGACGCTTATTACAAACCGATTTTGGCAATTTCAAAACACCGAATATCACGCCTGATGTAAAAACAGGGATAGGTAGCTGGACCGCTGAAGATTTCTGGCAAGCCTTGCATAATGGTAAATCCAAAGATGGCAGTTTGCTATACCCGTCTTTCCCCTACACTAATTACACCCAGGTGTCGCGGGGTGATGCCGATGCCATGTATGCCTACCTGATGTCTTTACCCAAGGTAGAGAAGCAAAATCAGGCACATGAACTGCGCTTTCCTTATGATAGCCGTGCTTTACTGGCATTTTGGCGTGCAGCCTATTTCCGTCCTGTCAGTTACCAGGCTGACGCTGGCAAATCTGCAGAATGGAATCGCGGTGCCTATCTGGTCAATGGTCTGGGACATTGCAGTGCCTGTCACAGTAGTCGCAATAGCCTGGGAGCAAATGCTGGAGTGAATGATTTATCTGGTGGTGAACTGACAAGCTGGTATGCGCCGGCGTTGACGAATAGCAAAGAAGTCAGTCTGGCGAAGTGGTCGCCACAAGAGTTAATCGCCTTGTTGAAATCGGGCGTGAATCAACATACCGCCGTATCCGGCCCCATGGCAGAAGTAGTGGCGGGCAGCACCCAGCATTTGTCAGATGCTGATATCAAATCCATGGTCAGCTATCTACAGGCCATACCTACCGTGCAAGCAGCAGAAAAAGACATGCTCGACAAAGTCATGGCAGGCCCGGAACTGAGCGCAGAACGTATGGATGCAGTCATGAAGCAGGGCGGTGCGCTGTATAAAACCCACTGCGTGGATTGCCACGGAGCGCAGGGCGAAGGTGTAGCAAATATTTATCCGGCACTCAAGGCTAATCCCTCCTTGCTCAGCCATGCCTTGTCTAACCCTGTACGCATGGTTTTGTCTGGCGGTTTCCCGCCGGTCACCAAAGATAATCCGCGTCCCTATGGCATGCCACCTTTTGCGCATACCCTTAATGATAGCGAAGTCGCCCTGGTACTCAGTTATGTCCGCAATGCCTGGGGCAATAAAGCTGACACGCTGACCTCGGCAGAAGTCAATCGCTACCGTACTGCGGCCATGGAGTAAGTCGGCAGATTACAATTCGATGACAATTCACATACATTTTTAAACATTCTTGACCATCATCAGCTTTTACACTAGTGCTAATAGAAATTATTTGCAGGTAGCTTGAAATCTGTTGCTGCACTGATTGTCTGTTTTCTTCAGTTGGGACTTACACAAAATTGTCCCAGCAAGGCTATCGCTTTTATGGAACATCCCTTGTAGGGGATGTTTGTTACGTCGGCAGGCAACATGTTGCCTGAAATCCCGACTACACCGTCAGCGACGAAGACAGTACTTTAAGTACGGCTAGGAGCTGCAACGCAGCTGGGGCGGTTTTTTGTAAGTCCTAACAGTTATGTTGGCGGCGTGTGGTGGTGGCACGAGCACTAGTGTGAACGCTGATGTAGTGAGGTCAGTGAAAGGACTTGCATTATCTGGTTCGGCAGCGAGAGGAATAGTGTTATCCGACACCCCTGTCCATGCCACTTGTCGCACTGGAAGTGACACCACCACGAATTTGCAGATGGCAGCAAAAACAGTTTGCCAAGAAAAGATTTTCCGGCGCTGGGTGCAACAGCCACTTTACGGCAGGTATGGCATCATCCCCGGTGCACATAGCTGCCTTAAGTCGAAGCCAAGAGCATCAGCTTAAAAGCCGGATCCCAACATGCCTGTGCGGATGAATAAAATCCGTCAGACCTCTCACGGATGTTCGCGCGTCTACCCCCCCCTTCAAGTTAAGACTCAGTACTGGCTAGCCTATGAAAAATGCTATCAAGCAGCAATTTCAGTTAAGATTGCTACTTTATAAATTTTTTCATCATATGCGATCGACTACTCTCGTTTTATTGCCAGCACTTGTGCTGAGCTTCTCCTATCCTGCATTTGCCGCCAATAATGTAGACCAGCCCAGCAAAACTGCCAGCCCTATCAAGAGCCTTGCAGTTGACCAGAAGTCGGATGCTCGATATGTGATAACCACGGTGCCTCCAGAGTCAGCCATGGAACGCTTTGAGATGAAAGATGCTCAGGGACGCAATATTGCTTATGTGGCGATGACAGATGGCGATGTCGGTGGCCTGGTGTTTGTCGATAATAAACTCACGGGTACAGTTTCCAAGCAAGACGCTTTGGCATTTTATAGCTGCCGCGGCTATACCTCCGCCATCAAATATCATTGGGCCAAGGATGCCACTGCCTGGGTAGAAGGTTTGCTGGCTGCCAGCCAGCCGAGCTCGGCAGTCAACCTGCAATTCTCTGGCAAATCAACCTGGCGCAGTATCGTTGAAGTCGTCAATAATCCGTCCTTGTCGCAAATCGGCTCGCTGGTAGATATCGGCACTAATCCATTCGGCATTTTGCGCAAACTCAATAATGCACGTGAATCCATGGCTGAGCGTGAGCTGTTTGAAAAAACCAGATTGCGTCTGCTGGATGTCACCACCGGTACCAGCGAAGACAGAGTGGCCGAGATCATCAAGCCAGAAGACGTTTCATTTGCAGTTGGTGGCCTGGTCATGGCTTATCCGCGTTTTTCTGTTGAATATTTTATTGCTGACGGTTCGGTGAAGGCAATACAACAGCCATCCTTCCATTTCCTGTCCCATAAACAGGCTGCACTGTTTTATGTGCCAAATACAAAATGGGAAATGTGCACGCCCGAAAACTGGAGAAATGCACTACCGGTAGTTAATACCGCGACTGCGATAAACACTGCGCCAGCCAAGCCAAGTGAAGCAAAATAAGAGTCTGATCTGATCGTCCTGAAAAAATGAGGAATCTAACTTGTTACATTGCGATCTCGACCACATCACGATAACGGCACCTGATCTTGTATCAGGTGCCGCTTATGTCAAAGCGCTATTAGGTGTAGACCCCCAGCCTGGTGGCGAGCACGTACGCATGGGCACGCACAATATGTTTGTGCGTTTGGGGCCAGCATTATTTCTGGAAATTATTGCGGTCAATCCTGATGCAGTCCAACCCGTACGGCCACGCTGGTTTGCACTGGATACTTTGACGCCGGATAGCAAGCCTCGTTTATCGAATTGGGTCGCACGCACAACGGACATACAAACTGCATTAAGCCAGACACGGGAAAATCTGGGTAGCATAGAGCCCATGAGTCGTGGCAGCAATCACTGGCTGATCACCATACCGCAAGACGGCTGTTTGCCCTTGGATGGCATTGCCCCTGCCTTGATAGAATGGCAAGCTGCAGCACAAGCCACGAATCACCCTGCAGCAGGAATGCTGGATATGGGGATGAGTCTGCTTGAACTGGAATTGCTGCATCCTGACGCCGCCAGAATTTCTCAACTGATGCAGGACTTGAACATGCAAGGTAACATCAAGGTCAAGTCGCTTTCAGCTGGGCAGCCACCGCAATTAATTGCCCACATCATGACGCCACTAGGATTGCGGATATTGTCTTGAACATGCTCAGCTTGACCGGTCTCTACCTGCTTCGTGTGCTTCGTGTGCTTTGTGTGCTTGCGGCATTGGCTTGTCCTGCACAGGCTAAAGAAAGCATCTGCTATGGAACGGTGTCCAATGGACGACTGGAGGATGGTGTCAGCCTGCCTGCATCAGGTCCCAATTTTTCTGCGTATAGCGCACTGGGTGTGAGTCTGGGACGAACTTATGTGCATTCCACTGTCGCAGATATTATTACACAAGCCTATCGACAGCTAGAGCAAACTGCCAGCGATAAAGTCTTTGTGTATGGCGAGACTGGCTGGAAAAAAGGTGGGCGCATGCGGCCTCACCGTACTCATAAAAATGGTTTGTCAGTCGATTTCATGATGCCGGTGATCGACGCGCAAGGTGTTTCCCGGCCTTTGCCCGGAGATATGGATAACAAATATGGCTATGAGATTGATTTTGATGCGCAAGCTCGCTTTGGTGACTACCGCATAGACTTTGCTGCTTTGGCTGAGCATTTATATCAGCTAGACCTTGCCGCAAAAGCCAAAGGCAGAGGGCTGGCGCTGGTGATTATTGACCCACCTTATCTGGCAAAATTATTTGCCACGACACGCGGGCCGTATTTGCAAACACATTTGAAATTTATGAAGGGAAGCGCCTGGATCAGGCATGATGAGCATTATCATGTTGATTTTGATTTGCCCTGTAAAAAGAATTCGGCTTAATACCTGACGATCTGACTTTACCCTATCATGCCCTGGACCTTTGCCCATCCGCTCGCCATACTTCCCCTTCATCGTCTTGCACCACAGCGTTTCAATCTCATGGCTTTGGTTATAGGCAGTATTGCCCCTGACCTTGCTTACTATGTATTTGCCTTTGACCTGGCCACGCTGGCGCATCACTGGTCGGGTTTGCTGCTGGTGTGTTTGCCTTTGGGCTGGGCTGTATTCATGTTTTTGCGGCTGATGCAGGCACACTTCATCTACTTGCTGCCACAAATACAAAGGCAGGCATTGCAAGCACATGTTTCGCTGCCCCAAACTTTGTCGGGCGCGCAGTTCATCTGGGTTTCGCTGGCGCTGATACTGGGTGCGATGACTCATATAGTCTGGGATGCGTTTACCCATGCCAGTGGTTTTGCTGTCGCTTATTTCGATGCGTTGCGCTTGCCGGTAGAAGTAGCGGGTGTTCATACCCGTGTTTTTCATGTGCTGCAACATCTGAGTAGTTTATTGGGCGTAGCAGGACTGGCTTATTACTATGTGCGATGGTTAAAAAGATTACCGCACATCGTCATACTGGAACCTAAAGAGAATGATCAGTGGCGTTATATTTTATTTGCCAGCACGGCATTGACCGCACTTTTGCTGGCCCTGCCACTTGCCTTTGGCATGTCCAGCATGGTGACTGGCAGCTTGGCGAAAGAAGCTTTCATCTTTCGCCTGGCCCTGTGCTCAACCAGCTGCTTTGCCGTGTTGCTGACCACTGCTGCCTTACTGATTGCCAGGGCTAGGACTGTACCCATGGCGCCAGACTAAATCCTGAATCTTTACATGGGATTCAAATTCCAGTTCAGGACTTCCCCTTTTTTATCTGTGACTGTCGTCATTTCCTTGAATATCCTGGCTTGCAGGCTGTCTGGCAGGCGCACAAAATCCACGCTATTGACATAGCGGTCACCACGCATAAAGGCCCAGGTGAAAAATTTCATGGCGCCGGTAGTTTGCTGTGCATCCTTGGCACGCTGTTGCATGACGATAAAAGTACCCATGGTGATGGGCCAGGTTTTTTGTCCTGCTTTGTCGGTCAGCATTTCTTCAAAATTGGCGTCAGTTTTCCAACTGCTGTTTGACAGTGCAGAAGAAAATGCCTCAGCTGAAGGCGCAATGAATTTACCATCGCGATTTTGCAAAAGGGCGTAGTCGAGTTTTTCCTGACTTACATAGTTAAAGTCGATATAACTGATGGCATACGGTGTTTTCTTGAGTGTGCCAGCAATATTGCTGCTGCCTTTGACCTGGATCAAATGGCTATGGCTATTCCATGGAATGATAAAGTTTCTGCCATACTTTGCCTGCCAGTTTTTGTTGATTTTGCTCAGGTAATCAGAAAAATTATAGGTCGTACCCGAACCATCCTGGCGCACGATGACTTCTATATTTTTATTCGGCAAACGCATGCCAGGATTGAGAGCTGCGATAGCGGCATCATTCCAGAGCGTAATGTCACCAGAGAAAATGCCTGCGAGGGTTTCGCCTGTCAGGCGCAATTCAGCAGTCTTGATACCTGGCAAGTTAATGACAGGCACGACGCCTGAAATGGCAGAAGGAAACTGTATTAATTTATCTTTTTTAAGATCTGCCTGGCTAAGGGCGGCATCACTGGCGCCAAATTCTACGCTGTTTTCCTTTATTTTCTTGATGCCTGCAGATGAGCCGCTGGCTTGATAGGTGATGGTAGTGCCACCGTTTTTGCTATAAGCATCTGCCCATTTCTGATACAGGGGCGCTGCTGCGGAAGAGCCTGAGCCTTGAATTTCGGCATGGGCGCTAGTAAGAACAGCAAGGGGAGAAAGGAGTAAAACCAGTGGGTAGAGTAAAGAGTTGCGTGTAATCATAATAAAAGATAAAGCTGAAGAGCGAGGAAACTGGTGATGCGAAATGGCGCGGATTATCTCATGTCATGAGAAATTTCTCCTGAAAGATCATTTTTCCGTAATGAACCTGTCATTTCTAATGGCTATGCTTCTTCCTTGCATATCAACAATAAATTGTTTATATTGTTTACATGTTTTTTAATTTGGAGGCTGGAATGGTAACCGCAGCAACGAAAAAAGTAAGTACTGTAGTCGCAGGTGCAGAGAAAAAAGTCGTGGCCCTTAAAAAATCTCCTGTTAAGCCCGCTGTTGTGGCTGTCAAGAAAAAAGTGGTCAGCAAGCCTGCCGTGGAAGCCAAAGCTGTTGAAAAAGCGCCTGCTAAAGCGCCCGTAAAAGCCCCGGCGCGCGCCAAACCTGCCGTCAAGGCTGCTGAAGTCAAGCCCCTGGTCGAAGTCGTCGTAGAAAAAGTCAAAAAGGCCAAGCTGGTGCGTGATAGCTTCACCATGCCGGAAAGTGAATATGCGGCTTTGGGTGCAGTCAAAAAAGCCTGCCTGAAAGCTGGCGTTGAAGTCAAGAAAAGCCAGTTGCTGCGTATTGGTGTTGCCTTGTTGAGCAAGACCGATGTGCCTGCCCTGAAAAAATTGATCGCTGGTCTGGCACCGCTGAAGGCGGGCAGGCCAAAGAAAGAGAAGTAATTCAGTTTTTCTGAAATGCAATGAGTATTAGGAAGATGGCGCTCTGAAAGAGCCTTGGTATTGCTTTTGCCCTGCATTTATTTGATTTCACCATCGCAATCCCCGTCTGGTATATGCCAGACGGGGATTGTTGTTTTTTTGACTTGTCATAAAACCGACATCTCACTGTCATATTGCTGAAGTAATCCTTGATTATTCTTCGTTCGTCGGATCAACGAACAACATGACAAGGACGATGAATGCGATTACTCACGATACCCGCCGATGCTAATCCCAGTTTTTCCAAACTCAATCTGAGCCTTGCAACAACGGCAAAAGAAGTGAAAGAAGTGCAGCGCCTGCGCTATAAGGTCTTTATAGAAAGCATGGGTTTGTCTGCCTTATCCAATCCTGATGGCCTGGATAAGGATGAATTTGATGAACACTGTGATCACCTGATCGTACGCGACTCCAAGAGCCTGAAAGTGGTTGGCACATACCGCATACTGGGGCCAAATGCTGCCCGCCAGTTGGGCCGTTATTACTCTGAAACAGAATTTGACCTGTCGCGCCTGCAGCATATACGCAATAGCGTGGCAGAAGCAGGCCGTGCCTGCATCCACCCTGATTACCGCAGTGGTGCCGTCATCATGCTGCTGTGGGCTGGCCTGGCTGCCTATATGCGCCGTGAGCGCTGTTCACACCTGATAGGGTGCGCCAGCATCAGCCTGACGGATGGTGGCCAGAATGCCGCCGCGATTTATCGTGGTCTGTCTGCTGCAGATTTTGCGCCGCTGGAATACCGCGTTACGCCACACACGCCTTTTCCGCTGGATGAAATCGACAGCAGTTCGACTGAGGCGCGTATCCCGCCGCTGTTGAAAGGTTATCTGCGTGCCGGTGCCTGGGTATGTGGTGATCCTGCCTGGGACCCGGATTTCCATAGCGCTGATTTATTCGTCATGTTGCCACTGGCGAATCTGGATGACCGTTACGCACGCCATTACGGCACAGGGGAGCAATAAACATGAAACCAGCCGATCAGTTCTTGAATAGCAAATTGTATAAAACCGGTAAGAAAGAAACCCAGCGTTTCCGCACTATCTGGATTTCAGATTTGCATCTGGGAACGAGCGGCTGCCAGGCGGCCAAGTTGCTGGAATTTTTACGTGCCACCGACTCAGACACGCTATACCTGGTCGGTGACATCATCGACGGCTGGCAACTCAAGCGCCGCTGGTACTGGGACCAGACCCATAATAATGTGGTGCAAACCGTCTTGAAAAAAGCCAAGAAAGGTACGAACGTCATCTTCGTGCCTGGCAATCATGATGAATCTGTACGCCAGTTCATTGACCTGGATTTTGGCGGCATCAAGATAAGGGATGAACTGGTGCACACCACTGCCGCAGGCAAGCGCATGCTGGTCTTGCATGGTGACAGGTTTGATGGTGTCATCGCCTGTGCCAAATGGCTGGCCTATGTCGGCGACAGCCTGTACACCATGATCCTGAAATTCAACCAGATCTTCAATAACTGGCGCGCCCGCGCTGGCATGCCTTACTGGTCGCTGTCACAATACCTGAAGCAAAAGGTAAAAAACGCTGTCAGCTATATCACGCAATTTGAAGATGCACTGGCCGATGAAGCGCGTCGCAAAGGCCTGGATGGCATTATCTGCGGCCATATCCACAAACCAGAAATCCGCGACATAGGCGGTATCCTGTATTGCAATGATGGTGACTGGGTAGAGAGCTTGTCAGCCCTGGTGGAAGATGCCAAGGGTGAACTCAGGCTGGTGACCTGGCATGACATCTGCCACCCGGAACATGTGGCAGATGCAGTGGCAGATACCTATGTGGAAGAGCCTGAACTGGAGACAGTCGCTGGCTGATAATGAGTGCTCAGGTCGCTGCAGCCGGTTTGAACCAGGACCAGATACGCAAACCAAACTGGTTGCATGCCAGTCCGCCGAGTACCAGCAGACCGGCGCAAATTTTCCACCAGAATAAAGTCTCGTTCAATACGATAGAGGCTGTCAGCATACCGACCACCGGCACCAGCAAGGTGAACGGTGCAATGGTTGCAGCAGGATATTTGCGCATCAGCCATGACCAGATGCCAAAGCCGACGATGGTATTAGGGTAGGACTGATAAGCGATGGCACCGATAGAAGTCCAGTTCAACTGTGCATAGGCTACTTGCCAGGCATCCAGGCCCTCCATCATATAAGACGCTAGCAGCAGAGGCGGGCTGGCAATGGCCGAACCCCACACCACCATCGCCAGGGGATTGACCACACCTATCTTCTTGGTGACGATATTGGCGATACTCCAGCACACCGCCCCAGCAACCACCAGCAAGAATCCGATGATGGTTGCCTGTGCTTCCAGATGCATGGCTACCAGCGCCATGCCAGACAAGGCAATCAGGGCTCCCAGCACTTGTACGAATTGCGGTTTTTCACCCATGATGACAACGGCCAGACCCATGGTGATGAAGGCCTGTAACTGCATGACGAGAGATGCCAGACCAGCAGGGAAGCCCAGCTTGATGCCGCAAAACAAAAGCGTGAACTGGAAGGCAAACTGGAACATGCCATAGGCAACTACCCATTTCCACGATGTCTTGGGAAATGACACAAAAAATACCAGAGGCAGGGCAGAGAAGATAAAGCGCGATGCGGTGAACAGCACAGGCGGCAAACCTTGCAAACCGATTTTGATGACTACGAAATTGATACCCCAGGTGATGACAGCAATCAGGGCGGCAAGGATGTGCGTGGGTTTCATCGTGCTTTGTGGGTAAAGACGGCCTTACATACTAACAGCAAGCGGGATTTGCTGCAGAGAGCCAGTATTTTTACCTGTGACTAAATGAATTTCAGGAGCGCTTATTTAACCACCAGGTCAGGCGACATGATGGCTTTCAGATAGGTTTGCACGATCTCGTTTTCACGCTGTTTTTGTGTGATCCACCAGACATTGCCCTTGCGTACGCTGTACTCTTGCAAGGGATGGCCCAGCAATTCTGCCGCTACCTGACCCAGATAGGGCTGATGCCCGATGATGAGTACAGGTTCACGGCTGTTAGGCCAGTTGGCCGCAGTCAATACATCGCTGACTGTGGCTGTCGGGCCTAGTTCCGGCATGACCTTGTATTTCCTGCCGCAGGCAATCAGGGCTTCAGCCGTGTCCCTGGTGCGTATGGTGGGGCTGGCCAGTATCCTGCAAGTTTCAGGCAGTGTGCTATCAAGCCAGAAAGCAATTTTGCTCGCTTGCTTATTCCCTTTGCCAGTCAGTTTTCTGAATTCATCAGTCAGTTCAGCCGTTGCCGGTTCTGCTTCTGCATGACGCCAGAGGATAAGGTCCATTATTAATTTTCCGTGTCAGCTAGCGAACCCAGGGTTTGCATCAAATGCTGTTGGGCGCAGAAACGCACTTGCTTGGCGCGGGTTTTCTTGCGCTCGTAACGACCATCTGAATCTAGCGTCCAGGCATTCACATTGTCTTTCAGATAGGGTTCCAGGCCTTCTGAAATGACGCGTTTTTTCAATGACTTTTCCAGTACCGGGAAAGCCACTTCTATGCGGCGGAACAGGTTGCGGTTCATCCAGTCGGCACTGGCCAGGTATACGTCATGCGCCAGATCATTGCGGAAGTAATAGATGCGGCTATGCTCCAGGAAACGGCCTATGATGGAGCGCACTTTGATGTTTTCTGACAAGCCAGGCACGCCGGGGCGCAAGGCGCAGGCACCGCGTATGATGAGGTCAATTTTTACACCGTCTGCCGATGCCGCATACAGGGCGCGGATGACAGATTCATCCAGCAGGGCATTCATCTTGGCGATGATGCGGGCGGGGCGGCCTTCACGCGCTATGCGCGCTTCATTGCGTATGGCCTTGATGATTTGAGGTTGAAGGGCAAACGGGGCCAGCCACAGATAGTCGAGCTTCTTGGGCTTGGTCAAACCAGTCAGGTGGATGAAGACTTCATTGACTTCCGCCGCCATGCCAGGGTGGGCAGTCAGCAAACCAAAATCCGTATAAAAACGCGTAGTGGACGGGTGATAATTGCCTGTGCCCAGATGGGCATAGTGGCGCAAAACTCCACCTTCTTCGCGGCGTATCACCAGTGCAAGCTTCGCATGGGTCTTCAGACCAACCACGCCATACACAACCTGTGCGCCAGCACGTTGCAATTTGTCGGCCCAGTTGATATTCGCTTCTTCATCAAAGCGTGCCATCAGTTCGACGATAACCGTGACTTCCTTGCCCAATCTGGCAGCCGTGATCAGGGATTCCATCAAATCGGAATTCATACCGGTACGGTAAATCGTTTGCTTGATTGCGACTACGCTGGGGTCTTGTGAAGCGGATCGCACGAAATCGATAACGGTCTGGAAAGGCTGGAAGGGGTGATGCAATAATATGTCTTGCTTGCGCAGCAGAGTGAAAATGTCTGCATGCGCATACTTGCCAACTGCCTTGGCAGAGAAGGGTGGGAAGCGCAAGTTAGCTTGCTTGACATGGTCTACCAGTTCACCCAGCCTGACCATGTTCACCGGGCCATCGACTGGATACAGACGGTCACTATCAAGGGAGAATTGTTCGAGCAGGAAACGTGACAGATTTTCAGGACAATTCTTTGCCACTTCCAGGCGCACGGCAGCACCAAATTGACGGGTTTGCAATTCACCCTGCAGAGCCTGACGCAGATTCTTGACTTCTTCTTCATCCACCCACAGGTCACTGTCACGGGTAACGCGGAACTGCGAATAGTTTATAACCTCACGACCATTGAACAAGTCTTCTATATGCGAGTGAATGACAGAGGACAGCAGGCAAAAAGCCATGCCATCGTTTGACAATTCATCCGGCAGACGTATGATGCGCGGCAAAACGCGTGGAGCCTTGACGATGGCGATAGCAGTGCCACGGCCAAAAGCATCTTTGCCTGCCAGCGACACGATGAAATTCAAACTCTTGTTGACCACCTGCGGGAAAGGATGGGCGGGGTCCAGGCCTATTGGCGTCAGCAGCGGGCGCACTTCACGTTCAAAGTAAGATTTCACCCAGGCACGCTGGGCTTCATTACGCTCGGAATGGCGTAACAGGTGTATCCCTTTTTTTGACAACTGAGGCAGGATTTCCTGGTTCAGTAATTCATATTGTCTTTTTGCTAATTGGTGACACTCATCGCTGACGCGTTTGAGCATGGCCTGGAAGGTCGGGTGTTGTACCAGTTCACCATCTATCGTGTTCTGCGCCAGCAGGCTGGCGACCCTGACTTCAAAGAACTCATCGAGGTTGCTGCCGACGATGCACAAATATTTCAAGCGTTCAAGCAAGGGGATGCTGCGGTCTTCGGCCTGGGCCAGCACGCGCCAGTTGAAGGCGATTTGTGACATTTCCCTGTCCAGGAAAATCACCGAGCGTGACAATTCCGGTGCCGCTGGCTTGACTTGCTTGGCAACCGTCTTGATTTCAGTGTCCGGCTTCTGTTTCATTTCTTCCGGTGCTGTTGTTGAAGAGGGTGCTTCTTGATTTGGCATAGTTTTTTGCATGTCATAAAGGCCGTCATATATATACGCAAACATTCTAGACGTCTTAAATGACAAGTTTATGACATAAAAATGATAACAAGTACAATTATTTCACAGGCTTTGCTTCAAGTCATAATCTTGTCATATTCGGCTTGTACAGTGCGCCTCGTAGTACCGAATACTGTTATTTAACTCTGAGGTGAACATGCAAATCAAACGTGTTGTCAAAACTCTCATCGCTGCAATTGGCGTCGCTGTCACATTTGGCGCTGCTCATGCTGCCGATATTACAGGCGCTGGCGCGACTTTCCCATATCCAATTTATGCAAAGTGGGCAGAAGCTTATAAAAAAGCCAGTGGCAACGGTCTGAACTATCAATCCATCGGCTCCGGTGGCGGTATCAAACAAATCAAGGCAAAAACAGTAGACTTCGGTGCCTCTGACATGCCTTTGAAGTTAGAAGAGCTGGAAACTGAAGGCCTGGTGCAATTCCCGGCCATTATCGGCGGCGTGGTTCCTGTAGTTAATCTGGATGGTATCGCTCCTGGCAAAATGAAGATGACAGGTGAAGTGCTGGCTGCCATCTACATGGGCAAGATCACTAAATGGAATGCGCCAGAAATCGCAGCCATCAACGCTGGTTTGAAATTGCCTGCAGAAGACATCACTGTCGTACACCGCTCTGACGGTTCCGGCACTACTTTCCTGTGGACAGATTACCTGACCAAAGTCAGCCCAGAGTTCAAAACTGCGGTTGGTTCTTCCACAGCCGTTAAATGGCCAGTCGGTGTAGGTGGCAAGGGTAATGAAGGCGTGGCTTCCAGCGTCAAGCAAATCAGAAATTCCATAGGCTATGTTGAATACGCTTATGTGAAGAAAAACAAGATGACTTACACCTTGTTGAAAAATGCTGATGGCCAGTTCGCTGAACCAGATGATGAAAACTTCAAATCCGCTGCTGCTGGCGCTGACTGGAGCAAAGCACCAGGCATGTACCTGGTATTGACTAACCAGCCTGGCAAAATCACCTGGCCTATCACTGGTGCTTCTTTCATCCTGTTGCACAAAGCACAGGCTGATGCTGAAAAAGGCAAAGAAGTATTGAAATTCTTTGACTGGGCATTCAAAAACGGTGGCGCAATGGCTGCTGAACTGGAATATGTTTCCTTGCCAGCACCAGTTGTCAAACTGATTGAAGACAACTGGAAAGCAAAAGTTAAAGATGCTTCCGGTAAAGCACTCTGGTAATAAAAAGTTTCAACCTGTTCAGACATTGAACTAAACAAATCGAGGCAATCCGGAACTGTCCGGATTGCCTTCCGGTGGAAAAGACACCCATGACTACCCAAATGTCCTCCGTCAACATGACTGCACCAACTGCAATCCCACCCGCTAATAACGCACTACCGCAGGTCGGTCAGATCGACCTTGCGAAAATGGCTGCAGTAATGCGCCGCCAGCGTTGGCAAGATTTCTTTTTTCATAAACTGACTTTTACTTTCGCCGCCCTTGTGATGGTGGTGCTGGTCGGTATTATTATTTCTCTGTTCCTGCGCTCGATTCCGGCGATGAAGGAATTTGGCCTGTCATTCATCTGGACCATAGAATGGGACCCGGTCAATGACAAGTTTGGCGGCATGATCGCCATCGTCGGCACACTGGTGACATCGGTCATTGCACTGCTGATCGCCTTTCCTGTCAGTTTCGGTATAGCCCTGTTCCTGACTGAAATTTGCCCTAACTGGCTCAAACGTCCACTGGGTACGGCAATTGAATTGCTGGCTGGTGTACCAAGTATTATTTATGGCATGTGGGGTTTGTTTGTATTTGCGCCCTTGTTTTCGCAATATGTGCAACCGGCCCTGGCTGCAACGCTGGGTAAATTGCCGGTGATTGGCATTTTGTTCTCTGGCCCCATGATAGGCATGGGCATGCTGTCAGCCGGTATCGTCCTGGCAATCATGATAATCCCTTTCATTTCTTCAGTCATGCGTGACGTGTTTGAAGTGGTGCCGCCGGTACTCAAGGAATCTGCTTATGGCCTGGGTTGCACCAAGTGGGAAGTAGTGCGCAAGATCGTACTGCCATACACAAAGATAGGTGTAGTGGGTGGTGTCATGCTGGGCCTGGGTCGTGCACTTGGCGAAACCATGGCAATTACCTTCATGATCGGTAATTCGCATCACCTGTCCTGGTCGTTGTTTGCCGCCGGTAATAGTATCGCTTCCACTCTGGCAAATGAATTTGCAGAGGCAGAAACAGTCTTGCACACATCTTCCTTGTTCTTGCTTGGCCTGATTTTGTTTGTCATCACGTTCATTGTTTTGTCGGCTGCCAAACTGATGTTGCTGGGCTTGTCCAGAAAAGAAGGAGCCAAATAATGGAAAACTCAACAATGCAATCTGCCAGCAACCCGGTGTACCGCCGCCGTTTGCTGATGCATAAACTGGGCATAGGTTTGTCGTCATTTGCGATGGCACTGGGTATATTTTTCCTGATGTGGATATTGTTTACCCTCATGACAAAAGGACTGAGTGCCGTCAATGTAGCCATGTTCACAGAGTCAACGCCTGCCCCGGGCAGTGATGGCGGTGGTTTGATGAATGCGATCTTTGGTAGCTTTGTGATGGTCGTCAGTGCCGCCCTGATCTCAACACCTATCGGTATTCTGGCTGGTATTTATCTGGCAGAGTATGGTGATAAAAGCTGGTTTGGCTTCGTCACACGTTTTGTGACCGACATCATGCTCTCTGCACCGTCCATCGTGATAGGCTTGTTCGTGTATGCAATCTATGTTGCGCACGTCAAGCATTTCTCTGGCTGGGCTGGCAGTATCGCCATTTCGCTGATTGCCATTCCAGTGGTTGTCCGTACTACCGATAATATGCTGGGCCTGGTGCCGACGAGTTTGCGTGAAGCTGCATTTGCGCTGGGCGCACCTCGCTGGAAAGTGGCTTTGCTGATACGTTTGCGTGCCGTCAAAGCAGGCGTCGTAACAGGTATTTTGCTGGCAGTGGCACGTATCTCCGGTGAGACCGCACCTTTGCTGTACACCGCCCTGAGCAATCAGTTCTTCAATGCAGATATGAACAAGCCTATGGCCAACTTGCCGATGGTGATTTACCAGTTTGCGATGAGCCCCTACGACAACTGGCGTGAGCTGGCCTGGGGTGGTGCATTGTTGATTACCTTCAGCGTCCTCGGTTTGAATATTTTATCGCGTACTTTGTTTAACCAAAAAACACAGCATTAATACTGGCCTCGATATGACTACTACTCAAGACAATCAACAGAAAAAAGCAATCGAAATCAGCGGGCTGAATTTCTTTTACGGTGCAACACGCAGCCTGCGCGATATCAATCTGAATATCTACGACAAAAAAGTTACTGCTTTCATCGGTCCATCAGGTTGCGGCAAATCGACTTTGTTGCGTACCCTGAACCGCATGTATGACCTGTATCCTGGTCAGCGTGCTGAAGGCAATATCATTTATAACGGCAAAAATATCCTGGATGCGGATCAGGACATTAACCTGTTACGCGCCCGCGTGGGCATGGTGTTCCAGAAGCCGACACCTTTCCCTATGTCGGTGTATGACAATATCGCGTTTGGTGTGCGTTTATATGAAAACCTGTCCAAAGGCGAGATGGATGAGCGCGTTGAATGGGCCTTGAAAAAAGCCGCGATCTGGACAGAAGTCAAAGACAAACTCAACAAGAGCGGTCTGAGCCTGTCAGGTGGCCAGCAACAACGTCTGTGTATCGCCCGTGGCGTATCCGTGAAACCGGAAGTCTTGTTGCTGGATGAGCCAACCTCCGCACTCGACCCTATCTCTACAGTCAAGATCGAAGAATTGATCAATGAGTTGAAAGAGGAATACACCATCGCCATCGTCACCCACAATATGCAGCAGGCAGCGCGTTGCTCTGACTATACTGCCTATATGTATCTGGGTGAGCTGGTCGAGTTTGGTGAGACTGACCATATCTTCATGAACCCTGTGAAGAAAGAAACTCAAGACTATATTACTGGCCGTTTCGGCTAACAACGGCGTGTATTGGTGCAGGCCCGCCCATATAAGCATGGGCTGGTTTGTTGCACATACTTTCGACGTTTACTTTTTGCAATAGCGAATTCAGGAGAGACCTGTGACAGGCGTACATTCTTCAAAACAATATGATATGGATCTTGAGACGATACGTTCCAAGGTCTTGTTGATGGGCGGCTTGGTGGAAAGCCATTTTCACGATGCCATGTCTTGCTTCCGCACCGGTAATGCGGTACAGGCAGAAGCTGTGATCCAGTCTGACCTCGAAGTCAACCGTCTGGAAGTGGCACTGGACGATATGTGCAGCCACCTGATCGTTAAACGCCAGCCCGCCGCGAATGACTTGCGTACTGTCATGGCGACCGGCAAGGTCATTACTGATCTTGAGCGCATCGGCGATGAATCGACTAAAATTGCCCGTATCTCCAGGGATGCAGCGACCAATAAGCGCGGTGTGCCCATGTTCAGCGGTTATGAAACCGTGCGTGTACTGGCGAGCAGTGTGGCAGATATGTTGCATCAATCGCTGGACGCGTTTGCCCGCCTTGATGGTAACAAGGCAGTGCAGTTGATTGCACAGGATGCGCTGATCGACAATGATTTTCGTTCCATCATGCGTAATCTGATTACTTTCATGATGGAAGACCCAAGTACGATATCATCTTCCCTGGATGCCCTGTGGGTAGCCAAGGCGATAGAACGTATTGGTGACCATGCCAAGAACATTGCTGAACATACGATTTATATCGTTGAAGGCAAGGACATCCGTCATTCAGATTATGTGGCAAGCAAGCAGGAACAACAGAGTTAATTATTAATGATGGCTACAGACACAACAATACTCATCGTAGAAGATGAACCGGCAATCGTAGAACTGGTCAGTTTTTCCCTGCGTGCAGCGGGCTGGAACACTTTTGCCGTCAATACGACCGCTGAAGCCTGGGAATATTTGCAGCGCCGCACGCCGCAATTGATTTTGCTGGACTGGATGTTGCCGGACCAGAGTGGTTTGCGTCTGTTGTCCAAGATACGCTCAGACCGTCAGTTCAATGAAATCCCCGTCATCATGCTGACAGCAAAAAGCATGGAAGAAGACAAGATCGCCGGCCTTGATCACGGTGCCGACGACTATGTCACCAAGCCTTTTTCCCCACGCGAACTGACAGCCAGGATCAAGGCGCTGCTACGCCGCAAGAGTCCTGAGCATGCACAGACTGCCCTGACAGCAGGCCCGGTCGTGCTTGATCCTGTCAGTTGCACGGTCAAGATAGAAGACAGCAAGGTTGATATTGGCCATGCTGAATACAAACTGCTCAAATTCTTCATGGCACATCCAGAGCGCGTGTTTTCACGCAGCCAGTTGCTTGACAAAGTCTGGGGTGACCACGTCGTCATTGAAGAGCGGACGGTAGACGTTCATGTCTTGCGTTTGCGCAAAGTCTTGAAGAGTGCCGAGTCCCTGATCAAGACCGTGCGTAGCGTTGGCTACATGCTGTCTGAAAAATAAATCGACCATTCTAGTAATGCTACCCACTGCATAGTCTTTTATGCAGTGTCGTGTAGCCATTCCTGTTTGGAAATGGCTACACGACACTGCTCACTGGCATCTGCAAAACGTATAGAATTACATTCTAAGCAATATTCAGGACCCAACATGTCTCCACGTCTTATTTTCTGGATTTCTGCATTTGTGCGCATCTTCCTGGTTCTCATGGGAGCAGCATCTGCTATTTATCTGTGGGGGCCGGTAACAGGCCTGGTATTGGGCTTGATCGGTATGGTCACCCTGTTTTGCGTTCAGCTGTTTTATTTACAGCGCCTGGCTGACTGGCTGGATAACCCCAACAGTTCACGCCTGCCAGATGGCTGGGGTGCCTGGACTGACATATTTTCACGCCTGTATAAACTGCGCCGTGATGATGAAAAAAACCAGGCTGAGTTGGCAGAATGGCTGGCCCGCTTTCGCCAGGCCATGACCTTGCTGCCAGATGGCGTGGTCATCATGGATGACGTATTGTTTCTGGAATGGTGCAACCCGGCAGCAGAAAGCCATCTGGGCCTGAGCCATGCGCAGGATAAGGGCATGCGGGTGACCAACCTGGTACGCAGCCCCGAATTCATGGATTACATCATCCTGGGGCGCTACGAGACGCCACTGACACTGTCTTTCCGCGACCGCAAGTTGATTGCCCACATCATCCCGTTTGAAAACCGCCGCCAGATTCTGGTGACCCATGATGTGACTGAATCAGAACGTATAGACATGATGCGGCGCGACTTTATCGCTAACGCTTCGCATGAATTGCGCACTCCACTGACCGTTATTAACGGCTTCCTGGAAATCGCTTCCATGCAGGATGACCTGGATAACCATACCCGCAATATGCATCTGAAACTGATGACAGAGCAGGGTGAGCGCATGCAGCGTCTGGTAGAAGACATGCTGACCCTGACCAGGCTGGAGTCTGTTGATTACCCGCCACGACCAGAGCGTATCAGCATGCTCGGTTTGCTGGAGCAGATACTGCAAGAGGCGCATGCCCTGTCTGCTGGCAAGCACAAGATCACGCTGGAATGCACAGGCCCTGATATACGTGGCAGCAATGACGAAATTCGCAGTGCGCTAACAAACCTGGTGACGAATGCGATCCGCTATACGCCAGAGAACGGTCACATCAAAATCAGCTGGATAGATACCGCGAATGGCCCCAAATTTGCTGTTCAGGATGATGGTATAGGCATCAGTGCCGAACATATCTCGCGTCTTACTGAACGTTTTTATCGCGTCGATAAAAGCCGCTCACGCGAAACCCAGGGCACTGGTCTGGGCCTGGCGATTGTCAAGCATGTGCTGCTCAGGCACAAGGCGAATTTGCTGATTGAATCTACGCCGGAGGTAGGTAGTAAGTTCTGCGTGCAGTTTCCGGGTTCTGTAGTTAGCGTATAAAATCAGCGTGTAAAAGCAAGATACCAAGATAAGAAAAGCCGCATCAGCGGCTTTTCTTATTTTTTGCTTTCCTGATAGATGCGAAGCAACTCAGAGACAGGAATATCATTGATCTTCATGCCAGTAATATCTGTGCTCTCTATGGTGACGTTTTTGAATGAGCAGTTTGCGAAGCGGCAAGCTTCTAAATCGACGCTAAAAAATTTACTGGCCCGCAAATTTATTTCATTGAAATTTGAGTCAGCCAAATCCATACGATGAAAATCCCTGCCCTGCAAAAGTTTGCTGTCTTCCATAGCTTGCCTCTTCACATTGAAATTGACGATCACCCACTGAAGGAACAGTGGGCAGGTGAGAATGTCAGCCGATGAGATTAGTTGGCTGAACGCAGCAGGGCTTGGGTTCTTTCCTTCAGCCATTCTTGCGCCGCACCACTGACGCGTGGCGACAGGCGTTGCAAGACCGTAGCATGGTAATCATTGAGCCATTTGATTTCATCTTCACGCAATAAATCTACTGTGATGCAGCGCGTGTCTATAGGGCAGAGTGTCAGGGTTTCAAATTCCAGGTACTCGCCAAATTCGGTTTGCATGGCTGGCACATTCAGCAGCAGGTTTTCTATACGCACACCCCATTTGCCCGGGCGGTAAATGCCAGGCTCATTGGAGGTGATCATGCCTGGCTCCATCGCCATATGTGCTTCTGCTATTGCAGGCGAAATGCTCTGCGGGCCTTCATGCACATTCAGGAAGTAACCAACGCCGTGACCAGTACCATGCCCATAATTGATGCCATCGGCCCAGATCGGCGCACGTGCCACGGTGTCCAGCATAGGCGACAGGGTGCCACGCGGGTAACGCATTTGTGAGAGATTGATCATGCCCTTCAAAACCAGGGTGAAGTCACGCTTTTGCGCTTCTGATACCTGGCCCACAGGAACGACGCGGGTGATGTCCGTCGTGCCATTCAGGTATTGCCCGCCAGAGTCGATGAGCAGCAGGCCATCGCCTTCTATCACGGAATGTGATTCCTTGGTGGCGCGGTAATGTGGCATGGCACCGTTGGCATTGAAGCCAGCGATGGTATTAAAGCTGGGTGATACAAAGTGAGGCTGACGTGCGCGGGCAGCGCAGATTTCTTCATCAATGGTCAGCTCGGTGATGCGCTGCTTGCCAAGCGCGCCTTCCAGCCAGCTAAAGAATTCACACAGCGCTGCGCCATCCTGTTCCATGGATTCACGAACGAATTGCGCTTCTTCCGCAGTCTTGCGGGATTTGGCAAATACTGAAGGGTTGATGGCTTCGATGACGCTGACACCAACAGGGATACTTTGACGGAAACCATAAGTGATCCTGCGCGGGTCTATCATGATGCTGCTATCTGCTGGCAGTGCGGCCAGTGCTGACGCTGCTTCGCTATAGTCAGCCAGGCTGACATCATCTTTTGACAGTATGGCAGCCAGTTCTGCCGGAACTTTACCTGCGGATACAAACAATTTTGCCTCAGTCTGGCTGATCAGGGCATGGCCAACAAATACCGGGTTATAGCTGACATCAGCGCCGCGCAAATTAAAGATCCAGGCCAGGTCATCGACAGTGGAAACAAAATGCCAGTCTGCGTTTTTACTACGCATCTGCTCGCGTATCATCGCCAGTTTATCGGCGCGGGCCACTACGGCATAGGGTGCTACATGTTCATAGATGGCAGCCTGTGGCAAGCTGGGGCGTTCGTTCCACACCTTATCCAAAAGATCGTGGCTGGTATTGAATGTGATGCCCTTGCTTTGCAAAGCCTGTTCCAGTGCCCTGGCAGTCGCCAACCCCAATACTGCGCCATCTACGCCCACCGTTTGACCAGGCTGCAGATTGCTGGCCAGCCAGTCTATGTACAGCGTAGCTGCGGCTGAGGCGATTTTCATCATCTTGATGCCAGTCGATGCCAATTCTACTTCTGCTGAGCTCCAGTAGCGGCTGTCTACCCACAGACCAGCGAAATCAGCCGTAACGATCAGCGTGCCGACCGAGCCGGTAAAGCCTGAGAAATAACTGCGGCCCTGCCAGCGATCAGGTAAATATTCGGACAGATGCGGATCGGAAGATGGCACGATATAGGCATCCAGCCCCTGTGCCTGCATGGCAGCGCGCAATTGCACCAGTCGGGCAGGGATAGGGGAAGTAATGGCAGAAGGGCTAACAGGACTGTTCATGGATGGATTTCCAAAGCAGGATAGACAGGAGTGAGGGTAAGTTTAATACGAAGATTATGTCAATGCAGGCTAAGTCTGACTATATTAATAAAATGTCAGTACTTGGCTGGATCAGCAAAACTGTAGAGGAGTATACCTAAAATATATTAGATATGAGCAAGTATGCTGATTTCTTTAATTTTTCAGGAAACGCCGCATAACATGTGGCGCAGGTTCATCCGGATTGGCGTGGGAATACTCAAGCTCAGGCGCTAGCTCGAATTCAAATGCGGCATACAAGTCCAGCAAACGGGGTTGGTCACTGCGTACACCGAGGCGTAATTCTTCTATGCCAGATACCTGCGCAGCTTGGATGACGGCTTCCAGTAAATGCTGCGACAGGGCTTCCCCCCGAAATGCGGGTAAAACCCCCATACGCAGCATTTCCCAGCAATTATTGTCTGTATCCAACGGTAGCCAGCGTACTGAGCCTACAGGTTCATCATCGAGCAACAAGATAAAGCCACCACCCTGCATTAAATCATTGCAGACGCGCTCACTGCTTTCATGGTGGCCGCTGGAAGTTGCGGCTACTTTGTCATTCCAGCAAGTGCGCGTCAGATGCGCGATGAGTTGCGCATCTTCTATGGCAGCTTCACGGACAACAATATTCATACGCTGGTTAAAATATTAACCTACACAAGTATTAACGAACACGCATGCCAGGCTGCGCACCAGGCCAGGCTTCCAGTATGTACAAACCTGGATTGGCTTTTTCATCGGCGGCTGATGCTGCTAATACCATGCCTTCTGACATGCCAAACTTCATCTTGCGTGGTGCCAGGTTAGCCACCATCACGGTGAATTTGCCTATCAGTTGTTCTGGCTGGTAAGCAGACTTGATGCCTGAGAACACATTGCGGGTACGGCCTTCGCCCACATCCAGCGTCAGGCGCAAGAGTTTGTCTGAACCATCTACATGCTCACAATTGACGATCTTGGCAATGCGCAGATCGACTTTGGCAAAGTCGTCGATCTTGATTTCTTCGGCCAATGGTTCGATGTCCGAAGCTGCAGCCTTTGTTGTATCAGAAGCAGGTGCAGCTACTGGTGCCGGGACATCAAACAAGTCGTCAAATATCTTCAAATCCACCCTTTGCATCAAATGCGTATAAGGATTGATTTTGTGATGATGTGGCAATGGTGTCGCAACATCTGCCCATTGCAATGGGGCGATATTCAATTGTGCTTCTACCTGTGCTGCCAACTGTGGCAAGACCGGTTTCAGGAAGATAGTCAGGATGCGGAAAGCTTCCAGCAAGCGGCTGCAGACTTCTTGCAACTTGGCATCGTTCTCTGGCTTTTTCGCCAGTTCCCAAGGCTTGTTGGAATCGACATAGGCATTCACCAGGTCAGCCTGTTCCATCGCTGCGCGCAGGGCTTTGCCATATTCACGTGCTTCGAACAATGCTTTGATTTCTGGCGCTACATTGCGCAGATTATTCAGGAAGGCATCATCAGCCGTGGCCCAGTCCGTCGCCACTACGCCATCAAAACGCTTGCTGATAAAACCGGCAGCGCGGCTGGCGATGTTGATGTATTTGCCGATCAGGTCAGAATTGACGCGCGCAACAAAATCCTCAGGATTCATGTCCAGATCTTCGACCTTGGCATTGAGCTTGGCGGCGAAGTAATAACGCAGCCATTCAGGGTTCATGCCGATTTCCAGATAGCGCAGTGGTGAAATGCCAGTGCCACGCGATTTGGACATTTTTTCGCCAGAGACAGTCACAAAACCATGCGCATATACATTGTCTGGCGTTTTATAGCCAGAGAATTTCAGCATTGCTGGCCAGAACAGGGTATGGAAATAAGTGATGTCCTTGCCGATGAAATGAATTTGCTCAGTTGTCGGGTCAGCCATGAAAGCATCGTAATCACGACCGATTTTACCGAAGTAATTTTTCAAGGAAGCGAGGTAACCCACAGGCGCGTCCAGCCAGACATAAAAATACTTGCCCGGTTGGTCAGGAATCTCGATACCAAAATAAGGTGCGTCGCGGCTGATATCCCAGTCACCGAGGCCGCCTTCGCCTTCCAGCCATTCCTTGCATTTATTCGCTACTTCAGATTGCAGGCGGTTGTCTTTCAAAGCCCAGCCACGCAAAAATTCCACGCATTTTTCGTCAGACAGTTTGAAGAAGAAATGCTCGGACGATTTCATGATCGGTGTGGCACCGGTCAGGACGGAATAAGGGTTCTTCAATTCTGTAGGAGCATACACGGCACTGCAGACTTCACAGGAATCGCCATACTGATCCTTGGCGCCACATTTAGGGCATTCGCCCTTGATGTAACGGTCAGGCAGGAACATGTTTTTGACCGGGTCAAAGAACTGTTCTATGGTTTTGCTGGTGATAAAGCCAGCAGATTTCAGTTTGCGATAGATGTCCTGCGACAACTGATGGTTTTCTTCGCCATCGGTTGAATGCCAGTTGTCAAACTGGATATGAAAGCCGTCGAGGTATTGTTTGCGTCCGGCAGCGATCTTCGCCACAAATTCTTGTGGAGTGATATTGGCTTTTTCAGCTGCAATCATGATAGGTGCACCATGTGCATCATCCGCGCCGACGAAATGTACCTCGTGACCAGACATTCGCTGATGCCTTACCCAGATGTCAGCCTGGATATATTCCATGATGTGACCAAGGTGGAAGGGCGCATTAGCGTACGGCAGGGCAGTGGTAACAAACAGCTTACGGGTCATGGTTGATGCACTTTTTATGAACGGACAAGAGCATTATTCTAACAGCGAATGCAGATATTGCAGTCGCTATGCCCTGATACTAGGGGATAGTAAGGGAATTTTCGTATTGTTTTGCTAATGGATGCGGCTCAAACTACCCAGGCACCATTCCTGTAGACAACTTCATCATCGAGTTTGACTGCTTCAGTGACGGCAAATACATCGACATGATGGCGGCCTTCACCGCGTTTGATATGCGGTTTGGCATAGCTGCCGTGCTTGGCCCCCAGGGATAAATGGACGCCGCACATGCGCTCATAAGTGCCGATATCCCGCACTGTCTTGTCCTTGGAAAAGGCCTTGTTCATGCCAAAGCCCAGTTCGCGCACCCAGACTACGCCGTCGTCAGCACGGATATTGGCCAGCACCTGGTCAAATTCAAGCGTGGAGTTAATGGTATCGACGACCTGGCCTTTTTCCACGATCAGGGTAATCGGCTGTTCCGGGCGGTTGACCGTAAATGTTGTATCGCCAAAAGCAAAGATACGGATTTGGCCATGCACGTCTTCCAGTACCACTGATTCCGTGAACACTTCGCCGATAGGAAATTGGCCGCCTACATTATTCATCTGGCGATAGTCACCGACATTGAGCTTGGCCGGTTCAAAGCGGCCACTGAAGATCAGTTCAGCGCCCCCACTATCAACGATGCCACCGCCGGCGCCATCGATTTTTTGTTTGAGCGCATTGCCAGTACCGCGATAGTAGTTGGCATCATAGGCCAGTGATTCTATGTAATACAGGTTTTCATCACCCTCCATACGTGCCAGGTGAGGATGTTCTATGACTTTCAAACCACGCTTGAATAATTCCACACGCAGCCTGTAGGCTTCGAGGCGAAAATTGGTGGACTGTATCAGCACCGCCAGGTCAGAGGCCTGCAAGTCATTCAGGGTTGCCAGAATAAGCTCAGGTGTCTCTGCATCAAAATCGATGAAGCGTGCATCGGGCAAGCAAGCGCGATAGGCGCTGGTCAGTGCCACTGCCAAAGGGCAGCGCCTGTCATAGACCACTACAGCCTGATGCTGATCAGTATGCTCAAACGCCAGTTGCAGGACATCACCCAGATGTTGTGCCGCCATTGCGACGGTTGCCGCAGGCAATATCTCCATGGATTTTTCTGGGTTTGTAGCTGGATTAACGGTGGAGATGGTCATGATTTTGCCTGCGCCTGCCATATCAATAGAGCAAGCAGCTTATTTGTGGTGAGAGCTTTAGCTGAGGCCGCTATTTTAACGTCTATCGCCAAAGCATGGATTTGATTTAGTCCAGTTTTCAAGGCATTATCCTTAATTTTATGGAAACTAAGTGTGTATAAATACACAAATCCATGAATCGGTAGCACGCATAAATGATAGTCAAATGCCGTGATGGCATATTGCTCATCAAAATATAAATTTACAGGGAATGAATATGATCGCCAGGCAGTTTTTAAAATGGGTAATCGCTTTTTTTGTCGCAGTCTTTAGCCATTTTGCCTATGCGCAAAATGCAGCGGCCGATGCAGAAGTCAAAGCAGCATTCGACGAAGCAAAAAAAGTCATGCAGGCAGGCCCGGCAGAAATCAAAATGATAGATCAGGCGGTATTGAAAGTGCCTGCAGGTCAAATATTTATACCCATGCCTCAGGCAGGCCGCATCATGCGTGCCATGGGTAATTCGTCTGATCCCAGTTTGCTTGGTGCAATCTTTCCCGAAGATGGAAATTGGATGATCGTCGCACGCTATCAAAAATCCGGTTACATCAAAGACGATGACGCCAAGGACTGGAATGCCGACGATTTGCTGAAAAGCTTAAAGGAAGGCACGGAAGAGGGGAATAAAGAACGCGTACAGCGCGGTATCCCTGAAATGCAACTGGTGGGCTGGGCAGAAAAACCGAATTACGAAGCTGCAACGCACAGACTGGTGTGGTCAGCAATTACCAAGGATAAACAGGGCAGCAGCGACAGGCAGGGAGTGAATTACAATACTTACGCACTGGGCCGCGAAGGCTACATCAGCATGAACCTGGTGACGGCATTGAACGATCTGCCACAACAAAAAGCCATTGCCAAGGATTTGCTGGGGCATCTGGAATTTACAGATGGCAAGCGTTACAACGATTTCAATATCAGTACCGACAAAGTCGCTGAATATGGCCTGGCCGCACTGGTTGCTGGTGTCGCCGCGAAAAAGCTGGGTCTGTTTGCCCTCATCTTCGCTTTCTTCGCCAAGTTCGCCAAACTGGCGCTGGTTGCCGTGGTAGGCTTGGGCGCATTGATAGGCAAGCTGTTTGGGCGTAATAAGGCTTGAAGCTATGAAGCTTGAAGAATGAAGTCCTGGTAAAAATAAATAGGATGTAATAAAAATGATGAAGCTGCTGCTCCTGCTGTTTTCTGGCGTCAAGTTTGGCAAGTTGCTGACGTCTGGCGGCACCATGATTATTTCAGTTGCACTCTATGCCTGGATATTTGGCTGGTGGTATGCCGTAGGATTTGTCTTGCTCATGTTCATCCATGAATTGGGTCACTTTATTGCAGCCCGCCAGCGCGGCTTGCGCGCTGGCTTGCCTACTTTCATCCCATTCCTTGGGGCATGGACCGAAATCAAGGACCAGCCTCATGATGCCGAGACAGAAGCATACATAGGTTTAGGCGGGCCTTTGGCTGGAACAGTTGCTTCGATTCTTTGTTATTTCCTCGCTCGTAACTACGATAGTGATCTATTGATGGCGGTTGCATATTCAGGCTTCTTTTTGAACCTGTTCAATATGATTCCTATGTTGCCTTTTGATGGCGGACGTATTACTGCTGTACTGACGCCACGCATCTGGTTTGTTGGCTTGCCAGTCTTTTTGGCTTTGTTTTATTACCGCCCCAGCCCCATGCTCATCATCATCGGTTTTCTGGCATGGCCACAGCTGTGGCGTGCCTGGAAATATGATCCTGAGGCGGAAGAGAACAAGGCTTACTACAATATGTCTGGCGAGGTACGTTTTACCTATGCGGCTTATTATCTTATCTTGCTGGGCTTTCTGGCAGTCATGACGAATGATGTGCATGAGTTAGTGCAGACTGCGCGTCAAGTAAAAGGTGTCTAGTTTTGATTGTCCTGCAGGCTTGGTATTGGCTTGCAGGGTTTGCTGATTGACGCTCGGGTTCAATCACTGATTCCGCCTGCCTCTCCATATTCCCCTTGTATAGTCTTGTTCATGCGCGCTAGCCGCTTGCATGAATTTACTCCTCTCCAGGTACGCGTTCCAGTAACTGAATGATGCTGCTTATTGCGCTACCATTTTCTTTCTTGGATTTTAGTTAAAAAAGCAATTTTCCGCAAAGTTTCGCCATGCTTGTGAAAATAATCATGTGCTTGATTGATGTGGAGATTATGCAGTGGCTGAATCAGTTTCATAGCAGAGATTCGTAGAAAATCCTGTTTTCCACGCGACTGCATAGATAGTGCTTAAACTTGACGCATTTGATTGATAGCGCTACCATTTCTACGTGAATACTCAATCCTGCCTTGTCATTATTTTCTGATGAAAAGAACCATGTCCAATCCATCAAGTACGCCAGTCCTCGTCAATTTACAAGTCATTCCGGTTGCCGGACATGACAGCATGTTGCTTAACCTCAGTGGTGCACATGGGCCATTTTTTACCCGCAATATCGTGATACTCAGCGATAGTCTGGGCAACACTGGTGTTGGTGAAGTGCCGGGGGGCGAAGCGATACGGCAGACCATACTTGATGCCCGTGATTTGCTGATGGGGAAAAGCATAGGTGATTATCAAGGCATATTGAGCCGTGTGCGTGATGCCTTTGCGCACAGGGATAGTGGCGGGCGCGGTAACCAGACTTTTGATTTGCGCATTGCTGTGCATGCTGTCACAGCACTGGAATCTGCCTTGCTGGATCTGCTGGGCAAATTCCTGGAAGTGCCAGTGGCGGCCCTGCTGGGCGAAGGGCAACAGCGTACGGCTGTAAAAATGCTGGGTTACCTGTTTTTTGTTGGTGACCGCAGGCGTACTGAGCTTCCCTACATCAGCAACCGTGATGCCGACGATGACTGGCTGCGCTTGCGACATGAAGAAACCATGACTCCACAAGCGATTGTGAAGCTGGCCGAAGCTGCCTATAAGCGCTACGGCTTTAATGACTTCAAGCTCAAGGGCGGGGTCTTGCGTGGCGAAGATGAAATGGAAGCCGTCACTGCATTGGCAGAACGCTTTCCGCAGGCGCGCATCACCATTGATCCCAATGGAGGCTGGTTACTCAAAGATGCCATACGCCTGTGCCGTGACAAGGTAGATGTACTGGCCTATGCAGAAGACCCTTGCGGTGAGGAAGGAAATTTCTCTGGACGCGAAGTCATGGCCGAGTTCAAACGTGCGACGGGTTTGCCAACTGCCACCAATATGATCGCCACTGACTGGCGTGAACTGGATCATGCAGTACGCCTGCAGGCAGTGGATATCCCGCTGGCTGACCCACATTTCTGGACTATGCGCGGAGCTGTGAGGGTTGCGCAATTGTGCCAGCAATGGGGGCTGACCTGGGGATCGCATTCCAATAATCATTTCGATATCTCGCTGGCTATGTTTACCCACGTGGCCGCTGCAGCACCTGGTGAAATCACGCCGATTGACACCCACTGGATCTGGCAGGATGGCCAGCGCCTGGGCAAGCAGCCTTTGCAAATCATTGATGGCATGGTGCAGGTGCCGCAAACGCCCGGCCTGGGTGTAGAGCTGGACATGGTCGAAGTAGAGCGTGCACACCGCCTGTATCGCAGCATGGGTCTGGGCGCGCGGGATGATGCCGTGGCCATGCAATATCTGATACCTGGCTGGAAGTTCGACCGTAAAAAACCTTGCATGCTGCGCTAAGGCGCACCGCCGTTTCATTGGCAGCACTGGCAATTTGTACTGACCTCAACCATTTATGGGTATGTATTTCATGCGAACACTACGATTACTACGGCCATTTTTCAGAGGCTGCTTCTTATTCCTGTTATTCCTGCTTATAGGTTTGTCTGCGGGATTGCATACGGATGCGCTGCAAGCAGCACAGACTAGCCCAACTATCCCGGCGCGCAGCACCTATGACTTCAACCCCGGTTGGAAGCTATTTGTCGGCGATGCACCGGGAGCGGCCAGCCCTGCATTTGATGATGCCAGCTGGAAGGCTGTTACTCTGCCTCGTGCATGGAACGAAGACGAGGCTTTTAAAAAAGATATCGTTGATTTGTCGACTGGCATCGCCTGGTATCGCAAGCGCTTCAGTTTGCCTGCCGGGGCTTTGGCGGGCAAGGTTTTCCTGGAGTTTGAGGGCGTGCGCCAGGCGGCAGAAGTTTTTGTGAATGGCAAAACAGTCGCACTGCATGAAAATGGCGTCATGGCCTTTGGCGTGGATATCAGTGAAGTCGTGACTGCGGGGGAAAACACGATTGCTGTGCGCACCGACAATGCCTGGGAATACCGCGAAAAAGCCACTAACCAGCGTTATCAATGGGCCAGCAATAATTTCAATGCAAATTATGGCGGCATCCCCAAGAATATCCGCCTGCATTTGAGCAGCCGCCTGTACCAGACCTTGCCGTTATATTCCAATCTGGGCACTACTGGCACCTACATCTATGCACGGGAATTTGATGTGGCGGGCAGGGCTGCCACGATTACCGCCGAGTCCCAGGTCAGGAATGAAACTGGGGCTGCCAGCAAGATCGTGTATGAAGTTGCCATCACCGATCTGGATGGCAAGAAAGTCGCTGCATTTGCCAGCCCGGAACAAACTATAGATGCTGGCCAGACTGTGGATGTCAAGGCCTCAGCACGCGTAGCTAAATTGAATTTTTGGAGCTGGGGTTATGGCTATCTCTATGATGTCAGCACGACCCTGAAGGTGAATGGACGTGCTGTGGACACCGTACATACACGCACTGGTTTTCGCAAGACTGAATTTGCGAACGGCATGATCAAACTGAATGACCGTGTACTGCAAATGCATGGCTATGCACAACGTACCTCGAATGAATGGCCAGCAGTTGGCATGTCAGTGCCGCCGTGGTTAAGCGACTATAGCAATCAACTGATGGTAGCAAGCAATGGCAACCTGGTGCGCTGGATGCATGTGACACCCTGGAAGCAGGATGTGGAATCTGCCGACAGGGTCGGGCTGATACAAGCCATGCCAGCAGGTGACTCTGAAGCAGATGTTGATGGCCGTCGCTGGGAACAAAGGGTGCTGCTGATGCGGGATGCCGTTATTTATAACCGCAATAATCCCAGCATCCTGTTCTACGAATCCGGCAACAAGGGCATCAGTGAAGCCCACATGCGTGAGATGAAAGCGATACGTGACCAGTATGACCCATATGGAGGGCGTGCTGCTGGCAGCCGCGAAATGCTGAATAGCCAGGTGGCAGAATACGGTGGCGAAATGCTCTACATCAACAAGAGTGCCAGGCTGCCATTCTGGGCCATGGAATATTCGCGTGATGAAGGTCTGCGCAAATACTGGGATAACTATACTGCGCCATATCACAAGGATGGTGATGGTCCCCTGCACAAAGGGCAGGAAGCCAGCATCTACAATCGCAACCAGGATTCCCACGCCATAGAAGATGTGCAGCGCTGGTATGACTACTGGCGCGAGCGTCCGGGCACCGGCAAACGGGTCAGCAGCGGCGGCGTGAATATCGTTTTCTCGGATACCAATACCCACCATCGCGGTGCAGAAAATTATCGTCGCAGTGGCGAGGTTGATGCCATGCGCATCCCCAAAGATGGTTTCTATGCGCATCAGGTTATCTGGGATGGCTGGGTGGATATTGAGCGCCCACGCATACATATCATCGGCCACTGGAATTACACGCCAGCGACGACCAAAGCAATCACGGTAATATCCGGTGCGGATGCTGTGGAGCTGTTCTTGAATGGTAAATCACTAGGCAAGGGTGAGCAGAGTGCACGCTTCCTGTTCAGCTTCAAGGACGTAAGCTGGCAAGCTGGCGAATTGCGTGCTGTTGGTTATGCAGCAGATGGCAAGAAGCTTTGTGAAACCGTATTGAATACTGCCGGTGAGCCAGCTGCCCTGCGTTTGAATGTCCGGTCGGCACCAACTGGCTTGCGTGCTGATGGAGCTGACCTGGCGCTGGTGGAAGTGGAAGTCATTGATGCAAACGGCCAGCGTAATCCTGTGGCATTGAACCTGGTTGATTTCAAGCTGGATGGCCCGGCAGTATGGCGCGGTGGCATCGCGCAAGGTGAGAATAATTTCATCTTGTCTTCCAGCTTGCCGGTGGAGGGCGGGGTCAATCGCGTTCTGTTGCGCAGTACTACCCAGGCCGGAAAAATACGCCTGACAGCCACCGCTGCAGGCTTGAAATCAGCCAGCCTGGAAATTACTTCAACTCCTGTGAAAGTGAATGCCGGTCTGGGCGCGCAACTGGCCAGTGCACAATTGCCTTCCTACCTGGGACGAGGCCCGACTCCAGCTACCGCTTCATTCAAAGCTTCGCGCCTGGCGATGGATATTGCAAAGGTAACGGCGGGTAGCAATGCCGATGTTGCTGCCAAGTCTTTTGATGACGATGAAACCACCGCCTGGCATAGCAGTAGCGTGCCAGGTGAAGCGTGGATAGCCTATGAACTGGCACGTCCAGCTACATTGACTGAAGCTGTTTTCAAATTCACTGGCTGGCGTGAACGTAGCTACCCCATACGCATCAGCGTTGATGGCAAGTTGGTGTATGAAGGATTGACACCCAAGAGCCTGGGTTATGTCAGCCTGCCTTTGAAAGCCGTACAGGGCAGTGTCGTCAAAGTCGAATTGACCGGTATGGCGACCGACAGCGACAAGGCATTTGCCATGCAAGAGGTCGCCAATCAAAAGAATACGGATACCGGTGCCAAAGTCGTTGCCAAAGGAGCGCTATCGATTATTGAGGCAGAGTTCTATGAGGTGCTGCATTAAATAACGAGGAAAGCTAGTCTGTTACTGCCAGCAGACTAGCTGTATTTAGTTGGATCTTTAGCTGCCTCTAGCGATCAAAAACTGGGTTTGTTCACCATCAAAAAGTACACAGCTATCATGGCGATGAATGCCGGATAGCCCAGCCATTCCCATATCTTTGCATAGCGCCAGTACTGCTCTGGCAGAACCGTCGTGTTGTTGGCATCAGCAACTTCCAGCATGGCTTTCATGCGTATTTGCAGCCACACCACTGGCAGCCAGCAGGCACCGGCAAACAGATACAAGACAAAAGACCACATGATCCAGGGTGTGCTCAAGGGCCAGCCTGCCATGTGCACCATGGCAAAGCCAGTCAGTGGCTGGATAATGACGGCAGGTGTCGTAAAGCACCAGTCAGCCAATACCACTAGCCTGGCAACCACAACTTGTGCCTTGAATTGTTTGCTGCGGTTAGTAAAGAACATGTAAAACGCCGAACCAAAACCGGTACCAACCAGTAATACAGAAGACAGGACGTGCAGGGTTTTAAGCAATAGATAGGTGTTCATTTTGTGTCTCTTCGTGCGTCTCTTTGATGAGCGAATAAATATGCGAGTAAAGCCAGTATGGGCAGGTTTTTCAAGACCGGGCCAAAAGGGTGTAAATAATATTCAGGCGAGTAAATCGCAATGATGCTGCTATAGCCAATAATCAGGGCTATCTGCATCAACCATAAAATGCGCCTTGGCCAGAGCAGGGTAGCCAGGCCCAGACACAGATCCAGCGTTGATGCGGCCATCAGCATGAACATCGCAAGCGAGCCGCTAAGACCCAAAGGTTGCAATAAAGCCAGGCTGCCAGAGATGGGGTAAAGTCCAAACGATACTGCTGCAGTGACAAACCAGACCAGAGCCAGCACATAGCGAAACAATGGCAGGCTCCAGGCCGCAATTGCGCTGCTGGCGAGCATATTGGCGGGGACGCCAGGGAACCAGTCTTTATGCGATTTTGCCGGTCTGCCCAGATGTGCAGCAAAGTCGGTGGCGTCAGCGACATTGTCTTGCTCCAGCATGCGCAAACTGTCTGGTGTCAGCAGATTTTGCGGTAACAGCCTTGCTGCGCTGGCAGCCATACGCATTAGGGGGATGGGGATAGAGAACATGCATTGTGCAGGCATGCCCATGGCTAGTCGATAAATTTCCAGCATGCGACGGTAAGACATGGCTTGCGGGCCGACTGCATTCAAGACCATGCTATGACGGTTTGCATCAGCGAGCCAGATGGCGATTGCTGCACACAGATCATCTACATGCACGGGTTGTAATTGTTGTTCGCCACGACCCGGCAAGCCAAGCAAAGGCAAGCTTGCCATACTGCGGAATAACTGGCTACTGCCGCCATCAATACCAACGACCAAAGAAGGGCGCAGGATCAGATAGCTCAGACCGCTAGCCATGAGAGCCTTGTCAGCAGCTCGCTTGCTTTGCATATAGCCTGTCATGGCTTCCGGATGCTCAGCCTCGTTCGCAGCACCGAGGGCAGATATTTGAACGATGGATTTAACGCCGCATCTGGCCGCCGCATAAAACAAGGCAGCAGGTGCATCGCGATGGATAGCGTCGAAACTTAGTTCTGTCGTTTCATTGAGTATGCCGACGGCATTGATGATGACATCGACCTGACCAAGGCTGCGCAGACGTTTTTCCCAGATGGCTGGCTCGGTATCCTGCGCATAATTGATCGCTATTTCCTCAGGATCAGTCAGGCGTTCAGGCAATTTGGGTTTGCGTACACCATGGCAGACTTCATGTCCCGTGTCTTGCAAAACCTGGCTGATATGGCGGCCTAAAAAACCTTGTGCGCCGCAGATAAGAATTTTCATGATAAAACTTATTTAATGGTGCATTTACCTTCTTTGCAGGCACGGCTGCGTTTTTCAACGCGTCTGGCAGCAATGTGTATGATGACATCTGCAAATACTTCAGAAACCCTGTGGCGATTTTTGGCGAGCTGCTCATAAGCCCAGTTGCAGATGGGTTTGAGTATCGGTAAATTGCTGGCTGCAGTCAGCCAGCCCAGACCGGCAGCGCGATAAGCAAGGTGGATAGTTTCTATGCCAGTGACGACTGTGCCGTCAGGTTTGATGCCATGAATGACACGCATCACTTCTGTCAGGTTCACGCCATATTTGCCAGCATCAAAACCAGGTGCCGACGCATCGACGAAATTCAATTTATTCAATTGATCGCGTTCACGTAAATTGTCCATTTCCAGCTTGCAGACAGGGCAGGAGGCATCATACAGCAGGGTCAGTGGATAGTCGCTCATTTTGGCCTTTCTTACGTGTAACTTTTATTTCTGACGTTTCTGTCAAAACAGAAATTTGCCTTCAAAAAAAATGCCTCAGCATTTTTTCTTGTGCGGCGATGATTGCAACGCTATTGCTTGTCATCCCCACGCACAAATTTTTGTACTGCCGCACCCATCTTCAAGAGCTTCATCAGGGTATTCGGTTCCAGTCGCAGCATTTCATCGGTCCAGGTGGTGACGGTCTTCATCAGGGCCAGGGTTTCGGCAATGCGCAATTGCGTGGCCTTGTCTTCCTGATCCAGATCCGGGCTATCCAGACATTGTTGCAAGGTGGCGATAGTGGGGTTGAACTCCCTTTCCTTGCGTTCGCGTACGACAGTGCGAAACAATTCCCAGACATCCAGCGAAGTTTCATAATGTGCCCTGCGGTCACCCATGACATGCGCCAGTTTCACCAGCTTCCAGTTTTGCAGCTCTTTCAGCGAATTCGATACATTCGACCTTGCTACACCCAATGTGTCTGCAATTTCTTCTGCCTGCATGGGGCAACCCACGATATACAGCAGGGCATGAATCTGGCTCACGGTACGGTTAACGCCCCATAAGGTGCCCATTTCGCCCCAGTGCAGGATAAATTTTTGTTTGACGGGTGTAAGTTCCATGAGCACAGTGTAGTTAATTCTTTTATTTCAGTCAAGACAGAAATAAAAGAATTATTAATTTCCTTAATCAAAAGATAAAATTGCTCATAATGAGACTTAAATCTAAGAGAGGCATAGATGGATGATCTGCACGCCGTATTAAATTTCTGGTTTGGCCTGGATACCGATGATGCCAGGACCGCACAATCCCAGGCCAAGCTATGGTGGTCCAAGAACGATGATCTTGACGCGGCGATCAGGGATGGCTTCGCCAACCTTACTGAGCAGGCCATGCAAAAAGAATTAACTGGCTGGGAAAATACAGCCGAAGGCAGGTTGGCACTGATCATCCTGTGCGATCAGTTTCCCAGAAATATGTACAGGAACACACCAGAGTCCTTCGCCTATGATGCGCAAGCCAGGGCTTATTGTGAAGCAGGTTTGCAAGCGCAGGCAGACCGCCAGTTACGCCACATACAAAGAGTTTTCTTTTACCTGCCACTGGAGCATTCAGAATCGCTGGCAGACCAGGACAGGGCAGTAGCCTTATATGGTGCTTTGCGCCAGGAAGTGCCAGAAGCACAGCGCGAGACTTTTGAAGGCTTTTATCAGTTCGCTATCAAGCATCGTGCAGTCATCCAGCGCTTTGGGCGCTTCCCGCACAGGAATACGATTTTGGGGCGGGCTTCGACTGCAGAAGAAGTGAAATTTTTATCTGAACCGGGATCGTCTTTTTAGAAAGTGGCAGCATGCGATGTGCTGCCAAACTTTCCCTTAATTCCTGCCACGCAAACAAGGTGTTGTAAGCCGCGACAGGCTTTGATGCATTGGACGTGCCCTGCATCAGAGCCGATTCGGCTGAGTCAAAGAAGGGTTTGCTACCGTCCTGCTAAGGTTCTGCCAGAGGAAGGATTCCTCACCGTACAGCAAGATCAGCGCACACAGATAGTCTTCTCAGTCATAACCAAATGTCGCAGTACCCTTGCTCAAATTGCGAGGTGCTGGCGGTGCTTTGGGTACGAAATTGAACTGGAATTTGACATTACTTGGGCCTTCATTTGCCACTTGCACAGTTTGCGCCAGCGGTTCGCCAAACATATTCGGTGCCCAGGCTTTGACTTCATACTTGCCAGCTGGCAGATTATTGAGCGCTGCACTGCCCGATGCATCTGTCTTGGCAAAATAGGGTGTATCAACCACATAGATAAAGCCGCGCATCCAGTCGTGGAAGTGGCAGACCAGGGCAACTTCGCCGGTTTTATCAAACAGAATGGGCGCAGGTTCTTCTTTCTTGCTGTTCACGCGCAACTCAAAAGTCTTGGCCGGGGAAAATGATTTCAGGTGATGCTCGTGGTTATCCTTGTTCGGAAAGCGCACCAGTGTGCCGCTGCGTATGACGGTAAGAAAAGGGCTGAAAGCATAATTCTCTTGCGCCACTATACTGGTTTCACCAGGTTTTTTGGCTGGAGAAGGCGTGTCCAGAGGTGTCGCAAAGAGAACGGCATTGTTGACCGACTGGCCATTTTTATCGGTTAAATGTCCCACCAGCAAGCCAGCCTGGGCGGTCAGGGAATAACTGAGCAATCCCAGTATGGACAATGACAGGCAGAATTTGTTGCGGGACTGCGGTTTGGCTTTGACTTGCATCAATTTCTCCTGATTTTCTTGTAAAAAACAAATGGGCGCAGAGCCATTATGCTTGAACTTCATTTGACAGGGAAGTTTGCGTCTCTTCAATATGCCCACTTACAACAAGCCTGTGATCAAGGGTAGTTGCAGCCTGGACGCGCAAATTGCGCTAGACTTGCGGCATATCTATGGAGAATTGCATGAGTATTACAGTTGACGACATTAAAGCCGTATTGGCAAAAGTGACAGACCCAAACACGAACAAAGACCTGATAGCGACTAAATCAGTTAAAAATATCAAGATAGAAGCTGCTGACGTCAGCCTGGATGTGGAGCTGGGTTATCCTGCCAAAAGCCAGTTTGAACTGATACGCGCTGCCGTTGTGGCCGCCGTTGCTGGCTTGCCAGGCGTGGGCAAGGTCACAGTCAATGTGGCTTCAAAAATCGTCGCCCATTCAGTACAGCGCGGCATCAAGCTGATGCCTAATGTGAAGAATATTATTGCTGTGGCCTCAGGCAAGGGCGGGGTCGGCAAATCGACTACCGCCGCCAATCTGGCCCTGGCCCTGGCAGCTGAAGGTGCGGCTGTCGGTATCCTGGATGCCGATATCTATGGCCCCTCGCAACCCATGATCATGGGTATCTCTGGTCGCCCTGAAACGGTGGATGGCAAAACCATGGAACCGCTGGAAAACCATGGCCTGCAAGTATCTTCCATAGGTTTCATGATAGACCCTGACGAGCCCATGGTCTGGCGTGGCCCTCTCGTGACCCAGGCCCTGCAACAATTGCTGGGGCAAACCAACTGGCGCGACCTGGATTACCTCATCGTCGATATGCCACCCGGTACGGGTGATGTACAACTGACGTTGTCGCAAAAAGTGCCAGTCACTGGTGCCGTCATTGTGACGACACCGCAAGACATCGCCTTGCTGGATGCGCGCAAGGGTTTGAAAATGTTTGAGAAAGTCGGCATACCTATCCTGGGCATCGTCGAGAACATGAGCATCCATATTTGCTCTAACTGTGGTCATGCTGAACATATTTTCGGTGAGGGTGGTGGGCAGAAAATGTGTGCCGATTTTGGCGTTGATTTTCTCGGTGGCCTGCCTTTGACAATGACGATACGCCAGCAAGCTGATTCTGGCACGCCGACTGTGGTTGCCGAGCCTGATGGGCAAATCGCCGGCCTGTATAAAGACATCGCCCGCAAAGTTGCTATCAAGGTTGCTGAAAAGGCAAAAGACATGACCAGCAAGTTCCCCACCATCACCATACAAAATACCTGAGGTGCAGGCGAGTATGGATAAGCAGGCTGACTATGCTTACATGCAGCAGGCGCTGAAGTTGGCTCACCACGCCACCATAGAAACTTCGCCTAATCCCAAAGTTGGTTGCGTGATAGTTCGTGATGGCCAGGTGTTGGGGGAGGGCTGGACTCAGCCAGTAGGGCAGGCGCATGCAGAAGTGCAAGCCTTGCGTGATGCCGTCGCAAAAGGTCATGACGTGCGCGGTGCTACTGCCTATGTCACGCTGGAACCGTGCAGCCATTTTGGCCGTACGCCGCCCTGTGCCAATGGTCTGCGCGATGCCGGTATCGCACGCGTGGTTGCTGCCATGCAGGATGCCAATCCGCAAGTGGCAGGTCGTGGTTTAAGTATCTTGCGGGAAGCGGGCGTCGAGGTTGAGTGTGATACTTTTCCTGATCTCGCTTTGCAGGCAAGGGAATTAAACATAGGCTTTTTCCAGCGCATGGAAACGGGTAAGCCCTGGGTCAGGATGAAAGTTGCTGGCAGCCTGGATGGCGTCACAGCTTTGAACAATGGCCAAAGCCAGTGGATCACCGGGGCAGCGGCAAGACAGGATGGCCATCACTGGCGTGCGCGTGCAGATGCGATTTTGACTGGCATAGGTACCGTGCTGGCAGATGACCCCATGCTGAATGTCCGGGGCATGGATATGCCACGTCAGCCACAAAAAATCATTGTTGATTCACACTTGCGTATCTCTGCACAGGCCAAGGTTTTGCAAGGCGGTGTGCTGCTGGTGTGTGCCGTGCCAGATACTGAAAAGCAGGCCCAACTGGAGCAAGCAGGCGCAGAAGTGATCTGCTTGCCAGATGCGAATCAGCAAGTGGATTTGTTCGCTCTGATGCAGGAGTTAGGGCGCAGACAAATCAATGAACTGCATGTCGAAGCGGGGGCAACCCTGAATGGCGCATTGATCAGGCAAGACTGCGTCAATGAATTATTGTTGTACCTGGCACCCAAGCTCCTGGGTAGTGGGGCTGGTTTATTTAATTTGCCTGAATTGACCCATGTGGATCAGGCCAGGGTCTTGCAATTTCATGAAGTCAGCCAGGTGGGCGAGGACCTGCGAGTGCTCGCCAGATTCAAGCAAGCCGGGTAGTTTGAAAAACTGACTGGAAAAAAACTGACTGGAAAAGAAAAAAGGATCGTTGAATAATCAACGATCCTTTTTTAACTGGTCGGAGTACAAGGATTCGAACCTTGGACCCCCTGCTCCCAAAGCAGGTGCGCTACCGGGCTGCGCTACACTCCGAAAAACTGGTCTGTCATTTGTTTATTTTAGTCAATTCAGCTTAAAACAGCCACAATCTGAATCTACTGAAATAAAAGGGATCGTCTGTGACGATCCCTAGAATTTGGTCGGAGTACAAGGATTCGAACCTTGGACCCCCTGCTCCCAAAGCAGGTGCGCTACCGGGCTGCGCTACACTCCGAAGACCGCAATATTACTGCTTTAGAGACTTGCTGTCAACCCGTTTGCCTGCGCAGCCCTCTTGGGAAGGCAATCACAATGATTTTTTGCTTTCAAAATAGCGTTGCTGACCAGTAATCGGATCATCAAAGCAGATGGATTTTGCCAGTAACTGCAAAGGCGCAGAAAAGTCATCCGCCTTGCAGGGCAGGGCGACAGGATAAAATGCATCATTCAGGATAGGCGCACAGAGGCTGCTCATGTGCAGGCGCAATTGGTGTTTTCTACCGGTCACTGGCTGCAATTGGTACAGGCTATGCTCGCCACGTCTTTCCTTGATATTGACCAGGGTTTCTGAATTTGGCATGCCTGCCACTTCGCGCATGACAAAGAATTTTTCTGCTTCTTCCATACGGCTACAATGGCGCAGCGGAAAAGACAATTCAGGCAAATGCTTTGCAACTGCGTGATAGGTCTTTGCCATGCTTTTGCGCTGGAATAGGGATTGATATTGCCCGCGGGTGGCTGGGTTGTGTGAAAACAGCATGACCCCCGCCGTTTCCCTGTCCAGCCTGTGGATGGGCGTCAGATCCATCAAGCCAGTATCTTTCTTCAGCCTGACCAGCAAGGTTTCCTGCAAAAATCGTCCCGAAGGAATGACAGGCAGGAAATGCGGTTTATCTACCACCAGCAGATGTTCATCCTGGAACAGGATTTCTTCATGAAACGGGATGGGTGTTTCATTCTCTATTTCACGGTAGTAGTAAATGCACATGCCGCGCCTGACCGTGCTATCTGCAAACAGGACTTTACCGTATTGATCGACCACCTCTTGTTTGTCCAGCCGGGCTTGCCAGGTGCTGGCGCCCACATCAGGGAAATGATTTCGCAAGAAACTGAAGACATTGTCCCAATGACCTTCTGGTATCCAGATGTAGCTGGGCGCGATACCGTCGCGTACTGGTAAAGGCAGGGGAGGCTGGGCTTGCATATCTGATCGTACATCGGGTGGTCGTTGGCGTCGCCATACTATCACGCAGGCATCAGTCTGGAGTCCTGTGGGCCGCCCGATATCATGAAACTATCCGCCCGGGATGTTAAAACGGTAAAATGCTGGTTTTAACCATTATCGCGCTTTTGCATGTCAGCTTCATCGGCAGCAGGGCGCAGGCTTGTGATCTCATGACTGTACGTACCCGTTTCGCTCCCAGCCCTACCGGCTATCTCCATGTTGGTGGTGCCCGCACTGCCTTGTTCAGCTGGGCATTTGCCCGTCATTTTGGTGGCACTTTCGTGCTGCGCATAGAAGATACCGATCTTGAACGCTCTACGCCAGAAGCTGTGCAAGCGATATTGGAAGGTATGAACTGGCTGGGTTTGCAGCACGATGAGGGCCCGTTTTATCAAATGAAGCGCATGGAGCGCTATAGCGAAGTGCTGGCTGACATGCTGGTAAAAGGTACTGCCTATCACTGCTATTCCTCACCCGATGAAGTTGAGGCTATGCGTGAGCGGCAGCGTGCAGCAGGTGAAAAGCCTCGCTATGACGGCACCTGGCGTCCTGAAGCTGGCAAGACTTTGCCAGCTATTCCGGCTGACCGCAAACCGGTAATACGTTTCAAAAATCCCCTGGATGGCGAAGTCAGCTGGCTGGATGTCGTCAAGGGACAAATCACCATCGGTAACCGTGAGCTGGATGACCTGGTCATCGCCCGTCCTGATGGCACACCTACTTATAACTTCTGCGTTGCAGTCGATGACTGGGATATGCAAATCACCCACGTTATCCGTGGCGACGATCATGTCAATAACACACCGCGCCAGATCAATATCTTGAATGCACTCGGTGCAACTCTGCCACATTATGGTCATTTGCCAATGATCCTCGGTGCGGATGGGCAAAAGCTGTCCAAGCGCCATGGTGCTGTCAGTGTGATGGACTATCCGCTGCAAGGTTATCTGCCGGAAGCCATGCTCAACTACCTGGCACGCCTGGGCTGGAGCCATGGTGATGATGAGATATTCTCCATGGAGCAAATGTGCAGCTGGTTTGATTTAAGCCATTTGTCTGGTTCTGCTGCCCAGTTCAATCCTGAAAAACTGGCATGGATCAATAACCACTACATCAAGGCAGCCGACAATCAGCGCCTGGCTGATTTGATCGCGCCGCAAATGTTGAGCGAAGGCGCACAGTTCGACAACGCACCGCCATTGACAGCCGTAATCGCGCTGTTGAAAGAACGCGCCAATACCACTGTCGAACTAGGGCAGGCTGCCATGCTGTTTTATCGCCAGCCAGCCGCTGATCCGGCGTTGATGACCCAGCACGTGACAGAGGCGATATTGCCAGCCTTGCGCCAATACGCCGAGCTGTGCAAAACCGTGGAGTGGAACAAGGCAGCCCTGTCTGCCGCCATGAAACAAACCCTGGCCGACTTCTCACTGAAGATGCCACAACTGGCCATGCCTTTGCGTTTGCTGCTGACAGGTCAATTGCAAACACCATCTATCGATGCAGTGATCGAGTTGTTTGGCCGTGAAGTGGTTTTGCAGCGTTTGAGCGTTATTGCTGCCTAGAAAGCGGTAGGGGGCTTTACATCCGGGTAAGCATCCCCTATAATCTCGTTTCTGTTCTGCAGCGTCGGGGGTATAGCTCAGCTGGGAGAGCGCTTGCATGGCATGCAAGAGGTCAGCGGTTCGATCCCGCTTACCTCCACCAAAAAATGTGGCAGAGCAGATAAACATACTTGTTGTCCCCATCGTCTAGAGGCCTAGGACATCACCCTTTCACGGTGAGTACAGGGGTTCGAATCCCCTTGGGGACGCCAATCAACTTCATAAGTTATTGTGGACAACAAGTTGTTAGTGATTTAGGTCAGTAACACGGACAGAATATGTCCCCATCGTCTAGAGGCCTAGGACATCACCCTTTCACGGTGAGTACAGGGGTTCGAATCCCCTTGGGGACGCCAGTAAGTTCTCGTTAAGAGAGTAAAAAAAGCCTTGAGAAATCAAGGCTTTTTTTCGCCTGCACGATCGCTTTACAGTTCGTCCCTATTCGACACGTCAATGCGCGTGTGCTGCCTGCCGCCCCAGCATTGCGGGGAGCCGCTCAAATTTAGTCAATTGCTTTTCCATCCAGCTTCATTCAACGCTCCAATGCTCCGGGAAAAACACATCAGCATTCCTGTCAAAGTAGTGAGCCTTTCTAAAATCTTGCCTGTTCGTTGTAATGTTTGCTAGTTTTTTGTTGATATGAGACTATTTTTCTAATGACGGAATGTTTTTTTAAATTTGCTTTTTAAGGTTGAGGATGAAGAAAAAAATTTTGCAAAGTTCAGGTGTGGTGTTGATCACTTCCCTGTTATGCGCAACTACGTTTGTGAAGGATGGTAACTCCAGTGATTTGCCTGCGTCATCCGGACTTAAGGCAGAGGCTCCCAGCGTCTTTATGCAGATGGCCTCTTCAATACCGGGATATCCGGCACCGGTGCTGCCATCTGCTCCAGAATCAGTATGGGTTAACGCAGACAAAGAGCAATTTGCTGCTTTGCTGGCAGGACAAAAGGCAGACTTTTTCATCGCACCGATTGAAAGCCGCATCAATGGATTTGATCGCAGCACTCGCTCTTTGATGGCTGCGTTTTTGTCGGCAGTATTAGCCGATAATTTCGGCGAGAAGTCACTGAACCCTTACCTGGTGCAGCGGGCACTTGGCGAAGGACACAGGAAAATCGAGCAAGCGCAAATCCTGCGTCTGGCGAATGAGACTGGCGCGCTGAAACGATTAATTGTGGAAGCAGGCTACGATGATACTGGGAACTGCCTTGTCAAATTCCGTTATTCTCAGCGATCGACTATCAGCGATACGTGGCCAGAAGAAAAATCGCTGGCACTGACTATCCCTGTTGAAGAAAACCAGACTTACGCCGAAACCTTCCGTATAAAAGCAATACCTGAAATCGCGAAGGCGATGGGATTAAAGTTTTCAACAGCAACGAGTGCAAGTTCCCTCGCTGTTATGACGCGTTTGCCTGATAATTTAAATCAGGCAAGATCTGCGGCAGCTGCGAATCGTCTCAACGAGAGCATTCTGTATCAGGTGTTGGGCACAATTTCTCCTGGCCAGCCCGAGCGTGCGCGTGAGAGACTATTTGAACAGTCATTGCTTGCCCTGCGCAGTAGCGGGCAAAAAGGTGAATTCGCTGGATATCTGGAAGCGCGTGCAAATTTCTATTTGCATTCCCGGCCAGCAGCCCTGAAAAGTCTGGGGCAAACCAAAAGTGCGGAGGGCATCGCTTTCCGTGCGTTCGTCAACGGCAATCTGCCAGAAATGGAAAAAGCAGTTTCGGGCGTGAAGAACGAAATTTCCCGCCTGATGCTGGAGATAGAATTGCAAGACTTGCGCCAGGCATATGGCGTCTCGCTGAAAACTCCTGTTCCAGCTTTTGTCGTGACAGCATTGGACAAGCGGCCTTTCTGGCAAGCTTTGTTCTTGAGAAGATTGCAGGAATATGATCAATGGACCGTGCAAAGCAATGTACAAGTGAAATGGCAACTTGATCAAAGTCTGCCGATCGAGGGGCTTGATCTTGAAACCAAAGTCAGAGATCTGCAGGCTAAGGGCAAGAAGGTTGATGAAATCGAACTGGGAATGTCTGCACTGGAACACATAAGACGTGCACGTGGTTCTGCCTTGCAGGCTTGTAAGTCCAGCCATCCCATGTGTGTCGATGCTGCGTATCTCGATATGCTGGAGGCAAACCTGATTTCAAATGTCGTGAAATTGCTGAATAAGACAGCGTTATCTCAGGGTAATTACGAACGCGCGGAAAAAATGGGCGAGTATTTTTCTGGCTATTTGAATGGCAATCCTGATTATGCGCTGGCAATGGCGAATGTTTTGAATTTCAAATTAAAAGCTGCGACACCGGAATTACGTCAGGCAATCATCGATAAAATCAAGAAGCAGGCGAGTTTGGCTGCTTATTGGGAGCAAGGGCAAACTGAAACCTCTTTCGCCGCAGCGAAGTTGCTGCATGAATTGCATTTGAATGTGGAATCGACCCCGTACTTCAGTGTTTTTGCTGGTGATCTGCCACTGCGTCCTTATTGGGTTGACCGGACCTGGTACACGAGCTTCACGGCACGTACTGAAGCCGCATTATTGAAAAAGACCATGGATGAGATGCGGGTGAAGCTCGACTATGCGCAAACTGAAATAAATTTGGCACTGGCTATCGCACAACAAAGGGACGTGACGGATGCAGAATTAAAGACCTTGAAGAATCAGGTTGCTGACAGGTTTAACGGTAGCCCAAGTCGCGCTGGCTTAATGGCGATAGTCGATAAAGCCCCTGATACAGAGCAAAACAGGATAAAAAACTATGAGCTGGCAATCCGCAATAACCCGGATGCATGGTCAAGCTATCATCATTATGCCAATTACCTGATCAGTTTCAAAAACGACTATCGCCATGCGAAGGAAATTTTTCTAAAGTATCCAGGCTTCAAGCAGCCAGATGTTCATGGTGTCGTTGAGGTGAGTAATCATGCCGTCGATGCTGGGAATACCTTTTTCTGGAATGCCTATCCAGAAGATGCAAAAATATTTTATAAAATTGCAGCCGATTTGGACACTGGCTCAGGCGCCAGTCATTTGGGTGCTATCAGACTGCATTTGCTGAAAGGGGACTATGAGCAGGTTTCCGCATTGTCACTTCATAATGCGCAACGATATGATATTCCCCGGTCCTACGGCGACTATATGGCCTGGCAATTCGTGTTTGGTAGAAACCAGCAGGGATGGGATGTGTTCGGTCAGATCAAAGCGAGACTCAAATCCCCGGAAGCATGGCGAGCTGCTGACATTGGATACAGAATAGACCAGCGCTCATGGGAAGACATCAGTGCCTGGCTGCTTAAGGATGAAATCAAAAATATCAAATTCGGGCTATACAAGCCAGCAATGATATTGGCGGTTTTGCACAATAGTGTCGATCGCATGCCGGCGGCAGATTTGCCTGAAGTGATGAAATCGATAGAGGGTAAAGCGACGGGCAGCTATCGCTATCCGCCTATGTTTACCGTTCCCTCAGAATCTGGCCATGAGGTTGCGCTTCCTTTCTCGCCGCTCAGCTCACGCGAAAACACCAAAATAGCGGCGGGCGAACTTTGGTCAGATTCCATCATGTTTGCCGACGCTTACCTGAGTTTTCGCAAACGCGATTACAAAGAAGCTGCAGAAAAATTTTATAAGATGGAGGCTTTTTATCCTGTAAATTATGAGGCCAGGCTTAACCAGTATGCATATACCTTGCCGTATTTTTCCTGGGCCAGCGCCAGGTCAGGTGACCCTTATAAGCTGGAAGCATACCTCGATAAAATAGGTGTGCTCACCAGTGCCGAGCATGATTACTACCTATCCAAGGCAATCTTTACCGGTTTGCGCGGCGAGACAGCAAAGGCAGTGCAATACCTGACTCTGTCATTTAACAATAGAAGAGAGAATGACACCAGGCTTATCTTGAAAGAGTTCCAGTGGGCAGAGATATGTGAAATGTTATTTGAAACCACGAATGACAAGAAGTATCGTGACCTGGCTTTGAAGTGGAGTAAAACTTATCAAAAGCTGAATCCAACTTATGCGTGGGCTTATGCGATGGAGGCCAAATTGACTTCATCTCCAGAAGACCGCTTGCGCGCCTTGGGTATTGCTTTATATTTGGACCCGGGTTCAGAAAGGGCTAATGCTTTTCCTGAGAGCCTGAAACAGCAAGCGAAAAAATGGTTTGAATCCCACAATCCATTTATTCGTGCAACTGGAGCCGCAAAAAATAGCAAGCTTAAATAAGAGCATTGCTAAATAAAAATACAGCCTGAACCACACTGATGGTTCAGGCTTTATGAATGTAGAGGAGGGCAGGAATGAATAAAATCAACAACCCCCTGGTCGCACAGGTGTTTGGTAACTATCCATCCCTGATACGGCAAAAGCTGATGCGCTTGCGTCAACTGATCCTCGATACCGCATCAGAATATAAACTTGCCAGCACGCTGGAAGAAACCCTGAAATGGGGCGAGCCAAGTTATCTCGTGAAAACCGGCAGTACGATCAGAATTGATTGGAAGAGTGCAAGACCTGAGCAATACGCGATGTATTTCCATTGCCAGACCAGCCTGGTCGATACCTTCAAGCAGTTATATGCAGACAAGCTGACATTCGAGGGAAACAGGGCGATTATTTTTCATCAGGATGATGAAGTCGCCATCGATGAAGTCAGGCATTGCATACTTTTGGCGCTCACTTATCACGACAGAAAGCATCTACCCATGCTGGGTGCATAAACAATATGCGTTGTTTGATGTTTTGTTTGCGCTGATTTCTGTCGTGTTGTTTGCCAGGGCTTTATTTGTATTATTGACTTACTTCTTGATGTAAATCTTGTCAAATTCACCGCCATCATCAAAGTGTTTTTTCTGCGCCTGCTTCCAGCCGCCGAATACATCATCGACAGTAAACAAATTCACAGGCTTGAAAGAGGCTGCATATTTCTTTGCCGCGATTTCTGAGCGTGGGCGCAGGTAGTGTTTGGCGATCAGGTCCTGGCCAGCTTCGGTATAGAGAAACTGCAAATAGGCTGTGGCGATTTTGCGGGTACCCAGTTTGTCGGCTACCTTATCTACCACCGCGACTGGTGATTCTGCCAGGATAGAGATTTTTGGATAAACGACTTCAAAGTTGTCGCCAAATTCCTGGCGCACGAGTTGCACTTCATTTTCAAAGGTCACCAGTACATCACCAATTTCGCGCTGTGTGAAGGTGGTGGTGGCACCGCGTCCGCCACCATCAAGCACCGGTACATTCTTGAACAGATTTTCTACCAGTTGGCGTGCCTGAGCTTCTGTGCCGCCGGTCTTGATGACTGAGCCCCAGGCTGCCAGGTAGCTGTAACGGCCATTACCTGAGGTTTTTGGGTTGGGGATGATGACTTTCAAGCCCGGTTTGCCAAGGTCATCCCAACTGGCGATGTGCTTGGGGTTGCCCTTGCGCGTCAGGAATACCATGGTTGAATAAAACGGTGCTGCATTATTCGGGAATTGCTTGGCCCAGTCTTGTGGCAGCAATCCCTTGTCTGCGAGTATGTCAATATCATTGGCCTGGTTCATGGTCACGACCGAGGCTTCCAGCCCATCAATCACCGAGCGCGCCTGTTTGCTGGAACCACCGTGGGACTGGTTAACACTGATGCTTTCGCCGGTTTTCTTTTTCCAGTCAGCGACAAAGGCGGGATTGACGTCCTTGAATAATTCCCTGGTCACGTCATAGGATGCATTCAGGATGCCGGTGGCAGCTTGTGCGGTGCTGTAAAAGGCAAGCAGGCTGACACTGGCAATCAGCAATGCGGCGGCGAAAGTGGTGCGGCGCTGGCGTTGGCGGGTTTTGATTAACTGTTTTACATGTGCGATTTTGCTCATTTTTTGCTCTCGATTTGCAGATCGTCCATCTTGCGCAAAAATGCCAGACTTGTGAACGATGATATTTTTACTTGCTTAGACGCATAAGGAATAAGTGACATGGCATAAGCGGGCCAGGTATTTCTTGCTGGAGAAAAACAAATATCCATGCTCAAAATTAGTCTGATGACAGCTTACGTCCGCTGTACTGCAAAGACATTAAATTTGCTACACTAAGTCTCTTGATATATTTATCCAGGTCAAAACCGATGAAAATGACTACTCCCCTGATGGCAGCCCTGTTGGCTGCAAGCACCTCAATTTCACTGACTGCCATGACGGCATTGCCCGCACAGGCGGCGGATAGCAAGGCGGCCAGCGCCTCTGCTCATGCAGCTAATGCCGTGCAGGGTGGCATAGACTGGCGGAAGGATAATAATGTGGATGCGGCTTTTGCCCAGGCCAAGGCCAGCAACAAGCCCTTGTTTCTGTATTGGGGAGCAATCTGGTGCCCGCCTTGTAATCAGGTAAAGGCGACAATCTTCAATCGCCAGGAATTCATCGATAAATCACGTCATTTCATTCCGGTATATCTGGATGGAGATACCCCAGGTGCACAAAAATTTGCATCGCAATTCAAGGTGCGTGGTTATCCAACCATGATACTGTTTAAACCTGATGGCACAGAGATCACCCGTTTGCCTGGTGAAGTTGATTCTGAACGCTATTTGCAAGTGCTGACCCAGGCCCTGAATACCACGCTGTCTGTGCAAGACACCATGAAGCTGGCACTGGCGGGTAATAAAAATCTCAAGGATGAGGATTGGAGCCTGCTGGCTGATTATTCATGGGATGACCCCGAGCAAAAACTGGTGCCCGGCAAGGAGCTGGTAGCGACTTTGCTCAAGCTGTCTGAACTGAGCCCGGCTGGTTTGCATGCCACGCGTTTGTACCTGCGCGGTATTTATGCGGCAGCGACAGCCAAGCCAGGCCAGGCATTGCCAAACATCGACAAGGCCCAGGCAACAGATAAAGTCTTGAAAGCCATCAATGATCCCAAAACAGCACGCGACAATATGGACTTGTTGAGCAATGCGGCAGGGGAGATCACCGAATTCCTGACTGTCGCCAAATCAGAGCCACGCAACAAACTAGTACGTGCCTGGAACACGGCGGTGGTCAAGCTGGCTGACGATGCCACGATTTCCAAGACCGACAGATTGGGCGCAGTTGGTGCCCAGGTTGCCCTGGCCAGTCTGGATAATGCCAAGCCAGAAGCTACTTTGCAAAAGGATGTGCAAAAGCGTGTAGCTGCTATAGAGCAGGCCACTACCGATGCCTATGAGCGCCAATCTGTCGTCAATGCTGCCGCGCATGCGCTGGGTGATGCTGGTTTGCTTGATGATTCTGACAGCTTGCTCAAGGCTGAACTCAAGCGTTCACATTCCCCTTACTATTTCATGTCCACCCTGGGTTCGAATGCCAAGAAGCGTGGTGACAAAGTGGGGGCAGCAAACTGGTATGAGCAAGCTTATAACGCCGCAAAGGGCCCGGCCACCCGTTTGCAATGGGGTTCCAACTATGTCAGCAGCCTGGTAGAACTGGCACCAAATGATGATGCGCGTATAGAAAAAGCCGTGCAAAGTGTCTTTGGCGAAGCCGCAAAAGTCGATAATGCCTTCTATGAACGCAACCGTGCCTATCTGGAAAAAATGGGTAAAAAACTCATAGACTGGAATAAGGAAGGCAAGCACCAAGTCGCTTACCAGAAAGCCCGTAGTCAGCTCGATGGCATATGTGGCAAGCTACCCGCGAATGATCCGCAAAAAGCTGTTTGCCAGGGTGTGCTGAATAAATCCTGAACAGCTTAATTAAGGCTAAAAAAAAATCCCGCGATTGCAAAGTCGCGGGATTTTTTTGCTTCATCAATTTTGCTTTAATTCAGTCTGGTTTGAATTGATGGGCAAAGGTAAATTCATCGGTCCTTGCCTTGTAGTGCAAGCCTTTGCGCAGTGCCCAACTGGCGTATTGATGGTGCAAAGGTATAACGGCGTAATCTTGCATGGCTGTGGCCATTGCTTTCTTGGCAAAGGCTTCGCGCTTGTCCGCCTCGACAGAGGCCAGGGAAGATTCTATCGCCTCATCCAGTGCACGGTTGCTGTATTTGCCCCAGTTCCAGCTACCCCAGCCATTCTCGGGATTGACGGTGCCTAAAGTCGTGCGCAGAGCAAAATCAGCGGCAAGTGAACCCCAGCCCAGCAAGGCCATGCTGTAATCGCCCTTTGCTGCCTTAGGGAAGTACACTGCCAGCGGTTGCGTTTCAACCTTGGCCTGTATGCCCACCTTGCTCAGGAATTGCGCAACTGTCTGGACTATTTGCTCATCATTGATATAACGATTATTTGGTCCATGCAGGGTAATGGCAAAGCCATTGGGGTAACCTGCCTCAGCCAGCAATTTTTTTGCGCCCTCGGGATCGTAAGCCTCAACCTTCAAATTATCGTTATAGCCAAACACGCCAGGCGCGACCAGGTTGGATGCAGGCACTGCCAGGCCTTCCAGTATGCGTTCAGTCAATGCTGTGCGATTAATGGCCTTGGCGATGGCTTTGCGCACGCGTATATCCTTCAGCGGGTTGGCCGTCAGTGGTTTGCCTGCCTTGTCAGTGATGTAAGGCGAGACCCTGGCATGATGATCAAGTTGCCAGAACAGCGTACGCCAGGAAATCTTTTGTTCCAGCTTGAATTTGGCATTGCTTTTGAGCTTGCTCAAATCTGCCGGAGGTATGCTTTCTATTGCATCGACATCACCAGACAACAAGGCAGCCATGCGTGGTGCGCCTGCAGTGATAATGCGGAAGCTAACTTTGTCCCAGGCGGATTTCTCACCCCAGTAAGCATCGTTTTTTGACAGTTCAACTGCATCCCCGCGCTTGAAACTGGCGAATTTGTAGGGGCCGGTACCGATTGCTGCCTTGCCACTATTGAAATCATCCGTGCTGGCCTGCAATGCCGCTTTCCTGGAAACGATAAAGACAGAGCTCATGTCCAGCGGCAGCGGGCCATACGCCGTTGCAGTCTTCAGACGCAGGATATAAGGATCAACAATTTGCTTGCCAACGATTTGCTTGGTGAAGCTGGTGTAAGGGCCGGGGCTGTTCTTTATCTGCGCTGGCCTGTCGAGAGAAAACACGACATCTTCTGCCGTCATTTCGCTGCCGTCATGAAACTTCACACCATGGCGCAATTTGAATTCCCAGGTAGTGGGATTGATCGCCTTCCATGACAAGGCCAGGCCCGGCGCAATGCGTCCGTCAGAGTCAACGCTGACCAGTGCTTCAAATAAATGTGACGCCATGGCGTTATTCGGACCGCTATTGAAATAATGCGGGTCCATGGAGTTGACGTCTGCCGCCAGACCAATTTTCAGGTTGGCTGCATGACTGATGGCAGGCGACAAAATGCCTGCAGTCATGACAAACAGGGTTGGGATAAACAGTTTTTTTGATATGAAAAACATTGGCAACTTTCAAGCTTCGATATTGCAAGCTTACCATTGCCTGACCATTTCATCAGAGCAGGAAATGTATTTGCATATTTGAAATGAGATGGAAATGTATTCTAATTATTTTGATAAGGCCAACTTACAAATGGAAGCACATTCTGCAAGAACGACACGAATCCTGTTTTTGAGCGTGTTATGCGAGGGGCGGGCAGGATTGTTCCTGTAACAATCCGCAGTTTTGCTTATTCTGATTTACATATCGTTACTTGTGAAAGCTATTCGCATGAAACTATATTGATTGCATAGTACGAACGAATAGCCAAGGCCTTATTCCACAAGGCAAGTACTTCAACAGTTTCAATAATGGGTATTAAAAACATATGAAAAACCTGGCAAAAATCCCTGGCTTACTGATGCTGGCAATCACATTAAATATCTGCCCTTTTCCTGTCTATGCAGCAGCACCGTCGACTGATGCTGAAGCGCTGCATGTATTGAATCGACTTGCTTACGGTCCACGCCCCGGTGATGTGGAACGGGTAAAAAAGATGGGGATAGATGCCTATATTGAGCAACAGCTAAATCCGCAATTTCTGTCTTTGCCAGAAGGCTTGCAAAAGAAATTGAAATCGCTCGATATCATGAGCCAGAGTGCAGGCTCGGTCTTGTTTGATTATCAAAAGGCCTTGAAAGATACCAACGATGAGTCTGATGCTGCGCAAAAGAAACGCCGTGAACTGGTCGGCCGCATCATTGAGCAAACCGCAGAATCCAGGCTATACCGTGCCATAGAAAGCTCGCATCAACTGGAAGAAGTGATGGTCGATTTTTGGTTCAATCATTTCAATGTGTTCAATGGCAAAGGTCTGGACCGCGCACTTGTCGCCAGCTATGAGCGCGATTCCATACGTCCCTATGTCTTTGGCAACTTCCGTGATTTGCTGGGAGCGACGGCAAAGCATCCTGCCATGTTGTTTTATCTGGATAACTGGCTATCCACGTCCGCAGACTTTCATGCCAATGGCAAGCAGGGCAAGGGCGGCGGACAAAAGGCCAAGTCCAGCGGACTGAATGAAAACTATGCGCGTGAAGTGATGGAGTTGCATACCCTCGGTGTGGATGGTGGTTACACCCAGAAAGACGTGACCGAGCTGGCGCGCATGTTGACAGGCTGGACATTTGATCCGCGTGCCATGGTCAGGAGTAATCAGAATTTTTATTTCGATACAGACAGGCATGATAAAGGTAGCAAGCAATGGCTGGGAAAAACTATTCCAGTACGTGGTCAGGCCGAAGCAGAATTTGCGCTTGATGTGCTGGCTATGCATCCATCTACGGCCCATCATTTGAGTTTCAAGCTGGCGCAATATTTTGTCGCAGACAAACCTGCGCCAGCGCTGGTCGAGAGGCTAGCCAAACGTTATCTGGATACCCGTGGTGACATACGGGCGGTATTGCAGACACTGTTTGCCAGTGCCGAATTTCGTGATCCTCAAAATATAGGTGTGAAATACAAAACCCCGTATCAGTATGTCATATCAGCCATCCGGGCCAGCGATACGCCTGTGCAAAACGTCAGGCCAGCTTTGGGTGTGCTGGCACAATTGGGCATGCCTTTATACGGGAGCCAGACACCAGACGGTTATAAAAACACCCAGGATGCCTGGATGAACCCGGACGCAATTACCCGTCGCATCAACTTTGCCACCGCTCTGGCTACTGGACGCCTGCCATTCGATAAAGAGATTGAGGATGGTGAAAAAATGGGTAAAAAACAATTGGCAAAACAGGCCGAAGAAAAAACGGACAGGCCAGCAGTCATGCCTGCAGTGAGTGCGCCAGCCTTAATACAAACCCTGGGGCCAGTTTTATCAAGTCGCACCATAGAAATAGTGAATGGCAATCAGGAAGCCTTACGTGCATCACTCATTTTAGGTAGCCCGGACTTCATGCAGCGTTGAAGCAGATGGCGGGCTCGCGGCTTTTTGCCGCATAAGCTAAACCAAGGTAAGCGAAGTAGCAACCACAGCGAAGAGAACAAAATGAAACGCAGAAATTTTTTATATTCCATGGCAGCCGGGGCTGGTTTGTTGATTCCTGTTGGCCATGGTGCATGGGCCGCCAGGGCAAATGGTGCTGCAACGGAAGCTGCAACAAAAAACAAACTCATCATCATCATGTTGCGCGGGGCAGTGGATGGCTTGAATGTAGTGGCTCCTTATGGTGACGCAAATTATGCACGGCTGCGCCCGACTATCGCACTTGCCCGCCCAGGGCAAAGCGACGGTGCAATAGATCTCGATGGCTATTTTGGACTGCATCCCGCACTGGCAGATTTGCAGGATCTTTGGCAGCAAAAGAAGCTGGCTTTCGTGCATGCCAGTGGCTCACCGGATTTTACCCGTTCGCATTTCGATGCCCAGGATTATCTGGAGTCTGGTACGCCTGGACGTAAGGGTACGACAGATGGCTGGATGAACCGTTTGCTCGGCAATTTGCCGGGCACGGCGACACCAACGCGCGCTGTCAGTGTCGGTGCGGTCATGCCCCGTATTTTGTCAGGCACGGTTGCCGCCAGCAATATCGCCAGTGGTGCGGCGGGCACCAAGGCGAATGTGCTCGACAGACCCAAGGTCGGTGCAGCTTTTGAACAGATGTATAAGGACAACGATAAATACGCCAAAGCCTTCAGTGATGCTAAAGAAGCACACCAGGAAATGATGGGCGCGTCCATGGAAAAAGAACAGCAGGCTGCGGATGGCGGCGCACCTTTGCCCAATGGTTTTCCTGACGATAGTACCCGCGTTGCCACCTTGCTCAAGAATGATCCTAAAATCCAGATGGTATTTATGGCATTGGGCGGCTGGGATACCCATGCCAACCAGGGAGCAGGCAAAGGTCAGTTGGCAAATCGTTTGTCACCGCTGGGTCTGGGCCTGGCGAATCTGGCCAGACGTCTTGGCCCCATGTTTGATGACACCACGATAGTCGTGATGTCAGAGTTTGGCCGTACTGCCAAACAGAATGGCAATGGCGGCACCGACCATGGACATGGCAATGTCATGTGGGTGCTAGGTGGCAAAGTTGCTGGCGGCAAGGTATATGGCGACTGGCGTGGCCTTGGCAATGATCAGTTATATGAGGGACGTGATGTGCCGGTGACTACCGATTTTCGTTCGGTATTGACGCAGGTCTGTGAGCGTCATATGGGTTTGTCTGACCATCAATTGCTCAAGGTTTTTCCTGAACAATCTTACGCCAGGTCCAGCTTTAATTTATTTGTGAACAAAGCCTGATTGCTGATTAATTGCTGATCATAGTAAGTAAAAAAGCCACTCTGGATTAAATCGGAGTGGCTTTTTCGTATGGGTACGGCGTTCAGGCAGTGGTATTGATGGTTGTGCCAGTCACTTGTCCGCTGGTATTGACCACTGGTTTGGGCTGCTCTGGCGGCGGCGGTTCTGGCTGCTTGACATTTTGCTTGCTGGCCAGTTGCGCCTGTTGCTCGGCCTGTGAGGCGGTAATTCTTTTTTGATCTGCAATGGCATCAGCCGTACCGGAGTCGCGGTCTGCTGCCGCGCCTATGGTTTCCGCACTTTGTTTCTGTTGCCCGGCAGCAGCCTGCTGCAAGAGTTGCTGTTGTTGTGCAACTTGCGCTGCGCTCGAAGATGTAACGGACGTGACCATGATATTAACTCCTAAGACTAGAACCAGGGTCATTTCAACATAGCGAGCCTGGATCAAAATTACAAGCGATTTAACCACAAATTGCAGTTTGTTGCCATACGTCAATTTTAATCAAGCCCGCTCAATTGATAGTGCGTATTCATTTTTCAACTTTGCTTATACGAATAGTTGTATATACAAATGCATATATATGATTGGAAAAAACTTGTTGCCTTCGATAAAGTTGAGTCCAACAGCAACAACAGCCGGTCAGATATTCAGTGATACGTATAGAGCAGTTAGCAAAGATTTATAGTCATCAGGGCCGCGAAGTAAGGGCCTTGCATAATATTAATTTCAATATAGAAACGGGTCAGGTTTTTGGCATCATAGGCCGTTCCGGTGCGGGTAAAAGCACTTTACTGCGCACCTTGAATTTACTGGAACGTCCCAGTGCAGGCAAAGTCATCATTGATGATGAAGACATCACCAGTTTTGACACGCAGCAGCTGCATGCCTTGCGCCAGCGTGTTGGCATGGTGTTCCAGCATTTCAATTTATTGCATGCAAAAATGGTTATCGAGAATATTGCCTTCCCACTCAAGCTGAGTGGCAAACATACAAAACAGGAAATCCAGGTAAGGGTGGCAGAATTATTGGAGCTGGTAGGTTTGCAAGATCAGGGCAGTAAGTATCCTTCACAGTTGTCGGGTGGACAAAAGCAGAGGGTAGGTATTGCCCGTGCTCTGGCAAATTATCCGCATCTTTTGTTGTGTGATGAAGCGACATCGGCACTCGACCCTGAAACCACGCAAGCGATCTTGCGCCTGTTATTGGATATCAATAAAAAACTGGGCCTGACCATCGTCTTGATCACCCATGAAATGCAGGTGATACGCACGATCTGCGACAAGGTGGCAGTCATAGATGCCGGAGAGATTGTTGAGCTTGGTGATGTGGTCGATGTCTTCCTGCACCCGCAGCATGCGGTGACGCAAAGCCTGGTTGCAGAAAATCAGGCACTGGATTTGTCTGTGCTGGAACGCAGCGATCAAGACCTAGACCGCCATTTGCTGCGGCTGAGTTATGTCGGGTCCAGCACGCATGAACCCATCATTACACGTATCGCGGCACAGACAGGGATTGATATCGCTATTTTGCAAGGCGTAATAGGGCGTATCAAGGACACGCCTTACGGGCAACTGCTGGTCGAATTGCATAGCACGCAAGCGCAGTCACATTCTGTTGAACGTTTATTGCTCAATGCTGGCGTCAGTGTCGCAAGAATTAATGCTGGGGGAGTGCATTGATGGATTTCTCTCAAATTGACTGGAGTGATATCGCACTGGCGACACTCGATACCCTGACGATGACTGGTACCTCGTTGCTGTTCACGGTGCTACTGGGTTTGCCTTTGGGTGTATTGCTGTTTTTGACAGGTAAAAAGCAATTGCTGGAGCAGGGTTTTCTCTACGCGGTATTGTCGGTGGTGGTGAATATTTTACGCTCCATCCCTTTCATTATTTTGTTGATCGTGTTGATCCCTTTCACGCTGTTATTGATGGGAACATCGCTGGGGGTGCCGGGAACCATACCGCCACTGGTAATAGGAACAACGCCATTTTTTGCGCGGCTGGTAGAAAACGTTTTGCGTGAAGTGGATAAAGGAATTATCGAAGCCTGCCAGGCCATGGGGGCCAAGACCTGGCAAATCATCTGGCATGCCTTGTTGCCGGAAGCTTTACCTGGTTTGCTGGCTGCAGCAACAGTAACGACGATAGCCCTGGTGTCGTATGCGGCCATGTCGGGAGTGATCGGTGGTGGTGGCCTGGGTGACCTGGCGCTGCGTTACGGCTACCAACGTTTTCAAACCGAGGTCATGGTGGTCACGGTATTTATTTTGATTGTACTGGTGCAGTTGCTGCAATTCGTGGGCGACAAACTGGTTTTGAAATTCACACGCAAGTAATTAAGTACGTAACTAAGTAAGTTTTTATTTTTAAATTGGAGCCTATATGCCTTTGAACTTGAACCGCCGTTTATCCCTTATCCTCGCCGGTAGCCTGACAGCCGCTGTCGTGTTTTCACCAGCTGCATTTGCAGTGGAAACCTTGAACATCGCTGCCAGCCCTGTGCCACATGCAGAGATACTGGAATTTATCAAACCTCAACTGGCCAAAGAAGGTGTAGATTTGAAAGTGAAAGTTTTCACTGACTATATACAGCCAGCAGTACAGGTCAATGAAAAACACCTGGATGGCAATTTCTTTTTGCATCAGCCTTACCTGAATGAATTCAAGAAAAGTCACAAGAACGATATCGAAGTACCCATCGCCAAGGTGCATGTAGAACCTTTTGCTGCCTACTCAAGCAAGTACAAAAAACTGGCTGATTTGCCTGATGGCGCTACGGTCGCTATCCCGAACGACCCGTCCAATTCTGGCCGTGCCTTGCTGCTGCTGGCAAAGCAGGGTTTGTTGAAGTTAAAAGACCCGAAAAATATTTCAGCGACGCAAAAAGATATTATTGAAAATCCAAAGAAACTGAAATTCAAGGAACTGGAAGCTGCGACTCTACCACGTGTATTGAACCAGGTTGATCTGGCTTTGATCAATACCAACTATGCGATAGAAGCAAAACTCAATCCTGTGAAAGATTCTTTGTTTATTGAAGATGCAAATTCACCGTATGCAAATTTGCTGGTGGCGCGTGAAGATAATAAAAACAGTCCGGCATTCAAAAAACTGGTTGCCGCTTTGAATTCGCCTGAAGTTAAAAAATTCATCGAAGATAAATACAAAGGTGCGGTCGTACCTGCTTTTTAATAGTTTGTTGATATAAAAAACATCCCTGCAAAATTTCTTTTGCAGGGATGTTTTTTTTGAAGCCCAGCTTCTGTCAGATATTATCTGTTCATCGGTGTCGCTTCAGTTGCCGCCTGTTTCAGTGATGGCTTAGACGCAAAGCTTTTCAGATAATCAAGATTGTCTCTGAAATCAGCATCTTTCATCGCATTGCCTTTTGGTGTGCTGTATTCGAGTAAGAGATTATTGTCATTTGAGAGCAGTAATTCCTTGGATGAAACCATAAACCTGACTTGCTCCGGAGTCAGTATCAGTGCTTCGGCAATGCTTCGTACCCCATTAGGGTACAGGTCAAGATATGCTTTCATCTTCGCATTTGTGTTCATGGACAGCAGGCGTTCTTGCTTTTGACTATTTGGAAATGCACTTGAACTATTGCTGGCTATCATGACACCTTGGGTACCTACTGCATATATCCATACATAGCGAAATGTATGGGATACACTGGCGATCATGACATCCAAATCTCGTTTTGACATATGCTTTAGCTGAATCCATTGTTTCAGTATGCCATCGTCATTGAGTTTTTTTGCCGCCAAATTATAAAATTCCTGATTGTAAAGTGATGCTGTGCCAGCAAACCAGATGGATGTGAGTTGTATGGCGATCAGGTCGTACTTGTCATGCGTCAGTGATAAATAATTTCTGCCATCGGTATAAAAGAAAGATACTCCGGCTTGTGACGCAACGTGCTGATTGACGTCGGCAAAATGGCGATTGGAAATATTCACCAAGTCACGGCTCAGATCAACGATTTTCATGGATTTGAAGCCGGATTCATGGATTGCCATCGCCGTAACACCCGTGCCATATCCTATTACCAGTGCCTTGTCATAATTATTCAGGTGGAGCATGGGGATGAGTCCATAGCCTGTCTGAGGTGCCATTTCAGTGCCGCGTTCCATGGCATTATTGCCCTGGAATTTACCATTGGTAGTCAAGGTTTTAAATTTTTTGCCTTCTATGTCTTTTGCCACAACTGCGGTCAGGCCGCCGTCTGCACTTTCTGCATGGTCTATCATTTCCCAACCTGCATAATAGGTAGGTCTGAAATAAGTATTGATGCCGGTGGCGATGACATTCAAGTCCAGTTGTTTGGGGCAGGCAATCAAGAGTACGGTGGCTGCAATGGCGCTGCCATATTGCTGAAATGCCGGGGCAGATTTATCGCGCGTATTCCAGGTGGAAACCAACAACAACACGAAGGCGACAATGCCGCATAGCAGGCTGGTATGAAATCCACCGATGGCAGGCAAGAGCACAAATCCCGCAAGCAATACTCCGGCGATGTTGCCCAGGGTATTAATGGCGGATGGAAAACCTATGCCATCATGCTGCCCTCTGGATGCAATGTTCATGCTGACCGGGTAGAGGGCACCGATGGCGAATGCCGGCGGCAGGGCGATAATGATAGCAGGGACAGCGCGCAAGAACTCACGGAACCAGAATGAATATGGAACTGAGCTTTGTGACAATCCATAAAAGTACAATGACGAAAGGTGCCACAAAAATGTAGAGCACAAGATAGTGCAGGTCAGCAAGAATAATGCTTCATTCAAATGCTCATTGGCAGAACGTTTGAATGCCTTGCCTGCGTATCGGCCTCCCAGCGCCAGGCCAGCCAGGAAGCAGGTCAGCATCAGGGAAAATGCATAGGTGCTATTGCCGATGACCACCGCCAGCAAATGGATGGTCGAGACTTCCATCATCATCGTAAGCGCGCCGACAACGAGCAAGACGAGCAGGCCGAAACGGTGTGAACTTTGTACTGGCTGATTGCTTTGTTCCTGTCCTTCCGTGTGCAAGGTATTTGATGTTTTAGCTTCACTCACCAGCAAGAATGCCAGCAACGCCACCAGGATATCTATTGCTGACGACAACCAAAGTGTTCCATTCATGCCCAGCGCAGGAATGATCAGGTAACCTGACAATAAAGCACCAGATGCAGCACCAAAAGTATTGGCGGAGTAAAACCAGGAGATGGAAGCGATACAGGATTTGCTATCTGCGATGGCACGCACCAGCAAGGGGAAGGTCAGGCCCATCAAGATGGTCGGGAAAAGCAGGACCAGTGCGCCCAGTAAAACCTGATAAATGACGAGAGAAGCAGAATCAGACCTGTAGCCGACCGCGATCATCAGATAGATATCATGTGCAAATGAAAATATGTAGGGCGTGCATAGACAGTACAAGGCGATTGCCAATTCTGCCATGGCATACGTCCGTACCGGAAAACGCGTGCGTTTTGCCAGACCAGCACCGATGGCCGCCCCAATTGCCATGCCTGCCATATAAATCGCCAGTACCGTATAAGTAGCACTGGACTGACTGCCAAAGACCAGGGCAAGTTTTTTCGCGAAATAAATCTGGTAAGCGAGAGCCGCAAAACCAGAAGCAAAGAAAATTCCAAACAGCGTGTTTATTTTTTTCACGAGTATATTGTTAGTGAGCGTCATCCAGGCGCTTGTTGATGGGGTCTATTGCGTGCCGCTCACATCACGATTGAAATATGTTTAGGCAAGCAATAGTAAAAAACATTCAAATACTAATGGTCATGGTAAATATTGTCAAATGAATAAATTCATGACAGCATATTCATCTGATTTTTGATTGTTGTCTAGACTTGTGAGTGACTTCAGGTTTGCCAAGCAAATTCTTTTGCCTGGCAGTGAAGGTTTTGATGTTGCTGGAATGGTGATGCATTGTTTTGGGACGAAAAAAAACGCCGCTATATTCAGCGGCGTTTTTTGTACAGTCTTTACGTCTTATTGCTTAGTTACGTACTACTTTTTTGTATTCGTTGGTGCGTGTATCGATTTCGATCATGTCGTCCTGGCTGACGAACAGTGGCACTTGAACGATATGGCAATTTGCTTCGATTGCATTTTCGATCTTGGCTTCTTTCAGAACGTTGCCTGAAGTATTGCCTTTGACTGCTGGCTCAGAGTAAATGATCTGGCGAACGATAGTGGTTGGCAATTCTACAGAGATTGCTTTGCCGTCATAGAATACCGCTTCGCATTCCATGCCATCTTTCAGGTAATTCAGGGAATCGCCCATGTTTTCTGCTTCGATTTCATACTGGTTGTATTCTTGATCCATGAATACGAACAGTGGGTCAGCGAAGTAAGAATAAGTAACTGGTTTTTTGTCCAATACAACTACGTCAAACTTGTCGTCGCCACGGAAGACGTTTTCTTGTGGGCTGTTGGTCAACAGGCTTTTCATTTTCCACTTGTAAGTGAAGCCTGTGCGGCTGGAACCGTTGACGTCAGAGCGCAAAACGATCATTGGTTTGCTATCGACCATAATGATGTTGCCAACACGAATTTCTTTTGCAAATTTCATAGCGAGTATACGTAAAAAGTAGGTTGCATAAAAATCATCTGTTGCCTACTGGCAAAAAATCACCGCAAGCCCACGTTTGATTGAGATTTAAAACAGGTTAAAAATTAACCCAACATTATACTGCATCTTTTTGGCTTGCCGCCCGAACTGAATTGACGAACTTCAATAAATTGCTCGTCATATCCCCATTTTCGTGCATTTTTTCCTGCCAATTGCCTGAAAGCCGTGCAATTTCAGGAAGGTCGGCTTGAAAGGCGAGCCATATGTCTGGCCAGTCCAGCGGCGGATGGCTGACGCCATTCCAGGCATGCGACAAGGCAACCAGGCTTGCCGTGACAGATGTGGTGGTTTTTAAAAACGCATTCAACTTCACGTGATGCAGGTTTTCATCCTGGGGATAGATATGCCAGATGAAAGGTTTGTTGGCCCACTGCGCCCGCACAAACGAATCTTCGCCACGAACAAAGTTGATATCGCAGGCCCACAGCAATTTGTCGTAATCGGCCTGCGGGATGAATGGCAGAACGCGCACTGTTAATGCGCCACGGCTGACGCTAGCACCTGCTTTGGCCGCTTGCCCCAAAAATGTCTGTATGGCTTCGGCGGCGACACCTTCAGGTACCAGGCAGGTAACGGGCGTATCTGCACTCTGCCATACTTTGAGTAAATCTGTGACTGGTGCATGAGGATAACAAAACAGGGATATCCTGGTGGCATGGATTTCGGCTTCAGTCAGTCCCAGTTGCCGCAGAAATGCTTCCATGGCCGCAGCATCAGATTGAAACGCTGTGCGTTCACTATCCAGACTGGTTTCACGCAACAGGCCACCGGTTTTGTTATTGAAACCGGGGAAGAAGAAGTGCTTGGTCAGCGGTAGCGATGGATGAGGTGAGGGCAGGGTGTGGCAGCCTTCCACCCATTCTTCGGCAGTCAAGCCTTCCAGATTCAGCCAGACGGGACGCGGCTGGCACTTTGCCATTGCCTCGATATAGCCAGGAGGTATATTACAGGCAAAAAATTCTATGACGATGTCGGCAATGTCGGTAGCGGTAAATGAGCCTTGCTGATCGCGCCAGTGCCTGACGGTGACACCTGCAATTTCCTGTACTTCGACATCGGCATCTACTAGTGGGCAGATGCGCTGGAAACTGCGCAAGTCATCCACCCATAGCGTGACGGCGATGTCATGTTCTTGCTGCAATTGCCTGGCCATGCGCCAGCAAATGCCTATATCGCCGAAATTATCGACAACCTTGCAAAACAAGGCCAAAGTTTTTGCAGCGGGGTTTGTATTTATTTCTGTTGAATGCATTGCAATTGTTTTTAAAAGCGTTCTTAAAAGCGATTTTTCCATTCGCGCAAAGCGGCGAAATGGCTTACATCATCTTGTGCAACTGGGATTTTGCCACTGTCCAGAAGTCGGTTAATGATGCTGCTTTCACGGCTGCGCAAAAAGGGATTGGTCTGTTTTTCCAGACCTATATAGGTAGGCACCGTAGGTATGCCTTGTTCACGCCTGGCCTGTTCGCGTTTGATACGTTCCAGCAAATCCTGGTTGCCAGGTTCGACCTCTTTGGCAAAGCGGAGATTTGACAGCGTGTATTCATGGGCGCAATACACTGCCGTATCATCTGGCAGCGCAGCCAGTTGGTCGAGCGAATGCAGCATCTGTTTGGGCGTGCCCTCAAACAGGCGGCCACAGCCACCGGCAAACAGGGTATCGCCACAAAACAGCCAATGTTGTTCAGGGGCGAAATAGGCAATATGGCCTAGTGTATGCCCAGGCACATCAAGCACTTTAAGCTCCAGGTTGATGCCGGGCACGGTCACTACATCATCTTGTTGGAGTTTTTTGGTGACCACCGCGATCTTGTCGTTGCTGGGGCCAAACACGGGCACGGCAGCATGTTCCAGCAGGCGTGGCACACCGCCAATATGATCAGCATGGTGATGAGTGAGTAAAATAGCGGACAATGTCAGCTGATGTTGCGCCAGAGCTTGTAAAATTGGCATGGCATCACCAGGATCAACCACGGCTGCGTGCTGGCCGTCATGGATAATCCATAGATAATTGTCGTCAAAGGCGGGGACAGTCAATATACTCAGGGAATTCTTCATATCAGGCATGGATGCTTTGGAAAAAAACATTATAGACCTTGGAGCATGGTTGGAGCTGCCGGCAGGTAGCTATATCCGTCAATGGGAGCAGGCCATGCTCGATAAATTGACGGTGGACATCTTTGGTTTCAATGCCTTGCAGATAGGTTTGCCGCAGATTGATGCGCTGGCTGCCAGCCGCATGCCACATCGTTGGCTGACCAATTCCCGCATGCCGGATGAAAATCAGCCGGGGCAAAAGCGGCCTGTCGTTGTCATCCATGACTTTGCTGAATTGCCTTTTGATGCACACAGCATAGACTTGATTGTCTTGCCGCACGTGCTCGAATTTGCTGAAGAGCCACACCAGATCTTGCGTGAGGTGGAGAGGGTATTGATACCTGAAGGTCGGGTCATCATCACCGGCTTCAACCGAGCCAGCCTGTGGGGCGCAAGGCAGGCCACCGGGCGTCTGAGCAAGAATTATTTTCTACCCAAAGAGGGTGAATTCATCAGCCCGCCGCGTTTGAAGGATTGGTTGAAGTTATTGAATATGGAAGTGGGTAGCAGCGATTTTGGTTGTTATGCTCCCCCCTTCAAATCGGAAAAATGGTTGCAACGTTATCGTTTCATGGAAAAAGCAGGACAACGCTGGTGGCCTTATTTTGGTGCAGTGTATATATTGCAGGCCGTGAAAAGAGTAAAAGGCATGCATTTGATTGGACCCGCATGGAAGCAAAAACGGGTATCCAGTGCACATGCCTTGCCAGTTGCAAACAAATCAAAAGAATCAAATGGATAATATAGAAATTTACACAGATGGCGCTTGCAAGGGTAATCCTGGCGTTGGTGGTTGGGGTGCTTTGCTGATCGCGGGTAATAAAGAAAAAGAATTATTTGGCGGCGAAAAAGAAACCACCAATAACCGCATGGAATTGATGGCAGTTATACAAGCGCTGGGGGCATTGAAGCGCCCCTGTCATATCACTCTGCACACCGATAGCCAGTATGTATTGAAGGGCATCACTGAATGGATCACTGGCTGGAAAGCCAAGGGCTGGAAAACTGCTTCCAAGGCACCGGTAAAAAATGTCGACCTGTGGCAGCAACTCGATGCTGCGCGTACCATCCATGAAATAGACTGGCGCTGGGTGCGTGGCCACACCGGCCACCCTGGTAATGAAAGAGCTGATCAACTGGCTAACCGTGGTGTTGAAACAGTACTGTAAAAGCAGACAAGATACCTCATGAGCTTAGTGGACATTCACACCAGCATACAACAAAGCGATCAGGGGGCTCTGTCCATGCCCGGTGTGCCTGAAAGCTTTGAACATGTGAGTGACCGTGCCGAATTCAAAAGGACGCAACATCGCCCCGGTGTAGAGTTATACCGCGCCCATATCGTCGCCCATGCCTTTGAACCGCATACCCATGAAGCTTTTGGCCTGGGTTCTATCGCCAGCGGGGTAGAACGTTTCCGTTATCTGGGTAGCGAGCATCTGGCTCCGCAAGATTCGGTAGTGATGATGAACCCGGATGAATTGCATACCGGCAGGGCAGAGACGGACACCGGCTGGCGTTACCGCATGATGTATATAGACCCAGAAGTGGTGGCAGAGGTGACTGGTGAGCGCAGCTGGTGGTTCAAGGATGCGGTGGCGCATGATGCGGTCAGCGCGCGCAGATTGGGTGTCATGCTGGAGCAAATCTGGCAAGCCACCGACAAGTTGAACTTTGATAGCCTCTTGTTTGATATCCTGTTCGAATTCAAACGCTTCGCCAGTGCGCCGCAAGCACCTGCACCTCTGGCTAAACAGCGCTTTGCTGCTGTCCTGGATTATATGCGTGCCAGCATGGCAGAACGTATCAGCCTTGAGCAACTGGCACTGGTTGCGGGTTTAAGTCCGTTTCATTTTTTACGCAGCTTCAAGGCGCAGTATCATGCGACACCTCAGCAAATGCTGATGGCCTTGCGTCTGTATGAAGCCAAATGCCTATTAGGCAAGGGCTTACCACCAGCGCAGGTGGCGGCTACAACTGGCCTGACAGATCAGTCGCATTTGAACAAGGCATTTGTGCGTCGTTATGGTGTGACACCGGCACGCTATCAGCAGCAAATGCGCGCATAAATTCTGTTTTGATTGCTCGCAAGCGCAATCTGGTACAAGACTGCCATCCCCATAATGCTCTAAGCTGTTTCTTTTCAGGGGATGGACAGTATGGGTATCGGCGTTTTATATGCGATGGCAGCAGGTTTGATGTGGGGACTGGTATTCATCGGGCCTTTGCTCTTGCCTGAATATCCGGCAGCATTACAATCATTTGGCCGCTACCTGGCATTTGGCCTGATTACTCTGCCAATAGCATGGATGGACAGGCGTCAATTGCGTTTGTTGAACAAGTCAGACTGGCTGGAAGCACTGAAGCTGGCAGCAATTGGAAATATCCTGTACTACCTGTGCCTGGCCAGTGCCATACAACGTTCTGGTGCGCCCTTACCTACCATGTTGATAGGGACGCTGCCCGTCGTCATCGCCATTACTGCCAATTATCGCAATGCCCAGCGTGATGGCAGCATCGCCTGGCGGCGCATGTTGCCTTCACTATTGATTATTTTTGCTGGCGTTGCCTGCGTCAACAGTGTCGAAATAAGCGCATTGCAGGCAGCCTCTGACAAAGATATCAGGACCTATATCATAGGCGGCTTGTTCGCCCTGGTTGCGGTTGCCTGCTGGACTTGGTACCCATTAAGAAATGCAGACTGGCTGCGTCACCACCCTGACCGCAATCCCAGAGTCTGGGCTAGTGCCCAGGGTGTTGCCACCTTGCCGCTGGCTTTGCTCGGTTATCTGGGCTTATGGATATACATGAGTGTGAGCGGGCAGGATTTTGCCATGCCGTTTGGACCCAGGCCACAATACTTCATCACATTGATGCTGATCATCGGTTTGTTTGCCTCATGGCTGGGCACGATGTGCTGGAACCAGGCCAGCCAGCGCTTGCCTACCAACCTGGCAGGGCAGCTTATTGTGTTTGAGACACTGGCCGCGCTGGCCTACGCATTCATTCTGAGCAAACGCATGCCGGAACCCATGGTTTTGCTAGGGATCATTTTATTGATTGTTGGTGTAGTCACCGCCTTACGCGTAAAACCCCAAGTTACTCACTAGGAGTTTGCTTCACTTATTCCGCTGGTAGTTCATCCCTGAAAATATGGTATACAAAGAAACGAATGTGTTGATTCAGAATCAATCCTCTTCTTTTTTGTATTCATTGAGTTTTAAGGATGCTTGCCCATGCTGGAAAATATAAGTAGCAGAAATGCAGGGATTGATTTTTTACGAGGTCTGGCAATTTTGCTGGTCTTGCTATTGCATTTTTCCCTGGGCCTGGGTTTGAAAGATAGTCCTCTTGGTAGTTTGCTCGGACCAGATTTATTGCGCGCCATCGTATTGAATGGCAATTATGGCGTCACTATCTTCTTCACCATTTCCGGTTATCTGATTACTTCCAACTCTGTCAAGCGCTGGGGTAGCCTGGCAAAAATCAACTGGCGTGAATTTTATCTATTGCGGATTGCCCGCATCATGCCGCCGCTGTTATTGGCATTATTGATCATTGTCACGCTAGGTATACTAGGTGTACCGAATTTTGATAATGCGGATAATGGCAATCAATTGCCAGCATCTTACTTCTTTATTGCGGCGGGTTCAGTGCTGACATTCTGGCATAACGTCCTCATGCAATCGGCGGGCTATTTTAATTATTGCCTCAATATTTACTGGTCATTGTCTGTCGAAGAAATGTTTTATCTTTGTTTGCCTTTGCTGTGCATTGTCTTGCGCAAGCAAAGCTTGTTTATCTTGCTCTGCCTGGCTTTGATAGTTTATGCGCCAATCTACCGCAGCCAGCATTTGAAAAATGAAATTGAATACATGTATGCCTATTTCGCCTGTTTTGATGCGATTGCAATAGGCTGCCTGACGGCATTGCTCGCACGAAAAATTGAGCTGAGCAAAACTCTCACGATTTGTTTGCGCTGGTTTTCCATGCTTGCTTTGGCGATCGTTTATTTGCGTGGCATAGGTGGACATGAAATCGAAGGTTTTACTTTGATTTCACTATGCAGTGCAGTTTTCCTGATGGCGACGATAAGATCATCTCAGCAAGGCTGGGCAAGCCGCAAGGGATTAGTCTGGCTGGGCTGGATGGGCAGGCACAGTTATGAGCTATATTTGTTCCATATCATCGTGCTGGCGCTCATGCGCAATGTTGTCAGCAAGAAGACATTGTCATATGAAATGCGTTTGCCTTGCCTGTTTTTATTCCTGTTGCTCAGCGCGGTACTTGCTGGTTTGGTGGCACGTTATGTAGCAGAGCCAGCAAATACGTATTTGCGTAACAAAACCAGAAGTTTGCGTACCAGCTTACAAGTTGCGCAATAAAAACGGATATAGGTTCAAACTGAACCCATATCCCTCATCTTTATTTTAACTATATGAGTTGCTCACACGGACATCGTTAAAATCAGAAAGCATAATTAACTGTAGTGATCACTAAAGGATTTGTTTTCTTTTTCGATAAAGGGCTATCGCCAGCATCACCCATTACCTGTGATACGCCTACTGCACTGCGCACTGACCAGTTCTTGTCTATCACATGCGTCCACGCCACATTAGCCGTGGCCTGCGAGAAGCCTGCTTTTGCCGAGAATGCCTTGTAGCCGGAATTGGCGCTTTGAGTCGGCGTCACACCAAAATAAGTCTGGTTATATTTTGCATCGCCATATGTCAGGTTACCGCCTATTTCTATCTTGTCTGTTGCGACCTGGAATACTGGTGCTGACAGGCCAAAAGTATAGGCATTGCCATTTTCTCTATGAGACAGTGCCATATTGGCGTTGAAGCTGGCTTTGATACCTGGGCCAAATGTAGTGCCTGCTTGCAGATTAGCTATCGCTGAGCCAGAGATATTGCCCATGCCTTTCAAATCATCCGAGCTAAACAAGGATTTGGAATCACGGGAATCTTCACGGCCTGCACGGTAACCCAATGCTGCGCTGAAAGAAAAGTCATCTACTTTCGTACCAAAACCGACACCACGCGTGGTGCTGGCAAAGAAGCCGTTCTTGTTTTGATATTCGCCATAGATAGCGGGGCCAAAGCGATTTTTCTTCGCGCCTATGTACTCAGGTGCATAGAACACACCCGCACCTACTACTGCAGTGGACTCAGGCTCTTGCGCCGTTTTGTCTTGTGCATGGGCAGAAAATGACATGGCCATCAAGCTGGAAAAAGCGATGGCTGTCAGTTTAAAAATATGTTTCATGGTGATCCTTTAATCAATAAAAGCTAAACAGTCCTGCAGCATTTTCGCCGCGCTGCAACTCCCCGGCGGAGAGCACGGAGCGAAGTCTCGCAAATATGAAAAAACTATGCCAATGGAAAATTGCAGGCCCTGCGTGCTTGCACAAAACGTATTGCATTACAGTACCTTTTGTGGATTCAATTCCGGCAGGAGTTACTTAACAGACTTTCTGGATATGATGCAGATGTATGGACTCTAGGTTTATGCGCGCATGAAAGAGACAGGATTGTTAAATTTTATTTGTTTTTTAGCTAAGCACTTGCGTATTTTATAATCATGATGGATGATGTTAAATAAGCTAGTAAAAATGTTAAATGTGTCGCCTGCATATCTCTATACCCAGGCTGGCATATCGCGTTAATGGACTGTTACCCGTCGGGAGAATTCATGATTCGCCTCAAGCACCTGTTAATTGAACACCGTGACAATAGTTTTGATCACAGGCTCAAGCTACTCAAGCATTCCCTGCAGACAGCCATAGAGCTGGAGCATTCGACCATTCCGCCTTATTTGTATGCCTTGTACTCGATCAAGACAGACCAGAATCTGGAAATAGCCCATCTCATCAAATCCATTGTCAAGCAAGAGATGCTGCACATGTCGCTGGACTGCAATGTCCTTAATGCCATCGGTGGACATCCAAAAATTGATCATCCGCGCTTCATTCCTCACTATCCCGGAAACTTGCCAGGCTCAGTGGAGGACAGTCTGATCGTCCCCCTGGCTGCACTTTCCAAGCAATTGCTGCTTGATGTATTCATGGTCATAGAAGAGCCAGAAAAAACCGTAGATGGCACAACACCCCCGGCAGATGGTGTAACCATAGGCGAGTTCTATGCGCACATAAAAAAAGAAATTTGCGAATTGTCCAGGATGGGCAATATTTTTACTGGTCCGCCTGAAAAGCAATTGGTAACAGGCTTCAGGGAATTGCAAAACAAAGGTGTCTATGATGAGGCAACTGCGCTGGCGGCGATAGATATGATCGTTGAGCAGGGCGAGGGCAGCGACACTAGCCCCATTGATCCTGAACATGAACTGGCGCATTACTACAAATACGCAGAGATTTACCATGGTCGCAAACTGATCGCCAATCCCACACCAAAACCAGGCCAGCCTGCCTGGGTATTTGAAGGTCATCGCATAGAGTTTGAGGCCTGCGGTATTTACCCTGTCATCAGTAATCCGAATCGGCATAGCTATGCAGGCAAGCCGCGCATTGCTGACCTGAACCTGACTTTTAACAGTACCTATTCTGACATGCTGCGCAAGTTGCACAATGTCTTTAACGGGCAGCCCGACAATCTCGCACTGGCTTTACTGTCCATGCAATCCTTGAGAGAGCAGGCGCAGTTGCTGATGACGCAGGAAGTCGTTCCTGGCCAGACTGCCGGCCCCACATTTGACTATATTCCCGCCTGATATTCTGGAGAGCAGCAATGACGCAAACTAACTGGTGGATGTTCCATGGCGATACTGCGCACACGGGTGAAGTGCAGGGCAGTGATATCAGTCGTGACACACTTGATCAATTCAAATTACTGCACGATATAGCCATCCCTGGCCCGGTCCTGTCCGTACCAGCTATCGTCGACGGTTATCTGTACGTGGGTCTGGCGAATAATCATGAACTGCCCGGTGCCAATGGTGGCAAGTTCATGAAGATAGAATTGTCCAGCGGCACGACGGTGGCACATTATGAATGGCCGATAGATCCTGCAGAGGGCGATACGCATGGCTTCATGGGCATGGGTTGTACCCCGGCTATCTGGGACAATAAAGTCTATTTCAGCGCCTTCAATGGCAAGTTCTATTGCCTGAATGCAACTGACCTGAGTTTGAACTGGGTGGTGGATTTGCGCCATGCCGATCCTGATTTCAATCAACCTACATCCAATCTTGGTGATGTCTCGGTGGGTGTGCCTGCAGCGGGTTGGTCATCGCCCGTTATTGCGGCTACAGATGGCACTAATGCTAGTGGTCTCGTCTTTGTTGGCATGGGTGAGGGGGAAAACCCTGGCTGCTTTGGTTTCATCTATGCCATGGATGCACAGACGGGCCAGGTGCAATGGATATATTGCACTTGCCAGTACGAAGAGGGTGTGCCCAATCTGCCCAATGTCTTGCCGCCTGAATCTGTGAGTGGCACTTTGCCAGCCATGTATTCCATCGGGCCAAATAATCCTGCCATACGCGGTGCCTCGGTCTGGTCTTCAATTGCTTATGACGAGCGGCTGGATCGCCTGTACTGTGCTACTGGCAATCCTGTGCCTGACAGTGCCTTGCCCAGCAAAGGCTTCTCCAATGGCATCTTGTCGCTGGATGCGTCCAGCGGTGAATTCCGCGGCTTTAGCCAGCCTCCGGCAGAAAGCAGTTATCGTGCTACTGACGTCGATGTTGATTTCGGTGGCTCACCGACACTGATGACGATCAATGGCCGCCGCATCGTCACTGCTGGCTGCAAGAATGGTGGTTTCTTCAGGTTTGATGCAGCGACACTGGAATTACTGAACTGGCGGCAATTACTGCCTTTCTATAACGATGGCACCCAGATACCCACGGTAGATCCGCATGTGTCACCGAATGATCAGCGCATGGACCCCTATGTACCAAATCAAGAGTCAGATGAAGAAGACCAGGAAAATTATTCAGGCACCTACAGCACGGCAGCGGTGCACACTGCGCTGGGTCGTCTGTTCATCGGTGTAGGCGGCAATAATTATCACAATGTAGAAGCGGGCATAGATTACCGCACGACCCCTTTCATGCGCGCTCTGGATTGGGAAACCCTGGAAGACGCCTGGGCCATGGATGACAGTGATCCGCGTCTGTATATAGAGTCGCAACCACCCATGTACAGGACACCCGGTGAATCTGGTTTGAGCTCGCCTGTGGTCGTCAATGACCTGGTGTTCTTTTCCACCTCCAAAGTGGCTGTGTATGCCTTTGATGTCTATAGCGGCAAAATGCTCTGGCATGATGATCTGGGTGACCAGACCGGTGGCATGAATGGTGGTTACGGATATTGCCTGGGGCCAGCGGTGGCGGGTAATTATATGGTGGCTGGCGCACTGGTATTTGGCAAACAGGGCGGAGTATTGCGCATCTATGGTTTGAAGGATAAGGAGGATCAACATGCTTGAAGTCATCTTGTTTGGTATCGTCGCCGGGTTGGACAATTTGCAGGCCAGCACCTCCCTTGGTCTCTTGCCCATGCAGCGCAAACGCATGCATATGCTGGCAATGGCTTTTTGCGCCTGCGAGCTGGGTGCTGCCATTCTGGGCCTGTTTCTCGGACGTGGCCTGATTGCCATGCTTGGGCCGGTTGCATCAAGCATTGCGCCATTTGCCATGCTGGCTTGTGGTGTTGTTATCTTGTGGTTGGCTTACCGGAGTGAAGCCAAAGGTTTGCCGCAATTCGTCAATCACCCAGGGGTTTTACTGGGATTGCCTCTGGCATTGAGCCTTGATAATGTCATCGCTGGTGCTGGCGTCAGCTTTTCCAGTGCACCTGTGCTGACATCGGCCATCATCATCGGTGTCATCAGTGCGGGCATGGCTTGCTTTGGCCTGTACTTCGCTAACTGGATACGTAATTTTTTGCCCAAACGCGTGGAATTGCTGGCAGGTGCCTATATGTGCTTTTTGGCCGTGCGCATGATGTATAACGACTGACGGGCGGGCACTCAATGCCAAAAGACCAAAGCGAACGCGCGGCCATGCATGCCTATGTGCGAAATCTTAATTTTCCCAGCAGCGTGGCAGTGTCTCCTGCGGAGCAGGTATATATTGCTGAAACGGGTTTGCCATTTGATGGCGCAGCCAAGGGGGGACGAGTCCTCAGCGTCAATCAAGATGGCAGTGTCCTGGAGTTATTGAATAATTTGCGCCAGCCAGTCAATGGTCTGGTCTGGCATGACAACAGCCTTATCATCTCCGAAGGTGGTTATCCGGGCCGCATCAGCCGCCTTGATCTGGAGACAAACGCGTGGACGGTGTTGCTGGACGATTTGCCCGGCTTCGGCAATTACCACACCAATATGGTGGCGGTAGGGCCAGATAATAAAATGTATTTCGGCCAGGGTGCCATGACCAACAGCGGCATCATAGGCACGGATTCGCACGACCTGGCCTGGCTGCGTGAAACCAGGCATGCGCCAGATATACCTGGCTATGACATTGAGCTTAGCGACCAAGTTGCGACAGTTACCGCCCCTGAAGGCCAGCAAATTTCTACCAGCGCGTTTGCCCGCTTTGGTCAAGTGCATGCAGGCGGGACGCGCTTGCAAGGCCAGACACCATGCACCGCCAGCATCATGCGCTGTAATCTGGATGGTACAGACCTGGAACTGGTGGCCTGGGGAATACGCAATGCCTTTGGTTTATTGTTTTTGCCGGATGGCAGGTTGATAGCGACAGAGCAGGGTACCGACGTGCGCGGTGTAAGGCCTGTCTGGAATTGTCCTGATTTTCTGTTTGAGGTAAAACCTGGAGCCTGGTATGGCTGGCCAGATTATCTAGGCGGCCTGCCTATCAATGCACCTGTTTATCGCAATCCGCAAGGTGAGGGACAAGCGTTTGTATTGAGCAATCATGCAGAATTGCCAGTACCTGAAAAGCCTTTGCTGGCCTTTGATGTTAATGCTTGCGCCGTAAAAATAGCGCGCATACCTGCCGGGTTGCGCCATGCCGGTGATCTCATCGTCGCGCAATTTGGTGATGAACGTCCCATGACCGGGCCACCGGGGCCAAGGGTAGGGCGCAATCTCATCCGGGTTAATACCAGCGACTGGAGCAAGCATGCTTTGCCAGCTTCGGTTGCCGTGCCCTGGCATAGGCCCATTGATATTGCCTTCTCGCCAGATGGTGCTTTTATGTATGTAGTGGACTTTGGTGATTTTGAATTCACTGCAAAAAAAGATATACGTGCACGTGCCGGTAGCGGCTGTGTCTGGAAAATTCCTGTAGATAATATGGAGCTGACATCATGAGCCAGGTTTCGTTTGAAAAAGATATCGCACCGCTGTTCAATCAGTTTCGTGCCTCCATGATGTGGCGGCTGGACCTGACCAAATATGATGATGTCAGGCTCAATGCCGATATGGTGTTGAGCCAGTTAAAGGGGGGCATGCCACCACCGCCTTACCCACCCTTTACCAAGGAACAGGTTGCCATGTTCCAGACCTGGATTAATGAAGGTTTCCCAAAATAGTCAGTTGATTAAATTTGCAGAAGGAATTTCATATGAGCCTCAATGCACAAACCCTTATCGGTAGCTGGGAAATGGTCGAAGCCTGGGATATCGGTGACGACCCCAGCGACCCGACCAAGAAAACCTACCCTTGGGGTAATCCATCAGCAGGTTACTGGGTCTATGACCATAGCGGTCACTTCAGTCTGATGATTTCGCAAAATCCACCACTGGCGATACCGGCCGACCCTTTCAGCGGACAGCCACAATCTTCCTGGCTGACACCGCAAAAGCCATGGGAAGTACCGCACTCCCTGCTGATAGACAGTTTTGCCACTGCCAGCCCGTATGCCTATTTTGGTACCTATACCGTGGAGATGGATACCAACCATCCGCATCTGGGTGGCACCATAGTCATGAATGTATTTGCCGATGTCATGCGCGCCTATACCGGCACAGTACAAAAGCGTAGTTTTGTATTTGATGGCAAGGATTATCTGAATGTAGGCACGCCAGGCCAGTACTTGCGGCGTCTGAAGCGCCTGACTTGACGCTGGTGTCATGTGCCGGTAGAAATGAAAAGCCTTACTCGTCATAAAACGAGCTAAGGCTTTATTTTTCAATAGCTCAAGGTAAAACGCAGACCTTGATGTGTGACCACTATAGTGCTGACTTTCCAGGCTCATCTAACTCGTTTACTAATATCTGCAAACCTTAAGGCATGGATGAGCCAGCCAGCTTATGCAAAGCCTCGCCCTGTACGCGGCGCACTACCATGTGGCTTGCCTCTACTGCACCGATTGAGTCATAAAACTCCTTGCTCATTTGTTTGTCCTTGACTGTCAGCCATTCTATTCTGGAGCAGCCTTCATCGACAGCGATGCTGGCCAGTTGTTGCATGATGGCGCGTCCCAAACCCTGACGGCGGAATTCTGGACGTATGTAGATGGCTTGCATATACATGTCGCGCACGCCTGTGAAGGTACCCCATTTCCAGGAGTAAATGACAAAGCCTGCAACGACTTCATCCATCACCACAAACTTGGCGGTGACAGCAGGATCTTTACCAAATAGTGCCAGCCTCAGAGCAGTTGCGTCCGTGTGTATTTCTGCGACGCCATCGCTATGGCCCAAGGCGATGAGCATCTCCAGCAACACATTGATATCAGTTTCTGCCAGGTTTTTAAATTGCATCATTTTTTTCTCATATCAATTTACTTACAGCTATTTCCTGGGTTGCCAGACAGGCTTGCAGCGCTGCCGCTAGCTGCCCTGGCTCATCAACATAGAGATAAATCTGCTGCACATCAGTTTTTTGTAATTGAAAATGATTTATCCGCACCTGTGCATTTGCATGCAGCTTGATGAGCAGATTCGGTTTGTCAAAAGGAGTAATGACGATGGAATTTTCTGGGTAATCAAATTTTTTCCATGACGGCTGCTTGTCATCGACAGCAAATCTCTCGCAGCTACAAATAGCCGCATAAGGAATCACACCTGAACTTCTGCTGCCAAGTTGCAGGTGCAAGGCATCTTCGGTCAGCACGTGATAGCTGTGCCTGACCCAGTAGCGGTCACCCAGCAACCAGACCATGGAATACATCGTCAGCATTAGCATGATGCCATGCACGAGCGTGCGAGTATGCGCATCGGGCGCCATCAAACTGACCATCAGGGCAGAGAAGGGTACTTCAGTGGCGAGGGCAAGCAGGACAACGATGAAGATAGTGCTGTAGCTGCCCTTGTCCCAAAAACCAAAGACCCTGCCTGGAACAGGTGCTGCAGGTGTTTTCCTTGTCAGCCATTGCCAGCATCCTGCCCACATTGTGCGCTCCAAGCGAAATACCGCCGGAAATTCTGGTGGTAGAAACGCGGCGAGAAATTGCAGCCAATTGCCGCCATGATGCCTGCTTGCCTTTGCGCGACGCAGGGCCGCTGGTGCTTCCAGCAAGTCTTTCAAGACAATTACGAGCAACAAGCTAATCGTTGTTGCTTTCTTTAACAGCACCGCATAAGACGGCAATGCTATGGTCAGCAAGAGACTGGCAATGAAAACCATCATCAGTATTTTAAAAAAATCAAACCAGCTCATCCCTGTCAGTTGTTGTCTTAGCGTAGAAATGGAATGGTGCATGCTTGCGGCTTTCTTAAAATGAATTGTTGGCACTCAAAGATGATGCGTGCGGTAATTTTTCAATATCATGGACACATCGTCAGTATGATAAATTACTTGCCCAACATGCGCTTTAAGGTGGCATCTTTGTCGATGAAGTGGTGTTTGAATGCACCAGCCAAATGCAAAAGAATGGCGGCAATCAGTATATAGGCAGTTGCCTGGTGCAAGCTTTCACCAGTCTTTGCCCAGAATTCGCTGTAGGCTAACACCTGGTCGGGGTCGCCAGGCATATGCTGGCTTGGCACGATGACCAGGCCGAATATGCCAAAGCCATGACCGCTGGCGCCTGAAAACAGCATGCCGGTGATGGGCAAGGCTAGTGTTGCTATGATCAATACCCATTTGACGATCTTTGCCATCCGCTGTTCAATTTGGGAATAATCTGCCGCTGCTGCAGGCCAGCCATTTCTGACGCGCCAGATGACACGCAACAGGGCGATAAAAAAGACCAGCACGCCTATGGATTTATGTACCGGATATAAAGCCCATGCCTCAGCGCGCGTCATATATAAGCCCGCAGCACATAAGCCCATGATGACGACCGCTGTGATCCAGTGCAAAGAAATAGTGATCTTGCTGAGTTTGTCTGCTTTATCCATCATCTGATTCTTCCATCTGTTAAAGATGAAATGGACAGATGGCAGAACTTAAAGTTTCAAAATACGTCGCAAGATTCAGGATTGCCACTGCACTTATCTGGGTAAAAATTCCCTGATTTGAATCACATTGCCTTCAGGGTCATGCCCATCGCATATACGGTAATGCTGGAATTCCCATTCATAGTTTGCTCCATCGATTTGCCCACCAAGGCTCACCGCGGCATCCCTGGCTTTGCTGATGCTGGCAACGGGCAGCATTAATTTGATGGCAGTGTCTGCCCGGCGCTGCGGCGGAGTCGATATCTCAAAAGTACTTGCAATCTGTGCAGGGATGGCATGGATGACCAAGTGAAAATGTGGCAACTCAAGAATAGTGTAGTCGTCATCAGCATGAGTCGCGGTCAACTGCAAGACCTGTTCGTAAAAACAGCTGAGTTTGCTCAAGTCCTTGGCGTAGATGACGGCACCTGGGTTTGGTAAATGTGACATGATTTTCCTTCGCTCTATGAGATGAGTAAGTGCGGAATGAATTTTTGACATCATTGGCACCTAAACGGAAGGATGGAGTGAAGCTGCATTCAGACCATCTTCTCCAGCATATACGCAAATCGCTTACAAATTTTACACGGATTGGTTTTTTGTTATGCGTTAATATAGATGTCAGACTTCGTACTTTGTGACGAACTCTGGGGAAAAAGCCAGTTGCGGTTTATAATTTCAGCCGTTACAACTTTAATGCGCATTTTTTGTCACTGACATGGTCAACATCTCCGGAACCAAGTCAGGCAAATAAAGTCTTAAGGACTATGAATCAGGTTTCTAATCAAGCACATCCGGATTTTCATCAGCAACAGACAGGGCAACTGCGAGCCATCGCACTGGCTGCTGTCGTGCATATTGTTTTGTTAAGTTTTTTGTGGATAGGCGTGAGCTGGCAAAATAAGGAAAGCCCCGTAATCGAGGCCGAGTATTGGGATATGACCACCCGCGAAGCCGCCCCCAAACCTGTCCCTGTTCCTGAACCCATCATAGAAGAAAAACCTAAAGAGCCTGTACCGGTAAAGGAAGAAGTGCGTCAGGAAGACCCTGAAATCGCCCTGGCACAGGAAAAAAAGCGTAAATTGCTCGAAAAGAAAAAAGAAGAAGAGCATCAGCGTGAATTGGCTGAGAAAAAGCGCAAAGAAGAACAGCAGGAAAAACTCGCCGAGCAAAAACGCAAGGAAGAAAAACTGGCTCAGGAAGCGGCTGAAAAAAAGAAATTGCTGGTCAAGGAAAAAGAAAAGACCGACAAACTGTTTAAAGATGAACTGGCGCGTGTCACCAAACAGGCTGCAACTACAGGTAGCGGTGGTTCTGGAACCAGTGAAAAATCCACCGGGAACAACCGCGGCGACCCAAGCTATATCGCAAAAATTGCTGCCAAGGTCAGATCGAACACGAATTTCAGTGGAATTGACAGCACGGCCGGTAATCCTACAGTGGAATACAGCATTAACCTATTGCCAGATGGATCACTCCGTGGTGGAATACGCAAAGTTAAATCCTCTGGGATTCCCGGTTTTGATGATGCGGTGGCTGCAGGTATAGAAAAGTCTGCTCCCTTTCCACGTGACAAGACTGGTCAAGTCCCTTCCAGCCTGACGCTGGTTTATCGTATGAAGGAAGAATAAACTCCAATGATGTCCATGTTGAAAAAAATTGCTGTGACTGCGGTGATTGCTGCAGTAGCTAACTTATCTGGCCTTGCACCGGCTTATGCCCAGATCAGGGTAGAAGTGTCAGGCGTAGGTTCTAATCAGATACCTATCGCTATTGCTGGTTTTACCGACGAGGCTCTTACCCCTCAGCAAGTGACCAGCATCATCAGGGATGATCTGACCCGCAGCGGTTACTTCAAGATTATTGATGCGAATGTCGTCCTGAACGAAAATGCCGTCGTCAATTTTGGTGACTGGAAAGCCAAGGGTGCAGATGCACTGGTAGTCGGTAGCGTGCAAAGTCTGGCCGATGGCCGTTTTGATGTGCGTTATAAACTGTTTGATACTGTTAAATCCAGCACCTTGTCCGGTTTTTCTGTGACTGCGCCACCAGCCAACGTACGCCTGACCGCGCACAGGATTGCGGATGATATCTATGAAAAACTGACTGGCGTGCGCGGTATTTTTTCTACCCGCATCGCCTATGTAACCAAGGCTGGTGCTGAATATCGCCTGGAAGTGGCGGATGCCGATGGCGAAGGTACTAAAATCGCCTTGCGTTCTTCCGAGCCCATCATTTCCCCTTCCTGGTCACCAGACGGCACCAAGGTCGCCTATGTGTCCTTTGAAAAGCGCAAGCCTGTGATTCTGGTGCAAAACCTGATCACCGGTGAAAGAACTGAAGTTGCCAATTTCAAGGGTAATAATTCAGCCCCAGCATGGTCACCAGACGGTAGCAAGCTGGCAGTGGCGTTGTCACGCGATGGTCAGACCCAGATTTTTACGGTGAGCGCGAATGGCGGTAACCTGCAAAAATTGACCACCAGCTCTTCGATTGATACTGAGCCACAATTTTCTGCTGATGGCCAGTCGATTTACTTCCTGAGCGACCGTAGTGGCGGTCCGCAAATTTATAAAATTAGTGTTGGCGGCGGTGAGCCTAAACGTGTAACTTTTAACGGCACGTATAATATCACCCCAAGAATATCCCCTGACGGCAAGACTTTGGCTTATATTTCACGTCGTGATGGCAAGTTCCAGTTATATGCACTGGACTTGGCCAGCGGCCAGGAATTAAGACTGTCTGATACCACCAAGGACGAGTCACCGAGTTTTTCACCAAATGGACGTTACATCATGTACGCAACCGAATCTGGCCGTCGTGGTGCGCTTGCAGTAGTGTCTATTGATGGCAAGGTGAAACAGAAATTGACGGTCCAGGCCGGAGATATTCGGGAGCCCACCTGGGGTCCTTTCATGAAATAAGCAGTATTTACCAATTGATTAATCAGGAGAGAAAATGCGTACTACATCCCAATCCAAAACCCTGGCAATCTTGATTTCCAGCGTTGTTCTGATGACAGCTTGCGCTTCCAAAGTGCCTCTGGAAGACAAAAAGGTCGAAGAAAAATCAACAACGACAACAACAGCGACCAACACTGACACAAATTCAGTGAAACAAGTCACTGCAACTGTTGATCCGTTGACGCAAGGTGCATTGGCCAAACGTAGCGTGTATTTTGACTATGACAGCTATGCTGTAAAAGAAGAATTCAAACCAGTGATCGACGCGCATGCCAAGTTCCTGGGCACAAACAAAAACCGCAATATCCTGATCCAGGGTAATACCGATGAACGCGGTGGCCGTGAATACAATCTGGCACTGGGTCAAAAGCGTGCAGAAGCAGTACGCAAATCCCTGACACTGCTGGGTGTGTCTGATGCGCAGATCGAAGCAGTTTCTTTGGGCAAGGAAAAACCAAAGGCAACAGGTAGCGATGAAGCTTCCTGGGCAGAAAATCGTCGTTCCGATATTCTGTACAAGTAATCTCGTGTTTGAAAGCCTCGGTTGAGGCTTTCTTTGCATTTGGCGCTGCATCTTTCAGTTGAAGGTGCAGTGCGTATCCATTTTTTCAGATTGCCATGAAACTCAATTCCATACGCACTACCATTCTTGCTGCCGCGCTGTCTTGCGCATTTTTGCCCTCCATGGCATCTGCCGGTATTTTTGACGACGATGAAGCGCGCAAAGCCATACTCGACTTGCGAGCAAAAGTGGATGCGGTCAATGTCAAGCTCGATTCCAAACTGGAGACCAAGGCAGACAAAGGCACGGCGCTGGAACTGGCAAATGAAAATGAAGCGCTACGCGCAGAGATTTCAAAATTACGCGGTCAGATAGAAGTCTTGTCGAATGATCTTGCAAATACCCAAAAACGCCAGCAAGATTTTTATGTGGACCTTGATAACCGCGTGCGCAAGATGGAGCCCAAGCGCATGACCGTAGATGGCCAGGAAGCGACTGTAGACGTCAATGAACAGCGCACATTTGATGCTGCCATGGCCCTGTTCAAGGCAGGTGACTATAAAGCAGCAACACCAGCGTTCACCAATTTCCTGACGAACTATCCGCAGTCTGCGTTTGCCGGATCTGCACAATACTGGCTGGGCTTCTCTTACTTCGCCCAGCGTGACTTCCGCAATACCATTTTAAACATGCAGCAAGTGGTAAAGAATTATCCTGATCATCCCAAGGCACCCGATGCCTTGTTGAATATCGCCTCTTGCCATATCGAACTCAAAGAAAAACCTGCTGCCAAAAAAGTACTGGAAAGCGTGCTGGCCAAATACCCGGATACTGAAGCTGCCCAGGCAGCCAAGAGCCGTTTGGCTGCATTGAAGTAAGCCAGGCTCATAGTGGCCGTTGCATAATGGCGACGGCGCCATACTGCTCTTGCGGACCCTGCTTTCCTATGACAAGGCGATAAAACAAGGCCAGCCTGATTGGCCTGTAGTTCCTTATTCCTTCAGCGCCGTTGACAGGGTGGCCGAAACACACTATAATTTTGGTCTTCGGGTCGTTAGCTCAGCTGGTAGAGCAGCGGACTTTTAATCCGTTGGTCGCAGGTTCGAATCCCGCACGGCCTACCACGAATACCAAAGACTTAGGTCGCACTACTAAGTCTTTAAATTTTTTAGCAGTATGTAGCAGTTTTGGGTCGTTAGCTCAGCTGGTAGAGCAGCGGACTTTTAATCCGTTGGTCGCAGGTTCGAATCCCGCACGGCCTACCAAAACAAAGGACTCAGGTGTCATACCTGAGTCCTTTTTTGTTTTTGCATCACGGCTGATGTCATACTCCCCATAAAATGCAATAACAATATAAGACAAAAGCGCACTCTGGCCTTCTGTCATATGATTCATTGCGGGACTATCATGCCCATATCACTTTGAGTGAGCTTATTACCATGAAAAAGAAATCTGGCAGCGCAAACAAGCAGGCCGCGCCTGAGGTGCAGGAAAAGCACGAGATACGCCCTGGCCAGTCGCTGGAGTTGCTCAAAGAACTGCATATCCTGACGCGTGATGGCAAGATGAACCAGGATAGCCGCCGCAAGCTCAAGCAGGTTTATCATCTGTACCAATTCATAGAACCGCTATTGCAGAAATTGCAGCAAGACCATGCCGATATCAGCCTGGTGGATCATGGTGCGGGCAAGTCTTACCTGGGCTTCATCCTGTATGACTTGTTCTTCAAGTCGGAACAAGCGCAAAGCAAGGCCAGGATTTATGGCATAGAAACGCGGGATGAACTGGTGCAGCGCTCAACCGAGTTAGCGCAGCGTCTGGATTTCCCGGGCATGTTTTTTTTGAATTTGTCTGTTGCCGATTCGATTACTTCATCTGCCTTGCCAGAAAAAATCGACATCGTTACTGCCCTGCACGCCTGTGATACAGCGACTGATGATGCAATTCAGTTTGCTCTCAAGAAAAAGGCCCAGTTCATGGTGCTGGTACCTTGTTGCCAGGCTGAAGTGGCAGCAGAGTTGCGCAAGTCCAAAGGCGATGCGGTAAAGAATAATCCTTTGTCAGAAATGTGGCGTCATCCGATACACACGCGTGAATTTGGTAGCCAGATCACCAATGTGCTGCGTTGCCTGCAACTGGAAGCGCATGGATATCAGGTCAGAGTCACAGAACTGGTAGGATGGGAGCATTCGATGAAAAACGAGCTGATCGTGGCGGAATATAAAGGCTTGCCAGCCAAGCGACCGGCGGAGCGCCTGGCCGAAGTATTAAAAACGACGGGGCTGGAAGCCATGCAGAGAAGATTTTTTGTGCAGCCTTGAGTATTTTGTGGCGCACAGGCCACCGCGTCTTATCAAGGTCACTGTATGGTCATAAAAAATGATTAATATCATTTATGCTCATTCTGTAATTCATCTGGTTTTTCTACGCGTTTTTTTGATTGCTGCACCCATACTCAGTAAAGGATAAAAAGCATGCTGGCCGCCGTTGATCTGGGTTCCAACAGTTTTCGCATGCACATTGCGCGGCATGAAGGTGACGTCATCAAAGTCATCAAAAGTGCGCGCGACCCTATACGCCTGGCAGCAGGCCTGGATAAAAATGGCAACCTGACGCCAGAGGCCATGCAAAAAGCAATTACTTGCCTGGCGCGCTTTCGTGAAATCCTGAATGCCTACCCGGTAGAAAGTCTGCGTGTAGTCGCCACCAATACCATACGCATCGCAAAAAATGCTGCGCAATTATTGCCGCTGGCCGAGGCTGCCATAGGTTGCCCTATTGAAGTGATTTCTGGTGAAGAAGAAGGCCGCCTGATTTATATAGGTGTATCGAATGCGGTGGCAGTGCCTGGCGAGCGCCGCCTGGTGCTTGATATCGGTGGTGGTTCGACTGAGGTGATACTTGGTCATGGCCACGAAATTCTCAGGGTGGAATCCTTTAGCATAGGTACGGTCAAACATAGCGCGAGCTTTTTCCCGGATGGACGTTTGACGGATGCTGCATTTGAAGCAGCCATCCTGTCAGCACGCTCTATGTTTGAAGATGCTGCACCACCTTACCAGCCGCAACACTGGCGCAAGGCCTATGGCTCCTCCGGCACCATGCGTGCGATTTCTGACGCCATCAGCAAAGGTGGTCTGGGTGATGGCACTTTGACCCTGAAGAGTCTGAATGCCCTCAAACAATACTGCGTGCAATGCGGACAGTTAGATCAGCTGGAACTCAGCGGCATCAAACCTGAACGTGTCGCCATGGTGGTTGGTGGACTGGCCATACTCATAGGTCTGATGACAGAATTCAATATCACTGTCTTGCTGCCAATAGAAGCCGGTTTGCGCATGGGCGTGATGTGGGATTTATACCTGCGTGCCACCAGGCGCGACCGCCGTGAAGTTGCCGTAGAATCTTTTGCCAATTTATTCCGTACCGATATGTCACGCGCTAACCGCGTGGCAGATATGGTGAAGTCGCTATATCTGCAATTAAAACCTGCCGGTGACACCTATGTGCGCTTATTGCAATGGAGTGCGATCCTGCATGAGGTTGGCATGGTGATTTCACATACCGGCTATCACAAGCATGGCGCTTACATGATAGAGAACGCCGACATGGCGGGCTTTACCACGCGTGAGCAAAGAGTGATGAGCAAGCTCATCCTCAGCCAGAAAGGGAATTTGCGCAAAGTGGGCGACGGCCTGGCTGACCAGGATTTTGCCAAGGCAGTGCTGGCACTGCGCCTGGCGGTGATGCTCATGCATTCACGCGCTGAAATTGATTTTGAAGATGTGCGCCTGAAAATGAAGGGCAGGGTTGAACTGGAAATGAAGCGTGACTGGGTCAGTGTCCATCCAACAGTGGCCTACTGGTTGCAAAAAGAAATTGAAGCCTGGCGTGAGATAGGCGTGGATTTTCTGGTCAGAGCAAATGTTTAATCATCCCCAAAAAGACAGGTTTAAAAACCTGTCTTTTTTTGTACCGGAATTTATTCCCAATCACGATATACAGTGTCAAACTTCGAAGAGCATGGCTTGTGGCTTGCGCCCACTTTGCGAATGTTTTATTAATTGTCAGGGCTAACGTAGAACAAAAAGGATTTATTTTGTTATTACTATCAGGTAAAAACGGTTCTGGAATAAATATTCTGTATCCGCTTATCGGGAAAAAATGGCGATCTGAAATACGAGTGATTGAATGGAATCAATATCGCAGCCTGTTGCCGATTTTTATTACTGCTAATTTATTATTTTGCACAATTTATAGCGTAACGCTATTTACTGAAGTTGAAAATTCGCAGCAGCTTCTTTCTTATGCACCTTTTTTACAAGTAATTTATTTGTTCTTGCGTACCAGGTTTGGGAGGAAATTAATTGATCTTTCACCTGTAAACGAATTGAATAAAAAGGTCGCTCCTCCTGCTGTATGGCTGGATTATATGAGTGCATCGTCCATGTTGATTTTAGTTACTTCCATTGGAATTCAATCCACAACAGATGGATTAATTAAAATTCTATTGTTTGTAGTTCAATTAATCTTTGTCCTCTTTGGTGCCTTACCTTTCCTTAACTATTTTTCTTTCAAGAAAAGTGAAGGAAAAGCTGTCGGTTAGCTGTATAGCCTTCATTCGCTCAATCAATATCCTCGCTCGTCGGTTTAACAAAGTCCTGAGCGAGGTATCAGCCGCACTCCATCCTAAGACATTATTTGGCGGCGCATCTAATCGGCACTGAACTCTCGAAGCGCTTAACCCGGGCATTGCAAGCCATCGCCAGTCAGGTTTGCTCGTATCGCTACGAATCCTGAACTCCAGGCTCAGGATCATGTGCAGAAGCCGTTCAAGTCAATTATTCGACTGCCACGCAACAGACAGCACGCTTAAGTTCGGTCGATTGAGTGTGGGTGCCTGGCAGAAAGCCCATTTTTAAAATGTGTCAAAAATAAGTCATTTTCCAATAATTTCACACATGAAACGAATGTTTCATGTAACATTCGTTTCATGAATAGACGAAATGAACTGCGCGACAACGCGCTTAACTACTTTCTGGACCATGGACTGGCCGAGTTATCGTTGCGGCCACTGGCAGAAAAAATCGGGACCAGTGCGCGATTATTAATCTACCACTTTGAATCCAAGGAAAAACTGATCACTGTCGTGATGGAGGAAGTGCGCGCTCGTGTCCAGCAATCGGTGATCAGAATGATGCATGCCATCCAGGGCGAAGCGAGTATGGAGTCGTTCTGGAACTGGATTACCGATAGCGAAAATATTCGCTATGTGCGCTTGCTGTTTGAGGTGCAGGTGCTGGCGCTGCAAAATCCCGCAGTCTACGCGCAATTTCTATCCGATACGAGTTCCAGCTGGCTGGAAGTGCTTGAACATGGCATACCTGAGTCAGCCGACCGCCGCACAATCGCAAGCTTATGCAGCGCTGTGATCGATGGTCTGGTGCTGGATTATATGAGTACAGGCGACCTGGAGCGCACTACCGCCGCATTGAAATTCTTCGTTTCGCTGTTAGGTCAGCACACAAAAAAATTCAAAACATAGGGATCATGAGTCCTATGCTTTTTGGAAGTAAAAACCTGAGAGTCGTCGAGAGGGAAAATAGCAGAAGTCAACTAGATTTCTACGTCCGGTTTGCATAGCATTGACAAAATTTTCAAATGTTTTATCTCACACGATACGCATCAAATACAAGGATATACCCAGTATGAACAAGCTCAACAGCGCCTCAATAAGCGGGACAGAAATAATAACAAATCCAAAGAAATTATTGGCTTCACCCAGACATACTTTGACTTTGTTTGGCATTGTCATGATTTTGCTGGTGGCCGGTGTGCTGAACGTTTCAAACAAGCCTGCCGTTCCCCATGTACCAGATCCGTCTCAAATGATCAAAACCAATTTGATCATGATCGCCATACTCTGGTATTGGGCATTTTTCATTTATAAAGGCATGCAAGGCTATGGCCGTTCGGTTTTGGAATTTTTTGAATTAAAGCTCTTTGCGCCGAATAAATTTATCAGCGATTGTGCCTATGCAGTACTTGCATTCGCGCTTATTTATGCGTTTTCATACGGTGTGCACACTCTCTTGCCTGACCATGCTTCGCAATCCGGCAACCCCATTCTTTCTTCCACACCGACCGGCTTATTGGGAGTCACTGCCTGGATATGTTTATCATTCAGTGCAGGCATATGTGAAGAGATCGTGTTTCGGGGTTATCTCCAGCGCCAGCTTGCAGCAATGACGGGAAATGTCGGCGTTGCCATCTTGCTCCAGGCTATTCTGTTCGGTATCGGACATGCCTATGAAGGCCTTAGCTCGGTAGTGGCAATCGTGCTGCATGGACTAATCCTGGGTATTCTCGCCAAATGGCGAGGCAATATACGTGCTGGCATTATCGAACACGCGGGGTGGGATATTATCGCCGGCTTCGGACTCATAAGTGCAAATTGGTAAAATCGCTGTGACAGATAGCAAGAGCAGCTCGCCGCAAATTAGCCGTATTGCTGTACCCATAATTCAGGCGGCATTCAAGATGTGCAGGCAACAGAAATAAAAAAAGACAGGTTTAAAAACCTGTCTTTTTTATGAAGCGAATCTATCTGGATTCCATCAGAAATCAAATTGTGCCGACAGTTTATAAGTACGCGGCGCACCTGGGAATAAATAGCCACCCAGGGATTGTGTCACATCACGCCAGTAAAACTTGTCCAGGGCATTGTCGATATTGAAGCGCAGGGTAGTGGCTGTACTGCCAATTCGTGTCGCATAACGCGCACCCAGATTCACTACATGGTAGCCGGGCACAGTCACGCTATTGTCCGGGCTGAATGCCTTGCTGCTGGCATATTGCCAGCTTGCATTCAGATTCAAACCCTTGACTTCAGCTACGGCATAATCTGTATAGATCGTCGATTTGAAGCGTGGCACATTCATGACACGCTTGTCGTCCAGACTGCTGATGCCAGTGTTTTGCTGTTTGGCATCCAGCGCAGTCAGGCTGGCACCCAGATTCAGTTGTGATGTCAGCTTGCCTTGGGCTGAGAGTTCCAGGCCAGTGTGCAAGGCTTCGCCATTGCTGACATAGGTATTGCTGCTATTGGTATATTCCAGCGGCTTCTTGATGCGGAAGATAGCTGCAGACAGGCTCAGGTCGCGCTGCACATCTGCCTTTACGCCAAATTCAATTTGCGTGGATTTGCCCGGGTTCAGCATTTTATTTTCATTGCTGGTTCCAAAAGGGGCGATGCCACCATGCTCCAGGCCTTGTGCAAAACTGCCGTAGACAGAAACTTGCTGCGTCGGTTTGAATACCAGCGCTGCCGTCGACAGGAACTTGTTCTGGTCATAGCCAGGATTATCAAACTGCGTGCGCGAGATGTTCAAATGACGCAGACCCAGATGCAGTTTCAGATTGTCTTGCAGACTGATAATGTCTTGTACAAATGCAGACCATTCTTTGTCCGTGCGGCGCAAGAAGACCGGGCCGGTTTTATTTGCCGATGGCATTACGCTGACAGGACGGAACAAATTGCTACTGCCTGCATAGTCATACACATAGTCGCCAAAATAATCTTTACGCTGTGAATTGCTGAGACCAACAGCCAGCTCATGCTGCATACCACCCAGATTGAATTTGCCATTCAGCAGGGCTTGTGTGCCCCACAGTGATTTGGATTCATTGACGCTTTGATAGTCATACACATCATAGTCACCATTCGCGCAATAGCCCGGGTACAGATTGGCTGCACCACAGCCATAAGGAAAGGCGGTGTAGTCATCGCGCTTGAATTCATGCTTGTTGGCAGAGACACTGGCGCGCCAGTCAGCATTGATCTGATATTCAAAACGCAGGCCCAGATTGCTGTTGCGAGTGTCTACTGGTTTTGCCCAGGGCTGGGCATTCAGCATCAGATCCGCAGGAACGCCGCGTGGCAAATCTGTACCATTGAATAATTGAAAGCCAGGTACCGACAATTGTGATTTATGCTGGTAGTCAGCATCGATTTGCAAAAGGGCTTGCGGCGTGATGTGCCAGTCAAATGCAGCAGAAACAAACTGGCGTTGACCATCCGCACCTTTGACATAAGAACGCAAGCGTTCACCCGCTGCATTGATGCGGAAGCCAAACTGCTTGTCGCTGGAATTGTCACTGATATCGGCAGCGCCATACACAGTACCGCGCTCACTGATTTCAAATGTAGCAGAGCGAACGGCATAGCTGGTCGGGCGCTTGGTCACATAATTGATGATGCCACCTGGTGTGCCAAAACCAGCCTGAAAGCCTGCAATACCTTTGAGTATTTCTATGCGTTCCTTGTTTTCCAGTGGGATAGAGGCGTCGCCTGGTATGGCAAAACCGTCCTTGCGATAACTGCTGGAATTATCCAGGGCAAAGCCGCGTATCGAAAATTGCTCAGCATAACCAATGGCGTTATAAGCATCATTGACGCTGGCATCAAACTTCATCGCATCGGTAGTCTGGCGTATGCGCAAGTCTTGCATCTGCGCTGTGCTGAAGGCATTGACAGAGCTGGGCGTATCCAATAGCGCTGCATCAATAAAACCAGTGACCTTGCTGCGTTCGACCTTGGTTTCCGTACCTTTGCTGCCAGTGATCGTCACTTCTGGCAGCGATTTATCATTGCCTGGAGTGCTCTGGGCATAAGCTGACGATAGCAGCAGACAAGCCTGGGCAATGGAAAAGGCAATGACAGTAGGTCGTAATAAGCGTGGGCGTAATACAGTATTGACAGTATTGTTAGACATGGTTTGCTCTTGGTGCGTTGTGGGTGACAGCGCGGGAGCAAACAAAGAAGCAGGAGGAGCCGGGACTTTGCGCTTCCCTTCGCTGGCATTATCCAGATCAGGTAGAAGGGACTCTCTCACCCGGAAACTATTGCTCCCAGGACCCCTAGCGTAGGCTGCAGTTTAACACGAAACCATTAGCACGGCTTTTCCGTGGCTTTTGGGGACGATTTGATGCCTAAATGCCTTGTTTTGCTTCGATTTTGACAGTTCTGAAATTACGCCATAAACCCTCAGCCGAATACACGACCAAAGCTGCCCAGATAGCGATAAAACCTGCCAGTTTATTTGAGTCAAAAGGTTCATGGTATAGCCAGACACCAATCAATAATTGCACCAGGGGCGAGATGTATTGCAATAAGCCCAGTGTCGTCATCGGTATGCGCCGCGCGCCAGCAGCAAACAGGAGCAGGGGGATGGCGGTAATCGGGCCGCTGATGAGTAACAGCATTTTGATATCGACACCGCTGGCGATGAAAGTGTTTTGCCCCTGTACAGTCATCCAGCATAACCATGCAAATGCAAACGGGAAGAGCAGGGCGGTTTCCAGCGACAAGCCTTCAAGTGCACCCAGGGCAGAGGTCTTGCGCAGCAAGCCGTAAGTACCAAAGGTGGTCGCCAGCACCAGGCCTATCCATGGTAAATGGCCCGTCTGTATGGTGAGCCAGGCGACACCCACGGCAGCCAGGGCCACTGACAACCACTGACCAGGGCGCAGTTTTTCACGCAAAAGGACAGAGCCGATCAGGATGTTGACGAGAGGGGTAATGAAATAACCAAGGCTGGCATCAACGATGTGGCCGTGATTGACTGCCCAGATATATACAAACCAGTTGGCGGATAACAGTACTGCACTCAATGCAAATCCAGCAATCAGTTTAGGTTGTTTCGCTGCTACCCTGACCCAGCTCCATTGTTTGCGCCAGGTCAGGACACCGACCAGGAATAGCAGCGACCACAGCATGCGATTCAGAAGGATTTCCAGTGCTGGTACGTCGTGCAGGGCTTTGAAATAGATGGGGAACAGGCCCCAGAGCAAATAAGCGGAGCCTGCAAACAAAATACCTTGGCGCATGAGAAGCAATCAATCAATTGAGCTTGCAGCAGCAAGCAAGACTCACATTATCGCTGCAAAATGAATTGTTTGCTGCGCGTGCCTTGCGCAAGCCTATTTTGCTTTTGCTGCGGCCAGATGCTTGCAGAGTGCTTCTGTACCATCAAGTATGCGCGGCCCGGCTCGGTTCAGCCAGTCACCTTTGACTGCATAGAAATTATTTTTCTTTACGGCTGTCAGGATGGGGTATTGCTTCCAGTCTGCCATGCTGTCGATATTTTCACCGCTGCTGAAGATGACATCAGGGTTCGCCGCCAGCACTGCTTCATTGGTGATCGTGGAACTCAGTTCCTTGAGCTGGCCAAATACATTTTTGCCGCCGCACAGACGTATGGAGTCGGACACCATATGCGTGTCATTGATGGTCATCAATGGCCTGCGTATCATTTGATAATATACGCTGACAGGTGCTGCCCCCGCTGGCAATTGATAAGTCTTGCGCAGATTGTCGAGACGCTGCCTGAACTTTTGTGCATTGGCTTTACCAGTACTTTCTGTGCCAGCCAGTGTCGCCAGTCTTTCTATCGAAGTTGCCACCATTTCAAAATTATGGGGCTCACTTTCAAAGACAGTGATGTGGTTGCTGCGCAATTTATTGGCCAGGATTTTTGCATTGCCAGTACCCCATACAATAACCAAGTCAGGTTTGAGAGCGAGCAAACGTTCCAGATCCAGAGCGAAAATATTACCTATCGACGGCAGTTTTTTTGCAGCTTCGGGGTAGTCACTGTAATCGGTCACTGCGATGATGTTATTTGCCGCACCAGCCTCAAACAGCATCTCGGTAATATGCGGTGCCAGGCTGACGATGCGTTGCGCGGGCTTCTCAACCGTGACCTGGCGTTGTGCATCGTCCAGTACTGTGATGGATGCATGGGCAACAGCAGGTAATGCAAGGCTCCCGACCAGGCCCACGATGAGGCAGCTTGCAAGTGCAACGCTGCCTGTTAGCAATTGCAAGCGGCGCATCAGATTTCCAGATTGTCGATCAGGCGCGTACCGCCCAGCTTGGCGGCAGCTACTACAACCAGCGGTGATTGCTGGGCGATATCACCAGCAGATGGCGGTTGCAGGTCCGCGCGTTTGCGTATGGAGATGTAATCCGGTTTCCAGTTGCGCGCTGCCAGTTTTGCCATGGCCTGACGCTCAAGTTCAAACATATCCAGATGGCCGGCGCGTACTTCTTCCGCGACTTCATTCAAGACTTTATACAAGGCCGGTGCTTCAGCACGTTCTGTTGGCGACAGATACATATTGCGTGAAGACAGGGCAAGACCATCTTCTGCCCTGAAAGTTTCTGCGGCGATGATTTCGGTAGGCAGGGCAAATTGCTTGCTCATATTGCGCACTATCATGAGCTGCTGGTAATCTTTTTTGCCGAAGACAGCAACGCGTGGCTGTACGCAAGAGAACAGTTTTAATACGACGGTGGTGACGCCGGTAAAGAAGCCGGGGCGGAATTCGCCTTCGAGTATATTGCCCAGGTCATCTGGTGGGCGCACGCGGTATTCTTGCGGTTCTGGGTACAAGTCTTTTTCAGTCGGCGCAAACAAGACATACACGCCTTCTTTTTCCAGCTTCTCTACGTCAGCCTGGAAAGTGCGCGGGTATTTGTCGAAATCTTCATTCGGACCAAATTGCAGGCGATTCACGAAAATTGAGGCGACTACAGGGTCACCATGTTTTTTTGCCAGCCGCATCAGGGATAGATGCCCTTCATGCAAATTGCCCATGGTTGGCACAAATGCAGTACGCAATTGTCCGCTCAACTGGTCGCGCAATTCTTCAATGGAGGAAATGATTTTCATGTTACGGCTCTTTAGTGAGGAATAGTTTTATTCTTGCGATCAGGCTGGGGAATAGGCCAGACGCACGTAGATGGGTGCAAAGGCTTCGGCCTGGGTGATTTCTATCAGGGTCTCTTTGGCCAGTTCAAGCAGGGCGACAAAATTCACGACCAGCACCGGCGCACCACGGCTGACATCAAACAGGTCAGAGAATTCTACAAACTTGGATGACTGCAGCTTGCGCAAAATACCTGTCATGTGTTCACGCACCGAGAGTTCTTCTCGGCTGATCTTGTGATGGGCGACGAGAGTAGCACGCTTCAGTACATCAGCCCAGGCAGACTGCAGGTCGGCGATATCAACTTGCGGCCAGTGCAGCACGGTGTTTTGTTCGACAAACACCTGGGCATGCAAAAAGTCACGCCCCAGTTGCGGCACCGCATTCAGGTCATAGGCTGCCAGCTTCATCTGTTCATATTCGAGCAGACGGCGTACCAGTTCTGCACGTGGATCATCGGCTTCTTCGCTGTCTTTGCTTTTGTTCGACGGCAGCAGCATGCGCGATTTGATTTCGATGAGCATGGCTGCCATCAACAAATACTCAGCCGCCAGTTCCAGATTGTGTTTGCGTATCTGTTCGACATACTGCAAATACTGCAGCGTGACTTGCGCCATGGGGATGTCGAGGATATTGAAGTTTTGTTTGCGTATCAGGTACAGCAGCAAGTCCAGCGGGCCTTCAAATGCTTCCAGGAATACTTCCAGTGCATCAGGCGGAATGTAGAGATCATTTGGCAGCTTGAATAGCGGCTCGCCATACAGTTTGGCAAACGCCAAACCATCGACAACATCAGGCGTGCTGTCGACTGTGCCAACCAAAGGTAAGTCGGTTGGCGTTAAAGCGTTTGTGGAGGTCACAAGCTTTCCGGATTATCGCTGTGCGGCTTATATATTGACGCAGGCTCAATCAGCCCTTGTTTTGATACACGTAGGCTTGCTGATTGATGCGCGATTCCTGAGTGCGTTTTTGCGTATCCAGATCTATCGCCTGTTTGTCCCACAGCAGGGCACGGCCATCACGCTGGCTTTGCTCCAGCGCAGGATTGGCTTTTTTTAAATCTTTGATGAAGTTGGTTGCTTCAGATTCGTACAACGAGAATTGCTTGGAGAATTTCATAATTTGAAATAAACACAAAAAGTCGGATGAAGCCGCATTTTACTCTGCTTTTGAAATCTGAATATCATTTTGCCCGTGGGGGAAACACTCAAGCCAGACAAAGAAATTACAGATCCTTGTCTTCCAGCCATTTTTTGACGTGGACAGGGCGATACTCTGCAAACTTTTTTAATAGCTGAGCAGGATCTGTTTCTATATACAGCAAATCCAGATGCGCAGGCCGCAGGAAACCTTGTTCTACCGTATGCAAGAGAAAATCATGTAACTTCTGGTAGAAATCATTGATATTGTATAAACCAACAGGTTTTTCATGAAAGCCCAGTTGTGACCAAGTCAGTACTTCAAATAATTCTTCCAGTGTGCCTATGCCACCGGGCATGGCGATGAAGGCATCCGATAATTCCGCCATCATGGCTTTGCGCTCATGCATATTGGCAACAATATGCAGCGAGCTGAGGGCAGTGTGGCCGACTTCCTTGTCCATCAGCGCTTTAGGGATGACACCTGTTACTCTGCCGCCCAGGCGCATGACTTCATCCGCGATGACACCCATCAGGCCGACATTGCCGCCACCATATACCAGGCCAAGGTCTTGCCTGACCAGTTGAGCGGCCAGTTGGCGCGCTGCAATGGCGTAGTCTTCAGTGATGCCGGGAGAGGAGCCGCAATAAACGCAAATGTTTTTCATGCAGGATTGATCTTGCGCAAATAGTCTTGCGACAGTTTTTCAAAGACATTCTTGGTTTCGCCACGCAGGTAAGGGCTGATCAGGACGATCACCTGATAACAGCCACGAGCCAGTGACTCCGACATGGTTTGCAATTCGGTATATTTGCGCGGATTGCGCACATATTCATACGACAGCCAGTAAGTTGCGACTACTACCATATTAGTGGCTAGGGCATCAATCTCTATGTCGTTGGCTTCAAACTCGCCGTCGGCGCGCAAGCCGTTACACAATTCCGTCGCTACCTTGATCTTGTGCGTCAGTATTTCTTTGAAGTTGAGTTCCAGTTTGCGGTTTCTGGACAGCAAATCATTCAAGTCACGATAGAAAAAGCGATAGCGCCAGACCAGTTCAAACGTCAGGTGCAGATAAGTCCAGATATCCTGAATATTGGCTTTGCGCCCTTCGGGGAAGGCCAGTTTCTTGTTGATTTCTGCCTCGAACTGCACAAAGATGGAATTAACGATGTCATCTTTATTGCGGAAATGATAATACAGATTGCCTGGGGAAATATTCATTTCCTCGGCAATCACGGTCGTGGTGATATTGGGTTCACCGAATTCATTGAAGAGGCGCAGAGATAGTTCAAGTATGCGTTCCCTGGTGCGACGAGGAGCTTTGTGTTGCATGTCATTCTTCTCGATAATTTATTTCATAAGAATAACATTGAAAACGCAACATCAAAAGAGTATCAGGCTTTTGACTGTGCTTTCAGTTCAATTTCTGAGGGAATGTGAATCAATCTGGTCTTGGCCAGACGGTCATGCAGAAATTGCCCTTGCTTGTCAAAGCGGGCGGTGTAAGCCCAGGCCAGCATGCCAGCGATTACTATGCCAGCCATTTGCCATTCTTTCAGGCCCAATTGATAGTCCAGCGCCATGGCAGGCAAAAACCACATCCAGGCCAGGCAATAGCGGACGGTGGCTTTGATGACAGGCAGTTTGCCGCCATCCAGATCCACCACTTTAATGCGCCAGGTTTGCATGGCCAGGGTTTGGCCGCTACGGCTCCAGCAGAATACAAAATAGGTGCCAATGACCACAAACAGCCAGAACTGGCGGGCGTGACGCAACATCAGGGCGTGCCTGCTCTGCGTGATGACGTCAAAAATAAAGCCAGAAACAAAAACAATGCCAAACAAGAGCATGGCTTCATAGACCATGCAAATCAGGCGGCGGCGTATAGCTGGAGCGATCAGATCAGAATTCACAGGATTACTTGCTTGAGGATGCGGGGATGCTTGCTGCCGTTGTATCTGTCGTACTGGACCCAGAGCCTGCAATTGCGGCTGAGGCAGGTGCTGCAGTGACAGTCGCTGGTGGCGTCACTGCTTTTGCAACTGGTGCAGTAGTAGCAGTTGCAGCGACAGGCTTGGGGCCAACTTTGATCGGTGCCAGAATTTTTGGATTCTTGACAGATTCAGATGGCAGATTGGTTACACTTTTCTTTTTTTGATTTTCATCAGCCAGGCGTTTTTTTTCTTCTTCGCTTAACTGCTGGTATTGCTGCCACTGAGCAGATTTATGCTCGGGCTTGAGTTGCGTTGACTTTGCGTAATTTTCACGCGCGGCCATACGTTGCTCTGGTGTCAATTTGACCCAGTCGCGCATACGTTCTTGTAGTCGGGCTTGCTCATCTGGCTTCATCGTCGCATAACGATTGGCGATCTCCAGCCATTTTTTCTTACCAAGCTCGGACATCTTGTCCCACTCCGGACTCAGCGGTGCCAGAGCCTGCTTTTGCGCTGCACTTAATTCTATCCACAAAGGCTTGCTCAGGGTGCTGCCACCCAGCAAACTGCTGCTGGCTTTAGCCGTACTTTGTGGATTGGACGCAGGAACAGAAATACCGCCAGCAAAAGCCAGCGGTATTGCAAGAGACAGAATAATGAGACAGACAGAATTCGGTATTAACGCAAACGTCACTACTACTCCTCTGTTTTGTTCAAATAAGCACTGAACCCGGTATCAACATAAGCGGCAGGAGGCAATTCATCAACCAGAACAGCAGCATCAATATCTGCCAGTTCATTAATGTTTTGCTGTTGCTCGTATTCATAAATGCCCAGCAAGCCAACCACCAATACCAGCAAGGGCAAGGCCAGGCCCAGCTTACCCATCCAGGAACCCGGTCCCTGGAAAGAAAAGCCAGAATTTCCAGCCAGTGCGCCTTTAAATACCCGTACTGCCACAGGCGCTTCTTGCTTCTTGCGGGCTAAAGCTTGTTTGCGTGCTTGTGCCAGCCTGTCCAGAGTGGGGGCAGGCAGGCTTTCCGCTGACTCATTCAGCGCCCGTCTTACCTTGTAAGCAAACTCAAGGTCTTTCGCTTCTTTTGAATAGTTCATAGGTGAATTCCTTTAGCCTTGAGCGTGATGGCCAATGCGTGCGTCGCTCTGGAGCAGTGTGTTTTGACGCTGCCTTCTGAACAACCCATTGCAGCGGCGGTTTCCGCTACATCCATGTCTTCCCAATAACGCATGAGGAAGGCTTCCCGTTGACGTGCTGGAAGTTTTTTTATTTCTTCGTCAATTATGTTGAGAACTTGCTCACGTTCTATCTTGTCGGCACTGGATTCTGATGATTCCGAACCCTCTTCAGCAGCATAGCTTTCCAACAAGTCAAAATTGTCGTCGTCCTGATTATTGGACGGTGTAATACTTGAAAACAAGCTGACCCAGGTGTTTCTGACTTTTTCCCGGCGGAAAAAGTCCAGAATCGTGTTTTGCAGTATACGCTGAAACAGCATGGGCAATTCTGCGGCAGGCTTGTCACCATATTTTTCGGCGAGCTTGATCATCGCTTCCTGGACGATGTCCAGAGCAGACTCTTCATTTCTTACTGTATAGACAGCATGTTTGAAGGCGCGACGTTCTACACCTTCCAAAAAGCTGGATAATTCTTTGTCTGTGGCCATTGTTGGCAGTTACGTGCTTTACGTGGTTTATAGCAGATGCTGCTTCTTTTGATTGTGATTGAACTTTTTAAAGAAGCGGGTCATGCAAAATTGCGCACATGCTAGCAAAAATACGTGCTTATGTCCTGAATTTTGTGCTTTCTTGTCATTTGATAACATTTTAAAGGGAAATAAATTTCTTTTCTTATAGAATTTTCCTTGACCAAATTGCTGCGACGCAGTAACGTATGAGTCCGTCCCAAAATCTCGGGGCATAAAATGCTTGCCTGGAACAGCCCACAATGCTGCAACCGGCAAGTTCGCTTTAAGAAGCTGTTTGTTCTGACCCATGCCACAAGCGTGAGAAGTCTGTCGTTGTAAAGCCTTAATACTGATTGAACGAGTGCACTAAGCCTTGCCTGGCACCATATCCAACGGATGTGTAAAGGGGAATGTGACCGCACATAAAGGGATTTCAGCTTTCCGGTATTTACATGTCGATTTCGCCAGGAAAGAACATCCGATCAATCTCCTATGGACCTTGAAAGGACACAATTTATGAGTTCAGAATTTACAGGCGCAGAGATACTTGTCAAGTGTCTTGCCGAAGAGGGTGTTGAGCACGTATTCGGATATCCGGGCGGTGCCGTACTCTATATCTATGACGCGATTTTTAATCAGGACAAGTTTCAACACATCCTGGTGCGTCACGAGCAGGCTGCAGTACATGCTGCCGATGCTTATTCCCGTTCCTCCAATAAAGTAGGCGTGGCTCTGGTCACTTCCGGACCTGGCGTTACCAATGCGGTAACCGGGCTGGCAACTGCTTATATGGATTCGATTCCCATGGTGATCATTTCAGGTCAGGTGCCCAGTGCCGTTATCGGCCAGGATGCTTTCCAGGAGTGCGACACCGTCGGTATTACCCGTCCATGCGTAAAGCATAATTTTTTGGTGAAGGATGTCAGAGATCTGGCCGAGACCGTCAAGAAGGCATTCTATATAGCAACGACAGGTCGTCCGGGCCCTGTGCTGGTGGATATCCCTAAAGATATCAGCATGCACAAAACCACCTACAGCTACCCTAAAGAAGTCGAAATGCGCTCTTACAAGCCAGTCGACAAAGGGCATGCAGGACAAATTCGCAAAGCTGTGCAGTTGTTGTTGCAGGCTGAACGTCCCATGATTTACACCGGCGGCGGCGTGATACTCGCGCATGCGGCGCCGGAGCTGAACAAGCTTGTCGATCTGCTCGGTTTTCCATGCACCAATACCTTGATGGGTCTGGGTGCTTACCGTGCCAGCGATGAAAAATTCGTCGGCATGCCAGGCATGCATGGTACTTACGAAGCCAATATGGCCATGCAGCACTGTGACGTGCTGATCGCCATTGGCGCACGTTTTGATGACCGTGTAATCGGCAACCCCAAGCATTTTTCTTCACATCCACGCAAGATCATTCACATTGATATTGACCCTTCGTCGATTTCCAAGCGCGTCAAGGTTGATATTCCTATCGTAGGTAATGTCAAAGACGTGTTGCAGGAAATGTTGTCACAACTGAGTACGGTTGAGACGCGTCCTGATCCCAAGGCGCTGGCTACCTGGTGGAAGCAGGTCAATGAATGGCGTGGTCGTGAATGCCTGAAATACCCGACTTCGAGTGAAGTCATCAAACCGCAATCCGTTGTTGAAAAAGTCTGGGAAGTCACCAAGGGCGATGCCTTTGTTACTTCTGACGTAGGCCAGCATCAGATGTGGGCAGCGCAATACTACCGTTTCGATAAACCGCGTCGCTGGATCAATTCCGGGGGCCTGGGCACCATGGGTGTAGGTTTGCCGTATGCCATGGGTGTGCAGATGGCTAATCCAGACGCGACTGTCGCCTGTATCACTGGTGAAGCATCGATACAGATGTGCATACAGGAGCTCGCAACCTGCAAGCAATATCACCTGACACCAAAAATCATTTTGCTGAACAACCGCTTCCTTGGCATGGTCAGGCAGTGGCAGCAAATTGATTATGGCTCACGCTATTCCGAGTCTTACATGGACTCTTTGCCCGACTTTACCAAGCTGGTCGAGGCTTATGGCCACGTCGGCATGAAGATAGAAAATCCGGCAGACGTGGACGGTGCAGTGCGTGAAGCCTTTGCCATGAAAGACAGACTGGTATTCATGAACTTCATTACTGATCAAACCGAGAACGTCTGGCCTATGGTCAAGGCAGGCAAGGGCTTGACTGAAATGTTGTTGGGTTCGGAGGATCTGTGATGAGACATATTATTTCCATCCTTCTTGAAAATGAAGCAGGTGCCTTGTCCCGTGTGGTTGGCCTGTTTTCTGCTCGCGGCTATAACATTGAAACCCTGACGGTCGCACCGACTGAAGACCCGACCCTGTCACGTATGACTATCGTGACTTCCGGTTCTGATGACATCATCGAACAGATCACCAAGCACTTGAACCGCCTGATTGAGGTAGTCAAGGTGGTTGACCTGACCGAGGGCGCGCACATAGAGCGCGAACTGATGCTGATCAAAGTACGAGCGGTCGGCAAGGAGCGCGAAGAAATGAAGCGCACCGCAGATATTTTCCGTGGCCGCATCATCGACGTCACCGAAAAGACCTACACCATAGAATTGACCGGTAATAAAGGTAAATTGGATGCTTTCATAGATTCAATCGACCGCACGGCAATTCTGGAAACGGTACGTACCGGTGGTTCAGGCATAGGACGCGGCGAACGCATCCTCAAGGTTTAAAAAATAGTTTCAGGCATACGCCATTCCCTACAAAAAATACTTAATTATTAGGATACAAAATGAAAGTTTTCTACGACAAAGATTGTGATCTCTCCCTGATCAAAGGCAAAAACGTTGCTATCATCGGCTACGGTTCTCAAGGCCATGCACATGCACAGAACTTGAATGATTCCGGCTGTAAAGTAACTGTCGCCCTGCGTAAAGGCGGCGCTTCATGGGACAAGGCAAAAAATGCCGGTCTGAACGTAGCTGAAGTGAACGACGCAGTCAAAGCTGCTGATGTCATCATGATCTTGCTGCCAGATGAAAACATCGCCCAGGTTTACGCTGAAAATGTTGCTCCTCACGCCAAGCAAGGCGCAGTGCTGGCATTCGCTCACGGCTTCAATGTTCATTACGGTCAAGTCGTGCCTCGCGCCGATCTGGACGTCATCATGATCGCTCCTAAGGCACCGGGCCATACTGTACGTGGTACTTATAGCCAGGGCGGCGGCGTGCCTCACCTGATCGCTGTATATCAGGACAAATCCGGCTCTGCCCGTGATATCGCCTTGTCTTACGCGATGGCTAACGGCGGTGGCCGTGCCGGCATCATCGAAACCAACTTCCGTGAAGAGACAGAAACAGATTTGTTCGGTGAACAAGCTGTTCTGTGTGGTGGTGCTGTTGAACTGATCAAAGCTGGTTTTGAAACCCTGGTTGAAGCTGGTTACGCGCCAGAAATGGCTTACTTCGAATGTCTGCATGAATTGAAACTGATCGTTGACCTGATCTATGAAGGCGGTATCGCCAACATGAATTACTCGATCTCCAACAATGCAGAATACGGCGAATATGTGACTGGCCCTAAAGTCGTCACAGAAGACACCAAAAACGCCATGCGCCAATGCCTGAAAGATATTCAGACTGGTGAATACGCGAAGAGCTTCATCCTGGAAAACAAAGCCGGTGCACCGACTCTGATCTCCCGTCGCCGTTTGACTTCCGAGCATCAAATCGAAGAAGTGGGCGCGAAATTGCGTGCCATGATGCCTTGGATCGCTAAAAACAAACTGGTTGATCAATCCAAAAACTAATTTTTAAGATCGCCGGGCATCATCCAGTGTGCGCTCGTAGGCGCACACAGCTCGAACGCTAAAAATCGCCCGCAGGGGCGATTTTCTTTACGTCTTCAAGTGCGCATGGATCGCTAAAAACAAACTGGTTGATCAGTCGAAGAACTGATTTTCAAGATTGCCGGGCATCATCCAGCGTGTGCTCGTAGGCGCACGCAGCGCTAAGGCTAAAAATCGTCCGAACGGACGATTTTTACTTTCTGGGTCACATGATTGCTTATCAGATATGTGTGCATTTAATGTTTAGTTAAATGTGAATGAGGATGTATATTTGATGTTTGAATGTGTAGAAACATGTCCCTGCGTTTGTTTTCATTGCCAATAATCGGGGTTATACTTCGCACACTTTTTCCTTCCTTGCCATGGCAAGAGATGTATTTCACAGATTACGATAGCAAGAATGGCACCTATATTAAAACGAAAGCCCAAAGGTAGTTTCAAGCTCTTCCCCAAGGGTATGCGCAAGAATACAGCCGCGAGTGTGCAGGAAGGGGGCGATATACGCACCCCAGCCAAACCCAGACGTGGCATTTATCTGTTGCCTAATGCATTTACGACGGCTGCCTTGTTTTGTGGCTTCTATGCCATTGTCATGGCCATGAATCAGAGTTTTGACCGTTCCGCCCTGGCAATTTTTGTGGCGATGGTGCTGGATAGCCTGGATGGCCGCGTTGCCCGTATGACCAATACCCAGAGCGAATTTGGGGCGCAATACGATAGTTTGTCTGACATGATCTCCTTCGGTGCCGCACCAGCGTTGGTGGCTTATGAGTGGTCGCTCAAGGGCATGGGCAAGCTGGGTTGGCTGGCTGCCTTCGTCTATTGTGCTGGGGCTGCTTTGCGCCTGGCGCGTTTCAATACCAATATTGGCGTTGTCGACAAGCGTTATTTCCAGGGTCTGCCCAGTCCTGCGGCGGCGGCTCTGGTGGCAGGGTTTGTATTGTTGATGGAAGACTTGCATTTCCTGGGGCGTGACCTGAGCTGGAGTACCTGGAGTATTACCTTGTTCGCTGGTTTGACGATGGTGACCAATGTGCCTTTCTATAGTTTCAAGGACGTGAATCTGCGTAAGTCAGTGCCATTCATTGCGCCTTTTCTCATCGTGCTGGCTTATGTTGCCGTGGTCAGTGATCCGCCCAAGGTCTTGTTTGGTTTGTTTGTCCTGTATGGCTTGTCTGGCTATGTAGTCTTGCTGTGGCGCTGGCGCAAGGGCAGGCCAGTCAGTATCGTGCAGACCAGTGTTGATGATCATCATCACGACGAAAAATAAATCGAACTTACGAAAAACCGCCCCAGCTGCGTTGCAGCTCCGGCAGTTAATAAATTCGGTACTAAAGTACTGTCTTCGTCGCTGACGCCTTGCTGGGACAATTTTGCGTAAGTTCGATGAGGTATTAATGGGCGCGCACGTGAAGCGTACAAAAGTGAAATGCCAGATTAAATTCGGTGTTTTTCAAGAAAAGCCGCAATACAGAAAATGTATCGCGGCTTTTTTGCTTTTATACCTGAGAAAAGCAGGATTTTCCTGCTATAAATTCTTGCACTTTTCTGCCTTTGCGCTTATAGTCTTTGGCATGAAATCTACATCCACATCAATAGCAGAAAACAATATGGCAGGCCTGTCTGGTCTGCTATCGCTATTGCTGGCATCTCTACTAGCGTTCACGCGCTAAATTCCCCTATACCCACAATTCGAGTAGTCTCACCACCCATGTGCGTCTTGCAAGGGTAGGCTAAAGAATATTCACAGTGCAGCTTTATATCTACAACATTTCAGACTTAATTTCATATCAGGAGCAATAACATGGCCGACAAACTCATCATATTCGACACAACCTTGCGCGATGGCGAGCAATCCCCTGGTGCATCCATGACCAAGGATGAAAAAATCCGTATTGCCAAGCAACTGGAAAGAATGAAGGTTGATGTGATTGAGGCCGGTTTTGCAGCAGCGTCTCCAGGTGATTTTGAGTCCATCAAGGCAATTGCCTCCATCATCAAGGATTCGACGATTTGTTCTTTGTCGCGCGCCAATGACCGTGATATTGCCCGTGCTGCAGAAGCCTTGCAGGCAGCGCAGCGCAAGCGTATTCATACTTTCATCGCGACTTCTCCTTTGCATATGGAAAAGAAATTGCGCATGACACCGGACCAGGTATTGGAGCAAGCCATACAGGCTGTGCGCTATGCCCGTAACTTTACCGACGATGTGGAATTCAGCCCGGAAGATGGCAGCCGCTCGGATATGGATTTCCTGTGCCGTGTGCTGGAAGCGGTCATCAAAGAAGGTGCAACGACGATTAACTTTGCCGACACCGTCGGTTACGCCGTGCCTGAGTTGTACGGCAATATGTTGAAGTCTTTGCGTGAGCGTATCCCCAATTCAGATAAAGTGGTCTGGTCCGTGCATTGCCACAATGACCTGGGCATGGCTGTCGCCAACTCCCTGGCTGGCGTCATGATAGGCGGCGCACGCCAGATTGAGTGCACCATCAATGGGCTGGGTGAGCGCGCAGGTAATACTGCGCTTGAAGAAATCGTCATGGCGGTGCGTACACGTAAAGATTATTTTGATTTGCAACTGGGCATAGATATCAGCCAGATCGTGCCAGCATCCAAGCTGGTATCGCAAATCACCGGTTTTGCCGTGCAGCCAAATAAAGCCGTGGTCGGCGCAAATGCCTTTGCCCATGCGTCCGGCATCCACCAGGATGGCATCTTGAAGGCGCGTGATACCTATGAAATCATGCGTGCCGAAGATGTGGGCTGGAGTGCCAACAAGCTGGTACTTGGTAAATTGTCTGGCCGCAATGCCTTTAAGCAGCGCCTGGAAGAATTGGGTATCGCACTGGAATCAGAAACTGAAGTCAATGCAGCCTTTGCCCGCTTCAAGGAACTGGCCGACAGGAAGTCTGACATCTTCGATGAAGATATCCTTGCCCTGGTCTCTGACGAAGAGCATGCACATAATAATGATGCCTTCCATTATGTGTCTTTGTCGCAGCGCTCAGAAACGGGTGAATTGCCTTACGCCAAAGTCGTATTTACTTCTGACGGCAAGGAAGTGACTTGTGAGGGTAATGGTAATGGCCCGGTCGATGCCATCGTGAATGCCATCGATTCCAAGGTGCAGAGCGGGGCAGAGCTGTTGTTGTTCTCGGTGAATGCAATCACTACTGGTACTCAGTCTCAGGGCGAGGTCACCATGCGTCTCTCCAAGGCTGGCCGTATTGTGAATGGCGTAGGCGCGGATCCTGATATCGTTGTTGCTTCAGCGAAAGCTTATTTGTCAGCATTGAATAAATTGCAATCAAAGACAGAAAAACTGAATCCGCAGATTTAAAGCAGATTTGATTCTGGCTTAAAACGGTGTTATAGTCACGCGTCCTGCCATTCCGGCGGGATTGTTATGTCACGATAATGATGGTTTTGTAGCTGTTTTTATAAAAGCGGCGACTATTGTTATCGCATGTTAAGGAAAATCATGTCTATCGAAAAAAATGCAAAAGCCGCTATCGTAGCGGACAATGCCCGTGGTCAAAACGACACAGGCTCTCCTGAAGTGCAAGTTGCTCTGTTGACTGCACGTATCAATGATCTGAACGGTCACTTCAAAGCTCACTCTAAAGATCACCACTCACGTCGTGGTTTGATCATGATGGTTAACCGTCGTAAGAGTTTGTTGTCTTACCTGAAAGGTAAAGACTTGAATCGCTATCGCTCACTGATCGAAAAACTCGGCTTGCGTAAGTAATTCTTGCTGAATTTAGCAAAAGATTTGTAGCAAAAAGCCTGCGTCAGTTGACTGTCGCAGGCTTTTTGTCCATCTAGAGTTTTAGTTTCACCCAGTTTTATTCAGTTTTAGCCCGGTTTTTGATATCCATATTAAAAAACAGGCAAAAAGCAGTCCAGGCGGATTGCTCGTGGTGAGGTGAACGACAGCGCCTGAAAATCTGTCGGCAAATAGAAAGGACACATTGTGTTTAATAAAATTACCAAAACCTTCCAATATGGTCAGCACCAGGTAACACTGGAAACCGGCGAAATCGCTCGCCAGGCATCGGGTGCAGTCCTGGTATCCATAGAAGATACCGTTGTACTGGCAACAGTCGTTGCCAAAAAAGATGCAAAACCAGGTCAGGATTTCTTTCCTCTGACCGTGGACTACATGGAAAAAACTTACGCTGCCGGCCGTATTCCTGGCGGTTTCTTCAAGCGTGAAGGTCGTCCATCAGAAAAAGAAACACTGACTTCCCGTTTGATCGACAGGCCTATCCGTCCTCTGTTCCCAGAAGGCTATCTGAACGAAGTTCAGGTCATCATTCATGTATTGTCCGTCAATCCAGAAATCGACCCTGATATCGCTGCAATGATCGGTGCTTCCGCAGCGATTTCCGTTGCTGGCATCCCATTCAGTGGCCCGGTTGGCGCTGCACGTGTTGGTTATATTGATGGTCAATATGTATTGAACCCAACCGCAACTCAACTGAAACAATCCAAGCTGGATCTGGTTGTTGCCGGTACTGAGCAAGCCGTGTTGATGGTTGAGTCTGAAGCGCAGCAATTGTCTGAAGAAATCATGTTGGGCGCAGTTGTTTACGGCCACACGCAAATGAAAGCTGTGATCGATGCTATCCATGAACTGGTACGCGACGGTGGCAAACCTGAAGTGCAATGGGCACCTGCTGCAAAAAATGAGCCGCTGATCGCTGCTGTTACAGCAGTGGCAGAGCCTTTGTTGCGCGCTGCTTATCAAACAAAAGAAAAACAAGCGCGTACTGAGCAGCTGAAGGCGGCAACGTCTACAGTCGCTGCGGCACTGGCTGAGCAAGCTACTGCCAAGGGCGAAGCTGCTCCTGACTCATCAGAAGTTGGCAATATCCTGTTTGATCTGGAAGCGAAAATCGTTCGCTCCCAAATCCTGGAAGGCGAGCCACGTATCGATGGTCGTGATACACGCACTGTGCGTCCTATCAGCATCCGTACTGGCATTTTGCCACGTACGCATGGTACAGCCCTGTTCACGCGTGGTGAAACTCAGGCTTTGGTTATCGCTACTCTGGGTACTGCCCGTGACGAGCAAAAAATTGATGCGCTGATGGGTGAATACTCTGACCGCTTCATGCTGCATTACAATATGCCTCCATTCGCTACTGGCGAAACAGGCCGTGTTGGCACACCTAAGCGTCGTGAAATTGGTCATGGCCGCCTGGCTAAACGTGCATTGCAAGCTGCTCTGCCTGATCCGGAAGATTTCAGCTACTCAGTCCGTCTGGTGTCTGAAATCACAGAGTCCAATGGTTCTTCTTCCATGGCTTCGGTCTGTGGCGGTTGCCTGGCGTTGATGGATGCTGGCGTGCCTATGAAAGCACACGTTGCCGGTATCGCCATGGGCCTGATCAAGGATGGCAACAAGTTTGCTGTTCTGACAGATATCCTGGGTGATGAAGATCATCTTGGCGACATGGACTTTAAAGTAGCCGGTACTGCAGAGGGCATTACTGCCCTGCAAATGGATATCAAAATCCAGGGTATCACTAAAGAAATCATGCAAGTCGCTCTGGCGCAAGCCAAAGAAGGCCGTATCCATATCCTGGGTAAAATGCAAGAAGCCGTACCTGTCGGCAAATCCGAATTGTCTGACTTCGCGCCACGCCTGATCACTGTCAAGATCAACCCTGAAAAAATCCGTGATGTTATCGGTAAGGGTGGTGCAGTGATCCGTGCCTTGACAGAAGAAACTGGCACGCAAATCGATATCAGCGATGAAGGTGTAGTCACTATCGCTTCTGTTGATGCAGCAGCTGGCCAGGAAGCCAAACGTCGTATCGAAGAACTGACTGCAGAAGTTGAAGTTGGCAAAATCTACGAAGGTACAGTATTGAAGTTGCTGGACTTCGGCGCGATCGTACAAATCATGCCAGGTAAAGATGGTTTGTTGCACATCAGCCAGATCGCCAATGAGCGCGTGAATGCTGTTGCTGACTACCTCAAAGAAGGTCAGCAAGTGCGCGTCAAAGTGCTGGAAACTGATGATCGTGGCCGCTTCAAGTTGTCAATGAAAGCAGCTGCTTCTGAATCTGAAGGTCAGCCTCAGCCGCAGCAGCAGCAACAGCAGTAATAAATTCACGCAGCCGGAAGCTTGTCGTCCTAAGTCCGACAGTCTCCTGGTCTGTAAGAGTTGAAAACGCCCGTCTTGCACGGGCGTTTTTTTATTGGCTTACAATCGCGGATGGTATCGCTGGATTCACACAAAGGCTAAAGATGAAAACTGAAATGCGCGCAATTGAAATCACTCAGTATGGCAAACCTGAAGTCTTGCAAATTTGCAGCAGGCCTGTGCCAGTGCCGGGTAAAGGGGAATTATTGATCAAGGTTGCAGCGGCTGGCGTGAATCGCCCCGATGTCTTGCAGCGCCTTGGTTTTTATCCTGTGCCACCAGGTGCTTCGGATTTGCCGGGTCTGGAAGTGGCTGGCGAAGTTATTGGTGGTGATGTGCAGGGCAGTGGGTTTGAATTGGGTGATCAGGTTTGTGCGCTGGTGCAGGGTGGTGGCTATGCTGAATATTGCGTGGCACCTGCGGGGCAGTGCCTGAAGGTGCCAACTGGCTTGACCATGATAGAGGCGGCTTCTTTACCAGAGACTTACTTTACGGTTTGGAGTAATGTATTTCAGCGTGCGCATTTGTCGCCAGGTGAAAGTTTTCTGGTGCAGGGCGGTACATCCGGGATAGGGGTAGCGGCGATACAAATTGCCAAGGCATTGGGGCACAGGGTTTTTGCTACAGCGGGATCGGATGAAAAGTGCAGGGCGACTGAAAAGCTGGGCGCTGAGCGTGGCATTAATTACAAGGCTGAGAATTTTGTCGATGTCGTCAAGGAGTTGACTGCTGGCAAAGGTGTTGATGTCATTTTGGACATGGTAGCTGGTTCCTATGTACCTAAAGAAATCAACTGTCTGGCGGATGATGGCAGGTTGGCCATCATTGCTCTGCTGGGTGGTACTTCTGCCGAGCTTGACCTGGGGCAGGTTTTGCGCAGGCGGCTGACTGTGACTGGGTCGACCTTGCGACCGCGTTCTGTTGCTTTCAAGGCAAAAATTGCTGCTGAGCTGCAAGCGCATGTCTGGCCATTGCTGGTATCGAAAGAGATCGTCCCTGTGATACATCAGGTATTTCCTCTGGAGCAGGCTGCACAAGCTCATGCCATGATGGAGGAAGGTTTGCATATAGGTAAAATCATGCTGGCTCTGGATTAGGCTGCGCCGCCAGCTTCCTGGGTTTTTTACAGGGATGTGGTGTGATTGCCTGCCGTATTGTCATATTGCCTATATATCTGAGGTAATTATGCCTTTGAAGCAAGTTCTTGATGTAAAAACTGGTCTTGCCGGTTTGACCCTGTCTGCGCCGGAGGCTACAATAGACGGTTATTTATATTTTGGCTCACTATGCGACGCACCTTAATAGCCGGTAACTGGAAAATGAATGGTAGTTTTGCTGCCAACCGTTCATTGTTGTCTGAAGTCAAGGCGGGTTTGCCTGCCGATTTGCACTGTGATGTATTGGTTTGTGCTCCTGCACCTTATTTTGCGCAATGTGCGGATTTGCTGGGTGGTACTGCAGTGAGCTGGGGTGCGCAAGATGTATCTGTGCATGCGCATGGTGCTTACACCGGCGAGATTTCTGCTTCCATGTTGCAAGACTGTGCTTGCAAATATGCAATCGTCGGGCATTCTGAGCGCCGTGCCTATCATGCCGAGAGCAATGAGCTGGTGGCGCAGAAGGCGCAGCAGTTATTAAAGCATGGTGTGTTGCCCATGGTTTGTGTGGGCGAAACGCTGGAGCAGCGCGAGAGTGGCCAGACTAATGCAGTCGTGGCTGCGCAGTTGAATGCGGTGCTGGATGTGTTGGGTGTGCTGGATGGTGTTGTGATTGCCTATGAGCCTGTATGGGCCATCGGTACCGGTAAAACAGCAACGCCGGAAATGGCGCAAGAAGTGCATCATTTCCTGCGTCAGCAAGTAGCTGTTCGTGATGCTGGTGCGGCAGAAAAAGTACAGATTTTATATGGTGGTAGCATGAAGCCGGAAAATGCCAAGGAGTTATTGGCAATGCCCGATATTGATGGTGGTTTGATTGGCGGAGCTGCACTGAAATCCCAGGATTTTCTTGCGATTATCGCTGCCAGTTAATTGATTTATTGTAGTACTTAATTTTTTCTTGGATGTTTTGAATGCAAACTTTACATACGTTGGTCATCGTTATTCAGATTCTGTCTGCATTGACAATTATTGGTCTGGTTTTATTGCAGCACGGTAAAGGTGCGGACATGGGGGCCTCTTTCGGCTCTGGCGCTTCTGGTAGTCTGTTTGGTGCGACTGGCTCGTCCAATTTCTTGTCCAAGGCGACGGGTGTGGCTGCTGCAATATTTTTTGCGGCGACCCTGGGTCTGGCAGTATTCAGTACTGGCGCGCGCAAGCCTTCCGGTGGTGTGATGGAAGGTGTAACCGTGGTTCAGCCTGCGGCTAATGCTGCGCCTGCAAGCGCCCCGGCAGCAGCTTCTGGTGCAACTGCAACATCCGCGCCAGCTTCCTCTGCTGGTCAAGCTGGTCAGATTCCAAAATAAATTGATTTTGCTCAGCAAAAAACATTGAATTGCTGCAATTGCGCGTTGAACAATGAGGCTATACATAGTAGAATGCTGGGCTTAAGCCGACGTGGTGAAATTGGTAGACACGCTATCTTGAGGGGGTAGTGGCGAAAGCTGTACGAGTTCGAGTCTCGTCGTCGGCACCAAAAAAATAAGGCCAGTTTTCTTTGCTGGCCCGGTCGAGGAAGCAGTCATTTCTTGTGGTTTGATTTTAAGAAATGACTTGCTTCAATCTGGCATTCAATTACAGGTAGCCTAACGTGAACCTCGAAAATTATTTCCCAGTTCTTCTCTTTATTCTGGTTGGTATCGCTGTAGGTGTGGTGCCGCAAATCCTGGGGCGTGTTCTTGCTCCATATAAACCGGATTCACAAAAAAATTCTGCTTACGAATGCGGTTTTGAAGCATTCGAAGACGCGCGCATGAAATTTGATGTGCGCTACTACCTGGTGGCGATTCTGTTTATTTTGTTCGATCTGGAAACGGCATTCTTCTTCCCTTGGGGCGTGGCAATGCGTGACCTGGGTTGGACAGGTTTTCTGATTATGCTCGGCTTCGTGCTGGAGTTCGGCGTTGGATTTTGGTACATCTGGAAAAAAGGCGCTCTGGATTGGGAGTGATGGATTATGTCAATTGAAGGTGTATTGAACGAAGGCTTTGTTACGACAACAGCCGACAAACTGATCAACTGGACGCGTACCGGCTCCATGTGGCCCATGACTTTTGGTCTGGCCTGCTGTGCGGTAGAGATGATGCATGCCGGTGCTTCCCGCTATGATCTGGATCGCTTTGGTGTGGTGTTTCGTCCTTCTCCGCGTCAGTCCGACGTCATGATCGTTGCCGGTACGCTGTGCAACAAGATGGCACCTGCTTTGCGTAAGGTATATGACCAGATGGCCGAGCCTCGCTGGGTTATTTCCATGGGTTCTTGCGCCAATGGTGGTGGTTACTACCATTATTCGTATTCAGTAGTACGTGGTTGCGACCGTATTGTGCCAGTTGATATTTATGTGCCAGGTTGCCCGCCAACCGCAGAAGCACTGATGTACGGCATCATACAGTTGCAAAACAAGATCAAACGTACCAATACCATTGCTCGTTAATCGTGCGATCGCTGGGGCAATATTAAATTATGACTACCAAACTGGAAAACCTTGAGGCAGCAGTAAAAAATGTCCTGGGTGAGCGTATTCTGGACTTGAAGAATGCGCTAGGTGAAATCACCATCGTGGTTTCTGTAACTGCTTATCTGGATGTAATGCGCACTTTGCGCGACCATGCAGAAACCAGTTTTGAAGAACTGATCGACCTTTGCGGTGTCGATTACTCTGCTTATGGCGATGGCTTGTGGGAAGGTGCGCGTTTTGCTGCCATTTCGCATTTGCTGTCGATTAAGCATAACTGGCGTTTGCGTGTGCGCGTGTTTGCGCCGGATGATGAAATGCCAGTCGTACCCTCGCTGATCGATATCTGGAATGCAGCCAACTGGTATGAGCGCGAAGCGTTTGATCTGTACGGTATCCTGTTTGATGGTCACAATGACTTGCGTCGTATTTTGACCGACTATGGTTTTATCGGTCATCCTTTCCGTAAAGACTTTCCAGTTTCCGGCTATGTTGAAATGCGTTATGACGCAGATCAAAAGCGCGTCGTTTACCAGCCTGTCACGATAGAACCACGCGAAAATGTGCCGCGTGTGATTCGTGAAGAAAATTACGGGATGAAATAATGGCTGAGATTAAGAATTACACCCTGAACTTTGGTCCTCAGCATCCTGCCGCGCATGGTGTGTTGCGTCTGGTGCTGGAGCTTGACGGTGAAGTGATACAACGTGCCGATCCGCACATTGGTCTCTTGCATCGTGCGACTGAAAAATTGGCTGAGCAAAAAACTTTCCTGCAATCCGTGCCTTACATGGATCGCCTGGACTATGTCTCCATGATGGCCAATGAGCATGCCTATGTCATGGCTATAGAGAAGATGCTGGGTCTGGAAGTGCCTTTGCGTGCGCAGTACATCCGCGTCATGTTTGATGAAATTACACGCCTGTTGAACCACTTGCTGTGGATAGGCGCGCATGCGCTGGACGTGGGCGCAATGGCGGTGTTCCTGTACGCATTCCGTGAGCGTGAAGATCTGATGGATTGCTATGAAGCAGTCTCAGGCGCACGTTTGCATGCTGCTTACTATCGCCCAGGTGGTGTGTACCGTGACTTGCCGGATCAAATGCCGCAATTCACTGTATCGGCCTTGAAGAATGAAAAAGCGATGAAGTTGCTGAATGAAAATCGTCAGGGTTCCCTGCTGGATTTCATTGAAGACTTCACCAACCGTTTCCCAAAATATGTCGACGAATACGAAACACTGTTGACCGATAACCGTATCTGGAAACAGCGTCTGGTCGGTATTGGTGTGGTGTCGCCTGAGCGTGCCATGGCCATGGGCTTTAGTGGCCCTATGTTGCGTGGCTCCGGTATCGAATGGGATTTGCGCAAGAAGCAGCCGTATGAAGTTTACGACTTGCTGGACTTTGATATTCCAGTCGGCGTGAATGGCGACAGTTATGATCGCTACCTGGTGCGCGTAGAAGAAATGCGCCAGTCCAACCGCATCATCAAACAATGCGTTGAGTGGCTGAGAAATAACCAGGGTCCGGTGATTACTGATAACCACAAGGTTGCGCCACCACATCGCGTGAACATGAAGTCGAATATGGAAGAACTCATCCATCACTTCAAGCTGTTCACCGAAGGTTTCCATGTTCCCGCTGGCGAAGCATATGCCGCAGTTGAGCATCCAAAAGGCGAGTTTGGTATTTACTTGATGTCCGATGGTGCTAACAAGCCTTATCGTCTGAAAATCCGTGCGCCAGGTTTCGCGCATTTGCAGGGTTTGGATGAAATGGCAAAAGGTCACATGATTGCTGATGCGGTAACGATCATCGGTACTCAGGATATTGTGTTTGGTGAGATTGACAGATAAAGCGGCGTCCTGAGGACGTCGAATCGAGGCATTAGCTATGGTGTTATCAGAGCAGGCATTTAAAAAAATTGATCGTGAACTTGCAAAGTTCCCGGCTGACCAGCGCCAGTCCGCTGTGATGGCCGCATTGGCTATTGCCCAGGATGAAACTGGCTGGGTATCCCCGGAAGTCATGCAGACTCTGGCTGACTACATCGGCATGCCCGCAGTAGCAGTGCAGGAAGTCGCGACTTTCTACAATATGTACAACACCAAGCCGGTGGGCAAGTTCAAGATTTCGGTCTGTACCAATCTGCCTTGCGCCTTGTCTGGTGGCGAGCGTGCCGCACATCATCTGAAGCAAAGACTCGGTATCGATTACAGGGAAACCACGGCAGATGGCCAGTTCACCCTGGTTGAAGGCGAGTGCATGGGGGCCTGCGGTGATGCACCTGTCATGCTGGTCAATAACAAACGCATGTGCAGTTTCATGTCGAATGAAAAAATTGACGGTCTGGTCAATGAATTGAAAGAGGTTAAATAATGACGAGTCTGCATAATCGCCATATTAAGCCTTTGATACTGGCTGGCCTGGATGGTAAAAACTGGCATCTGCAAGATTACGTAGCACGTGGTGGCTATGAATCCTTGAAGCGTATCCTCAATGAAAAAATCCCACCTGAGCAAGTCATTGCTGAGTTGAAGGCTTCTTCTTTGCGTGGTCGCGGTGGCGCGGGTTTTCCTACCGGCTTGAAGTGGAGTTTCATGCCACGTCAGTTCCCTGGTCAAAAATACCTGGTCTGTAATACAGATGAAGGCGAGCCTGGTACATTCAAGGACCGTGACATCATTCGTTATAACCCGCATGCGCTGATTGAAGGCATGGCCATTGGTGCTTACGCCATGGGCATCACGGTAGGTTACAACTACATCCACGGCGAAATTTTTGCTGACTACGACCGTTTCGAAGAAGCGCTGGAAGAAGCTCGTGCCGCCAACATGCTGGGCGACAAGATTGCTGGTTCAGACTTCAACTTCCAGTTGCATGCTTTCCACGGCTACGGCGCGTATATCTGCGGCGAAGAAACAGCCTTGCTGGAATCGCTGGAAGGCAAGAAAGGGCAGCCACGCTTCAAGCCGCCTTTCCCTGCCAGCTTTGGTCTGTATGGCAAGCCAACCACGATCAATAATACAGAGACATTTGCGGCTGTGCCTTTCGTGTTTGCCATGGGTAGTGAGAAATACGCTGCGCTCGGCAAGCCAAATAATGGCGGCACCAAGATTTTCTCCATGTCTGGCGACGTAGCAAAGCCAGGCAATTATGAAGTGCCTATGGGTACACCGTTTGCCACCTTGCTGGAACTGGCTGGTGGCATGCGCGACGGTAAAAAGATCAAGGCAGTTATCCCTGGTGGTTCATCCATGCCGGTATTGACTGGTGATGTGATGATGGCGACTGACATGGACTATGACTCCATCGCCAAGGCTGGCTCCATGTTGGGTTCTGGTGCCGTCATCGTCATGGATGAAACACGCTGCATGGTGAAATCACTGTTGCGCCTGTCTTACTTCTATTTTGAAGAATCCTGCGGTCAGTGCACACCATGCCGTGAAGGTACGGGTTGGTTGTATCGCATGGTGCACAGGATAGAGCATGGTCATGGCCGTCCGGATGATCTGGATATGCTGAACTCCATCGCTGACAATATCCAGGGCAAAACAATTTGCGCTCTCGGTGATGCAGCGGCGATGCCAGTACGCGCAATGATCAAGAATTTCCGCGAAGAATTTGAATATCACATCGAGCATAAGCATTGCTTGGTGCCCACTTACATGTAAGCCAGCTTCGGTTAGCACACTTAGAGTAGACCATGGTTGAAATCGAAATAGACGGCAAAAAAGTCGAAGTCCAAGAGGGCAGTATGGTGATGGACGCTGCCAATAAGCTTGGCACCTACATCCCGCACTTTTGCTATCACAAAAAATTATCTATTGCGGCTAACTGCCGCATGTGTCTGGTCGAGGTTGAAAAAGCACCGAAGCCTTTGCCTGCCTGCGCGACACCTGTCACGCCGGGCATGATCGTCCGCTCTTCCAGCGACAAGGCAGTAAAAGCACAAAAAGCAGTGATGGAATTCCTGCTCATCAATCACCCGCTGGATTGCCCTATCTGCGATCAGGGTGGTGAATGCCAACTGCAGGATCTGGCTGTTGGTTACGGCGGCACTGCATCCCGTTACGATGAAGAAAAACGCGTGGTATTCCACAAGGACGTAGGTCCTCTGGTTTCCATGGAAGAAATGAGCCGTTGCATACACTGTACGCGCTGCGTTCGTTTCGGTCAGGAAATCGCTGGCGTCATGGAGTTGGGCATGCTCAACCGTGGCGAACATTCTGAAATCACTTCCTTCGTCGGCAAAACTGTTGATTCCGAATTGTCAGGCAACATGATCGATCTGTGCCCGGTAGGCGCACTGACATCCAAGCCTTTCCGTTATTCTGCCCGTACCTGGGAATTGTCACGCCGTAAATCAGTGAGTGGCCATGATGGTCTGGGTTCCAACCTGATCGTTCAGGTCAAGAACAATAAGGTCATGCGTGTGGTTCCGCTGGAAAACGAAGAAATCAATGAATGCTGGATTTCTGACAAAGACCGTTTCTCTTACGAAGCCCTGAACAGCACAGAACGCCTGACCAGGCCCATGATCAAGCAGGGCGGTCAATGGCAGGAAACTGACTGGCAAACAGCACTGGAATATGTTGCGCACGGCTTGCGTAACGTCAAGCATGAGCATGGCGCTGATGCCATTGCTGCGGTTGCTGCACCAAGTTCTACTCTGGAAGAACTGACGCTGCTACAACGCGTTGTGCGTGGCCTGGGTTCTGACAATGTCGATTTCCGTCTGCGCCAGTCTGACTTTGCGCTGAATTCTTCTGTCAAGCCTTGGTTGGGTACCAGTATCGCCAGATTTGGTCAGTTGAAAAACGTTTTCGTGATCGGTTCCTTCCTGCGTAAGGATCATCCTTTGCTGGCAGCTCGTCTGCGTCAATCAGTAAAAATGGGTGCCAAGCTCAGCATCCTGCATGCAACAAATGATGAGTTGCTCATCAAACTGGCAAATAATGCGGTAGTTGCACCATCGCAGTGGACAGCCTTCCTGGCTGAAGTTGCAGTTGCTATCGCAGCTAAAAAAGAAATCGTCAAACCAGCTGGTTTCGAAGCTGTGCAGGCATCTGCCAAAGCAGAAGCGATTGCGGCTAGCCTGTTGGCTGGCAACGCAGGCGTATTCCTTGGCAACACAGCTTCTTATCATCCAGAAGCATCGCAATTGCATGCGCTGGCACAATGGATAGCTGAAAATGCAGGTACAGAATTTGGTTACCTGACAGAAGCAGCAAATACAGTTGGCGGCTACCTGGCAAATGCCATTCCTGCCAACAATGCCAAGCCTGTATTTACCGAAGCCAAAAAAGCTTACATCGTATTGCACGCCGAGCCTTTGCTTGACAGCGCGCATCCGGTACAAGCCAAGACAGCTTTGGATAATGCTGAAATGGTCGTCGTCATGTCGCCATTCAAGCACGGTGCAGAATATGCAGACGTCTTGCTGCCAGTTTCTCCTTACACAGAAACATCCGGTACTTTCGTGAACTGCGAAGGCCGTGCACAAAGTTTCCATGGTGTAGTCAAGCCTCTGGGCGATACCCGCCCTGCATGGAAAGTCTTGCGCGTACTTGGCAATTTGCTGGGTCTGGACAACTTTGATTTCGAGACAGCAGAAGCAGTGCGCGCAACAGTATTGACGCAAGCTGACCTGACGACGCAATTGAATAACCTGGCCAAACTGGCTCCGGCAGTTCCTGCTAACGCGGCTGCTGGCATGGAGCGCATTGCTGACGTCGGCATCTACAGCACAGATGCTATCGTACGCCGTGCAGAATCCCTGCAACTGACAGCCGATGCGCGTGCACCACAAGCATGGATCAGCTCTGCTGATGCCAGCAAACTGGGCATAGCCGAAGGTGACATGGTGAGACTGAGCAAAACAGGTTCTACCCTGATCCCTGTGGGAATCGATCAATCCCTGCCTGATAATGTAGTCAGGATTGCTGCAGGTCATAGCCTGACAAGTAATCTGGACGGCATGTTCGGTGCTATCAAACTGGAGCGTGCATAATGAATTTGCTGCTCTCTATTCATGGATTTGGCCAGCAATATCTTGGTGCCTTCTGGCTGCCTTTGTGGACACTGATCAAGATTGCGTGCATTACTCTGCCAGTGATGGGTTGCGTAGCCTACCTGACCTTGTGGGAACGCAAGATGATAGGTTGGATGCACATCCGTCTTGGCCCGAATCGCGTAGGCCCAGCAGGTTTGTTGCAGCCTATCGCTGATGCGCTGAAACTGCTGCTCAAAGAAATCATTATCCCGGCAAAAGCAAACAAAATCCTGTTCGTGCTGGCACCCATCATGACCATCATGCCAGCGCTGGCAGCCTGGTCGGTGATTCCTTTCGGTCCTGAAACTGTGCTGGCAAACGTCAATGCAGGCTTGTTGCTGATCATGGCTATCACCTCGATGGAAGTCTACGGCATCATCATCGCCGGTTGGGCATCCAACTCCAAGTATGCTTTCCTAGGTGCCATGCGTGCTTCTGCACAGATGGTATCGTATGAAATCGCCATGGGCTTCGTACTGGTCATCGTACTGATGGTATCCGGCAGTTTGAACATGACCGATATCGTCAATGCGCAGACCAAAGGTTTTGCTGCCGACCATGGTTTCAACCTGTTCTCATGGAACTGGTTGCCGCTGTTGCCCATGTTCGTGGTGTATGTGATTTCCGGTATTGCGGAAACCAACCGTCATCCGTTTGACGTGGTTGAGGGTGAGTCCGAAATCGTTGCCGGTCACATGGTTGAATACTCTGGTATGTCTTTTGCCATGTTCTTCCTGGCTGAATACGCCAACATGATTTTGATCTCTGCCATGGCATCTTTGATGTTCCTCGGCGGCTGGTCTGCACCGTTCAGCTTCCTGGATTTCGTCCCTGGCTGGATCTGGCTCGGTATCAAGACTTTTGTTGTGGTTTCCATGTTCATCTGGGCACGCGCATCTTTCCCACGCTATCGCTATGACCAGATCATGCGTCTGGGCTGGAAAGTATTTATCCCGCTGACTCTGGTGTATCTGGTCATCGTCGCAGCATGGATGCAAACTCCATGGAATATTTGGAAGTAAGAGGCTAAAAAAATGGAAGCAATCAAGGATTTTTTTGGCAGCCTGATGCTGCGCGAGCTGATCAAGGGCCTGGCCCTGACAGGTCGCTATATGTTCGCCCGCAAGATCACGGTGCAATTTCCTGAGGAAAAAACTCCGCAATCTCCACGTTTTCGTGGCCTGCACGCCTTGCGCCGCTACCCGAATGGGGAAGAGCGTTGCATCGCCTGTAAATTGTGTGAAGCAGTGTGCCCGGCAATGGCCATCACGATCGAATCTGATCAGCGTGCTGACGGTACTCGCCGTACTACCCGTTATGACATCGATCTGACCAAGTGTATTTTCTGCGGTTTCTGCGAAGAATCCTGCCCGGTCGATTCCATCGTTGAGACTCATGTACTGGAATATCACGGTGAAAAACGCGGCGACCTGTATTTCACCAAAGAGATGTTACTGGCTGTAGGTGATCGTTACGAGACACAAATTGCAGCAGCGCGCGCCGCTGATGCCACATACCGCTAACTGGACCTGGTTCGATATGGAATTTACTACCGTTTTATTTTATGTTTTCGCAGCGATCATGATAGTCGCTGCGATCCAGGTGATTTCTGCACGCAACCCTGTGCATGCCGCCTTGTTTCTGGTCCTGACTTTCTTCAATGCCGCAGGTATCTGGATGTTGCTGAAGGCAGAGTTCCTGGCCATCGTGCTGGTGCTGGTGTATGTCGGCGCGGTCATGGTGCTGTTCCTGTTTGTGGTGATGATGCTGGACATTAATCTCGACAAACTCAGGGAAGGTTTCTGGAGTCACTTCCCGTTGGCTGCAGCAGTTGGCGTCATCATCGTACTGGAAATGTCGGCAGTGTTGTTGCGCGGCTTTTTGCGACCTGATAACCATACCCCGGCAGCATCCGACAAGATAGGTAATACCAAGTACCTGGGTATAGAGATTTTCACGCATTACCAGTTCGCTTTTGAAGTTGCAGCAGCCATTCTGTTGCTGGCTATCGTTGCTGCGGTTGCGCTGACTTTGCGCCGTCGTAAAGACAGCAAGTATTTTGATCCTGCTGCGGCGGTCAAAGTGAAAGCCAAGGACCGTATCCGTATCGTCAGCATGAAAGCTGAATCCGAGCGCGCTGAGAATAATGCCACTGCTGCGGCAGCTACTGTGAATCCGGAGGCTTAAATGGCTTTGACTTTGAGTTTGACGCACTACCTGATTTTGGGCGCAATCCTGTTTGCGATTTCCATCGTCGGTATTTTCCTCAACCGTAAAAACATCATTGTCTTGCTGATGGCAATTGAATTGATGTTGCTGGCGGTGAATATCAATTTCATCGCATTCTCCCATTATCTGGGTGATGCAGCAGGGCAGGTATTCGTGTTCTTCATACTTACCGTTGCTGCTGCTGAGTCAGCGATAGGTCTGGCGATCTTGGTGGTCTTGTTCCGTAATCTGGACACCATCAATGTCGAAGATCTGGATGCATTAAAAGGTTAATCAGGTTAATGGTGCGGATTGTCGCCTGCTGCGGCAGGCGGGTAGTCCGGTATAGGCTGGCGATTTAGAAAAGTAATAAAGCTAACAAAGGGTCATCATGGCGGGGCAACTTAACCCACAATTATTATTGGCAGTACCACTGGCGCCCCTGGTCGGGTCTGCTATTGCAGGTCTGCTAGGAACGAAGTTTTTCGGCAATGTGGTTGGCCGCAAGGTATCGCATACAGTCACCATACTTGGTGTACTGATTGCATTGATCATCTCCTGCATGACCTTGTCTGCCGTGATGGATGGTGCAACTTATAACGAGACCTTGTATCAATGGATGAAGGTCGGCAACATGAAGCTGGAAGTCGGCTTCATGGTAGACAGCCTGACAGCCATGATGATGTGCGTCGTGACCTTTGTGTCGCTGATGGTGCATATCTACACAATTGGTTATATGGCAGAAGACGAAGGCTATAACCGCTTCTTCTCGTATATCTCCTTGTTTACCTTCGCCATGCTGATGCTGGTGATGAGTAACAACTTCCTGCAATTATTCTTTGGCTGGGAAGCTGTGGGCCTGGTGTCTTACCTGCTGATTGGTTTCTGGTATACCAAACCAACGGCCATTTACGCCAACATGAAAGCCTTTCTGGTCAACCGTGTTGGTGACTTTGGTTTCATCCTGGGCATAGGCTTGCTGGTCGCAAATACCGGTTCCATGAGCTATGTTGAAGTATTCGCCAAGAAAAATGAACTGGCAGCCATGTTGTTGCCACATACCGACTGGATGTTGATTACTGTTGCCTGTATCTGCCTGTTCATCGGCGCGATGGGTAAGTCTGCACAATTCCCTCTGCATGTCTGGTTGCCAGATTCCATGGAAGGCCCAACCCCGATTTCTGCATTGATCCACGCGGCGACCATGGTTACCGCCGGTATCTTTATGGTGTCACGCATGTCACCATTGTTTGAATTGTCTGATACTGCCTTGTCCTTCATCCTGGTGATAGGTGCGATTACTGCACTGTTCATGGGTTTCATGGGCATCATCCAGAACGATATCAAACGCGTCGTGGCTTACTCCACATTGTCACAACTGGGTTATATGACAGTGGCACTGGGTGCTTCTGCTTACTCGGTTGCGGTATTCCATCTGATGACACATGCCTTCTTTAAAGCCCTGTTGTTCCTGGGCGCCGGTTCCGTGATTATCGGTATGCACCATGATCAGGATATCCGCAACATGGGTGGCTTGAGGAAATACATGCCAATTACCTGGCTGACATCTCTGGCTGGTTCTCTGGCATTGATCGGTACGCCTTTCCTGTCCGGTTTCTACTCCAAGGACAGCATTATCGAAGCAGTGCAGGCCAGCCATTTGCCTGGTGCCGGTTTTGCCCAGTTTGCTGTGCTGGCAGGTGTGTTCGTAACAGCTTTCTATTCTTTCCGTATGTATTTCCTGGTCTTCCACGGCAAGGAAAACTTTGGCAAGGCGCATGCACATGATCATCACGATGATCACAAAGATGCACACAAAGACGACCACCATGCTGCTGCTGATCATCATGACGAGCATCACCATGGCCTGGCTCCTGGCCAAAAACCACATGAGTCACCGTTGGTTGTCTGGTTGCCTTTGGTTCTGTTGGCGATTCCTTCGCTGTTTATCGGTGCGATTGCCATTGAACCTATGCTGTTTGGTGGTTTCTTCAAGAACGTGATTTTTGTCAATGAAGCACATCATGCGATGGAAGAACTGCACCACGAATTCCACGGTGCTGCTGCGATGGGCCTGCATTCTTTCATGACACCACCGTTCTGGCTGGCGTTGGCAGGCGTGGTGACTGCTTATGTGTTCTACATGGTCAAGCCGGAAATTCCAGCGGCGATCAAGAAGGCAGTCAACCCGCTGTACACCTTGCTTGAAAATAAATACTACATGGACCGCTTTAACGAAATCGTATTCGCCGGTGGCGCACGTGTACTCGGTGGTGGCTTGTGGAATATTGGTGACAAAGGCCTCATCGATGGCCTGGTAGTTAACGGCAGCGCAAAACTGGTCGGCTGGGTCTCCAAACTGATACGTCATTTGCAGAGTGGTTATATCTATCACTATGCATTTGTGATGATACTCGGCGTGATGGGTTTCCTGGCTTATACAGTGCTGTTTCCCTTTGCTAAATAAGTGACCACGGCTATAAAAAGATAATTATTATGCAGTCAACTTCTACTCTACTTAGCCTTTCGATCTGGTTACCGATAGCCTTCGGTATCTTCATACTGGCATTCGGGCGCGATAACAATCCTGCGCTGGTGCGCGGTGTTGCGCTGATCGGTTCTGTCTGCAGCTTTATCGTCACGCTGCCTTTGATCAAGCTTTTTGACAATACTGCGCATGGCATGCAGTTTGTTGAAAAATACAGCTGGATAGAACGCTTCAATGTGTTCTATGCATTGGGTATAGACGGCATCTCTTTGTGGCTGATACCTTTGACAGCCTTCATCACTGTGATTGTGGTGATCGCCGCCTGGGAAGTCATAGAAAAACAGGTTTCTCAATACATGGGTGCCTTCCTGATTTTGTCAGGCTTGATGATAGGTGTGTTCTGCGCGACTGATGGCATGTTGTTCTATGTCTTCTTTGAAGCGACGCTGATCCCTATGTACATCATCGTCGGTGTCTGGGGTGGTCCGAACCGCGTGTACGCAGCATTCAAGTTTTTCCTGTACACATTGATGGGTTCTTTGCTGACTCTGCTTGCGATTATTTACCTGTACCTGAAAGCCGGTCATTCTTTTGATATTCTGGTATGGCATAAACTGCCTTTGCCGCTGACTACCCAGATCATGATTTTCTGCGCCTTCCTGATGGCGTTTGCAGTCAAGGTACCAATGTGGCCAGTACATACCTGGTTGCCGGATGCCCACGTTGAGGCGCCTACTGGTGGTTCTGTTGTGTTGGCCGCCATCATGTTGAAACTGGGTGCCTATGGCTTCCTGCGTTTCTCTTTGCCTATCGCACCTGACGCCAGCCATTACATGGCAGGTTTCATGATCACGCTGTCGCTGATTGCCGTGATTTACATTGGTCTGGTGGCACTGGTGCAAAAGGATATGAAAAAGCTGGTCGCGTATTCCTCAATTGCGCATATGGGCTTCGTGACTCTGGGCTTTTTCATGTTCAACGACATGTCAGTGCAGGGTGCTATCGTACAAATGATTTCTCACGGCTTTATCTCTGGCGCGATGTTCCTGTGTATCGGTGTCCTGTATGACCGAGTACATTCCCGCGAAATCGCTGACTACGGTGGTGTAGTCAACACCATGCCAAAGTTTGCTGCCTTGTTCGTGTTGTTCTCCATGGCCAATTGCGGCTTGCCGGCAACTTCTGGTTTTGTTGGCGAATTCATGGTGATCCTGGGCGCGGTACAGTTCAATTTCTGGATAGGTATGCTGGCAGCAACAGCCCTGATTTTTGGTGCAGCCTACTCTTTGTGGATGGTCAAGCGCGTTGTGTTTGGCAATATCACGAATGAACATGTAGCCCACCTGAGCGACTTGAACAAACGTGAATTCTTCATGCTGGGTGTGTTGGCGATAGCAGTATTGGTGATGGGTTTGTATCCAGCGCCATTTACAGATGCAATGCAGGTCTCGGTAACTGATCTGTTGCAACACGTGGCAGTTCCTAAGCTGACACCCTGACCGGGAATTTGGATACGCAAGCCACGGCAACCTGCATCAGGCAGTCGTGGCAGCAGATCAATGCTAGTAAAAAATTGAATAATATGAACCTGATACCACTTTATCCTGAAATCTTTTTGCTGCTGGCGATTTGCGCCATCTTGCTGATCGATATGTTTTTGCCTGACAGCAAACGCAATGTGACGTATGCGCTCAGCATACTGGCATTGACGATCTGTGGTGTCCTGACTGTGGCATTCGCTGATCCGGTGAAGTCGGAATACGTCAGTAACAATATGTTTGTTTCTGACCCCATGGCCGTGCTGCTGAAACTTTTTTCTTATATCGCAGTAGGCGTCACCCTGATTTATTCACGCCAATACGTCAGCGACCGCGCGATGACCAATACTCACCTTGGCGGTGAGTACTATGTGCTGGCGCTGTTTGCCTTGCTGGGCCAGATGGTGATGATTTCCGGTAATAACTTCCTGGTGATTTACCTTGGCCTGGAATTGATGTCACTGTCGCTGTATGCCCTGGTGGCCTTGCGTCGTGACCATACGGTTTCTACTGAAGCGGCGATGAAGTATTTCATCCTTGGTGCGCTGGCTTCCGGTTTCATGTTGTACGGTATTTCCATGTTGTACGGTGCTACTGGTTCCTTGCAGTTGAATGAAGTCGTTAAAGTCACTGCGACTGCAACGGCGAATAAAACTATTTTGGTATTCGGTATTGTTTTCCTGGTTGCCGGTCTTGCATTCAAACTGGGTGTGGTTCCTTTCCATATGTGGGTGCCTGACGTCTATCAAGGGGCACCGACTGCAGTGACTTTGTTACTGGGGGGCGCACCTAAGCTGGCCGCGTTTGCAATTACCTTCCGTTTGCTGGTCGAGGGCCTGTTCCCGCTGGCAGTCGACTGGCAGCAAATGCTGGTGGTGCTGGCAGTCTTGTCAATGGCGATAGGTAATCTGACTGCGATTGCGCAAACGAATCTGAAGCGTATGCTGGCTTATTCCACCATTTCACAAATGGGTTTCATGCTGCTGGGCATGTTGTCTGGCGTAGCAAATGGTAATTCTGATCTGGCCGTGGATGCCTACAGCTCTTCCATGTTCTACAGTATCACCTATGTATTGACGACGCTGGGTACCTTTGGCGTCATCATGTTGCTGGCACGCTCAGGTTTTGAAGCAGAAAACCTGGAAGACCTGAAAGGCCTGAACAAGCGCAATCCATGGTTTGCCCTGGTCATGCTGCTGCTGATGTTCTCGCTGGCTGGTATCCCACCTATGATGGGCTTCTATGCAAAGCTTTCAGTCTTGCAGGCTGTTCTGTCCACTGGCAAATTGTGGCTGGCTCTGGTTGCCGTCGCATTCTCGCTGATTGGTACTTTCTATTACCTGCGCATCGTCAAACTCATGTACTTTGATGATCCGCTGGATCATAGTCCTATCGTTGCCAGCGCCGACGTGCGCATGGTCTTGAGCGTGAATGGCCTGATCGTCCTGGTCCTGGGTATCATGCCAGGCTCGCTGATGACAGCCTGCGTGAATGCCATCTCCAATACACTTAAATACTGATACGGCCAGCAGTGGGTAATTCTGCATCTACCTGGCTGATCATCGTGTTGGCAGTTCTTGCTGCCAACCTGCCTTTCTTGAATGAGCGTTGCTTTGCTATCATAGGCTTGCAGCGCTTCGCATTTTTTAAATCTATTTTCTTTTGGAAATCAGTTTCTTCATCTGTAGTCGATTTGGCTGTTGCTACTCCTGTTGATGAAGATGACGATGTGAATGCGACACCCATCACCACGAATGATGTGCCTGTGCGCACTATGCCTGCATATTCTGAGGTGCCAGAATTGAAAACGGTTCAGGTCAAGTCGTTGTGGTTGCGCCTTCTTGAACTTATCATCCTGTATTTCTGTGTCGGTGGCATTGCCTTCGCTCTTGAGTCCTCAGCAGGCAACCGCTTCCCACAAGGATGGGAATTCTATGCCATCAATGCCTGTCTGTTTTTGGTGCTGGCTTTCCCCGGTTTTGTATATCGCTACCTGAAGCGCAATCATGGCTGAAAAAGTCACCAGCAAGCTGAATCTGCAAGAAAACAAGATCAGCAGCGAGCTGGTGTACGAAGGCAGTTTCTTGAAGGTTGATAAAGATGTAGTGTCCTTGCCTGATGGGCAGACTGCCACGCGCGAGTACATACGCCACCCGGGAGCCGTCGTTATCATTCCCTTGTTTGATGATGGTCGCATCCTGCTGGAAAAACAGTTCCGCTATCCCTTGCACCAAGTCTTCATTGAATTTCCGGCAGGTAAAATAGATGAAGGTGAAGACCCTTTGCTCTGTGCCCAGCGCGAGTTGCGCGAAGAAACCGGCTATACCGCCAGCGACTGGTCTTTCGTCTGCACCATACACAACGCCATCGCTTATTCAGACGAACACCTGGACATCTACCTGGCCAAAGGCCTGACGGCAGGGCAGGCCGCCCTGGATGAAGAAGAATTCCTCGAAGTATTCACCGCCACCCTGCCAGAGATGCTGGACTGGATTAAATCCGGCCATATCACCGACGTAAAAACCGTCATAGGTACATTCTGGCTGGAGAAAATCCTGGCTGGTAAGTGGTGATCGCAGGCTGAATTTTTAAAAAGTCTCATAAACGAAAAAGCCGCTGATCAGCGGCTTTTTCGTTTGTTCTATTGTCCAATTCCCGTCGCAGGAGGCGTTGAGTAAGCGTAGCGAGCGGCCTTAATTTTAGTTAAGAAGCGCAGTCGTACAAGCGTACGACGAGCATCGCAGGCTAAAAGTAAGGCTGCGCAGTAGCTTAATCAGCGTCTCATGCTACATGTTTGGATAATTAGGTCCACCCCCACCTTCAGGCGTCACCCAGACGATATTCTGGGTCGGGTCCTTGATATCGCAAGTCTTGCAATGCACGCAGTTTTGCGCATTGATTTGCAGGCGGTCTGCACCTTCCTCGGTCTTCACGAATTCATACACACCAGCCGGGCAATAACGTGCTTCGGGGCCTGCGAATTTGGCCAGGTTGACTGCGACCGGTACATCGGCATTTTTTAAGGTCAGATGTATGGGCTGGTCTTCAGCATGGTTGGTATTCGAGATAAACACTGAGGATAAACGATCAAAGGTCAGCTTGCCATCCGGTTTTGGATAAACGATAGGCTTGCATTCAGAAGCAGGGCGCAGGCATTCATGGTCAGCCTTGCTATGATGCAGCGTCCATGGTGCCTTGCCACGCAATACCACCTGATCAAGCCATACCAGCGGTGAACCATAAGTGCCACGCTTGAGCAGGGGTTTGACGTTGCGGGCAGTGTACAACTCTTCATGCAGCCAGGATTGTTCAAACGCAGTTGAATAGCTGCTCAATTCATCATGCTGACGGTTGGCTGATACCGCTTCAAAGGCTGCTGTTGCAGCCAGCATGCCAGTCTTGATTGCAGCGTGGCTACCTTTGATGCGACTCATGTTGAGGAAGCCAGCGTCACAACCTATCAGTGCACCACCAGGGAACACCAGCTTGGGCAGGGATTGCAAGCCGCCGGCAGTGATTGCCCGCGCGCCATAAGAAATACGTTTGCCGCCTTCAAAGAAAGTACGAATAGAAGGGTGGGTCTTGAAGCGCTGGAATTCTTCGTAAGGCGACAGGTAAGGATTTTCATAAGCCAGGCCAACTACGTAACCAACTGCCACCAGATTATCTTCCAGGTGGTACAGGAAAGAACCACTGTACTGGTCCATCAAGGGCCAGCCTGTCGTGTGCACCACCAGGCCAGGCTTATGCTGCTTGGGATCAATTTCCCACAATTCCTTGATGCCTATGCCATAGGATTGCGGGTCTTTGCCTTTGCTCAAATCGTATTTGGCGATGACTTGTTTACCCAGATGGCCGCGTGCGCCCTCGGCAAACAGGGTGTACTTCGCATGCAACTCCATGCCGAGCTGGAAAGAGGAGGTTGGCTGACCATGGCGGTCTACACCCATATTGCCGGTGGCAACGCCTTTGACTGAGCCATCTTCGTTATACAAGACTTCTGCTGCGGCAAAGCCGGGGAATACTTCCACACCCAGGGCCTCTGCCTGTTGACCCAGCCAACGGGTGACATTGGCGAGTGAAACGATGTAGTTGCCATGATTCTCGAAACAGGCTGGCAGCATCCAGTTAGGGGTGCGGTATGCGCTTTTCTCTGTCAGCACCAGGACGCGGTCTTCAGTAACTTCAGTATTCAGAGGCGCGCCCATTTCCTTCCAGTTGGGAAAGAGTTCGGTCAGGGCCTTGGGATCCATGACAGCACCAGACAGGATATGCGCACCAGGTTCGCCACCTTTTTCCAGTACACAGACCGATACTTCCGTGCCTTTTTCTGCGGCCAGTTGCTTCAGCTTGATGGCTGCCGACAAGCCAGCTGGTCCGCCACCGACGACAACGACGTCATATTCCATTGCGTCGCGGGGACCGTACTGTTCAAGTATGCTTTGTGTCATGGCTATTTTCACTTTCTGGAGATTTTAGAACGAGCGTGCTTATTTGCTGTCAGCATGTTATCTGCTGTGTGTGTATTTCGCAAGCGAGGGTATGCTCGAATTATTATTGTTGTAGGTGCGCAAAATACACAGAATTATCGCAGAGCCAACTTTGGTATGCATCAAGATCATGCGAAATAGGGGAAGAAATTCTGTAAAAATCTTCAACTAATTCAAATCCATACAACACAAGCATAATCAGTATGTCATCATAGCGGTAGATAGAGTAGTAAGCTTATTCAAATTATTTGTGGAGAATCAGATGGGCATAGAAGTCAATTTCGAAGGCAAGATTGCACTGGTAACCGGTGCTTCCAGTGGTCTTGGCGCACGATTTGCCAAAATTCTGGCGCAGGCAGGTGCACAAGTCGTGCTGGCGTCGCGCCGTATAGACAGGCTCAAAGAATTACGCGCCGAAATCGAATCCGAAGGTGGTGCTGCTCACGTGGTTGCTCTCGACGTCACGGATTACGGCAGTATCAAGTCTGCCATTGCGCATGCCGAGACCGAGGCCGGCCCTATCGACATCCTGATCAATAATTCTGGTGTATCAACGACGCAACGCCTGGTCGACGTAACACCGGATGATTATGCCTATGTGATGGACACCAATCAGCGCGGTGCCTTTTTTGTAGCGCAGGAAGCAGCCAAGCGCATGATTGCCCGCCATAAGGGTGATCCTAAAAAGCAACACCGCATCATCAATATCGCTTCGGTCGCTGGCTTGCGCGTATTGCCGCAGATAGGCATTTACTGCATGAGCAAGGCAGCGGTGGTGCATATGACCAAGGCGATGGCAGTGGAGTGGGGCAAGTATGGCATCAATGTGAATGCGATTTGCCCGGGTTATATTTCGACTGAAATCAATTCAGACTATTTTGCCACTGAAGCCGGCCAGAAACTGGTCGACATGTTGCCAAGAAAGCGTGTGGGCACGCCAGAAGATCTGGATGGCTTGCTGCTCTTGCTGGCAGCAGAAGAATCACGTTTTCTCAATGGCGCCATTGTTACAGCCGATGACGGTATGAGCGTGCAATGATAGAGAATAAGGTTACGGAAAAGAAGCTGGTCTATACCGTCACCATTCCTATCCGGTGGGGCGATATGGATGCCATGGGCCATGTCAACAATACCGTGTATTTTCGTTATATGGAACAGGCGCGTATTGAGTGGCTGAGCATGATGGGTTGCCTGCCGGATGAGGCGGGTAATGGCCCGGTCATCGTCAATGCCTACTGCACCTTCAAGAAGCCTCTGAAGTATCCTGGGCAGGTTGAAGTGTGTACCTATATCGGTGCAGCAGGCCGCAGCAGCTTTGAAACAATACAGGAAATGCGGTCAGTCGGTGATGGTTATGCCCTGTATGCAGAAGGTGGTGCCAAGGTAGTCTGGGTATCGGCTGAGACAGGTAAATCCGAGGCCTTGCCTGAAGCAATCAAGCAAAAGCTCAGTGAAATCAAAGTCGCAAAACGTAAAAGTAAAGCTGTGAAAATTTGAATATGAGTTTGAATTTGAGTCTGAATTTGAGTCTGAATTTGAGTCTGAATTTGCGTTAATGAAGCGCAAGCCAGATGCCATCTCTGGCATTCTGATGAAGTTGGCAGTTCAGCGCATGATACCCAGCAGCTTGTGCACCAGTTCGCTGGATGTTGCTGAATTGAATTTGCGCATCAGTTTTGCCCTGTGCATTTCTACGGTTCGTGGGCTGAGGTTAATTTGGCGGGCGATCAGCTTGCTGGTCTTGCCTTCTACCAGCAGCGCGGCGATTTCGCGTTCACGGGGTGTCAATTCCGCGGTGACCGGGCGTTTCGCACTCAGGTCTTCAAAAGTCCAGATACCGGCGGCATGTGGGTTGTCCTTGTTCAAGCCACGGCCTGATACGTGACACCAGAACAGTTCCTGGTTCGCCCGTTTCATGATACGTTCATCAGAATAATAGCCCTTGGCATTCATGATGGGCGTGATGCGTGCACCGGTACGTTCGAACTCGTCAGGACTAGGGTAAAGTACCAAAAAAGACTTACCCAGCAATTCATCTTTTTGATAGCCAAACATGTTAGCCAGATCATCATTGCAGGCATGGATAATGCGGTTCTGCGATACGCACATACCAACAGGTGCATGTTGAAATATGGATTCAAAATCGATGGGCTGTACGACATTCATTTCCAATGATCCGCTAACATTTGTAGTAAAGGCGTATTTTTACGGTATTGCGCAGTATAACGCAGCATCATATCCTGTAAGACTAATCATTTGCGTGGCTCTTTGTTGTATTTTGTAAGCAGCCATTTGACAAAAGAAATATCGATTTAAAACCTGGAGAGGGGACATTATGGACAAAGTTTATCCTGACGCAGCCAGTGCGCTGGCTGGCATTATCAAGGATGGTCAGACCATTGCTGTAGGCGGTTTTGGTCTGTGTGGCATACCTGAGGCATTGATTGCTGCCTTGCGTGATTCTGGCGTCAAGGAACTGACTGCCATTTCAAACAATGCCGGTGTTGATGGTTTTGGTCTGGGCCAGTTGCTGACGACCCGCCAGATCAAGAAAATGATTTCATCCTATGTTGGTGAAAACAAGGAATTTGAGCGTCAATACCTGGCTGGTGAACTGGAACTGGAATTCACGCCACAAGGTACGCTGGCAGAAAAACTGCGTGCTGGCGGTGCTGGTATCCCAGCCTTTTTCACCAAGACTGGCGTAGGTACCATTGTTGCAGACGGCAAGGAAATTCGCGAATTCGATGGCCAAAAATATGTAATGGAACGTTCGCTGGTATCTGACGTATCCCTGGTCAAAGCCTGGAAGGCCGACAAGGCCGGTAATCTGGTCTATCGCAAAACTGCGCGCAACTTCAATCCCAATGTGGCGATGGCCGGTAAATTTACCGTGGCAGAGGTTGAGGTGTTGGTGGAAATTGGTGAGCTGGATCCGGATGAAGTCCACACACCAGGTATTTTCGTACAACGCATCGTCGTCAATGCCAATCCAGAAAAACGTATAGAACAGCGTACCGTACGCCCATCGAAATAAGACAGCAGGAGACAAGACATGGCATGGAATCGTGATGAAATGGCTGCGCGTGCAGCACAAGAATTGCAAGACGGCTTTTACGTCAATCTGGGTATAGGCTTGCCGACCATGGTCGCCAACCATGTGCCGCAAGGCATGGAAGTCTGGTTGCAATCAGAAAACGGCTTGTTGGGCATAGGCCCTTTCCCAACTGAAGAGGAAGTTGATCCCGACATGATCAATGCAGGCAAGCAAACAGTAACTACCTTGCCTGGCTCATCCATATTCAGCTCGGCTGACTCTTTCGCCATGATACGTGGCGGCAAGATCAACCTGGCTATTCTGGGCGCGATGCAGGTCAGTGAACAAGGTGATCTGGCTAACTGGATGATCCCTGGCAAGATGGTCAAGGGTATGGGCGGCGCCATGGATCTGGTGGCAGGTGTAGGCCGCGTCGTGGTTTTGATGGAACATGTCGCCAAGGGCGATGCGCACAAAATCCTGAAAGCTTGCAATTTGCCTTTGACTGGCGTGGCCGTGGTGAACCGCATCATCACCGACCTGGGTGTAATTGACGTTACTCCGGCTGGTTTGAAATTGGTGGAATTGGCTACTGGCGTCAGCAAGGAAGAAATCATTGCCAAGACGGAAGCAACGCTGGATGTCAGTGCTGTAGTCTGATATCTGGATGAGGCTTAAGAAAGCAAAGGCCAGTGCGTATGCGCTGGCCTTTTTGCTATTGAAGGCAATTGAAGTTTTGCTGGATTTATTTCTTCTGAGGCATAGGGAAGGGCTTGGTATCACCGCAGTCACTAGCCAGCCATTTGCCTGTGGTTTCCATATGATGGTTAATCGGCTTGCCACGTGAGGTGCCGTTAAAATCATAGACCGAATTCACGCTATCCGGGGTCATGCTGCCCTTGACGATACCTGTGCCTTTCATGTCCGGGCTGTCGCAGACCATTTCGGCAGTGTAGTTATTGCCAGAGCGGTTGAAGCTCTTGTTCTGACAGTGCTGTTCACGGCTACTGGCTGGTGGTTTATCCTGGTCAACCATTTCCTTGGTAAGGCAAACCTTGCTCACCATAGCGCCATTTTGCATATCAGGCATTTTGATGCCCATCTGCTTCATTTTTTCTAATTGCTCAGGCGGGATCTTGGGCATGGCCTTCATGGCATCTGACTTGGTCGTCATTTCCCACAGGCCCGGCTTCATCTTGTCAGCCGCAGCGCAAGTGGCGGCATTCAGTAAGATTGCAGAAACCAGGACGATGCGTATAGCAGTTTGCATGGGTGCTCCCTATTCAAATGTGTGATGAAACTATACATCTGAACCCAGGAAAGCTACCAGCGAAACCAAATACTTTGACGCATCACGACCCTGATTTGTAGTTTATTGGGCTACCCAGCCACCATCCATATTCCAGGCTACGCCACGGATCTGATCGGCTGCTACGCTGCAGAAAAATACGGCAAGCGCACCCAGTTGCTCAGGTGTGACAAACTCACCTGAAGGTTGTTTTTCGGCCAGCAAGCTTTTTTTTGCCGTTTCATTGTCAACCTTGTCTTTTTCTGCGCGTGCATCTACCTGTTTTTGCACCAGTGGTGTCAATACCCAACCAGGGCAGATGGCATTGCAGGTAATGCCGGTCTGGGCGGTTTCCAGTGCTGTGGTCTTGGTAAATCCAACCAGGCCATGCTTGGCTGCCACATAGGCAGACTTTTGTGCCGAGGCAACCAGGCCATGGACGGATGCCAGGTTGATGATGCGGCCCCAGTTTTTTTGTTTCATATACGGCAAGGCCAGGCGGGTAGTGTGGAAGCTGGAAGTCAGGTTGATGGCAATGATGGCATCCCATTTCTCCACCGGGAAGTCTTCAATATTGGCAACATGCTGTATGCCTGCATTATTGACCAGGATATCAACACCACCAAAATTGTCACAGGCGAATGTCATCATGGCTTCGATTTCGGCAGCTTTGCTCATGTCGGCATTGTGATAAGCAGTCTTCACGCCAAATTCGCTTTCCACCGCAGTTTGCATAGCCTGTATCTCTTGTCTGTCGCCAAAGCCATTGAACACGATATTTGCGCCTTCAGCCGCCAGGGAGCGGGCTATGCCCAATCCTATGCCAGAAGTTGAGCCTGTAACCAGTGCGGTTTTACTTTTAAGCGAAGATACTGACATGCTGTCTCCTGTAGTGTGGTTTTTAGCAAGGGGATAAGTGCGGATAGCGGTTGGTGCAAGCTCTTTTTGTCTAAAAAACATGCATGCCAACAGTTAACAATGATTTTAAGCGCAACGAACGGTAAAATGTCGGTCATATACGCTAGTAAAAATACTGTTCACGAGGATAATCCATGCAGGCCAGACGCAAATCAGTGCAATGTATCTCGCCTACCGGCTTGCACGCCATGTCATACAAAGAGTGGGGTGATCCACTCAATTCCAAAGTTTTGATCTGTGTTCACGGAGTAACGCGCGTGGCTGAGGACTTTGATTCCCTGGCTGTCGCCTTATGTCAGGAATATCGCGTGGTGTGTCCTGACGTGGTAGGGCGTGGCTATTCAGGTCGCTTGCGCAATCCCATGCATTACCAGATACCGCAATATGTCAGTGACATGGTCAGCCTGCTGGCGCGGCTGGATGCAGAAACCGTGCACTGGTTTGGTACTTCCATGGGTGGCCTGATAGGCATGAGTCTTGCGAGTTTGCCTGATAATCCTATCAAGAAGCTGGTGTTGAATGATGTGGGGCCTGTGCTCAATCCGGATGCTCTGGCCAGAATCGGTGACTATATAGGCCAGGATGTGCGCTTTGACAGTTTTGATGAAGCGCAGGCCTATATCAAGGCGATCTCGATTTCCTTTGGGCCGCATAGTGAGGCTCAGTGGGAAAAACTGGCGCGGGATGTTTTGCGTCAAAACGAACAAGGACAATGGGTGCGACACTACGACTTGGGGCTGGCGCAGCCTATCAAGGCCAGCACGCCAGAATTGGCAGCAATTGCCCAGACCATGCTGTGGGCAGCGTATGATGCAATAAGCTGCCCGACCTTGCTGGTACGTGGCGCAGAGTCAGATTTACTGACGGCTGAATCAGCGCAGGCGATGACGCAGCGTGGCCCGCGCGCCCGGCTGGTGGAATTTGCCGGCGTGGGACACGCGCCAACGTTTGTGCAGCCTGATCAGATAGCTGTAGCTGTTGATTTTTTATTGAACCAAGAATAAGTTGAAAAATAGAGTCAAAAAATGAGTATCCAAAGATTTCACGTAGGTCCGCGTTTGTCTGAAACCGCGATTTTTAATAAAGTCGTCTATCTGGCGGGGCAAATTCCTGATGATGCCAGCCAGGATATAGCAGGACAAACAGCGCAAGTACTGGCCCATATCGACCGTTTGCTGGCCGAAGCAGGCAGCGACAAATCACGCATCCTCAGTTGCCAGATATTCTTGTCTGACATCAGTTTGATCAGCGGTATGAACCAGGTATGGGATGCCTGGGTTGCCCAGGGTAATACGCCGCCACGTGCCACGGTAGAAGCTAAACTGGCTAATCCGGCCTGGCTCATAGAGGTCGTTGTAACAGCTGCACAGATATAAATCATATGGTATCAATCTCGACCACAGCAACAGAAGCGGCTTTGCTGGAAGGCTTGTCCGAAGCCGACGCCGAGCGCGTCATTGCGGCGCTGGAATATGTCACCCCCTTGTATGCCAACAAGTGCGTCATCACAGAGCAAAATACTCTGCAGTTTGTCAATGGTGTCGTGGCAACGCTGGCCATGTTGCGTACCGATGTTGATACCCGTATCGCTGCCATCCTGTTTGAATTGCCAGAACTGAACCCGATCGCAGCAGAGCAGATAGAAATCCGCTTTGGCAAGGAAATCGCCGATTTGGTCACAGGCATACGCCGTCTGATGAAGTTGCGTGAAGCTGCTTTGACACAGCATGATGTTGGCCGTGGCAAAGACGCCGCTGAAAAAGCCGCCAGCCAGATGGAAACCCTGCGCAAGATGGTGCTGGCCATGGCGACCGATATGCGCGTGGTGCTGGTGCGCCTGGCATCCCGGGTGACTACCTTGCGTTATTTTGCTGAATGCAAGCGCGAAGATGGCGCGGCCCAGCAATATGCCAGCGAAACCATGGACTTGTACGCGCCGCTGGCAAACCGCCTGGGCGTATGGCAACTCAAATGGGAACTGGAAGACCTGTCTTTCCGTTTCCTGGAGCCGCAACAATACAAGCGCATTGCCAAGATGCTGGAAGAAAAGCGTCTCGAGCGCGAGAGCTTTGTTGTCAATGCGATAGAAAGATTGAACAAGGAATTGCAGATAGCTGGTGTCAAGGCAGAAGTGTCTGGGCGCCCCAAGCATATCTACAGTATCTGGAAAAAAATGAAGGGCAAGTCCGTCAACTTTGATGAGTTGTATGACGTGCGTGCCTTCCGCGTCATTGTTGATGACATCAAGGATTGCTATACAGTCCTGGGCATGGTCCACAATGCCTGGACGCCGATACCCAAAGAGTTTGACGATTACATTTCCCGCCCCAAACCGAACGGCTATAAATCATTGCATACGGTCGTGGTGGTAGAAGATGGCAGGCCGCTGGAAGTGCAGATACGCACCCGTGAAATGCACCAGTTTGCAGAGTATGGCGTAGCGGCGCACTGGCGTTATAAAGAGTCGGGCGGCTCGAATTTTTCAGCACAAGAATACGACGAAAAAATCGCCTGGCTCAGACAATTGCTGGCCTGGAAAACTGATGTCACCGATGTCGTCGTCGAGCAGGAGGAGTTGCAACGCGAGTGGGTAGAAAAACTCAAGGCCGCCAGCCTGGACGACAGAATTTATGTATTGACCCCGCAAGCCCGTGTCATAGAATTACCCTGCAATTCCACTCCCGTGGATTTTGCCTATCATCTGCATACTGATGTTGGACATCGCTGCCGTGGTGCGCGGGTCGACAATGTCATGGTGCCTTTGAATACGCCCCTGCAAAATGGCCAGACAGTAGAAATCATCACCCTCAAGGTGGGTTCTTCCCAGGCGGGCCCATCACGTGACTGGCTATCACCAGATTATTCTGCCAGTACCCGCACGCGTACCAAAATCCGCGCCTGGTTCAACGCCATCGATCAGGAAGAAACCCTGTCGAATGGCCGCGCCCTCGTTGAAAAGACTTTGCAGCGCGAAGGCAAGACCGCAGTTAATCTTGAAGAGCTTGCGCACAAGCTGGGTTTTGCCGATGTGAATGATCTTTTCCTGTCCGTTGGCAAAGATGAATTCAGTCTCAGGCAAATTGAAACAGTCTTGCGGGAAAATGTACCCGAAGCAGAGCCGGATGAACTCAGTTTCACCAACAAGAGCCGTGCTTCCAGTGTTACGCAAGGTGCCAAATCCGGTGTGCTGGTGGTCGGTACTGAAGGCTTGATGACGCAGCTGGCGCGCTGCTGCAAACCGGCCCCGCCAGATGATATTGTCGGTTTTGTCACGCGTGGTAAGGGTGTTTCCATACACCGTCTGAGTTGCAAGAATTTTGCTGAGATGCGCAACAAGGCGCCTGAGCGTGTCATACAAACTACCTGGGGTGATCACGGCAGGGACACGGTTTACCCTGTCGATATCTTCGTGCTGGCGCAAGATCGTCAGGGTTTGTTGCGTGATATCTCCGAAGTATTTTCCCGCGAGAAAATCAATGTCATCGGCGTCAATACACAGAGCGCAAAATCGCAGGCGCGCATGTCATTTACTGTGGAAATCGGTGGCACTACGCAATTGCAAAAAGCCCTGCACGTTTTGCATGAGGTCAGTGGTGTACTCGAAGTACGACGGAATTGAATAACAGGAATTTGAACTGACGGTCTTTTGAGGGCCGTTGCAGGAGCCCGGCTCTCAAGAAATGATAAACTAAATTTCTTTGAGAGTTTTGAAATCAGGCAGACGAATCACTCGCCAGTGCTTGCAACAGGGCGACTTTCAATGTACTGGCAGCAAGTGGTTTGTGCAATAACAGGGCAGCATGTCCCTGGGCTTCGCGCAGGCGTTCAGGATGGGTGTCGCCAGTGACGATGATGGCTGGCAAGACCAGTTTTTCATCAGGCATATTAATAGTGATTGCGTGGCGCACGGCACGGATAATGTCACCGCCGGTAACGCCGCCCCGCAGGCGATAATCTGTGACTAGTACGTCAGGCAAATCCTCAGCAGTTCTTGCCAGGGCTTCTTCCATTCCTTCTGCAAGCTTGACCTGACAACCCCAGCTTTGCAATACCGCATGCAGCCCGGCCCGCACGGCTTCATCATCATCCACTACCAGTACATGAACTCCTAACAGAGGCAAGCTGTTTTCACTGGTCTCGGCATAGACCAGTTGCTGTTCATCGACATGACGCTCCATCTTGCGCATAGCTTGCAGTGGCAGTACCAGTGAAAACACTGAACCCTTGCCTGGCCGGGACGCAACTTCTATACTGGCCCCCAAGCTGCGGGCCAGGCCTTCTGCTATTGCCAGGCCCATGCCCAGACCCTTGCGGTGGTCTCTTTCCACATTACCCAGTTGATGAAATTCACGAAAGATTTCTTCGTGCTTGTCGGCAGGTATGCCTATGCCGGTATCCCATACCTGCAACATGACATATTGCTGCCTGCGTCGCGCAGCGACCAGTACGCCGCCACTTTGGGTATAGCGCAAGGCATTGCTGACCAGATTGCGCAAAACCAGCGCAATCAGCTGCGGGTCGCTGTCTATCCAGATATCGCTGGGTCGGGTGCGGTACAGCAGGTTTTTCTTGTAGGCTTGGGGGCCAAATTCTTCACCTAGCTGGTTCAGTATGCTCATTAAGTCCATGCGTCTTTGCTGGGGATTCAGGACGCCAGCTTCTATACGAGAAAAATCGAGCAAGGTTTGCAGCATTTCACTGGCGGCAAGATTGGCCGCAGTGGCGTGCTGCACCATGGTAGCCTGCCTGGTATTGAGGCCAGAACTTCCCAGTGCATCCAGGAACAGGCTCAGCGCATAGACAGGCTGGCGCAAGTCATGGCTGGCCGCCGCCAAAAAGCGGGTATTGGCTCTATTGGCAGAAACGGCCAGCGCAGTTTTTTCTTCCAGTTGCTGCACCAGCAGGGTATTTTGCAGGCCCAGGCGTATCGAGGCGATGATGGTTTTATGATGATGGCGTGCAAATATCAGTTGGCTGATCAATAAAATCAGCATGCCAAAACCTATACCCCAATAATAAGAGCCGCCGCCGCGTAGCCAGTAAGTACTGATCTGGGCCAGAAAAGGTGGGATCACCCAGATCCAGTACAGAAGCAATGAGGCTGACAGTATCGGTACCGCTGCTGCAGCCAGGCCACCAAAGATGGTGAGCATGAACATGGAAAAAGCAAAATTCTGCGGGTCAAAAAACAGCACCGGCACTGCCACCCACAACAGGCTGAAACCGCAGATGGAAAGAGTGTAAAAACGTTCTCGTACAGCATACTCGGCAGCCGCATATCGGCAGCGAAACTGCATGAATGCCAGTGAATAAGCCGAACCTGCCGCCAGCCATTGCCAGGCCAGGCTTTGCTGTGCAGGCAGCAGCAGGCTGATGGTCAGGCTCATCAGCATCATCGTGACCCAGTTGCAGCCCATGATCCAACTGATGCTTGGCGCGACATGTGCATGCAAGGCTTGACGCACGCTGCCCGGCGGTAGCCTTGGGCTGACGCTGACGACAGTGTTGATGGCGGTGCTCATGCACTGGCACTCACTTTAACAAACCAAGATCACGCGCCCGCCTTATGGCTTGCAGACGGTTGATCACGCCCAGGCCATTGAGCAAGGCGGTGACATGATTCTTCACAGTTTTTTCTGACAGGCCCAGTTGCAGAGCGATGTCACGATTCGTCATCCCTTTATCCAGCATCAGCAGTACATCTAGCTGCCTTGCTGTCAGCAAGTTCAATGCTGCTGGCGAGTTTGTGCTGCTAGCGCAGGGAATGCAAGGAGTGGTCGGTGCGCCGCCTGCCAAAGCCAGTTTGATCGCATTGATCACTTCAGATGAGGCCCTGCTTTTGGGCACGAAAGCCGTTGCACCAAGCTGCGCGATGCGTTGTATGGTCGCTGGCGTTTCATCTGCCGAGACCACGACCACAGGTGCCCGGCCCGCACGTAGCGAGAGAGCGTGGATCAGGCTGGCACCATCTGCGTCGGGCAAGCCACAATCGAGCAGGACTGCATCCAGCGGCGTATGGTACTCGGCCTGTTCAAGTGCTTCAGTGGCGGTACCTGCTGTAAATACAGTGGCGCCGCCAGGCAAGCTTGAGACCAGTGTGGCCAAGCCTTCGCGCACCAGAGCATGGTCATCGACGATCAGGATTTTATATGGCATGACAGGCTTTCAATCGCGGCGATAACACTGCCTGGCTTGCAGGCAAAAACACATATTTATCTCCAAGGACAGGTCATTGCCATCTTATGCAAAGACTGCCGGATGCTCAATAAACCGGGACTTAGGTCCCGGCCAGTCTGCAAGGTGCTTGCTACGCCCTAGTATTCATCCTGCGTCTTTCAGTGCCTGATCTTCTTTGCCGTAGTGGTGTTTGACAAGATCTCGTGACGCATCATCTGAAGTACACCGGGAATATTATAGTTTATTTGTTGTTGAATTTATAATTTTAATTGATGCCTGATTATTAAAAATCCTTTATGGGAGCACGTTATGAGTACGTATGCAAACGACACGTTGACAAAGGCTGATTGCCAGTTGCAACTACAATCTACACTTGAGCCGCTGCTGGATGCAGGTTTTATATCCAGAGATTGCTATACAAAAATTTACTCGGACCTTGAGCGGTTTTATGCGCTGTTGCGCGAAACGCCAGCCAATCCGGAAGATTACTGGGTCGCGTTTCAAAAGGAATTTGATTTCATTCATCCAGGACAGGACCCAATCAAAGTGCCGATGAATGCGGCTAATCTTTGCCCGGAGCCACGCCCATTGCTGAGGGCCGCGAATGAGCTGAGGTTTGAGCTTAACCGCAATGTCGCCCAGCAAACGAGGATGAGGGGTGGCTTGCGGGCAAGGCAGTTTGACGAGGCCCGTGCCGCACTGGCTAGAAGTGTGAAAATTGCTGTACCAAAGAATCTCGCCATCGTGCGCAATGCCAGTGAAGCAAACAATGCCATCAATGGTGGTTACCGTAAATGGAGCGCACCTGGCAGCAGAAGGGATAATGTCATCCTGTGGGATCAGAATCATCCAACCAATCTTGCTGCATGGGAATTGCGTGGTGGCAGAAAAATAATACCTGGCCAGCCAGCCCCAGACCCGGTTGGCCATGTGTTCGATATCCATATGGTCGTGCTACCTGCCAATGTCACGCCGGACCAGGTTGCACAACATTTCATCCGGCATATCAATGAAAGTACCCGCTTCATCTCTTTCTCTGAGACGTCGAACGGCAATGGTGTACGTATTCCTGAAGTTGCGATACAGGCGATCTGGAACCACGTGTCCAGTGATCCTCGATATAGCAATTGCCACATACACATTGATGGCACTATGGCGTTTGGTGCACGTCAACTCGATTTTTCCAGGCCCTTCTGCCACAGCTTTGTGTCTAGCTGCCATAAATGGTTTTTGGGGCCGAAAGAAACCGGCATTCTGTATATCGATCCGGCCAAGGCAATAAACTTTGAGCCGAACATTTTTGCTTACGACTACAAAATAGACATCCTCAACTGGAACGACCTGCCAAAGACTGCCGAGCGCTTTGAATTGCTGGGGCAGCGTGATGACGTCAACATCATCACTTTGCTCTGGACAGAATTAATGTGGCACAACATAGGATATAGCCGCGCCTATAGCCGGGTGACAGAGTTGACGCGTAAACTGATGATCGATCTGAAAGAGTGCAAATGGGACGTCGAAACGCCTGCCAATGCTGCCATGAGCCTGGGAGTAGTGTGGGTCAAAGTGCCGAGAGGCACGCAAACCATAAAACTCAGCGATGAGCTCTATGCAAATGGTATTGCCGCTTCATTTTCTCCGACCACGAACCGGACCGATGAAACCCGTATCCGGTTTTGTCCGCATATCTATAACACTTTTGCGGACATTCATCATGCTGTTGATATCATGAATCAATGGCGCGGACCTGTTCCGTATTCCGGTAGCCAAAGCGAGTGACTCGCAAGCGGTGAGCATCAGCGCCATACGCTTTGAGATATTTGTGAGTCAAGCAAACCAGTATTGTGAAGGTGCTTGCGTCTTGCCTGTGCTGGTTTGCTAAATTTGCTACTCCGCCTGACTTTGAATTTTGACTGGAGACTAATTCAGGTGGGTGCCTTTTTTTAAAGCGAGCTCGTGATGATTGCTGGATATGTGCTAGTGTCGTGCATTGGGTGTGAATTTATGGAGAAGCAATTTGCTGTTACACATAGCAGTAGGTGATGCCTACGGAGCCGGCTTCGAGTTTTGCAGTCGTGAAAAAATCGTATCGGGCAATACACTTGAAAAATACCTGCCGCATGAGCTGGGAATTCTTGCAGGCCAGTATACGGATGATACGCAAATGAGTATTGCGATTGCAGAAGTATTGCTTTCCAATGCTGGTCTATCTGCGGATGTATTTGCAGAGGCTTTTGTCAAATCGTATCGGCGAGACATGCGCTCTGGATATGCCAGGGGCTTGCAAGGCTTGCTGGATATATGTGAGTCTGGTGCCGAGCTTCGGCGGCGCATTGCACCGGAAAGCCGCCGGAATGGGGCGGCAATGCGTTCAGTCCCCTTGGGCTTGATTGCAGACAAGGCTTTACTGGCAGAAGCCGCACGTCAACAGGCCATGGTGACACACAATACTGCTGAAGGTATGTTGTCTTCTCACGTTATTGCGCTGATGTCACATGTGCTTTTATATGACAAAGCCAGTCTCTCAGATTTGCCTGAAATTATATTCACGGCGACAGGATTTGCATTGAGAGATGACTGGTGTAACGAGGTTGAATGTGATGCATTGCAGACCCTGCATGCCGTCAATACCGCCTTGCAAGGGAATCGCAGCATGTCAACGTTATTGCTGGCATGCGTCAATTTCGGTGGTGATGTCGATAGTGTTGCGGCAATTGCGATGGGACTTGCTTCGTTGACGCCAGAATATGTGGTCGATATTCCTGCATCTTTGGTGAATGGTCTTGAGTCAGGTGAATTTGGGCAGAATTATTTGCGTCAGCTTGACACTGCGCTGGCCAGGCGCTATCCGGTTTTGCTTGCTCATCTTTAGCAGTAGTTGGCAAGACTGCGTCAGTCGTCTTCCTCACTCACTTCCGCCTGCAAGGTAATATGATCGATCTTGTGTTTGCTGAGCAGCATGGCCTTCACGCTCTCCAGTATGCGAGGCCAGGCGCTGAGGTCTTCGATTTCGAGATGGCCGATCAGGGCAGGGTAGCCGGGTGACATTTCCCATACATGCAAGTCATGTACTGACAGTACGCCATTGATGTCTTCGAGATCGGTGCCGATTTGTACGTAGTCTATGTTATGTGGCACACCTTCCATCAGGAAGTGGTACGACTCCTTTAAAACCGAGAATGTGGATTTCAAAATCAGCAGGGATACAAAAATCGATAGTAGCGGATCGATTTGCATCCAGCCAGTTTTGTAAATCACGGCACCAGAAACAATCGCGGCGACAGAGCCCAGTAAATCCCCCATGACATGCACCAGCGCTGCCTTGGTGTTCACGCTTTCCTTATCATGTGACAGCACCCAGGCAACCACGATATTGATTGCCAGGCCTATGCCAGCGACCAGCATGACAGTGCCGCCTTGCACCGTTTCTGGGGCAGAGAAACGTTGTATCGCTTCCTTGCATATCCAGACGATGACGCCCAGCATCACCAGGCCATTGACAAAGGCTGCGAGTGCTTCGGCGCGGCCAAAGCCAAAAGAATTTTTTGCCGTGGGTGGGCGCTTGGCGATGATTTGCGCCAGCAGGGCGAGACCAAGTGCGGCGGCATCAGTCACCATATGCCCCGCATCGGAGATCAGTGCCAGGGAATTTGAAATAAAACCAAATGCGACTTCGACGCCAGCAAAGCCCAGGGTCAGGCCCAGAGCCCAGGCGAGGATTTTCTGGCTGCGGTTTTCAAAATAATGCCTGTGCTCCGCATCGCCGCGCCGGTGGTCGTGCAGATGATCGCTGTTCTGGTGAGGGGTATGGTAGGTCATGGAGAGTATGCTGCGTGATAAACATGGCATTAGTGTAGCCGAAGGCGCTCCCATATATATACGAATGGAAATCCCCCCATTAAAATTGCGTTGCAGGGACAGGGAAATTGCAGGTTCATAGAGCGTATGGAAATAATTTGCCTGAAGGGGCTAGCAATTTTCTGCAAGTCTCTGCTATACTCTTGTTTCTTAGGCGCGTAGCTCAGCTGGTTAGAGCACTACCTTGACATGGTAGGGGTCGTTGGTTCGAGTCCAATCGTGCCTACCAAAGATTTTAAAATTATTAAAACATTATAGTTAAGAGCGAGAAAGGCATCCCTGGTTATGACACCGCGAACTACCACTAAACTGGTTTGGGAGCGACTCTAGTCGAGGATACTTTTCGTTTGAAACAAACTGAAAAAGCACGGCTAGCCGTGCTTTTTTTTCGTCTGCGTTTTTTAGACTCATCCTTTATCTCAATAATCTCAATTATTTTTGTATTTTTTCCGCTTTGGAGAGTGACATGGTTTCAGTAAAACTTCCTGATGGTTCGCAACGACAATTCGATGCGCCGGTAACGGTGGCGCAAGTTGCTGCCAGCATCGGTGCTGGCCTGGCAAAAGCTGCTCTGGCTGGGCGCGTCAATGGCAAGCTGGTCGATACCTCGCATCTGATTGATTCTGACGCGGATCTGGCTATCGTCACGGACAAGGATGCTGATGGCCTGGAAGTGATACGTCACTCTACTGCTCACTTGCTGGCATACGCTGTCAAGGAATTGTATCCAGATGCGCAAGTCACTATCGGCCCAGTCATCGAGAATGGCTTTTACTATGACTTTTCCTACAAGCGCCCATTTACGCCAGATGATCTGGTGGCGATAGAAAAGAAAATGGCTGAACTGGCAAAAAAAGACGAGCCAGTAACGCGCAAGGTCTTGCCGCGTGACGAGGCTGTTGCCTACTTCAAATCCATAGGCGAAGCCTATAAGGCCGAGATCATAGAATCGATTCCTGCTGACCAGGATGTGTCGCTGTACACAGAAGGTAATTTTACTGACCTGTGTCGTGGGCCGCACGTGCCATCAACTGGCAAGCTGAAAGTATTCAAGCTCATGAAGCTGGCTGGTGCTTACTGGCGCGGCGACTCCAAAAACGAGATGCTGCAACGTGTCTACGGTACTGCTTTTGCCAAGAAAGAAGATCAGGAAGCTTATCTGCATATGCTGGAAGAGGCAGAAAAGCGCGATCACCGTAAACTTGGCAAGGCGCTGGACCTGTTTCACTTCCAGGATGAAGCGCCAGGTTTGGTATTCTGGCATGCCAAAGGCTGGACTATCTGGCAGCAGGTTGAGCAATACATGCGCAAGGTCTATCAGGACTGTGGCTATCAAGAGGTTAAAGGTCCACAGATTCTGGATAAAAGTCTGTGGGGCAAGACTGGTCACTGGGAGAACTATAAAGACAATATGTTTGTCACTGAGTCCGAGAACCGTGAATATGCCTTGAAGCCTATGAATTGTCCTGGTCATGTGCAGATTTTCAACTCTGGCATGAAGAGTTATCGTGATCTGCCTTTGCGTTTTGGCGAGTTTGGTCAATGTCACCGCAACGAACCGTCTGGTGCCTTGCACGGCATCATGCGTGTGCGTGGCTTTACTCAGGATGATGGTCATATTTTCTGTACTGAAGAGCAAATCCAGGATGAGGTCATGGCTTTCCATCCACAAGCGATGAAAGTGTATGAAGATTTTGGCTTTGACAAGATCTTCATCAAACTGGCTTTACGTCCTGAAAACCGCATCGGCAGCGATGAAATCTGGGATAAGGCAGAAGCCACCCTGCGTACAGCCTTGAGTTCTTGCGGCGTTGAATGGGAAGAATTGCCGGGTGAGGGCGCTTTCTACGGCCCTAAAATTGAATATCACCTGAAAGACAGCCTGGGTCGCCCATGGCAGGTTGGTACCATGCAGGTCGATTTCTTCATGCCTGGCCGCCTGGGTGCAGAATATGTTGCAGATGACAACAGCCGCAAAGTGCCTATCATGTTGCACCGTGCGATTGTTGGCTCGATGGAGCGTTTCATCGGTATCTTGATAGAAAATCATGCTGCTGCCTTGCCTTTGTGGCTGGCACCAGTGCAGGTTTCAGTCCTGAATATCTCGGAATCGCAGGCGGAGTATTCACAATCTGTTGCAGAAATCCTGAAGAAACAAGGGTTTAGAGTGAAAACTGATTTGCGTAATGAGAAGATTACCTTTAAAATACGCGAGCATTCCATTCAAAAACTGCCATATATCCTCGTGATAGGCGATAAAGAGAGGGATGCCAATACAGTGGCTGTGCGTACGCGTGGCAATCTGGATCTGGGGGTAATGCCTCTGGACGCCTTTATAGCTCGTTTAAAAAACGAAGTTGAAACCAAGGTTTAACAGATTAGCAGCGACCCTGTTTTAAACAGGGCTGCATAGCCTTTTATTATTATTTTCGAAGGAAACTGCAATAGCTACTGACAAGTCACATCGCATCAACGGTGAAATTACAGCGCCAGAAGTGCGCTTATCCGGCGTTGAGAACGAGCCTCTGGGCATCGTAAAACTGGGTGAAGCCTTCCGTTTAGCGGAAGAGGCCAATGTTGATTTGGTGGAAATAGCGCCGACGGCGCAGCCGCCAGTTTGCCGTTTGATGGATTACGGCAAGTTCAAGTACCAGGAGCAGAAGAAAGCTCACGAAGCCAAGCTGAAGCAAAAAGTCATTCTGGTCAAGGAAGTCAAATTCCGTCCGGGTACAGATGATGGTGATTACAATATCAAATTGCGTAATCTGACCAAGTTCCTGGATGATGGCGACAAGACCAAGATCACATTGCGTTTCCGTGGTCGTGAAATGGCGCATCAGGAAATCGGCATGCGCATGTTGGAGCGTTTGAAGCTTGATCTGGAACCGTATGGCCAGGTTGAACAGTTTCCAAAGATGGAAGGTCGTCAGATGATCATGATTCTGGCACCTAAGAAAAAGAAATAATGAGAAATAACAGGAAATAAGTTTTTGCTTGTTTTCTGTGTGTTTCTTGAGCAGGTTTGTGAGGCACGCATTGCGCGCATTACGAAAGACTCATCCTCAGGATGAGTCACAATAAGTGAGAAGTAGGCATCCAAGAGTAGCGATTGTTGCTGCCACCTACCATCATATAAAAGTGGAGCTGTCTTAAAAGACAGATAGTACTATGCCAAAAATGAAGACGAAAAGCAGCGCCAAGAAGCGCTTCCGCGTCCGTCCAGGTGGAACCGTTAAACGCGGTCAAGCTTTCAAACGTCACATTCTGACCAAGAAAACTACCAAGAACAAACGTCAATTGCGCGGTTCTGTAGGTGTTCATGACACCAACATGGTATCCGTCATGCGCATGATGCCAACAGCTTAACCTCATACTCATTATTTAAGGAGTTATTATGCCTAGAGTAAAACGTGGGGTTACAGCTCGTGCCCGTCATAAGAAAGTTCTCAACCTTGCCAAAGGTTACCGTGGTCGTCGTAGTAAGGTATTCCGTATTGCCAAGCAAGCAGTTATGCGCGCTGGTCAATATGCATACCGTGATCGCCGCAACAAGAAACGTGTATTCCGCGCTTTGTGGATCACACGTATCAATGCAGCGGCTCGCCAGCATGGCCTGACTTACAGCGTGTTTATGAACGGCCTGAAAAAAGCCGCAATTGAACTCGACCGTAAAGTACTGGCTGACATGGCTGTGACTGACAAACCAGCATTCGCTGCGATTGTTAATCAAGTCAAAGCTAACCTGGCTGCTTAATCACGTTAGTGATCGCAATCAGTGAGTCGTAGTGACTGGCGCAAGCCAGTTGCAAATATCAAGCGGGGCAGAGGTTGAATCCTATGCCCCGTTTTGTTTTCAGATCATTATTTCAGCTTCACAGTAAGCGGGAACAAGGCATGAACCCTTTAGATCAAATCGTCAGCCAGGCACGTGCTGATTTTCTGGCAGCAAGCGATGCTGCAGCATTAGAGAACGCGAAAGCGCTTTACCTTGGTAAGAGTGGTCAGATTACTGAACAGATGAAAAGTCTGGGTAAATTGCCACCAGAGGAAAAAAAAGTACAGGGCGCAGTGATCAATGCCGCCAAAGTACAGATAGAGGAAGCCCTGACTGAAAGACGTGACGCCCTGGCGAATGCGCAAATGCAGGCACGCCTGAATGCAGAAGCGATCGATGTCAGCTTGCCAGGCCGTGGCCGTGGCATTGGTGGTATCCACCCTGTCATGCGCACCTGGCAACGTGTTGAAGAAATTTTCCGTTCTATCGGTTTTGATGTGGCAGATGGCCCCGAAATCGAAACGGACTGGACCAATTTTACCGCCCTGAACAGCCCGGAAAACCATCCTGCACGCTCCATGCAGGATACCTTCTATGTCGATGGCAAAGATAGCCAGGGCAAACAATTATTGCTGCGTACTCATACCAGCCCCATGCAGGTGCGTTATGCGCGGATGAACAAACCACCGATCAAGGTCATTGCACCTGGTCGTACTTATCGCGTTGATAGCGATGCCACGCACTCCCCGATGTTCCATCAGGTTGAGGGCTTGTGGATTGCTGAAGACATCAGCTTTGCTGATCTCAAAGGCGTGTACCTGAATTTCGTCAAAGCCTTTTTTGAAACTGACGATTTGCAAGTGCGTTTTCGCCCATCTTATTTCCCATTCACAGAACCATCTGCCGAGATCGATATCGCCTTTGGTAGTGGCCCTTTGAAAGGCCGCTGGCTGGAAGTATCCGGCTCTGGTCAGGTACATCCTAACGTGGTACGCAATATGGGTTTGGACCCGGAAAAATACATAGGCTTCGCCTTTGGTTCTGGCCTTGAACGCCTGGCCATGCTGCGTTATGGCGTCAACGATTTGCGTCTGTTCTACGAAGGCGATTTGCGCTTCCTGAAGCAATTCAACTAAAAGAATTACACAGCGCATCCCTGAATTTTTGAGTGGCGCATCGCGCCCTGCATCCAACATTAGACGGCTGAATTATGCAATTTTCTGAAAACTGGCTACGTACCATGGTCGATCCGAAGATGACTTCGGATGAATTGTCCCATCTGCTCACCATGTCGGGATTGGAAGTCGAAGAGGTGGAGCCGGTTGCTCCTCCATTTAATAATGTCGTCGTCGCGGAAATCCGCGAAATCGCCAAGCATCCAGATGCTGACAAGCTCAATGTCTGTCAGGTCGATGTAGGCACAGGTAGCTTGCTTAACATCGTCTGCGGTGCACCGAATGTACGCGTAGGCATGAAAGTACCTTGCGCAATGGTTGGTGCCATCCTGCCGCCTGGTGCAGATGGCAAGCCATTTGAAATCAAGATAGGCAAGCTGCGTGGCGTAGAATCCTACGGCATGCTGTGCTCAGCCCGCGAATTGAAATTGTCGGAAGACCACGGTGGTTTGATGGACTTGCCATCCGATGCGCCAGTCGGCCAGAACTTCCGCGATTACTATCAACTGAATGACCTGAAATTCACCATCAAGCTGACACCTAACAAGGCAGATTGTCTGTCGCTGCTCGGCGTGGCGCGTGAAGTATCTGCCCTGACTGGCACCGCCATGCAATTGCCGGAAGCAGTCGTGCTGCCAGTGACTTTGCATGAAACTTTGCCTGTTAAAGTCAGTGCACCTGACCTGTGTGGTCGTTTTGCTGGTCGTGTTATCCGTGGCGTCAATGCCCGTGCCGCGACACCAGAATGGATGAAGCAAAGGCTGGAACGCAGTGGCCAGCGTCCTATCTCTGCGCTGGTGGATATCTCTAACTATGTCATGCTGGAACTCGGTCGGCCATCGCACGTGTTTGATCTGGACAAGATCCACGGCAGCCTGGATGTACGCTGGGGTAAGGCTGGTGAATCGCTGAAACTGTTGAACGGTAATACGGTAGAGGTAGATGACTGGGTTGGTGTGATTTCTGACGAAAAAGAAATTGAATCTCTGGCCGGTATCATGGGTGGTGATTCCACCGCTGTGAGCCTGGACACACAAAATATTTATCTGGAAGCCGCATTCTGGTGGCCACAGGCGATACAGGGCCGCGCCCGTCGCTTCAATTTTTCTACTGATGCGGCGCATCGTTTTGAACGTGGTGTCGACTTTGCATCCATCGTCGAACACATAGAGCGCATCAGTGCCCTGATCGTTGAAATCTGTGGTGGTGCCAGCCAGGTTAAACTGGGTCCTGTCGATGACCAGATCATCAATCTGCCACAGCGTCCGCCTGTCAAGCTGCGCACGGCACGTGCCGTCAAGGTGATTGGTGTTGCACTGGATGATGCAAAGATTGCCGACATTTTCACCCGCCTTGGTTTGCAGTTTACCCAACTGCCAGGCGAATTCATGGTGACGCCGCCGTCCTATCGTTTCGATATAGAAATCGAAGAAGATCTGATCGAAGAGGTGGCGCGCGTGTATGGCTTTGAGAATATCCCTGCATTGCCGCCTGTAGCTGCAAATGCCATGCTGATTGCCCCGGAAAACCAGCGTTCGCTGTTTGCCGTGCGTCGCCTCGTGGCTGATCAGGATTATCAGGAAGTCGTGAATTACAGCTTCGTTGAAGAAGCCTGGGAAAAAGATTTTGCTGGCAATGATACGCCAGTCAAATTACTCAATCCTATTGCCAGCCAGATGAGTGTCATGCGTACCGGCATGATAGGTAGTCTGGTGGCGAATACCCGTTATAACCTGAACCGCAAACTGAACCGCGTACGCATTTTTGAAATCGGTGCTGTGTACTTGCAAGATGCCAGCGTGCAAGATGGTCCGCTGGAAGTGGCTGGTTATAATCAGCCCAAGCGTCTGGCGGCATTGGCCTATGGCCCTGTAGCAGAAGAGCAGTGGGGACAAGATACCCGCAATGTCGATTTCTTTGATATCAAGGCTGATCTGGAAGCCCTGTTCGCACCTGGCTCACTGCGGTTCGTGAAAAATGAGCATGTCGCCCTGCATCCTGGCCGTAGTGCGAGCATAGAATTTGATGGTAAAGTCATCGGCTTTATTGGCGAATTGCATCCACGCCTGCAGCAAAAATATGACCTGCCTTTGGCACCCGTGGTATTTGAAGTTGATGTGACAGCCTTGCAACAAGTGCAAGTGCCCTCATATCAGGAAATATCCAAGTTCCAGGCAGTCACCCGCGATCTGGCGCTAGTTGTCAAACAGACAGTTGTAGTGCAAAATCTGCTGGACGTTTTCAAGCAGGAAACGCAACAAAATGAAGCCTGTAAAATCGTGCAAGGCTTTGTTTTGTTTGATGAATATCGTGGAAAAGGTCTGGAAGCAGATGAGAAAAGTCTTGCTTTCCGCTTTAGCTTGCAAGATACTCAAAGTACTCTGCAAGACGATAAAGTGGAGGCAGCGATGCAAGCCCTGGTGCAAGCCGCAAGTCAGCAATTTGCTGCCAAACTGCGTTGATCTTGTCTGTAATTGTTAGTATTAATTGAGAAGAGTTTCGAAATGAATGATGTAATTTCCGCTGAGTTCCAGTCGGTGCTGGATGCTGATTTGAATCGCGCAATGCAAGAAGCCAGGGCGCGGTCACAGGCGGAAAAAGAATTGCCTACCTTGACCAAGGCAGAATTGGCCGAGCTTTTGTTTGAACATGTAGGTTTGAACAAGCGCGAAGCCAAGGACATGGTAGAAACTTTTTTTGATGAAATCCGTGATGCACTGGAAAGAGGCGAGGCCGTCAAGTTGTCCGGCTTTGGCAATTTCCAGTTGCGTGACAAACCGCAACGCCCTGGTCGCAATCCTAAAACCGGTGAAGAAATTCCTATTACTGCACGTCGTGTCGTCACTTTCCATGCCAGCCAGAAACTCAAAGGCATGGTCGACGATGTCGGTAATCAACCTCTTGCCCATGCTGCCTGATATTTTCCATGACTGAAATCAAGATTGAGTCTTTTGTACTGCCGCCTATTCCGGCCAAGCGGTATTTTACGATAGGCGAAGTTGGTGAATTGTGTGGCGTCAAACCGCATGTTCTGCGTTATTGGGAGCAGGAATTTACACAGCTCAAGCCAGTCAAGCGTCGCGGCAACCGTCGTTATTATCAGCATCATGAAGTTTTGCTGATACGACGTATCCGCGAATTATTATATGAGCAGGGCTTTACCATTAATGGCGCGAGAAACAAACTCAACGTCAATGGTCACCCTGTGGAGTCGGCATCCCATGAACCGGTCGATGAACCTGTGAATTTGCATCAGATCAGGGATGAATTGCAATCCATACTGGGTTTGTTGAAGGTTTGAAATAAAATCCGATACATCAATCAACTGCGAAAACAACTGCAGTGCCAAGATAAAGCCACCAGCGTGTTTAACCGGTGGCTTTTTTCATGCTTGCGAGTTGCCGACTGATCCTTGACAGATCAATTTATGCCGCCAGTTTTTTCTTCTCTGGTGCAGTCAGAGTAAAGCTGTCGTTTGAACTGCTGGCCAGATGCAGGCGCTGCGCTTCTGTAATGACCGTCTGGGTTTTAAAGACGCTGACTGCAGCACCCAGCGAGGCGGCCTGTTCTTCCAGTTTGGCAGTGGATGCACTCGCCATTTCAACCAGACGGGTATTGTCCTGCGTAATCTGATCGATATCGCCTATCGCCTGGTTCACGTCAGAAATTCCTATGCTTTGTTCCTGGCTGGCCTTGGCGATTTGCTTGATGAGTTCGGTAACCACTTCCACGTTGTCGGCAATATTGCGCATGGTCTGGCCAGCCGTGTTAATCATTTTGCTGCCAGCTTCTACTGCCTGGCCTGAAGAGGCGATCAGGCCTTTAATCTCTTTTGCCGCATTCGCACTGCGTTGTGCCAGGTTACGTACTTCTGCTGCCACTACGGCAAAGCCACGGCCTTCCTGTCCGGCTCTGGCCGCCTCTACTGCAGCATTCAAGGCCAGGATATTGGTCTGGAAGGCGATGCCATCCATGACACCTATGATCTCGGTAATTTTTTTGGAGCTTGCGCTAACGGTTTGCATGGACAGGATGCTGCTCTCCATCACTTCCAGACCCTGTTGCACGCGCTCAGCCGAGCTATGCATGAGACTGTTTGCCTGTGCCAGGTTGCCAGCGTTCTCGGTAATGGTGGCGGTCAGTTCATCAATTGCCGTGGCGGTCTGCTGCAGGGATGTAGCCTGGCTTTCTGTACGACTGGCCAGGTCTGTATTTTCATCATGAATTTCTCTGGCGATGACATCGACGGTCTGCGCACTATGGCGAATATTGGCGACCAGATTACTTAATTCCACGTTCATCCTGCCGACAGCATTAATCAGCTGCGCCAGTTCATCTTTACCAAGGCTGCTGACACGGTTTTGTAAATTACCTGCTGCAGTTTCGGCTATCGCTTTTGTCAATGTGTTGAGATCCATGCTCAATGCCTGATAGATCGCTACCAGAAGGTAGCTGGCGATCAGCAAGAGCAGGATAATGCCTGCAGACATTTGCCATGCATATTGATTTGCCTTGTCAATTTCATGCGCAAGATTATCTGCGATAAGGCTGGCGATTGCCGTTTTTGTCGCGGCGAGTTTATTCAAATTATCTGTACCAGCTTGCAGGAATGCATCACCGTTACTTTGATTGACTGATGCCAGCACTTCATCTTGTGAACGCTCCAGGAATTTTTTTGCATCGGTGATGCTGGCCTGCATGGTAGTGTTTGCTGCAGCATATTCTTTCCCATATGCTCCCAGGTTTTGCATGCTTGACGCCAGCTCGGATAAATTCAGCTTTGCCAGCATGTGCAGAGAATTCAGCATCACATCTTCACCGGCTTCAAATAAACCAGTATCAATATAAGCCGCACCACGGCCAGCAATGATGGATAACTTCTCTTCCATGTGCGGCAGGGTGTTGATGTAGATAGTGACCAGTTGATGGGTCTTTAAGTCGCTATCCAGGGCCAGTTTTGAACTATTGGCAATTTCTGTAATCTCAAGTTCGATGGCATCCAGTAGCTTGCTGTGTTCAATAAAACTTTCGGTTGCCTTGAGCACCGTCTGTTTCGCCAGTAGGGCAGGCCACAGATTTTTGACAGGGCTGGTTTGATCAGTCTGCTTTAACAATTTTTCTATCTTGTCCTGATTTTCGGCAATGCTGGCTACCAGTTGTTTGTTGCCCAGCAGTCGCATGTGCTGCAAGGCACGCTGTTTTTGTATCGACAGACGCAGATCATTTTTTGCAGCGATACTTTTGACGGCAACTTGCTTTGCCTGGGTTTGCAATACATCTTCACGCAAGTTTTGAAATAGCAAGGCCAGCACTACAAGCAAGGGAATTGTAAAAGCAAGAGCGACAAAACTGAGCTTGTGGGCAATTTTAAAATTGCGTAGCAGACGGATGGCGGGGGAGGTCAGCAGGGTCATTTTGAGATACCAAATGAGTTTGTGAAAGCAGATAGGGCGAAGCCTAAACGGTCAATGTGACTATGCAGTGACAGCAGGCAACATCCTTGTGAATGGAAGGGGTTTTTCCATTTGGTCCTGGATTCTAATTTGCTAATGCTCTTTGCTCTGATATGGAATAGTTAAATCAAACGTTTGATTTATGTGCTAGTATGCATCGCATGAAAACATCCAGCCAGAAAAAAGCCGTAGTACGGCAAACTCAGCCAGACAAACAGGTAGCTACACCCGATGGAAAAATATTGCGTGTCGATGGGATAGAGGCGCGTACGCGTCTGTTGGACACTGCCTTGATACTGTTCGCCGAAAAAGGTTTTGCCAAAACCTCGATACGTGAAATTGCCAAAGCCGCCAATGTCAATGTTTCTGCCATCAGCTATTATTTTTCTGATAAAGCCGGTTTGTACCGTGCGGTGTTCAATGACCCGCGCACCAATCCAAATGTAGATCCTGAGATATTTGAGGCGGATGTTGCAGACATGCGCGCTGTTTTGCTGAAACTGATCTGCACTTTTACCGATTCGCTGAAACAGGGTGAAATCATCGAGACCTGCATGAAGCTGCATTTCCGCGAAATGCTGGAACCTACCGGCCTGTGGATGGAAGAAATCGACACCGTCATCAAACCTTCGCACCAGGGTTTTGTCAGGCTTTTGTGCCGTTATCTTGGCATCACCAAGGCAGATGATGATGTGCACAGGCTGGCGATTTCAATTACTGGCCTGGCGATTTCACTGCTGCTCAGCGGTGATGTGATACAGGCGACCAGGCCAGCATTGATCGCCAAACCCAAGGCAATTGATATTTATGCTTCACGCCTGGTGGACTATGCCATCGCCATGTGTGAAGACGAAAAAAGACGCCGGCTTCTAACAAGTTCTGATAAACCAAATCTTTGACAGCGATATGACTATACGACATTTCATTCTTATGCCGGCCATTGCCGTCTTGCTGGCAGCATGCTCGACAACTGCTCCAATGACATCCAGTACCGGTAGCGTGCCCGCACAATGGCAGGCAGCATTGCCCTCCGTGGAAAAAAATACCGAATTGCGCAACTGGTGGCAAACCAATGGCGATGCCAGTTTGCTGGAGTTGATTGAGTCTGCACAAAAGGTCAGCCCTTCCATTTCCCAAGCCTGGTCACGCATAGAAACTGCCAGGGCCGCAAGGGTGGCGAGTGGCGCTGCACTCTTGCCTTCGCTGGATGCTGTTGCCAATGCGACCCGGGCAAAAAACCAGCCGGGTATGCCTGTCGCCACTACATCGCAGGCAGGTCTGCAGACCGCATGGGAAATTGATGTGTTTGGCGCCAACCGCGCCGCGAATCAGGCTGCCCAGGCAGAGCTGGAAGGTACGCAGGCACTTTGGCATGATGCCCGGATATCGGTGGCAGCGGAAGTGGCGCAGCTGTATTTCTCTGTCATCAGTTGCCAGCAAACGGCAGACCTGACCTGGCAAGATGCCAAGTCACGCGCAGAAACTGCCAGGTTGACTGAACTCAGCGCCCAGGCAGGCATGTCCTCCGGTGCTACATCAGCGCTGGCACGCGCCAGCGCAGCTGAGGGTAATAGTCGCGCGATACAACAGGCCGCATTATGTGATCTGGATGTCAAAGCCCTGGTCGCGCTGACAGCCAAGCCAGAACCAGACCTCAGGCAATTATTGGCAAATGCCCAGGCCAGTTTCAAAAACCTGCTGCCTTTGGCTGTCACCACCTTGCCTGCACAATTGCTGGCGCAAAGACCGGACGTGTATGCGGCTGAGAAAGAGGTGGCGACCGCCAGTGCCCAGGTCGGTGCCGCAGAGGCGCGACGTTATCCGCGCCTGACACTCAGTGGTTCCATCGGCACCATGCGCTATGACGTTGCCGGTAGTACGAGCAGGATGGATACCTGGTCAGTTGGCCCACTGGCTTTGACGTTGCCCATATTTAATGGCGGCCAGACCACAGCCAATATCGAAGCTGCCAAAGCACGCTACCTGAATGCCAGCAGCAATTATCACGGCAAGGTCAGGCAGGCAGTACGCGAAGTTGAAGAAGCACTGGTCAATCTGAATAGCGCGGATGCCCGTCGCTTTGATTCTGAAATTTCTGCGAAGGGCTATGACCAGTCTTTGCAGGCAACTGCCCAACGTTACAACAAGGGCATGGCCAGCTTGCTGGAACTGGAAGATACGCGGCGTACGGCCTTCGCTTCCCAGTCTGCCCTCATCGCCCTGCAGCTAGAAAGAAATCGTGCCTGGATCGCGCTATACCGCGCCTTGGGCGGTGGCTGGGACTTGAATGCACAAGCAGCTACCCAGCCGCAATCCTGGCCCCAGCGCCAAACAAATTCCTGAATTTAAAAATTAAACAGAAAGCGTATCAGACATGATGAAACTCATTTCACGCAAACCACTATCCCTGAGTCTTGCTGGCATGATCGCTGTTGGCGCAGGCGGTATCTGGCTGTCTGCGACATCCAATGCGGCTGATGAACCGGCCAAGACAGCCAGCGCATCTGCATCTGCTGCCAAGGTAAAGCCTGCTTTGACAGTGACAACGACCAAAGCCAGCAGCGGCAATCTCGTCATTAAACTGGCCGCCAATGGCAGTGTCGCTGCCTGGCAGGAAGCTTTGATAGGCTCTGAGGCAACAGGCCTGCGTATACAGGAGTTGCATGCCAATATAGGCGATGTGGTGCAGCGCGGCCAGTTGCTGGTCAGCTTTGCCAGCGAAACCGTCAAAGCTGATCTGGCCCTGGCACAAGCCAGCCTGGCAGAAGCGCAGGCCAATCTGGCTGATGCTGCCGCTAATGCAGAACGTACCCGTGCCTTGCAAACCAGCGGCGCACTGAGTGCCCAGCAAGTCGGCCAATACCTGACGGCAGAACAAACCGCCAAAGCCAGGGTGGAGTCGGCCAAGGCCAGCGTTGAAGCTCAGCAATTACGTATGCGCCATACCCGCGTTCTTGCGCCTGACAGTGGCATTATCACGGCACGTGCAGCCACTTTAGGTTCGGTCGTCGGCAATGGGGCAGAATTGTTCCGCATGATACGTCAGGGCCGCCTGGAATGGCGTGCTGAAGTAACGGCCAGTGAAATGGCAAAAATAGTGCCGGGCACTGAAGCCATCGTTACCGCTCCTGGTGGCACGCAATGGAAGGGCAAGGTCAGGGTGGTATCGCCGACAGTAGATGCGCAAACCAGAATGGGTCTGGTGTATGTTGATCTGGTGCCAGATGCAAACAGTACAGCCAAGCCACAAGCAGCCACAGCCTCACTTGCATTCAAGCCTGGCATGTATGCCAAAGGTGAATTCGTGATGGGCAGCTCACAAGCCTTGACCATACCGCAGCAGGCTGTGGTGGTCAGGGATGGCTTCAGCTATGCCTTCCGTCTTAACGCTGATGGCCGTGTGACGCAAATCAAAGTGCAGACTGGCCGCCGCGTATCCAATGCGCAAGGCGACCTGGTGGAGGTGGTCTCTGGCCTGAATGCAGACAGTACTATCGTTTCCAGCGGCGCAGGCTTCCTCAATGATGGCGATACGGTAAAAGTTGTGGCCGCAACCAAGCCTGCCAATGCTGCTGCAGCCGGCGCAGCCACAGTAGCTGCTGTAAAAAATTAAGGGGTTCATGTGAATTTCTCTTCCCTCTCCATTAAAAATCCCATACCGGCGATCATGCTGTTTATCTTGCTGACGCTAGCGGGGATATTGTCGTTTCGCTCTACCATAGTCCAGGATTTTCCAGATATTGAATTGCCCATCGTCACCGTCAGTGCACCTTTGTCTGGCGCTGCACCGGCACAGCTGGAAACTGAAGTCGCCCGCAAGATAGAGGATGCCGTCGCTTCACTGCAAGGTGTAAAAAATGTCTACACCAAGGTGCTGGATGGTGATGTTGAAGTCACGGTCGAATTCGTCCTGGAAAAAGTGATCTCGGATGCAGTCAATGAGGTACGCGATGCTGTCGCAACCGTACGTGCTGATTTGCCTAGCGAAATGCGTGACCCTACCGTGACCAAGGCATCGACTGCGGGCCGCGTCATCATGACGTACACGGTAGAGGCTGCAGAAGATGGCAAGGACAGCAAAGTCGTCGCTGGCGAAAGCGGCAAGCCAGATGCGCAAGAGCTTAGCTGGTTCGTCGATAACACCGTGGCAAAACGCTTGCGTGCCGTACCTGGTGTCGGTGCAGTCCGGCGCATGGGTGGTGTCAGCCGTGAAGTGCGGGTTGAACTTGATACCATCAAGATGGCGGCTTTGAATGTCGCTGCTGTTGATGTATCACGTCGCCTGAAGCTGGTGCAGCAAGAAGCGCCGGGTGGTCGTGGTGATGTCAGTGGTGCCGAGCAATCTGTCCGTACCATTGCCACCGTCAAGACGGCGGCTGAACTGGCTGTACTGGATATTCCTTTGCCAGATGGCAGGCATATACGCCTTGATCAGGTGGCCCGCGTGCTTGATACCGTCAGCGAACCACGCTCGATGGCAACGCTGGACGGCAAAGCAGTGGTCGGCTTTGAAGTGTTCCGTACCAAGGGTGCCAGTGAAGTTGATGTCGCCAAAGGTTCGCATGCTGCGGTAGATGAATTGCAGGCAGCGCATCCAAACATGAAGTTTCACCAGGCCATTGATAATGCCCAGCCGGTAGAGGAGAATTTCGATGGCTCCATGGATTTGTTGTACGAAGGAGCCTTGCTGGCCATCCTGGTGGTATGGTGGTTCCTGCGCGACTGGCGTGCGACCTTGGTTGCAGCGGCAGCTTTGCCTTTGTCCGTGATACCTACTTTCCTTGGTCTCAAATATTTTGGTTATACCCTCAACACCGTGACCTTGCTGTCACTTGCCCTCGTGGTAGGTGTGCTGGTTGATGATGCGATTGTTGAAATTGAAAACATCGCCCGCCATTTGCACATGGGTAAAACACCTATGCAGGCAGCCATGGAAGCAGCGGATGAAATCGGCATGGCCGTTATCGCCACCACTTTTGCCCTGGTTGCGGTGTTTTTGCCGACGGCCTTCATGGGCGGTGTGCCGGGTCTGTTCTTCAAGCAGTTTGGCTGGACGGCAGTGATTGCGATTCTGGCTTCGCTGGTGGTGGCGCGTTTGCTGACGCCGATGATGGCGGCTTATATCATGAAGTCACCCAAGCCGGGCAAATCTGGTGAGCTTGATGGTGTGCATGGCCAGAAAGATGGCTGGATCATGACGCATTATATGAAAACCATGCAGTGGTGTCTGCATCATCGTCTGATCACCATGATAGCTGCGACGATATTTTTCTTTTCCTCAATTGGCTTGGTGTTTTTATTGCCAACGGGTTTTGTGCCTTCTGCTGACCGTGCGCAAACACAGGTCAATATAGAGCTGCCACCAGGCAGTACACTGGCAGAAACCCGTGTAGTGGCCGAACAGGCCAGGGTCGCCATCATGAAGAACAAAGAGATTATCAATGTCTTCAGTTCTATCGGTGGTGGTTCCAGTGGTGATGCTTTTGCTCCAGGTGCAGCAGCAGAAGCCAGGCGTGCAGTGTTGACCGTGACAGCAGTACACAGGAATAAGCGTAAAGATTCGATTGCCGATATTGATGCCAAGATCCGTGCCGAGGTAGCAGATATTTCCGGTGCCAGGTTCAACGTGGGCCCGCCGGATACCGGTGTCAAAATGCAGTTGGTTTTGCAAAGTGAAGACCCACTGGCTTTGCTGGAAGCTGCACAAAAAGTCGAGAGGGAATTGCGCACACTCAAAGGCGTGGGCAACGTCAGTTCCAGTGCTTCGCTGGTACGTCCAGAAATCATTGTACGTCCCGATTCAGCGAGGGCTGCTGACCTCGGCGTGACTGCATCTGCCATCGGTGAAACAGTGCGGGTGGCAACGGCGGGTGACTATGACCAGGCTTTGCCCAAGCTGAATCTTTCCCAACGTCAGGTGCCTATCCGCGTCAAACTTCCAGATAGCTTCAGGGCCGACCTGGCCGAGATAGAACGCCTGACGGTGCCTGGCAAGAATGGGCCCGTCATGTTGGGCAGCGTTGCCAGTGTCACCATGGAGTCCGGCCCGGCGCAGATAGATCGCTTGAACCGCAAACGTAACGTGACGCTGGATGTGGAATTGGGTAACCGTCAGTTGGGTGAAGTCAATGAAGAAGCCCGCGCTTTGCCGAGTATGAAAAATCTGCCGCCATCAGTCAGCATTGCTGAACTTGGTGATGCGCAAGAGATGCAAGCCCTGTTCGCCAGCTTTGGTATCGCCATCATGATTGGTGTGCTGTGTATTTACGGTGTGCTGGTTTTGCTGTTCAAGGATTTCTTGCAACCGGTGACTATTCTGGCTGCTTTGCCTTTGAGTATCGGTGGTGCTTTCGTGGCCTTGCTGGTGACTGGCCGCGCCTTGTCCATGCCATCCATGATAGGTCTGATCATGCTCATGGGTATAGTCACCAAGAACTCTATCTTGCTGGTTGATTATGCAGTGCTGGCAAGAGAAGCTGGTATGACTCGTTTTGATGCTCTGGTCGATGCCTGTCACAAACGCAGTCGCCCCATCATCATGACTACTATTGCCATGGGTGCAGGCATGATGCCTTTGGCGTTGGGTTGGGGAGCTGACCCCAGCTTCCGTTCGCCAATGGCGATTGCGGTCATCGGTGGTTTGATTACTTCAACTTTGTTGAGCCTGTTGGTAGTCCCGGCAGTGTTCACCTACATTGATGACTTTGAACATTTGCTAGTGAAAATCAGGCGCAAATTGTCTGGCAAGTCTGCCAGCCAGCTCGCAGCAGATGCTCATTAAGAATTTATAGAAATTCGCATTGCTTGTGATGTAGTGAGCTTGTAGAAAGTAACTCAGAATAAAACCCCGCAACATGAAAGTGTTGCGGGGTTTTATCGTTTATACATTGGCAACGACTATTATTTTTCCGAAATGATAGCCACCCCTATCATTTACTTGAAAGTGCTTTTCCTTTGAGAAACAAAGGCTTGAATCAAAAAAGACAAATAATCAATCCGACGATATATCAGATTGTGGACTCTATTCATGCTTTGCTATAATGCCTCCCTCATTTGTTACAAATTGTATAGGGCAACACTTATATAAGCCGTGACATGCTAAAAATGGATGAAAAAATATAATAATGCGTGTTAGTGGTGTTCGTTTCTCAATTGATAATTTTGCTGCCTGGGCTCCTGGTGTCGCAAGTATGGACGCATGGAAGGAATGGGCATTATCGCCATTTCCCCTGACTGGTGATATTGAACCTGGTGTTGCCGCAATGCCAGCGATGTTGCGCAGACGTGCCGGTTTTCTTGGGAAAATGGCACTGGAAGTTGCATATCAGTGCCTGAATGGGCAGACTAATGTTCCCACTGTATTTTGCTCACGCCATGGCGAGGTGGCGCGTGCTGTCGATTTATTGACAGAATTGATGCAGGATGCATCAGTGTCACCGACTGGTTTTGGTCTGGCCGTACACAATGCCAGCGCGGGTTTGTTCTCTATTGCGCGCAAGGATCAGGCCAATCATATCGCCCTGGCTGGTGGAAAAAGCACGGTAGAACATGCAGTTATTGAAGCATGTGGCTTATTGGCAGATGGTGCACCCATGGTGATGCTGGTGGCTTATGATAACGCCTTACCATCTGTTTTTGCATCATTTCAGGATTGTGATGAACAGCCTTATGCCTGGGCCTGGTTGATGGTGCCGGCGCGGGAAGATGCCATTCATCTTAATTGGGATGAGGTCGAAGAACAGGAATTAAACGGCAATGGCATGTCTGGCGGCTTGGAAGTGTTGCGTTTTCAAATCGGAGAACAAGCGCAGATGCAGCGTATAGTAGGTAAGCGGCGCTGGCTGTGGTCGCGTCATGGTTGAAAAATTTGAGCGTTGCTGGCGAGTCTTGGCAACAGGCATCAGTTTTCTGACTTTTGGCATAGGCGGCTTGCTGTTGCGGGTGCTGGTGTTTCCGGCCTTGTATCTGCTGGTGTGGCAACAGGAAAAACGTACCAAGGCAGCGCGCCATATCATACGCCTGACATTTCGTGGTTTTGTCGGCTTGATGCGATTGCTTGGTGTATTGCGTTATGAGATCACGGGCCTCGACAGATTGGAGCGTGGTGGCTTGCTGATACTGGCAAATCATCCTACCTTGATTGATACCGTTTTTTTGATGGCTTTTGTTAAAAATGCAGATTGCATAGTCAAAAGCCATTTATGGAATAACCCGTTTACCCGTGGCCCGGTAAGAGCTGCTGGTTATATCAGTAATGAGCAGGGCACAGAATTACTGGAAGCCTGTATCGTTTCTTTGCAGGCAGGTAATAATTTGATCGTGTTTCCCGAAGGGACGCGTACTCCTGCTGATGGCATCATTTGCATGAAGCGCGGTGCGGCCAATATTGCTGTACGCGGTGTCTGCGCAGTAACACCGGTGGTAATACGTTGCGACCCGCCAACCTTGGGCAAGGGTGAAAAGTGGTGGCATGTGCCAGAACGTTTTGCGCAGTTCAGAATAGAAGTTAAAGAAGATATTCCGATTCAGCATTTTATTGGTGCTGGTCAGTCGGATGTCATGGCAGCCCGTCATTTGACGGATCATCTGCAGCATTATTTTACCGAGGAAAATCAACGTCATGCTTGAGCAAGAAGTAAAAGAACTGATCATTGAAGTGTTGCAGCTGGAAGATATCACCGCTGCTGACATTGATAGCGATGCGCCCTTGTTTGTTGAAGGCCTGGGTCTGGATTCTATCGATGCACTTGAACTGGGTGTGGCCTTGCAAAAGCGCTATGGTATTTCTTTGTCAGCTGATTCCGAAGATACGCGTCGCCATTTTGCATCGGTGAACGCATTGGCTGCATTAATTGCTGCAAATAGAAAGAAGTAAGGAGTCTGTAATGGTAGTGGTAAGTGAAATGAGCAGAGACGAGCTCTATGTTTGGGTGGTGGACCTGCTGGCCGAAATGTTTGAGCTGGATAAATCGGCGTTGACAATGGAATCCAACCTGTACGCAGATCTGGATATTGACAGCATTGATGCGGTCGATCTGGCAGTCAAACTCAAACAAATGACAGGCATGCGCTTGCAACCCGAAGTATTTAAAAAGATACGCACCATTGGTGACGTGATTGATGCCCTGCTCAATCTGCAGGCGGAGCAGTCAACATAGTTCGCGCAATCCTGACCGTTGTTGCGGTCATACTTACGGTGCTTTATCCACTCGTCATCTGGTTTGGCCAGGGGCAGGTAGAGCCACGCTGGTTGGCAGTCTTATTGCTATTGGCAGCGGCAACCAGATTGCCAACATTCAAGGTCAGCCGGGTAGCGCGCTGGTCCATGTTCTGCGCCTTGCTGCTGGCTGGCTGTGCTGTATGCGCGAACGCATTATTACCCCTTAAATTGTATCCGGTATTGGTGAATGGCGTATTGCTGGCTGTTTTTTCTTACAGCCTGGCAGTGCCGCCGTCCATGGTGGAGCGATTTGCACGCCTGCGCGAGCCTGAGTTGCCTGATGTCGCGATTGCCTACACACGCCGCGTGACGCAAGTATGGTGCGTGTTTTTCGTCATCAACGGGAGCATCGCTTTTGCCACGGCCATGTGGGCTTCGCCAGCTATCTGGTCGCTGTATACCGGCGTCATCGCCTATATCCTCATGGGTCTGTTATTCGCCATCGAATACCTGGTGCGCTTGCGCTTTAAACGAATTCATCATGTCTGATTTTTCTCCCGATCCTTGCCTTGCGCTGGCAGCTCGTCCTGGTCATGCCATCATGGGATGGAATGCGCACGGTGCAGTATCGCATAGCGATTTCTTGCAACGTATAGGTGCATGGAGCGCTGCAATCCGTAATGCGCCAGGAACACAACTGGCCTTGTACGTGGAAGACAGCCTGGAATTTTCCGCCGCCTTGCTGGCTGCCTGGATGGAGAATAAAACGGTATGGCTGACGGCTGATACCTTGCCTGCTACATGCCTTGCGTTGTCCAAATCTGTAGATGCATTTCTGGGTGAGTTTCCTGAAGAATATCATCCGGTAAAAGCGGCAGTCACTGCCGCACCTATAACTTTGAAAGCACTGGACCCCGATTTTATTGGCCTGGTCGTGCACACTTCAGGCAGTACCGGACAGCCGCAGGCGATACCCAAAAAACTCTCACAACTGATGAGCGAAGTCGGCAGCCTGGAGCAAGTATTTGGCCAGTGTCTCGGTAATGCCGAGATAGTCGCCACCGTATCGCATCAGCATATTTATGGCTTGCTGTTCAAGGTCTTGTGGCCTTTGTCCGCAGGTCGTGCCATTCATGCCTTGAGTGTGAATTTCCCTGAGCAACTGGCGCAAATATTGGCGCAGCGTGACTGCGCCCTGATTGCCAGTCCAGCTCACCTGAAGCGACTGCCAGAACATCTGGACTGGCAAGCTGGCAAGCAAAGATTGCGCGCCATCTTTTCATCAGGCGGCCCACTGGCAGCAGAGACAGCTTATGTTGTCGGCGATATGCTGGGGCATGTCCCCTTTGAAGTTTATGGCAGTTCTGAAACCGGTGGCATCGCCTGGCGCCAGCGCCAACCGGGTGCAATCGAAAGCTGGGAGGCTTTGCCCAAAGTCGATTTGCGCATAGCAGAAGAAGATTTGCTGGAAGTGCGTTCGCCACACCTGGGCCAAACAGACTGGCTACTCCTGGCAGATAAGGCACAACTGACAGACAATGGTCGTTTGTTGTTACAGGGTCGTAGTGACCGTATCGTCAAAATCGAAGAAAAACGTATTTCACTCGATGCCATTGAACAGGCTTTGTTGGCCTCTGATCTGGTCAGTGAAGCCAGAGTGATCGCTGATCATGAAGTGCCAGGGCAAAGACAAAAACTGTCCGCCTTTATTGTGGCAACTGAACAAGGCCGTCAACAACTGGCACTTGAAGGAAAGAGGGCATTCAACCTGCGCATGCGTGCAATATTGAGCGAGCTGGTGGAGACGATTGCCTTGCCACGTCGCTGGCGTTATCTGGATCAAATGCCAGTGAATGCGCAGGGCAAGACTACGCTTGCACAATTGCATGCCTTGCTGGATGAAGCGGGTGATCCGCGCCCACGTTTGCCACAAATACGGCTGCTGGAACAAGCACCAGAAAAAGTATTGTTTGAGCTGATCGTGCCGGCAACACTGTTTTATTTTGATGGACATTTTTCGGTCGCACCCGTACTGCCTGGGGTAGTGCAACTCGATTGGGTCATCAAATATGCCCGTGAATATTTTGTATTGCCGCCCATATTCAAGTCTGTTCATGCGCTGAAGTTCCAGCATGTGATCCATCCAGAAGTACCAGTCATGCTGGAGTTGGTACATGATGTAGTAAAAGACAGTTTGCAATTCCGTTATTTTTCTGAGGCCGGGCAACATGCCGGTGGTCGTATTATTTTCGCTAATGAAAAGCCCGCATGCTAGATAAGAAATTTTCTCCTGAACGCCAATCCGCTTTTGCTGCCCGTTTTGAGGCGCAAAAAATTGCCTTTGGTCCCGTCGTTTTCCAATGCGTACGTTATGCCTGGAAGCGCGGCATGTTGCAGACACTTGCCGATGCCGGTGGCGCAGGACTGACGATTGCAGACATGGCAGCCACAGGCAAGTGGACTGAATATGCATTGAAGGTTGTACTGGAAACCTGCCTTTCATCTGGCGTGGTGTATCTGAGTGCTGGTTCTTATGTGCTGGACAAGGCTGGCTATTGCGTATTGACTGACTCCATCACCCAGGTCAATCTCGATTTCAATCATGATGTCTGTTACGAAGGCTTGTTCAAGCTTGATGAGTCCCTGGATAACGAAAAGCCCTTGGGCCTGAGTGCTTTGGGTAACTGGCCTACGCTGTACCAAGGTTTGTCGCAATTGCCAGAGCCAGCAAAAACCAGCTGGTTTGCTTTTGACCACCATTATTCTGATACCTCTTTCCCGAGCATCTTGCCTGACGTATTTGCAACAGCGCCCCGCAAGCTCATGGATATTGGTGCCAATACCGGCAAATTCAGTTGTGCTGCGTTGGCCTACAATCCTGCTGTAGAAATGCATCTGGTGGATTTGCCACGTCAATTGTCAGTCGCTGAAGAAAATTTAAAAAGTGCTGGCGTGCATGAGCGCGCCCATTTCCATTCCATCGATTTGCTGGACAATGACGCTGCCTTGCCTGCTGGCATGGACATGATCTGGATGAGCCAGTTCCTCAGTTGTTTTTCAGAGCCTGCTATTGCCAGTATCCTGCAACGCGCCGCCAAAGCACTGGCCCCTAACGGGCAATTGCTGATCATGGATACTTTCTGGGACAGGCAGCGTTATGATATCGCCGCATTTTGCCTGATCAATACTTCGCCGTATTTCACGGCCATGGCCAGTGGTAACAGCAAGATTTATGAGAGCGGTGACTATGTGCGTCTGGCGGAAGCCGCTGGCTTGCAATTGATCACTACCCGTGACGATATCGGCTATTGCCATTCCCTGTTGCGTTTTGCGAGGGTGGAGAAGTAAAGTGTTCAAGCCCTGCGTCCTCATTCCCGTCTATAACCATGAACATGCAATCGCTGCTGTAGTGCAGGCTGTGCTGACGCATGAGGTGGACTGTGTGCTGGTGGATGATGGCAGTTCGGCTGAATGCGCACAGGTGTTGCAGGGTTTGCAGGCCGCTACACCAGATCGTGTGACTTTGCTGCGTCACGATAACAATCAGGGCAAGGGCGCTGCCGTACTGACGGGTTTTCGCTATGCAGCGCAAGCGTCTTACACCCATCTCTTGCAGATTGATGCAGATGGCCAGCATTGTGTGGCCGATGTGCCGCAATTCCTGGCGCAGGCAAAGGCGCATCCGCAGGCGGTGATTGCCGGTTACCCTGTCTATGATGAATCTGTGCCTGCCTTACGTTTGTATGCGCGTTATCTGACCCATGTCTGGGTCTGGATTAATACCCTGTCGCTGGCCATACGCGACTCCATGTGCGGTTTCCGCGTCTATCCTGTGGATGCAGTGATAGCGCTGATGGCCAGGCAGGACATAGGCAGGCGCATGAATTTTGATACCGATATCCTGGTCAGGTTGTATTGGGATGGTGCGGCAGTCATCAACCTGCCTACCCGCGTTGCTTATCCCACGGATAGTGTTTCTCATTTTCGCGTCTGGCGTGACAATGTATTGATTACCGTCATGCATACCAAGTTATTCTTTGGCATGTTGTTACGCATTCCATCTCTGCTGGCACGTCACTGGCGCAGCCAGCCTGAGGCGGGAAAATGAAACAGAGCACTCAAAATACAGGCTCTGCCTGGCATTGGGCCAGCATCAATGAAGTCAGCTTTGTGGCTGGCATGCGGTTTTTGTTCTGGGTGTTCAAGGTTTGTGGACGCTGGCCGTTCCGTATATTTTTGTACCCGGTACTGGCCTGGTATGTCTTCACCAAACCAGCGCCGCGCCGTGCATCCATGGCTTACCTGCAACGCATGAGCGGCTATACCAAAGTAGCTCAGGGTTGGACTGGTGTGTTACAGCATTTTGCCGCCTTTGCAGAAAACATCCTCGACAAGATGTTGTTATGGGGTGGTTTGTTTGATGAGAGCAAAGTCAAGTATGTCGGGCAAGAAGAAATGCATGTCCAGGTCACCCAAAAGCGTGGTGGCCTGATCGTATGTTCGCATCTGGGTAATCTGGAAATGTGCCGCGTGTTGTCGCGCCGTTTTCCTGAAGTGAAATTGACGGTGCTGGTGCATACCAAGCATGCGCAGGCGTTCAATCGCATGCTGGCCAGGCTTGATCCTGAGAGCCAGATGAATTTATTGCAGGTGACAGAAATGACACCTGCTACCGCCATGCTATTGGCAGATAAAATTGCTGAAGGTGGTTTTGTGGTGATTGCTGGTGACCGTATCCCGGTAGCGCCGCAACCCAGGGTGGCGGTGACCCCTTTTCTTGGGCGGGATGCTGCTTTCCCGGTCGGCCCTTATGTGCTGGCCAGTGTCTTGCATTGCCCTGTCTATCTGCTGTTTTCCTTGCAAATGGACGGCGTGCCGCAAGTCTGCTTTGAACTCTTGCGTGAAGCTATCAGGCTGCCACGCAAGGGGCGGGATGAGGCCTTGCGCAGCGTAGTCGCCGAGTACGCCGCCCGCCTCGAATATTATGCAGTGCGGGCACCGCTGCAATGGTTTAATTTTTATGATTTTTGGCATTTACCCGAATTGGAAAAACAAGATGCTATCCGCTGATCAGAGCACCAAGCTGCGCACCGTACAATTCGACCGTAACAGATTGAGCATAGAAGACATCGTCGATATCGCCCATGGCCGCGCCAATGCGGCACTGTCTGCTGACCCTGGGTTTCGCGCAGCGATAGCCCGTGGCGCAGATTTTTTGGACCGTCTGTTACGTGAAGATGGCACCATTTATGGTGTCACGACCGGCTATGGCGATTCCTGTACTGTCACCGTGCCACCAGACCTGGTAGCAGAATTGCCGCACCATTTGTATACCTACCACGGCTGCGGCCTGGGTGAATATCTGTCACCGGCACAAACCCGTGCTGTCATGGCTACACGTCTCGCATCTTTGTCCAAAGGATTTTCTGGTGTCAGTGTAGAGTTGCTGGAACAGATCAGTCGTTTGCTGGGGGCCGGTCTTTTGCCGCTGATACCCAGCGAAGGTTCTGTCGGTGCCAGTGGTGACCTGACGCCTTTGTCTTATCTGGCCGCAGTCCTGTGTGGCGAGCGTGAAGTCTGGCGCGATGGCGTGCAGGTACCTGCTGCACAGGCTCTGCGTGAAGCCGGGATCACACCTCTGCGCCTGCGCCCGAAAGAAGGTCTGGCCATCATGAATGGCACAGCCGTCATGACAGCACTGGCCTGCATGGCCTATGAGCGTGCTGATTATCTGGTGAAGATGACTACGCGCATCACAGCAATGGCCTCAGTGACACTGGATGGCAATGCCCATCATTTTGATGAAGTATTATTTTCAGTGAAACCGCATCCCGGCATGCAGGGTGTGGCTGCGTGGCTGCGCCAGGATTTGCCAGCAGGGCAAGCTGAACGCAATGGCAAACGCCTGCAAGACCGTTATTCGATACGCTGTGCTCCTCACGTCATTGGTGTGCTGGCTGATGCCATGCCTTTCTTCCGTCAGTCCATAGAAAATGAATTGAACAGCGCCAACGATAATCCGATTATCGACGGCGACAATGAGCGCGTACTTCATGGCGGCCATTTCTACGGCGGCCATATCGCCTTCGTCATGGATGGCATGAAGAATGCTGTCGCCAATCTGGCAGATTTGCTGGACAGGCAAATGGCCTTGATGGTCGACAGTCGTTATAACCATGGCTTGCCCGCCAATCTGTCTGGCATGGAAGGGCCGCGTGCCGCAATCAACCATGGCCTGAAAGCCTTGCAAATCAGTGCTTCAGCCTGGACGGCAGAGGCATTGAAGCTGACTATGCCTGCCTCGGTTTTTTCACGTTCCACCGAATGCCATAACCAGGACAAGGTCAGCATGGGCACCATCGCTGCCCGAGATTGCCTGCGTGTGCTGGAATTGACAGAACAGGTAGTGGCTGCCTTGCTCATTACAGTAAGGCAGGGCATCTGGCTGCGTTCACGCGTGAATCAGGATTTGCAATTATCGCCAGCGTTGAAACAAATGATGGATGCACTGGCTGGCGATGTAGCGCCTGTGCAGGAAGACCGTCGCCTGGAGCCTGACTTGCGTCTGATGCTGGAACGTATCCGTCAGCAAGAATGGAAGTTGTATGCGTAAAAAGAATACGCCCAGTCCATGGGCTGCCGAAGTTGAGATGCAAGTCCAGTTCTTTGACCTGGACCCCATGGAAATCGTCTGGCACGGCAACTATGTCAAGTATCTTGAAGTGGCGCGCTGTGCCTTGCTGGATCATATTAATTACAATTATGTGCAGATGAAAGAGTCCGGCTATGCCTGGCCCGTCATCGACATGCAGTTACGCTATATTGCTCCCGCCAGTTTTGGCCAGAAGCTGACCCTGCGTGCCGAGATAGTCGAATGGGAAAACCGTTTGAAGATAGATTACCTGATCACCGACACCGCAACCGGAAAGCGCCTGAACCGTGCCAGCACGACCCAGGTTGCCGTTGAAATTGCCAATGGAGAGATGTGCTTTGTATCTCCTGCCATCTTGTTTGAAAAATTGGGAGTACCTATTCCATGATACCTATGATGCCCATGTTGCGTTTGCTATCTATTATCTGCATGCTGTTGCTGAGCCTGTTTTGGGCAGACAACAGCAATGCCGCAGCACCTATCAGTAAAATCCAGAACATGCTGGCCAAGCCATCAGTACTGTGTGGCAGGTTTGATCAGACCAAGCAATTGCAGGGCATGAAAAAACCGCTGGCATCCAATGGTCGGTTTTGTGTCGTCAATGGCAAGGGTATCTTGTGGCGCACGCTGCAACCATTCCCCAATACCTTGCGCCTGACACGTGATGAAATCGTACACTTGCAAGGTGAGCGTGTAGCAATGCGCCTGGACGCACAAAAAGAACCTACGGTACGCATGATCAACAGCGTGCTGTTTTCTCTGCTGTCTGGTGACCTGGGCAAGCTGGAAACCCTGTTTGAAGTCGACGGCAGTGCTGATGCCACTAGCTGGAAGGTGGCACTCAAAGCGCGCGAAGCAGCCCTGGCAAAAGCGATAGGTGCGATTTCGCTGGACGGTGGTGCTTACGTAAAAAATATCCATATCGACGAAGCCAGTGGTGACCGTACCACCATCATTTTTTCAGATATTAAAACTGGTGAAACGGCCATGACGGCTGAAGAACTGGCCTTGTTTGCTCAATAAGGAAAAAGCAAACTCATGAGCGACGGTACGAAAAAACAGCATGGATGGACTAAAGGGCTGGCAATCACATGGGCAATCGTGGTTTGCCTGTTGCTGGCTCATCATGCCTATTTGTGGCTGGGCAAGCGTATCGCGCCTGATACCGATATCCTGGCCCTGTTGCCTGTGCAAGAACGTGACCCGGTCTTGCAACAATCCTTTGCCCACATGGTCGACACTGCCCAGCAAAGGGTAGTGGTACTGATCGGTGCAAATGACTGGGAACAGGCCAAGCATGCCGCCGCTGCTTACCAAAAAGTACTGGCAAGCCGTACGGATTTACTGACGGCAACCAATATCAGCGACCAGGCTCAGAGTGACTGGCTGGCAGTATTCCAAAAACAAAGCCTGGGTTTGCTGACAGCGCAACAAGAACAGCAATTGCGTACAGAACCAGCGCAATACTGGACTGACCTGGCGCTGGCAAAGATGTATAACGCCTTCTCAGGCCCCAAGTTGGGTAACTTTCAGGATGATCCTTTTAATCTTTTTTCTGGCTGGGTGCAGGAAAGAGCGCAAGAAACGCCAGTGCGCCCGCGCGATGGTTATCTGTTCGTGGCAGATAAGGAAAAGCAATATGTACTATTGCCCCTGAACCTGAAACCATCAGCATTTTCCCTGACTGCGCAAGAGGCGGTTTTGCCTTTGCTGGGCAAGGCGGCGGAAGCAGCTTTGCTGGCAACACCTTCGGTAGAAATCATCAGCGCGGGTGTTGTCCTGCATGCTGCCGCCGCCGGGCAACAGGCGGGCGGCGAAGTGTCTACCATAGGCTTGGGCTCATTAATTGGCATCATCTTGCTGATGTGGCTGAGCTTCCGTTCCCTGAAACCCATCACCTTGATATTGCTGTCCATAGGCGTAGGTTTTCTTGGTGCCTTGTCAGTGTGCTGGATGCTGTTTGGCGGCATACATTTGCTGACGCTGGTATTTGGTGCCAGCCTGATCGGTGTGGCGCAGGATTATGGTATTTATTTTTTGTGCAACCGCCTCAGTGCGGATGCCAGTGTTGATTCGCCCACTTTACTGAAGCGCTTGCTGCCAGGCCTGAGCCTGACTTTGCTGGCGGCAGTTATTGGTTATCTGGGCCTGGGGTTGACACCTTTCCCCGGTTTGCGCCATATGGCAGTATTTTCTGCACTGGGGCTGGTGTTTGCATGGCTTACCGTGATTTGCTGGTTCCCACAATTGATCAGCGCTGGCAGCTTGAAAAGTGGCAAGCTGGTGGCGCGTTATTCGGCAGCGCTGATGCACTGGCCACGCCTGGGCTTGAATCCGCGCAGCCTTGTTGTCCTGACTATTTTTGCTATAGCTACAGCAATAGGTTGTTCACGCCTGGGTGCCAATGACGACATACGCCTCTTGCAAAATTCCCCCAAGCATCTGATTGCTGATCAGATCAAACTGGGCAAATTGCTGGATGCGCCAACGCCAGTCCAGTATTTCCTGGTGCGCGGTGGCAGTTCTGAAATTGTCTTGCAGCGTGAAGAAGCCCTGAAGCGCAAACTTGATCCTCTGATAGAGCGTCATGCCATCTCCGGCTATCAGGCTTTGTCAAACTGGATACCGTCTGCGCAATTACAAAAACAGCGCCATCAATTGATAGACGAAAAACTTCTGGCAGAGGGCGGGGCTTTGAGTCAATTGGCCAGCAAGGTGGAGGAAGATGCCGCCTGGGCTGCTACCATACGCAAGCATTTGCTGACACTGACAGCCAGCACTTCCATTGATGAGTTTCTGAAGACCTCTGCCGGGGAACCCTGGCGGCATTTATGGTTAGGGAAGATCGGTAATGAATACGCCAGCATCGTGGCCTTGCGCGGCCTCAGTTATGCCAATAATGGCCTGGCGACTTTGCAGCAAACAGGGCAGGGGCTGGAAGGTGTGCAATGGGTGGATAAAGTCAACGAGATATCTTCGGTGCTGGGGCGCTATCGTGCCTATATGGGCTGGGTAGTGTCCGCTGCTTATCTGGTGGTGTTTGCCTTGTTATTTCCGCGTTACCGCCGCAATGCCTGGCGCGTGCTGGCACCTACCATGTGCTCCAGCCTGGTGACGCTGGGTTTGCTGGGTCTGGCGGGGCAAAGCCTGCAGTTATTCCATGTCCTGGCGCTGATGCTGTTGCTGGGTGTGGGTGTTGATTACGGTATCTTTATGCAAGAGCATCCTGACAGGCGCAATGCCACGCCCTGGCTGGCAGTTGGTTTGTCGGCTGCCAATACCTTGCTATCCTTTGGTTTGTTGGGATTGAGCCGCACACCGGCATTGCAAGCCTTTGGTTTAACTATGTTGATAGGAACTGCGCTGGTGTGGCTGATTGTTCCCTGTTTTACTTCTACTACAGAAAGTGCGCATGTCGCTCAAACTTAAATCATGGCTCAGCTTGGTTGCGTCAGCGGCCATACTTGCATTGCTGAGTGCCTGCGCCAGCAAACCTGTGCAACCTGAAGCGCGCCTGGGTCTGATGCTGGCTCCTGCCGCACTGGATGCTTCTTTCAGCGTACAGCAACATTTGATCGTGGAAAGAAATGGCCGCATAGACGAACTGGATGCGGCGCTGGAAGTTGAACCTGGCCATCTGGAACTCGTTGGCCTGGCGTTTGGACAGCGCGTCCTGAGCCTCAGTTATGACGGCAAGCAGTTAAAGTCCTGGCGGCATGTCATGCTGCCTGCACAGGTCAGGGCAGAAGACGTACTGGAAGACATGCAACTCAGCCTGTGGCCAGTGAGTGCGATTGCCCAGGCACTGCCTGCAGGCTGGCGCATAGAAGAGCAGGGTTTGCACCGTTCGCTTTACCTGGATGACAAGCTGGTCGTCACCGTTGACTACAGTGGCATGCCACGCTGGAGCGGCACGGTTGTACTGAATAATTTGCGTTACCACTATCGCCTGACCATACAGTCAGCACCTTGAGTACCTGAATATTATGATGAAGCTGTATTTACATCACTGTGGCATCGTCTGCGCACTGGGCGACAATCATCGGGACATCCTGCATCGTTTGCTGGATGAGGCTGAGACTGGCGTTTTGCCCACTGATGCCTGGTCAAGCGGTCGCACACTACCACTCGGGCAAGTCACCAGCGCATTGCCGGATATCAGCGCCATGCCACTGAGCATGCGCAGCCGCAATAACCAGTTGGCACTGGCTGCACTGACACAGATACGGCCAGCACTGGATGCTGCCATAGCACGCTTTGGCGCAGACCGCGTTGGCGTAGTGATAGGCACCAGTACCTCAGGCATCGCCAGTACCGAGGCTGCCTTGCGCCAGTTCAACGCTGACGCTTCACTCCCAACAGAGTTTCATTATGGCCAGCAAGAGATGGCTTCACCTGCAGATTTCCTGGCTCATGTTGCGGGTATCACTGGCCCGGCCTATGTGCATTCCAGCGCCTGCTCTTCTAGCGCCAAGGCCATGGCCAGCGCTGCGCGCCTGATCAAGATGGGGCTTTGCGATGTTGTCCTGACTGGCGGCGTCGATACGCTATGCGCCTTCACCGTTGCCGGATTTTCAGCACTGGAATCGGTCAGTGATAGTTTGTGCAATCCCTTGAGTGCCAATCGTCACGGTATCAATATAGGTGAAGGTGCGGCTTTATTCCTGATGAGTGCTGAAGCTGATAGCACAGGTTCTGGCGTGGCCTTGTGTGGCTGGGGCGAATCGTCCGACGGTCATCACATGTCGGCACCTGACCCTGCCGGTGGCGGTGCTCGTCTGGCGATCAGCCAGGCTTTGCAGCGTGCCGGTATTTCAGCAGCAGATATCGATTACATCAACCTGCATGGCACGGCCACCCCGCAAAATGATGCGATGGAATCGCGCGTGATTCATGATTTGTTTGGTGATGCTGTGGCAGTCAGTTCTACCAAACCCTTTACCGGACATACACTGGGTGCTGCTGCCGCAGTAGAAGCTGCATTGTGCTGGCTGACGATGCAGGACGACAATATGCAAGGAAGATTGCCACCTCATCTGTGGGATGCGGTCGCCGACCCACAATTGCCCGTGCTGAATGTGGTTTTCCATGGTCAACAACTGGGGCGGCCAGTGCGTTATGTACTGAGCAATTCCTTTGCCTTTGGCGGCTCCAACGCGGCCTTGATACTGGGAAGAGCATGAACATGCTGAATGAAAAAGAATTGCCCCCGGTGCGCGACCTGGTACCGCATGATGGCGAGATGGTCTTGCTGGACAGGGTGCTGAGCGCTGATGATGAGAATTTGTGTGCAGAAGTCAGCATCAGGCCAGAAACCCTGTTCTGTGAAACATCAGGTGTAGGTGCCTGGGTTGGTATTGAATATATGGCGCAAGCCATTGCTGCCCATGCCGGTTACCTGGCGCAATTGCGCGGTGAGCCTGTTAAAGTGGGGTTTTTGCTGGGTTCAAGGCGCTATGATTGCAGCCAGCCAGCATTTGTCTTGGGCAGCGTCTTGCACATTCACGTGCATAAGGCCTTGCAAGGTGACAATGGCCTGGGTGCTTTTGAATGTCAAATCAGGAATAGCGCGAATGGCGCATCATTGGCAAATGCGACAATTACGGTGTTTCAGCCCGCTAATGTCAAAGATTTTCTGCAACGGAGTTAGTAATGAGTATGAGTGTGTTGGTGACTGGATCGTCGCGTGGCATAGGCAAGGCAATTGCTTTGCGCCTGGCCAGTGATGGTTACGATATCGTCTTGCATTGCCGCAGTCAGCGTGAAGAAGCAGAATCTGTCGCGCGTGAAATTGCTGCCATGGGCCGCCAGGTGCGTGTCCTGCAATTTGATATCAGCGAGCGCGAGCAGGCAGCAGCGATACTGACTGCCGATATTGAGCAGCATGGCTGTTATTACGGCGTAGTCTGTAATGCTGGCGTGGCACGTGACAATGCCTTTCCTGCCATGTCAGGCGAGGACTGGGATATCGTGCTGAGTACCAATCTTGATGGTTTTTATAATGTGCTCAATCCCCTGGTCATGCCCCTGGTGCAGCGCCGCAAACCTGGTCGCATAGTCACGATGGCATCGGTATCCGGTCTGATCGGCAACCGTGGCCAGGTCAATTACAGCGCTGCCAAGGCTGGCATTATTGGTGCCACCAAGGCCTTGGCAATTGAATTGGCAAAACGGGCAATCACTGTTAATTGCGTGGCCCCAGGCTTAATTGAAACAGACATGATAGAAGATGTGCCCATGGAAGAAGCCTTGAAAATGATACCTGCCAAACGCGTTGGCAAGCCGGAAGAAGTGGCTGCCGTCGTCAGCTTTCTCATGCAGCCTGATGCTGCTTATGTCACGCGCCAGGTCATTTCAGTCAATGGAGGAATGGCATGAGTAATAATGAAATGAATAATGCTAAACGCCGCGTCGTCGTCACCGGCATGGCCGGCATCAGCCCATTGGGCAATGACTGGGCCAGCATACGCAAGCAATTGGGCGAATACAGAAATGCCATCAAGCGCATGGATGAATGGAGTGACTACGACGGTCTTAACACGCAACTGGGTGCGCCAGCGGCAGACTTTGAATTGAATGAACGCTACCACCGCAAGGCCACGCGCAGCATGGGCAGGGTCGCCCTGATGGCAACACGGGCCAGTGAACTCGCGCTGGAGCATGCAGGTTTGCTCAATGATCCTGTTGTCACCAGTGGCAAAATGGGTATCTCCTTTGGCTCTTCTGCTGGCACACCGAGTGCGATTGGTGACTTTGGCCGCATGATGGAAGAACGCACTACCAAGGGTATCAATGCCACTACCTATATCAAGATGATGGCGCATACTGCGCCTGTCAACATAGGCGTGTTCTTTGGCCTGACCGGGCGCGTCATCACGACATCGTCTGCATGTACATCCGGCAGCCAGGGTATAGGCTATGCCTATGAAGCCATACGTGGCGGAAAACAAGTCGCCATGATTGCCGGTGGCGCTGAAGAATTATGCGCAACAGAAGCCGCAGTCTTCGACACCCTGTTTGCAACAAGCGTGCGCAACGACACGCCAGAGATCACGCCACGCCCTTTTGATGCAGGGCGCGATGGCTTGGTCATTGGCGAAGGTGCCGGATGCCTGATACTGGAAGAACTGGAGCATGCACTCGCACGCGGTGCCACCATACATGCCGAGCTGGTGGGTTTTGGCACCAATAGCGATGGTTGCCATGTCACGCAACCAAATGCCGAGACCATGAAAATCGCCATGCAACTGGCGCTGGAAGATGCAGAACTGCAGGCATCTGATATTGGCTACGTAAACGCCCACGGCACTGGTACCCAGCAGGGTGATATCGCCGAAAGCCAGGCTACAGCGCAAGTGTTTGGCAATACCATGCCCATCAGTTCATTGAAAAGCTATATGGGGCATACCCTGGGTGCCTGTGGTGCACTGGAAGCCTGGATCAGTATAGAAATGATGCGGGAGGGATGGTTTGCTCCCACGATCAATTTGCAGGAGCTGGACCCGCAATGCGCAGACCTTGATTACATCAGGGACGAGGGCAGGGCGATAGATTGTGAATATGTGATGTCGAATAATTTCGCATTTGGCGGAATAAATACTTCGCTGATTTTTAAAAAATACCGCTAATCAATAATGCGGCCCATACTTATTTAACGAGGAAAACCAGAATGAAAAAAGTAATTTCCACAGCAATTGTATTTACAGTGATGATGGCAAGTGTGGCCAGTGTTCAAGCTAACGACAAAAAAGTCTTGTTACCTATTTCTGCTGCCATGAATGCAAATGATGCAAAGAGTCGCTTGGGAGATTCGGTCAAATTTTATTTTGGTAAACAACCTGGCCCAGTAGTCCTTGAAAAACTTGGCAGTGACAGAAGCAATCTGAAAACAAATGCTTTCGGCAAGTCAAACGAAAAGGCCTGCAACTGGGTGTTTTTGTCTGCGATGTTGCAATTGCAAAAGCGCGCCATAGAATTGGGCGCCAATGCAGTCGTCAATATTGTCAGCAGTTACGACAACATTGATTATGCAAATGAAGCTGAGTTTGAATGTCATGTCGGTGCAGTTGTCGCTGGCGTTGCACTCAAAGGTGATTTCGTCAAGATCGCTAATAAGTAAAAATAAGTAAAAAATAAGTAAAAAGTCGGGCTTCAGCATTGCCGGGGATCTGGCATTCACGAAGTAAGAATGAAATGAGGGATATGACCACCATATCCCTTTCCATCATAGATAAGAGGAAAGTATGAATACCGTATTGAAACGTGGTTTGCTGGCGTCTGTATTGTTTGCTTTGGCCTTGTTGCAAGGTTGCGCTACTTCTGTGAAGGCGAGTGCTACACAGAATCCCGCCCCGAAAGAAGCTTTTTCAAATTATGGTCGCATCATAGTTAAACCTACTGTATTCAGGCAGGGTTATAGTGGCGATACTTCCGGGCTTGTCAAAATCAATGACAATATCCAAAAAGATTTGGCTAGTTCTCTGGAAGAATGGAACAAGCGCCCAGCCAATGGTCGTACTTTGGAAATCCAGCCAGTGATTGAAGAAATACAGTTTCAACACGGTGCCAAGCGAGTTTTGCTGGGACCTTTCGCGGGTAGCTCAGGTGTTTTGCTGCGGTTGAATGTCACCGATTCGAATGGCAATACTATCGCCAGGCCAGAATTTTTCCAGCGTGCCGGTGCCATGGCTGCGGGTTTCGTGTTCGGCGTGCATGATAATTTGATGCTGACCCGTGTTGCTACACTTGCCAGTGGGTATGTCATCAGTAACTACAGTAGTGCTGTCGGTGGCCCAACCGGTGCTGATGACAAGGCATTGCGTTAAACCATAGATATGCCGCAGCCAGATCGGTGCATGGTATGAAAACTCAGCCTGATGAAGCCAGTATTTATCTGCTCAGTTTGCGTGCCCTGAATGACGTCGATCTGTCTGCTTTTTTACCCTGGCTCAGTAGCAGTGAAGTGCAACGCTATCAGCACTTTATTCGTCCTGAGCGCCAGCAGCAATTTTTGGCTGGCCGTATTCTCCTGAGACAGGCGCTGTCCAGTTTGCTGGGCTTGCCTGCCTCAGAACTTGAATTGACAGAGCAACCCGGTAGTGCACCTCGCTTGAATAATCCAGAGTTAACTCATGCAGGATTCAGCCTCTCGCATAGTGGTCCGTGGGTAGCGTGCGCAGTCAGTGCCACTAGCAAACTGGGTCTGGACATTGAGCTGCTAAATTCAGGCCGCGATTTTTCAGCCCTGGCATTGCAGGCATTTAATACAGACGAAAATGCCTGGTTAGCGCAACAGGATGCTGGCAATCGCGTGCGTGATTTTTATCAACTATGGACCACCAAAGAAGCGCAGATCAAACTCAATGCAGCAAGTGCGCAATGCATGCACTTTCCTCATCCTGAATTGTCGGTTACGCTGTGTAGTGACACAAGGTTTGCGTCTCCGCCACAATTTTTGCTAAGCAGTTTGTCAGCTAAATAGACCCCAGAACCATTCCCAGATGCCAGGTAAGTGAGGTTTGCTGCCAGCATCATCCGCTGCACGTGCCAGCGCGGCTCTTTCGATTTCTGCCTTGTCATCGTAAAAGGCCTTGCTGCTGGTTGGCATCTCAAGCTCCCTGGCAACATCCAGCAATATATCCAGATATTCTTCCAGGTGATTGGCTGTGTAAGGATTAATATCGTGGAAGGTGACGACGATGGGCGTGACACCATCTACCACTGGCATGGCGTTCTGACACCATTCTGGCCGTAAGGTCAGCAAGAGTTTGCGCATGTTTTTGCGCTTGGTCAGGCTAAAGTTGATGCCATAGATGATGCCATCATTGGCACTCAAATCGGTCAACAGCATGCGTAAGCCATGGCTATGATAAATACCCAACGTACGTGCATCAAAGTTCCAGAAGGGCGGGCGCACCAGTTTAGGTGGCGTGCCGGTAATGTCAGTTAAATCTGCAATACCTAACTCCAGCGAGGCGATCAATTCTTGCTCGTTCAGATAGCGATGATTTGAATGGCGCGGAGTTGCCGTATGAAAAGCCAGCAGGTGCCCGGCCTCTACTTCTTTCTTCAACAAGCTTCTGCCAAATTCTGTCCCGCCACCATTTACCGCTCTTGTCTGCGTAAAAAAGATTGCCTTGATATTTGCTTGATAAGGATTGGTTTGCAAAACCTTTAATACTTTTTCTGTCGGATTATCAGGCTGTACAGCGCTGGGGCCATCGTCAAAGCTCAGCAAAAATCTGATCGGGGCAGGATTGGCGGGGCAGGCATCTGCTGCCGCTGCATTGCAAAAGCTAGAGCTGAGTGTGGCGAACAAACAAAAAACGGCCCTATGCCAAGTGCGGATGGTAAGCAAAATCAGAAAAGAGTTTTTGAGTGGAAGGCGCTCATTGTATCCGCAAGCAAAAAAACTTTCCTGATTTAATCTGATGCGCGGATGCCACATCGCCCAGACCTTCGTTGACTTAATGCAGATAGCAGGTTTGGGCGTTGAGTGTGAATGATGGTAATTCAAATTAGTTAGTAATTCATGCCCGATTCCTGCGGGATCCCGTATTCAAGAAAGCAACGTCCCTCAATTAAGCTATCCCGGGATTTTGAAAGCGAACTTCATTAAGTATAGATATTTAACATTTGGAATGTGAATGATATTGATTCTCATTGTCAATATAGATATCATTCGTATTAGTCAGTTATTCGCTCCACTATCAATATCTTATCTACAATATTTTGCTCAACGCAATCAGGAACTTACATGAAACACTCGCAAGCTCAAAAGCCAAAAAGCCTACGTGATGTCGACGACTTGGTATTCACTTCGATGACGAAGACTACATTGGCCCTAGGCATATCCAGTGCAATGTTCATGCCTATGCTTGCCATGGCGCAGGATGCAACTCCGCCAACTGTCAAGACACAAAAAGAAAAATTGCCAGAAGTGGAAATTCTGGGCAAGCGAGTAGAGTCCAATCCAAATGCAGAAGTCGGTTCTCCATACAAAGCTAAAACATCGGCTGATTCTCGCCACACCCGCCCACTGGCAGAAACACCACAGACAATTTCTGTGCTGACCCGTGCAGCGCTGGATGATTCTGGCCTGACAGACTTGAAACAAGTGCTGGGCGCACAGCCAGGCATCACACTGGGAACTGGTGAAAACGGTAATGCCTTTGGTGACCGTTACATCATTCGCGGCCAGGAAGCGCGTAGTGACGTTTTTGTTGATGGCTTGCGTGACCCAGGTATGTCGACACGCGAAAGTTTTGCCGTTGAACAGGTAGAGATTTCCAAGGGCCCAAATTCCAGTTTTGCTGGCCGTGGTACTGCCGGTGGTGCGATCAATGCGATCACCAAACAAGCAACATTGGACCATGACTTTGAGCGTGTTTCCATAGGTATAGGCAGCGATTTACAAAAACGTATTTCTGCTGACATCAACAAAGGTTTTGGCGAACATTTCGCACTGCGCACCAACTTGTTGTACGGCGATGAGGATGTACCTAATCGTTCACCAGCCAACCGTTCACGCAAAGGTATTGCATTGTCTGGCTTGTATGAAGTTAGCAAAGACTTGTCTGTGACACTGGACTACTATGGTCTGCGCACCAAAGACACTTCACCAGATCTGGGTTACTACCTCGTAGGTACCGTACCAAGTCGCTTCCCTGCTACCAATGTCCCGGTGTATGGTCAGGCAAATGATTTCCTCAAGTCTGACGTTGATACAGTTACTGCGCGCGTCAATTGGACACTGGCTCCTGATATGAAACTCACCAGCCTGACACGTTACGGCAAGTCCAGTAACGGCTATGTCACGACAGGTGCGTCTTCTGCAACCCGTTATAACGGCACGACAGGCGTGGCTTACACTACGGGCGTCCTTGATGGTGGTCACACTGGCTGGCAAGATATCGATTACTTTGCACACCAAAGCAATCTGCGCTGGGACAAGCAAATTGCTGGCATGAAGCATGAGTTCATCTTCGGTGCCGAATATGCTGACCACAAAGTTGTCTCCGGTACTTATGGCATCACCAACACAGGTACGTTCAACTGCAAAACTACTGCTGGCATAGGCGCGAATAATGGCTTCTGCTTCACGGACAGCAACGGCACACCTGTTGCCAACCTGGGCAACCTGGCTGGCCGTAATTCCACCCGCCTGAGCTGGAACCAGGATTGGCACATCAAGGCGCTGGCCCTGACTTTGATGGACACAGTTGACCTGACTGATAAATTCACTGCCTTCGGCGGTGTACGTGCAGACTCCTTTGACCTGAGCCTGACTCGTCGTAACAACACCACTGGCGTGATCACTGGTGACTATGGTTACAAAGATACTTTGCTGAATGGTCACTTTGGCCTGAGCTACAAGATCACACCTAAACTGATCGTCTATGGTTCTGTCGCCAGCGCACAAGACATCAATGGCGGTGAAGCTGATGCTGGTACCAGCAGCGGTTACGGTGGCGCAGTCCTGTATCAAAACCAGATCGCAGGTGCCAAGCCAGAAACCTCTGTCAACTACGAACTGGGCCTGAAATGGAACTTGATGGATGACAAATTGCTGGCAACAGCAGCCCTGTTCCAAACTACGAAAAAAGACGTCATGGAAGGTGCCAACTACGATACAGTCGGTACATTCAATACAGGTAAGAACCGTGTGCAAGGTGTGGAATTTGGCCTGAGTGGTAACCTGACTGAAGATTTGTCTGTACAGTTTGGCGCAGCATTCATGGACTCCAAAGTGCTGGCATCGACAACAGCAACCAATATCGGTAATCCTTTGAGTAACTTTGCCAAGAAAACTTTCTCGGCACAAGCCAAGTATCAATTGACGAATGCATTCTCGTTTGGCGGCGTTGCCCGTCACGAGAGTGATCGTTGCGGTGGTCAGCCAGATACGGCAGCTGGCTATACAACAACCGGCCTGTGCTCACAACCAGTACCTGGCTTCACCGTGTATGACGTATTTGCTGCTTATCGCTTCTCCCGCCGTTTTGACATCCGTGTCAACGTCCTGAATGCGACTAACAAAGACTACTACACAGCTGTGTATCGTTCTGGCGCATTCCTGTACAAAGGTGATGCACGCGCTGTTCGCTTCACTCTGAACTACGAAATGTAATCATTTGACGGAGAGCAAGAGCCCATGTTATCTATAGCAGTGGGTTCTTGTGATTCAGCTAGAATACAGGCTCTTTATTCATAATTTTCATTGATGAAAAACCCTGCTACCTCCGTCATTCCGCCAGACATACGCTGCGCCCAGGACTATGAGCTTGCGGCGCAGCGTAGCATGGCAGCAGCAAGCTACGCCTATGTGGCAGGTGGCAGCGGGCGCGACCTGACTGTCGCTGCCAACCTGGCGGCTTTCTCGCAATGGGCAGTCTATCCACGTGTATTGCGTGACGTAAGTGGTGGTCACACACGTGTGACGCTAGCCAGGCAAAGCTTCCTTCATCCCATTCTGTTGGCACCAGTTGCTTTTCAAAAACTGGCACATCCTGCAGGCGAAATAGACACTGCACGGGCTGCGCACGCCACAGATAGTTGCGTGGTATGCAGTACCTTATCCTCCAGTCTTCTCGAAGATGTGGCGCAAGCTGCTGGCACGCATAAATGGTTCCAACTGTATTTTCAAACCAGGCGCGAAGATACCCGCGCCTTGCTGGCACGTGCAGAGGCTGCAGGTTACAGCGCGATTGTCGTGACGCTGGACGCAGCGATACAGGTGGCGAGTGTCCGTGCCATGGAGGCAGGGTTTCGCATGCCTGCTGATTGCGTGGCCGTTAATCTGCAAACGACAAATGCAGGAAAGCCTGTTGAGCTTGCCGCCGATGCCAGCCGTATTTTTCAAGGGCTTATGCATGCCGCACCCACCTGGCCCGATCTTGCCTGGCTAATGGCAGAAACAAGCTTGCCCATATGGGTAAAAGGTGTCTTGCATCCCGATGACGCACGGGCCCTTAAGGCGGCTGGTGCTGCTGGTATCGTTGTATCCAACCATGGCGGACGTAGTCTGGATGGCGCACCTGCCAGCCTGTCTGTGCTGCCCACCATCCGTGCTGCAGTTGGTGATGAATTTCCCTTGTTGCTGGATGGTGGCATACGTTCCGGCAATGATGTTTTCAAGGCCCTGGCGCTAGGGGCTGATGCTGTTCTGGTCGGGCGCTTGCAAATGTATGCGCTCAGTGTTGCTGGTGCCCTGGGGGTAGCGCATATGATCAAGTTGCTGCGTGAAGAACTGGAAATATGCATGGCCCAGGCTGGATGCGCTACGCTGGACGATATAGGTAATGGTTCCTTGCTACGCTGTGAATGAATTGATGGAAGACAGGCAGACCTATGCTAAACGTAATTGAAGGTGTTTTGAGCAAGGACGAAGTACGGCAGTTTCGTGCCCATCTGGATCAGGCCGACTGGCAGAGCGGTGCGCGCACTGCCGGCACACTCGCATTGCAAGTCAAAAATAATTTGCAGATAGATGACAATTCAGATGTGGCGATCCAGTTGGGCAACCACATCCTGCGCAAACTTGGCGAGCATCCTGTATTTATTTCAGCAGCCTTGCCGCAAAAAATTTACCCGCCAAAATTCAACTGCTATCAGGATGGTGGTGGATATGGCCTGCATGTGGACAGTGCCGTGATGATGATGCCCGGCACCCGTCAAAATTTGCGTAGCGATATCTCAGCAACTTTATTCCTGGCTGAGCCTGGAGAGTATGATGGCGGAGAGCTGGAAATTGAAACAGATTTTGGCGCGCAGACAGTCAAGCTTGAAGCTGGTGACATGGTGCTCTATCCCTCATCCAGTCTGCACAGGGTAAGGCCTGTGACGGCAGGTGCAAGAGTAGCTTCGTTTTTCTGGATAGAAAGCATGGTCAGCGATGACGCTGAGCGCACCATGCTGTACGATCTTGATCAGGCCATCCAGAAGCTGACGCCACTGGTTGAGGCACAAAATTCCGCACTCTTAAGGCTCACGGGCATTTATCATAATTTATTGCGCCGCTGGGCTATTACTTGAATTTGTTTTAACTTATCAGGAGCCATTCATGACAGTAATCAAACGATCTATTTTTGTCGCACTCGTCCCATTGGTATTTGCCATGTCATCCGGCAGCGCCCTGGCACATGGCGACGTCAAATGTACCACTGAGCCAAAAGAAAAATGGCGTCCGCATACTGAATTGGAAGCAAAACTGGTCAAGGAAGGCTGGCAAATCCGTCGCATGGAAAAAACCACCAGCTGCTACGAAGTGTATGCCAAAGACCCTAAAGGCAAGCGTGTAGAAGCCTTCTTTAACCCGGTTACATTCGAGCGCGTTGAAGAATAGTCGGCCGGTCTGGGACTTGCCTGTGCGCCTGATTCACTGGGCGCAGGTAGTCATTATCATCGCCGCCTGGATCACCAGCAGCATGACAGGTATAGCCCATGAATACGTGGGTTATAGCGCAGGTGCACTGGTCCTCGTGCGCCTGGTGTGGAGTTGTGTCGGTAATCGCTATGCACGTTTCCCACAATTCCTGAAGCCGGTTCCGGCAACGCTGGATTATCTGCGCCTGGTCATCAGATCCAAAGCCCCACGTTATATCGGCCACAATCCCCTGGGTGGGTGGATGGCAGTTATTCTTCTATCTTGCGTGAGTCTGCTGGTCTTGACAGGCTGGGCCATGGGCACCGATTTGCTATGGGGTTATGAGTGGCCGGTGCGCGTACACGTGGCTATCGCCTGGACTATGGTGGGTTTTATTGCCTTGCATATATTCGGTGTGATATTCACCAGCTGGCAGCATCGCGAAAACCTTGCCAAGGCGATGATTTTCGGTAATAAGGCAGCGCCAGAACCTGGCGATGTAGATTAAGCAAGGTGCTGCCAGTGCCGTCCGGGCTTTTGTCTAGCGATCGTTGTGGGATTTGTTACGAAAGGGAGGAGGAGATTCTTGTACGATTTTCTTTACCCGGGATAGTACGTCAACCGGTATTTGTTCATCTGAATTTTTGAGTCGTTGCGAGCCGCTATTTACGCCGCGTACATAAAAGCCTGGCCCTTTGAAACTCTGAACTCTGTGCTACTTGTCCGACATACCTGGTGAGGGCGGGGCGGAAAAAAAAGAGTTACTGGCCTTGGCAAGTAACTCTTTTCTAAATTTGGCTCCCCGACCTGGACTCGAACCAGGGACCTGCGGATTAACAGTCCGTCGCTCTACCAACTGAGCTATCAGGGAATAGAAGATATGATGATCTTCATTAAACTTGTAAAACTATTCTTCGGCAGTGATTATGGTCAAGTTCACTGCTCACTTCAATCTCTTGCTGCAAAACCCTTTCAGGATTTTACTTTTCATGCTTTACCGGACAACTCCGGTGGAAAAAAAAGAGTTACCAGCTTGAGCAAGTAACTCTGTCTTTATAAATTTGGCTCCCCGACCTGGACTCGAACCAGGGACCTGCGGATTAACAGTCCGTCGCTCTACCAACTGAGCTATCAGGGAATAGAAGATTTGATGATCTTCGTTAAACTTTATAATCTAATACTTGTTACTTCGTTCGCAGTGATTTTTTGCTAAGTTCACTACTTACTTCGAATTCTGTGGCTCCCCGACCTGGACTCGAACCAGGGACCTGCGGATTAACAGTCCGTCGCTCTACCAACTGAGCTATCAGGGAACAGAGACAAAAATTATATTCTCTCGACCCCTGTTTGTCAATACGCAAGTCAAATCGAATTACAAAACCGCAGTAATTGCTGCAATAACGTTGTTAATATTCTTGTTATTGAGGGCAGCCACGCAGATGCGGCCAGTATCAACTGCGTAGATGGAATTGTTCTCGCGCAGCTTGCCAACCTGCTCTTTCGTCAGGCCAGAATACGAAAACATGCCGCGCTGCTGGATCACAAAATCAAAGTCATGGCCTGGAGCGTGTTCCTTGAGCTTGCTGACAAAGGCGGTGCGCATTTCACGTATGCGCACGCGCATGCCTGCCAGTTCTTCTTCCCACAACTGGCGCAGTTCTGGGGTTGCCAGCACGGTTGCCACCACCTGGCCGCCGTGGGTAGGTGGGTTGGAGTAGTTGGTGCGGATCACGCGTTTCAGTTGTGACATGATGCGCGCTGCTTCTTCTGCGCTGGAGGCGGCAATGCTCAGTGCACCGACGCGTTCGCCATACAGGGAGAAGGATTTGGAGAAAGAGTTGGAGACAAACAGGGCGCCGCCTGCTTCGGCAAAACGGCGTACCACTTTGCCATCTGCTTCAATGCCATCGCCAAAGCCTTGATAAGCCATGTCGAGGAAGGGGATCAGGTTGCGCTGGGCGACCACGGCAATCACATCTGTCCATTGATCATCTGTCAGGTCAGCACCGGTTGGATTATGGCAGCAGGCGTGCAGCAACACGATGGAGCCTTCAGGCATGGATTTCAATGCATCCAGCATGCCAGCGAAATTGACGCCGCGTGTCGCTGCATCATAGTAAGGGTAGGAGTTGACCTTAAAGCCAGCCGATTCAAACAGGGCGCGGTGGTTTTCCCAGCTTGGGTCGCTGATCCATACTTCAGAATTTGGCGTGAAGCGCTGCAAGAAGTCAGCACCCAGCTTCAGTGCACCGGTACCGCCGATAGCCTGGGCAGTAATTGCACGCTTTTCCTTGACTACGTCACTGTCAGCACCAAATACCAGTTCTTGCACTGCTTTGTCATAGGCAGCCAGGCCTTCGATAGGCAGGTAAGTACGCGGGGCAAATTTTTCCATCAAAATAGCTTCTGCTTTTTTGACGCATTCCAGCAATGGCACCTTGCCATTGTCATCATAATATACGCCTACACCCAGATTGACCTTGGCAGGATTCTGGTCAGCATTGAATGCTTCAGTGATGCCCAGGATAGGGTCGCGGGGGGCCATTTCTATGGCAGAAAACAGGGGGGAAGAAGCGTGAGCAGTCATCGTGATAATATTGAAATATTTGTCGTTGCCGACAATAAAGGTTGGAATGAGGCAGATTGCATAGTACAGCCACCTATTTTAGCAAAGGTAATCGCATCATGGCCGTAGCACCAGTTAATTCAACAGCTTTGTCAGAACAGCTGGACGAATCGAAATTTATCAGTTTCCCTGATTCACCTTATCAGTTGTATCAAATGTTCCAGCCAGCGGGTGATCAGCCAGCGGCGATTGCACAATTGGTCGAGGGTATCAGTGACGGTTTGTTTTTTCAGACACTGCTGGGAGTGACGGGGTCGGGTAAGACCTATACGATGGCAAACGTGATTGCCAGGACAGGTCGTCCGGCCATCATTTTTGCACCTAATAAAACCCTGGCGGCACAGTTGTACAGTGAGTTCAGGGAATTCTTTCCACGCAATGCGGTGGAGTATTTTGTCAGTTATTACGATTACTATCAACCAGAAGCGTATGTGCCGCAGCGCGACTTGTTCATTGAGAAAGATTCTGCCATCAATGAACATATAGAACAGATGCGTCTGTCCTGTACCAAATCGCTGATGGAAAGACGTGATGTCATCATTGTGGCAACTGTGTCAGCCATCTATGGTATCGGAAACCCTAGCGAATACCATAAGATGATTTTGACCTTGCGTGCCAAGGACAAGGTTAGCCAGCGCGATGTCATCGCTCGTCTGATACAAATGCAATACAAGCGCAATGAAGTTGACTTTGGACGCGGTACTTTCCGTGTGCGTGGCGATACCATTGATATATTCCCCGCAGAGCATGCCGAGATGGCTGTACGTGTCGAAATGTTCGATGATGAAATCGAAAACCTGCAATTGTTTGACCCGCTCACTGGGCGCATCAAACAAAAAATACCGCGCTTCACGGTTTACCCAAGTTCGCATTATGTGACGCCACGCGAAACGGTCTTGCGTGCCATCGATACCATCAAGGAAGAGTTGCGCGAGCGCCTGGATTTCTTCCGCCGCGAAAACAAACTCATCGAAGAGCAGCGCATAGAACAGCGTACCCGCTTTGATCTGGAAATGATGGCCGAGATTGGCTTTACTAAAGGCATTGAAAATTACTCGCGCCACCTCAGTGGTGCCAAGGCTGGTGAACCGCCACCGACTCTGGTGGATTACCTGCCAGCAGATGCCCTGATGTTCCTTGATGAGTCACATGTGCTGACAGGCCAGTTGAATGGCATGTACAACGGCGACAGGGCGCGCAAGACCAACCTGGTGGACTATGGCTTCCGCCTGCCGTCTGCACTGGATAACCGCCCGTTGAAGTTTGCCGAATTTGAAAGCAAATTGCGCCAGACCGTATTTGTCTCGGCCACGCCGGGTGATTATGAAGATCAGCATTCTGATCAAACTGTAGAGCAGTTGGTCAGGCCTACCGGCTTGGTTGATCCTGAAATTGAAGTACGCCCGGCCCTGACGCAGGTCGATGATTTGATGAACCAGATTATCGAGCGCGTTAAAAAACACGAGCGCGTACTGGTCACTACCCTGACCAAGCGCATGTCAGAACAGTTAACAGAATTCCTGGGCGAAAACGGCATCAAGGTACGTTACCTGCATAGCGACATCGATACGGTAGAGCGGGTAGAAATTATCCGCGATCTGCGCCTCGGCACATTTGATGTGCTGGTCGGTATCAACTTGCTGCGCGAGGGTCTGGATATTCCTGAAGTGTCACTGGTGGCGATACTTGATGCAGACAAAGAAGGTTTCCTGCGTTCTGAGCGCAGCCTCATACAAACCATAGGTCGCGCTGCTCGTAACCTGCACGGCAAGGCCATCTTGTATGCTGATAAAGTGACAGACTCCATGCGCCGCGCCATGGGTGAAACCGAGCGCCGTCGCAACAAGCAGCTCGCCTTCAATCTGGCCAATAATATTACCCCGGTAGGTATACGCAAGCAGATCAAGGACATCATTGATGGCGTCTACAATCCGCAGGAGGCGAGGGAAGAACTGGCAGTAGCGCAAGAACAAGCGCGTTATGAAGTCATGAGTGAGAAACAGATCAGTCGTGAAATCAAGCGCCTGGAAAAACTCATGCTGGATCATGCCAAGAATCTGGAATTTGAAAAAGCGGCCCAGGTCAGGGATCAGTTAGCGCATGTCAAGGAACAGTTGTTTGGGGCGGGTGGGCATGATTCTGTGCTTTGATACTGCTTGCCTATGCTGGAACAGCGCGTAGGTTGGGCTACGATTTATCAGCCCAACACTCGGCGGTTAAATAAGGTATGCGTTTGTTGAGGCACAGTGTGGGGCTGGTGAGGCGTAGCCTAGCGAGGCCCAGCCCAACTTATAAGGCTGCATGATGGAGTGTTGATGAGACTTTCAAAAGATAGGGTGGAGGTCGCTAGCGATGTTCATCTAAGAGATGGTATTGGTGTTGAGATTTATCGCGACGACGAGCTCGTAATTGAAATTTTCCGGGATGATACCGATAGGACGCGGACCATTACCACTTTCAAGGAAAATATATCACTTGAACTTATGGAAGAAAGCATACAAATTTTCAAGCAAAAAATTCCATGGGAATTTATCGAGTATGACGTAGAGTAATTGGTCAGTTTGCAGGTGTGCCAAGCCCTGCAAGGCTGCGGTGTTATTAACCCAACACTCGGCGTTTAAATAAGGTATGCGTTTATGTATGCGTTTATTTTAGGCCCAGTGTTGGGCTGATGAGGCGTAGCCCAACCTACGGGATGCGCCTTAAATGAATTATCTGGCGCTAACACAAATCTGATTCCGCCCACCTTGCTTGGCCAGATACAGCATCGCATCAGCCTGCAAGAACATGGCATTCTCGGTATTCCAGGTCGGGAAGTCGGCGACGCCGCCGCTGAAGCTGAAGTTTTTATTTTCACCTGGCTTGACTTCAAATACGATTTTGCCAAAGGCTTCACGCATGGCGTCGAGTTTTTGTTTGCCTTGTGCTGGCGTGCAATCCCAGAAAACCACGACAAATTCTTCACCGCCAAAACGGCTCAGTAAATCCTGCTCACCTAATTGTGCTGACAAGACCAAAGATAAACGCTTGATGACGATGTCACCAAAATAATGACCCCAGGTGTCATTGATGATTTTGAATTTATCAATATCGATGATGCCGTAGGCTAGTGGTTTGTTTTCACTATTGGCGCGGCGTATCCATTCCTGGGCTTTCTTTTGCAAACCGACTTTATTGAGCAAGCCAGTGGCGCGGTCGCGGCTGATCAAGTCTTTGCTGGCGCGGATTTTATTGACACGGTTCAGTAACTGGCGCGTCAGCACATCGGCGTCACTGGGGATCAGTATTTCGTCGAAGCCACTATCCAGTGCACGCCTGGCCATTTCAGGGTCGGGGCGGCTTTGCAGCAAGATGATTTCACGACTGGGATCAAATTCTATATTCTTCTTGAGTACACGCACCAGGGCTTCAGTCTGCAAATATTGTGCTTCATCGATGAGGACGATATCTGGCTGGGTTTCCTTGACGCGCAAGTGCAATGAACGGGGATCAGGATTGTGCAATAAATCGATATGATTTTCTGCCAGCAATACGGTATCCAATGAAGACAGTTCACCGCAATGGATGATGGTATTGGTTTCACCGCGCTTTTGGCGGGCGAAGATATTGAACAGTTTGTCGACCAGCACTTCATTGGTGATGGGTTTTTCCGCATAGGCCATGCAATTGCTGTCGACCAGTTTTTGTTGCAGCAAAAAGCGCTCGCCTTGGCGCACGGTTTGCAGGTAGATGTAGCTTTGATCATCTGGCAGACGCTGCAGCAAATCGCTGAGGAACATGGTCTGGCGACGGGTGTGCTGCATATCTTCCTGCATGTTGTGCAACACGTCGAGGTCAATCACGAAAAGGTCATGACCTTCGGAAGATTGGACTGCCTTTACAAAACCGCTCATCTGGTCAAAAAACAGGATGTCGAAGTCGTACTTATGGGCACCAATCAATAACTCTTCTTTGTTATCGATGATGAAGAAAGTCTGCGCAAGCAGCAATACCCGATTTTTGTACAGCGGTCCTGCTTCTGCCATGTTGTCTCCAGGCTATAAACGATACTTGCCCCGTGTTATCGAATTCCAGAGCATGATTTGATTTTATACGAGTTCTTGTTACTGTTTGATTAATAAGTCGCAAAATATCAATAAGAATGCGCAAAATATAGTTAATTTCCGCATGGCAATTTCTGGTGAATGTAGTAACCCGTCATTACCTGTGATCGTGAAATTTGCTTAACAATGGGTCTCCTTCAAACCAAGATTCAGGAGACATCATGGCAGCCAAAAAAATTCTTATGCTGGTCGGTGATTTTGTAGAGGACTATGAGGCTATGGTGCCTTTTCAAAGTCTGTTGGCTGTTGGGCATGCAGTACACGCGGTGTGTCCGGACAAAAAACCTGGTGACTATGTCGCCACTGCCATCCATGACTTTGAAGGTCAGCAGACTTATACAGAAAAGCCCGGCCATCGCTTTAGCATCACCCACGACTTTGCCAGCGTCAAGGCGCAAGATTATGATGCTTTGCTGATACCTGGCGGGCGTGCACCTGAATATCTGCGCCTGAATCCGCAAGTGATTGCTATTGTGCAGCACTTCGCGCAGGCAAACAAACCGATCGCAGCTGTTTGCCATGGCGCGCAGATTTTGGCAGCAGCCAAAGTGCTGGAAGGCATAAAATGCTCTGCTTACCCAGCTTGCCAGCCAGAAGTAGAGGCAGCAGGCGGCCATTATGCACATATCGCTGTTACCGATGCTGTGACTGACAAGAATTTCGTCACGGCACCTGCATGGCCAGCGCACCCTGCATGGATAGGGCAGTTCCTGCAATTGCTGGGTACCGAAATCAAGTTGTAAGCATTGATGGTTAACATTGATGGTTAAGCTTGCAAATCAGGCAAGTGCCGTATAATCGTCAGGAAATCATTTTCTTGACGATATGCGGGAGGAAAAATGTGCGAGATTTTTGTGAAAGCCGATCCTGGCTTGTATGAGTCCAAGGCGCGCTCCCTGCGCCTGCATGGTGTGGTGACTTCCATCCGGCTGGAAAATATATTCTGGAATGTGTTGGAAGAGATCGCTGTACGCGACGGTATGAATACCAATCAACTCATCACCAAGCTGTATGATGAGTTGATTGCTTACCGCGGCCATATCGACAATTTCTCATCTTTCTTGCGAGTTTGCTGTTTGCGTTATACCTCGCTGATGCTGGATGGCGAAATCACCACTGACAAGCATCTGCCACTGGCAGGCCTGCACAATGCCAAACCTGAAACCAAGGGCTTCTTGATTTGAGGATACCTGTCAGGTCTGCGTGGCAGCATTTATGCAGACCTGATCGAGCATTGATTGCGTATTCCCCCTTCCGTCTTGTCGCTGTCTTTTCCTTGTTTTAGAGCTTCATGCAGAATTTTACCCCCTCTCAAAAGCCGGGAACTCAAAAAGCTGCTTGACATATGCAAGGTTGGGTTTTAATATGCCTACCAACTAGTAGGTAAATTAATTAAGCAAGACGGTTGCTCACTTTACACAGGCAAGGCATGAAGCATTTCTCGGAAATCTCGCCTATGGCAGAGCGCATCATAGATGCTGCCCAGGGCTTGATACAGCAGCAGGGCTACAACGGTTTTTCCTATGATGACGTGGCCAAAATAGTGGGTATCAAAAAACCCAGTATCCATCACCATTTCGCCAAAAAAGAGGATCTGGTGTGTGTGCTGGTGCAACGCTATACCCATCAGTTTCGTGAAGAATTTCTGAGTATAGAAGGGCAGCACACCAGCCCCATGGACAGACTGGCTGCCTATGCGGCTCTGTTTGAACAAACCTTTAACCGCGACAAGCGTCTTTGTGTTTGCGGCATGCTCGGGGCAGAATCTGGATCGTTGCCAGAGTCTGCAGCGGATGAAGTTGCTCTTTTTTTCAAGCTCAATCTCGATTGGCTGAGCCGTATGATAGGTGATGCGCAAACTGTAGGGCTGATCAAAAGCAACTGTGCTGCTGAGTCTCTGGCGCAAGCTTATTTGAGTGCGCTGGAAGGGGCTATGGTGCTGGGGCGTGGCATGCGTACCCTGCAGGGGCCTGCTGATATTGCACGAACTTTTCTTTCCACTGTGTCGGCCTGAGGTTGACATTTTTTTAAAACCAATGCCTACCAATTAGTAGGTAGATAAATGAATGAGGTATATGATGAGTATGAATTTTGCAGGCAAGAAATTACTGGTAATCGGCGGTACTAGTGGCATGGGGCTGGAAACAGCGCGTATGGTTTTGTCGCAAGGCGGTAAAGTGGTGCTGGTCGGCAAGCATCAGGACAAGGCGACCGCAGCTCAGCAGCAATTGTCAGCCCTGGGTGAAGTCACTGTATTTGTCGCGAATTTGTCCAGGACCGAAGAAGTGCAACAACTCTTGAAAAAAATCGATGAAGCACACAAGGACATCAATCTCTTGTTGAATGCCGCAGGCATATTTGCACCCAAGGCATTTCTTGAGCATAGCGAAAATGACTATGATCAATACCAGGCTTTGAACAAGGCCTTGTTCTTTATTACCCAAAAAATCGCTGCCAACATGATAGCCAGCCGGCACCCTGGGTCTATCGTGAATATAGGATCGATGTGGGCCAGACAGGCGATTGCGGCAACTCCGTCATCTGCTTATTCCATGGCCAAAGCAGGCATACATTCCTTGACCCAGCATCTGGCCATGGAACTTGCATCCCATCATATTCGTGTGAATGCAGTATCACCGGCTGTAGTGGAGACACCTGTTTATGAAAGCTTCATACCGAAGGCGGATATTCCTGCCGCCTTGCAGGGTTTCAATGCTTTCCATCCTATAGGCCGTATAGGTACGCCACAGGATGTGGCAGAAGCGATTAGCTTCTTGCTGTCAGATAAGGCCTCCTGGGTAACCGGGGCAATCTGGGATGTGGATGGTGGTGTGATGGCAGGGCGTAATACCTGAAGAAATCAGAAATAAAAAATGCCGGGTCAGTTTTAAATGAACGGACCCGGCATTTTCGTTTCTTTGGTCTTACTGTAAGCTTAACCTGCTGCAACACGCTTGGCGATATGCGCAAGTGCTTCTTCTACCTGATCAATCAGGATCAGGCAAAGATCACCTGCTTCCAGTCTGTCCATGGCCAGATCAATGGCAATGAATTCACCGTTGATTTCATCTATACGCGAGGTTTTTGTTGCCTGCTTCAAGCCTTCACGCAAGAGGGCGACAACTTCACCATCGGCACGGCCACGCTGGCATTGATCCTGATACAGCACCACGTCATCAAAAGACTCACCCAGGATTTCAGTCTGCTGGCGTATATCCTGATCACGGCGGTCACCTGCACCGCTGATGACAACAGAGCGGCGTTTGGCAGGCATGGTTTCTACTGCACGCACCAGCGCTAGTATCGCATCAGGGTTGTGGCCGTAATCAGCAATCAGGGTCGCACCACGGAAGTTGAAAACATTGAAGCGGCCAGGCGCATTGTCAGCTTCATTGGCAAAAGACAACAAGCCTGCGCGTATGCTGTCCCAGTCAATATTGATTGCCCAGGCAGCGGCTACAGATGCCATGACGTTCTCGACCTGGAAGCCTATGCTGCCATTACGGGTGATAGGGATATCAGCCAGCGGCACGCTATGGCGTGTCTTGCCTTCTGCAGCGATCAGATGCCCGTTTTCTATATACACCACACGCTTGCCCTGGGCCCTGTGTGTTGCCATCACGGGATGCTGGTGATCTGCAGCAAAGAAGATAACGGCAGACGGGCAATTGCTGGCCATTGCCGCAACGATAGGGTCAGCTGCATTCAGCACTGCATAGCCAGTATCAGCAACGTTTTGCACGATGACTCTTTTTAATACGGCCAGGTCTTCTACCGTGGTGATGTAATTCAGGCCAAGGTGATCACCGGAACCGATATTGGTGACGACCGCAACCTGGCAACGGTCATAGGCCAGACCCTCACGCAAGACGCCGCCACGTGCTGTTTCAAACACGGCTGCATCTACATCAGGGTGGGACAAGACATTGCGGGCGCTACGCGGGCCGCTGCAATCGCCACTATCGATCTGGCGGCCTGCAACATAGACGCCGTCGGTATTGGTCATGCCTGTACGCAAGCCGCTGGCTGTCAGCAGATGGGCGATCAGGCGCACGGTCGTGGTTTTGCCATTCGTGCCGGTGACCGCAATGATGGGGATACGTCCATCGTCATTGTCATCAAACATCGAGGCGATAATCGCTTCACCGACCTGGCGACCTTTGCCAAAAGAAGGGGAGAGATGCATACGCAAACCTGGCGCAGCATTGACTTCAACGATGCCGCCATTTTGCTGTTCTATCGGCTTTAAGACACTGTCGCAGACGAGGTCAACACCACAAATATCGAGACCTACCATTTGCGCTGCAGCCACTGCGCGGGCGGCAACTTCCGGGTGCACATCATCCGTCACATCGGTCGCAGCGCCACCAGTAGAGAGATTGGCGTTATTGCGCAATACCACGCGCTGGCCCTTGGGTGGGATGGAGTCAGCCACAAAACCCTGCTTGGCCAGGCTGGCCAGAGCGATATCATCAAAACGTATCTTGGTCAGGGAAGTAGAGTGACCACTGCCACGGCGCGGGTCTTTATTGACTTGCTCAACCAGTTCACGCACGCTTTGCTTGCCATCGCCCACCACTTGCGGCGGGTCACGGCGGGCAGCGGCAACCAGCTTGTTGCCTACCACCAGCAGGCGGAAATCATTGCCGGGCAAGAAGCGTTCTACCAGGATGTCATCACGGAATTCACTGGCGGCATGGAAGCCTGCATCCAGTTGTTCGCGCGTTGTAACATTCACTGTCACGCCTTTGCCCTGATTGCCATCCTTGGGTTTGACAACGACAGGCAGGCCGATTTCAAGGGCGGCTGCCCAGGCGTCATCCGGGTCGGATACTGAACGCCCCAATGGCACAGGCACGCCAGCAGCGTGTAAAAGCTTTTTGGTCAGTTCTTTATCTTGCGCAATGGCTTCAGCAATGGCGCTGGTGCCATCCATTTCTGCTGCCTGTATCTTGCGCTGGCGGCTACCCCAGCCAAAAGCAACCAGGCTGCCATCGGTCAGGCGGCGGTATGGGATATTGCGGGCGACGGCGGCATTCACGATGGAACCAGTAGATGGCCCAAGGCGCACGTCCTCGTCCAGGTCACGCAATTGTTCGAGCGCGACAGCCAGATCAAAAGTTTGGTCATTCAGCGCCGCATTGATGATTTGCTCAGCCAGTTCTACCGCCAGACGGCCAACGGCTTCTTCCGAATATTCAACCACGACCTGGGAAATGCCTGCCTCCAGGGTTTGCGTGGTGCGACTGAAGGTCACTGGGCAACCAGCTTCTGCCTGCAGACCCAGGGTCAGCAATTCAAACACATGGGCCATGGGGATGGCATCGTCATGGCCAGTAGGTTGCAATATGCTGAGTTGCGGAAAAAGGGCGCGCAAACGGTCTTCAAATCCGTTCAGGCCGGCAATTGACATCTCTTCATTTGTGCAGGCAACAATCGCTTCTACGGCCGTATGGTGGCTCCAGAGATTGGGACCGCGCAGGGCACGGATGCGTGATACTTCCATAAAACTTAGTCCTGTTGAAAAAGGCGTCAAACGATGGTGTGTTCCATGCGTAATCTGAACATGCAAGTATCAGAATTATCAGAAATCATACCAACAGATAAATAGCAAATTCTAAGAAAACACGTAAACAATATATCTTGTATTTGCGGATACCAGATCGGTACCCGCACAAGTGTCACTAGTTACTGCGGTCAGTAAGGAGCTTTCTTGCTGGAGTCAAAAGTCCTGAGACCAGCACCGATCAGTTCTGGCGTGATGTTCAAGGCCCATGCTGCTGCAACTGCAGCCAGTACGCTTTCTGCCTGGGCAACTTTTGCAGGTTTCAAGGTGCTTAGTGGCAGCAGGGCAGTTTCTGTTTCGCCATCTGCCAGCACGATATTGTCATCACGCAAGAACACGACGCGCTCACCCAGGGCGCGGTGATTGATGATGGCTTCCAGCGCCGGGTCCTTGGCATAAAAAATCACCTTGCCATCGCAGAGCTCTGCCAGATCGACTACGTCAGGATCAGCCGCATTCAATACCGCCACGCCATCCGGCAAAATCACATCCACCTGGGTGCGCAAGACTTTGCGCATCTGATCCGGGCTGTCGATGTAATACGCTGCCAGGTCGGCATAGCCTTCCATATCAGTGACCACGCCAACGGCGCACTTGTCATAGGCCAGGCCATCGCTGAGCATGGCTTTGGCATTGGTTTCAAATACGGCAGCTTGCACTGAGCGGTTGATCAGCAGCCTTTGGCCCGCTTCCCAGTTGGCGCAATCGCCATCGGTGACCAGGCGTTTGTTCAGGAACAGGCCCTGGGCGCAGGCGACACCGGTTTCCTTGCCACTGATATTGATCAAGGCACCGATCAGGCGCGCAATCAGGCTGCAGCCTTTGGTGCCAGCAACGCCAACAATGCTGATGCGGCCACTTTCGTCGGGCGCAAACAAATGATTGATGATGGCCTTGCCGACAGGGCGGCCTTCGCCATTGGCTGGTTTGATGTGGGCCAGCAGACCAGGGCTGGCGTTGACTTCAATAATCGCCGCACCTTGTTCTGACATAGGACGGGAAATGTCTTCTGCCACCAGGTCAACGCCCGCGATATCCAGGCCAACAATACGTGCAGCCAGAGTCGCAGCATAGGCAATATCAGGATGGATTTTATCGGTGACGTCGAGGGCGACGTTGCCGTTTGGCTGTATCAATACTTTTTGTCCCGCCAGCGGGATGGAGTTGGCATCCATGCCCTGGCGTTTTAATTCGAGTATGATTTCGGCACCTGCTGCCGGGTCCAAGGCATTTAGTGGGCAGTCTTCTGTCGTGCCACGGCGCGGGTCGGTATTGATCTGGTCATCGACCAGTTCAGTCACATTCGATTTGCCATTGCCAGTCACCCACAGCGATTCACCTTTGCCAACAGCGACCACCTGGTTGCCGACCACCAGCACGCGATGCTCATCACCAGTGACGAAACGCTCAACGATGACGCTCTTGCTATCTCCCTTGCGGGAAGCCAGTTCATAGGCCGCAATCACGTCTTCCTTGCTCATCAGGTTCAGTGAAACACCGCGACCATGGTTGCCGTCATAAGGCTTGATGACAACCGGCAGGCCGATATCCTGTGCTTCTTCCCAGGCTTCTTCCGCACTGCGCACCAAGGAGCCTTCAGGGACAGGTACGCCGCAAGATTGCAGCAGGGTCTTGGTCAGGTCTTTGTCGCTGGCAATGCTTTCAGCAATGGCGCTGGTGCGGTCAGTTTCTGCGGTCCAGATGCGGCGTTGCGCTGCGCCATGACCCAGTTGCACCAGATTGCCATCTGTCAGGCGTATGGAAGGAATGCGGCGGTCAGTGGCGGCATCAACGATACTGGCCGTACTGGGACCCAGGCAACGGTCGTCCACGAGTTCGCGCAATTCCGTGACCTTGGTTTGCAGGTCAAATGGCTGGTCTTCAATCGCCGCCATCAGCAAGTCACGGCCAATTTGCAGCGCTGCGCGGCCTACCTGTTCTTCACGGGTGCGGAAGGCCATTTTGTAAACGCCAACTACATTGGTAGAGCGCGTCTGGCCAAAACCAGTACGCATGCCTGCCAGGTTTTGCAATTCGAGTACGACATGTTCAAGGATATGACCAGACCAGGTGCCTTCACGCAGGCGCTCCAGAAATCCGCCACGCTCACCGACACCACAGCGATGTTCAATAATGCCAGGCAACCATGTCGTCAGGCGTTCATACAGACCGGGGATTTTATTCGATGGAAATTCTTCCAGCGCACCAATATCCAGCACTGCTTCAATGACAGGGCGGTAAGTCCAGATATTCGGGCCACGCAAGTGCGTTGCGCTGAGAATGCGGATGTCTTTCTTGTTTGTTGTCATGTATATAAACTTTTATAAGCCGGGTTTATGCAGACCAGGTCTTGTCATTTTAGAGCGTTTCTTCGTTTTCCCTGAATGCGCAACATCTTGGGCTGGCCAGGCTAGGCAAGATTTCCTGATATCTTGAAAATCTTGCCATAGCCACAATGTTACTTTGCATATCATATTGAAAGCGGCTGTGAAAGGCACGCTTGCTGATATACTTGCGCGCCAGCGCAAAAGCAGTTCATCCTCTTGATCAGAGTTATCTGATTATTTTTCTTCCGATAGAATACCGTAAATTGCTGCTTCCGTGACATGGCTTATGCCGGAAACGGAAACCAAGTGATCTCTTTTACTAAAATTTATGTCCTGATTTTGTTCGGGACCAGCTCTTGAGCCGGAGTTCGTTTCACGATGACCACAACACAATTCAGCCCCGAACAGCCTGTTACATCACTTCCAGTATCCTGGCAGTCTGACCTCAACAGTCAGATCGCCAAGGGCGAGAACGTTTTAACTGCCCTGGAGGTTGACCTCGACAACAAACTTCGCTTCCGCAAGGGCTTGCTGGTCGTGACAGAACAGCGTTTGCTGACCAAATCGCCCGGCGAAACTGACTGGAAAGAATGGCGTTTTCGTCAGGGTTTGCAATTAAGTCATCATGATCATGCTGGCGTTGGCCATCTTGAGCTGGTAGATGAGCAGGGCTTGCAAGCTAGCTGGCGCTTTACCCTGGGCCAGAATTTGCATGCCATACGCCTGCTGGACCACTTCAAGGAACAATTGCTAAGCCATGTCACAGGCATGCCGGTAGTACGTGCCGAGCAAAATATCTGCCCTAGTTGTAAAGCTGTGCTGGAGCCGGACCAGGAAGAATGCCCGGTGTGCACCAAGGTCACCTATACACCGCCATCCACCTGGACACTATTACGCCTGTGGCGATTTGCCCATCCTTACCGCTTGCAACTGTTCATCGGCTTCTCGTTGATGTTGCTGGGTACGGCTGCGCATATGATCCCGCGTTACCTGACCAAACCACTGACAGATGAGGTACTGATTCCCTATCAAAACGGTGCGCATGTCGATCCCAAACTGGTGGTGTTTTACATCGGTGGTTTGCTCGGTTCTGCGGTAATTGCCTGGCTGCTGAGCTGGGGCAAGACTTATATCCTGGCACTTGTGTCAGAGCGCATAGGTGCCGATTTGCGTACCGCTACCTACGAACATCTGTTGAAATTGTCGCTGGAATATTTTGGTGGCAAACGCACTGGCGACCTGATGTCACGCATAGGCAGCGAAAGTGACCGCATTTGCGTTTATCTGTCCCTGCATCTGCTGGATTTTGCGACTGATGTACTGATGTTCATCATGACTGCTGCTTTTCTGTTGCAGATCAATACCAAGCTGGCCCTGGTGACCTTGCTGCCGCTGCCATTTATTGCCTGGATGATCCACCTGGTGCGTGACAAGTTGCGTACCGGTTTTGAAAAGATAGACAGGGTATGGGGCGAGGTGACCAATGTCCTGGCGGATACTATTCCTGGCATACGTGTGGTCAAGGCCTTTGCACAGGAAAAACGTGAAGCAGGGCGTTTTCGTGAGGCGAACAAACATAATCTGGCGGTCAACGACAAGCTTAACAAGGTCTGGTCGCTGTTTTCACCTACCGTATCATTTTTGACGGATCTCGGCATTCTGGTGGTCTGGGGCTTTGGTATCTGGCAGATTTCCAAGGGTGATATTACTGTCGGTTCTCTGGTGGCTGCGGTTGCTTTCATCAGCAATTTCTATGGCCGTATCGATTCCATGAGCCGCATCGTTTCTGTCACACAGAAATCGGCATCGGCCGCCAAGCGTATTTTTGACATTCTTGACCATGTATCGAGCGTGCCTGATCCACAAAATCCTGTGAAGGTTAAAGAAGTCAAAGGCCAGATAGAGTTGCGCGAAGTGGGCTTCCGCTATGGTAACCGTGCGGTCAACCGTGGTATCAACCTGAACATCAAACCTGGCGAAATGATAGGTCTGGTTGGGCATAGTGGTTCGGGCAAAAGTACGTTGGTGAACCTGATCTGCCGTTTCTATGACGTGTCGGAAGGTGCGATCTTGCTCGACGGTGTGGATATACGCTCATTTGCGGTGTCTGATTACCGCCAGAATATCGGCCTGGTCTTGCAAGAGCCTTTCCTGTTCTTTGGCACCATTGCCGAGAATATCGCCTATGGCAAACCAGAAGCGACTCGCGATGAAATCATTGCGGCGGCGCGTGCTGCCCATGCCCATGAATTCATCTTGCGCTTGCCTCAGGGTTATGACTCCATGGTCGGTGAACGTGGACAGGGCCTGTCGGGTGGTGAACGCCAGCGTATTTCGATCGCCCGTGCCTTGCTGATTGATCCACGCATTTTAATCATGGATGAGGCGACTTCTTCCGTCGATTCGCAAACAGAAAAAGAAATCCAGAAAGCCCTCGATAACCTGGTGCAAGGCCGTACCACCATAGCGATTGCGCATAGATTGTCCACTCTGCACAAGGCCGATCGCCTGGTTGTGCTCGACAGAGGCCAGGTAGTCGAGGTGGGCAGCCATGATGAACTGATGGCCAAAGAAGGTGCTTACTATAATCTGTACCAGGCGCAAGCCCGTAATGCAGAACTGGTTGAGGAGTAAAAGACAATGACAACAACAAAATTTACCCTGACCCGCAATTCTTTCGGTAAGCTGGTACTCGGCAATGAGGCTGGCGAAGTGTTTGAAGGTGTCAGCCCGGTGCGGGCATTTCCGATTCAGTCACCACTGGTGGGCATGTCCCTGGTCATGACAGACGGGCGCGAAGTGGCATGGATAGATCAACTTGATGATCTGGCAGCAGACGTGCGTGAACTGGTCATGGAAGAGCTGGAAGGGCGCGAGTTCATGCCTGAAATCAGCAGCATCATCAGCGTCACCAGCTTTGCCCTGCCATGCACATGGAAGGTAGCAACCGACCGCGGTGAGACTGATTTCGTCCTCAAGGGCGACGAAGATATACGCCGCATCGGCAAGACCTCTTTATTGATTACCGATAATCACGGCATACAATTCCTGATACGTGATATGTATGAAATAGACAAGCACAGCCGCAAGATACTCGACCGCTTCTTGTAAGCGGATTTGCACAAAACCGCCCCAGCTGCGTTGCAGCTCCCGCGTTTAGCAAATTCGGTACTAAATACTGTCTTCGTCGCTACGGTGTAGTCGGGGTTTCAGGCAATATGTTGCGTGCCGACGTAACGAATCTTCCTTGCAAGGAAGATTTCCTAAGGCGATAGCTTTGCTGGGACAATTTTGTGCAAGTCCTATTTTAAAAAAAACTGCCAAGATATCCAAATTAAAACTCATAGCCGTATAAATTGGTGTCTCTGCTTTCACCTGCCAACACCACTACAGCTTCCAGCTGAAATCCCAGGTCTTGCAATAATTGGTTTGAAGGACCATTGGCAGGTGAAGTAATGCCGGCCAGTCTGGTGATGCGCAAATGCTGGTTGGCATATTCCAGCGTCGCCCTGGCAGCTTCCCTGGCATAACCCTGTCCTATGAATTGCGGCAGCAGGGCATAGCCTATATCCACATTCTTCAGGGTTTCTCGCTTGACCAGGCCGCACAGGCCGATTGCCTGTCCATCTTCCTTGCGTTCCATCAGATACAGGCTGAAACCGATTTTTTCCTGGTTTGCCATCGGGCCATTGATGATATCTGTCCGGGCTTCTTCCAGCGTGCGTATACCTTTGTCGCGTATGTTTTTTATGAAAGCGGGATCATTCACCAGTGCCAGGTAAAAAGCGGCATCATCTGGCGTAATAGTGCGCAGATTGAGTCTTTCTGTCGTGATGATGATGGTCATTGTTGTCTCCCGGGAAACGCGCAGTTTACAACCAGTGAATTAAAAGAGCCAGGCGCTTTTACTTGCTGGTAGCAAGGAATTGAAACAAACCACCTGAGTAGTGCTGATGCTGCAATCCCACAGACTTGTGAACTTGTTTTACAAACTGGTAAATTAGATAAACTTTTTCTCACATTGCTTAGTCTGCGGCGCTATATTGTTGTATAGCATTAAGCTTTTCTTCGTGCGCGGTCACTACGATAGCTTTTCATGTTGAATGTTCAGACCCATATCGGGGTACCGTTTTACCATTGAGTTAGCTTGGGCAAAGTCTTCAAAGTCTTTTATCTATCCATATCCGTACTCAGGGGAAGCTATGAAATCTCTCAAGGCCAGACTCATTGTCGTTATAGGATTGTTGCTCGCAGTTTGTACGATAGTCTTGACCGTAGGCAGTTATCTGAGGATGAAATCCCAGATAGAAACTGATCTGAATAATGAAATGCGTGGCGTCGCTGCAGGTTATAACGCAGTACTGAGTAACTGGATACAAACCAATTTGTCCATGATGGACAGCTTGTCACAAGGCCTGGGCAATGGCGCTGATTTACAGGCCAGTCTGACCATGATGCGTGGCGGTGGCAGTTTTCTGAGCGTCTACCAGGGCCAGCCTGACAAGCAGTTCACGAATATCCCGCCTGACCCACCGCCTGCCGGTTTCGATCCTACTGTGCGCCCCTGGTATAAAGCTGCCATGGAAGCCAAAAAGCCCATCGTCACTTCTCCCTATATGGGCGTCGCACCTCCTGGACTGATGATTACGTTTGCCGCACCTGTCAAAGGTGGCGAGGGTGGTGTGGTCGGTGCTGACGTGTTCCTGACCAAGATTGTTGACCAGATCCTGACCATCAAACTGGCTGGCGGCGGTTATGCATTCTTGCTGGATAAAAGCGGCCAGGTGCTGGCACATGCAGATCAGGCCAGGGTCATGAAAATGGCAAAGGAAATCACCCCTGACCTTGCATTGGATAATCTGCCCAACCTGTCCAAACAAAAAGACCCGATACTGACTGAAATTGGCGGTAAACAGCATTTCATGCTCTTGCAGCAAATTACCGGTTCTGATATTTACCTGGCGCTGGTCATTGACAAGAAAAAAGCGCTGGAAGCCCTGGATCAGTTGCTGATACTTTCCGCTGTCGTCCTGCTGGTCTTGCTTGGTGTGATCATGCCTATGACGACCTTGCTGGTAGGGCGCATGCTGGCTGGCTTGCAAAGAGTACGCGATGCCATGTCGGATATTGCCGCTGGTGGTGGTGACCTGAGCCGCAAGATTGATGTTGAAGGTGATGATGAGGTGGCCCAGACTGCCTCAGCCTTTAATCGCTTCCTTGAACAGTTGCGCGTCATGGTTGTGGACGTGCGCAAGGCAACAGACTCGATTACCGTAGGTGCGACAGAAATTGCTACGGGTAATATGGATTTGTCTGGCCGCACCGAGCAACAGGCATCATCCCTCGAAGAAACCGCTGCAAGCATGGAAGAGCTGACCGAGGCCGTACGCAATAATGCCGACAATGCCCGCGAAGCCAACAAGATGGCTGTGAATGCATCCGATGTCGCAACCCAGGGTGGCGAAGTGGTGGGCAAGGTGGTCACTACCATGCAGGGCATCAGCGAGAGCTCACGCAAGATTGTTGACATCATCAGCGTGATTGAAGGTATCGCCTTCCAGACTAATATCCTGGCCTTGAATGCAGCGGTGGAAGCTGCCAGGGCAGGTGAGCAGGGGCGGGGATTTGCAGTCGTTGCCAGTGAGGTGCGTACTTTGGCGCAGCGCAGTGCCGCTGCGGCGCAAGAGATCAAGAACCTGATTGAAGACTCGGTCAATAAAGTCAGTGAAGGGTCTGAGCTGGTGGATAAGGCTGGTGCAGCCATGAACCGCATCGTCTCGGCGGTAGACCAGGTCGCCGCCATTATCAATGAAATCACCACCGCTTCAGTAGAGCAAAGCGATGGTATCCAACAAGTCAATGTGGCGCTGGCCCACATGGATGAGGCAACCCAGCAAAACGCTGCCTTGGTAGAAGAGGCGGCAGCAGCAGCAGGTTCATTGGAAGAACAGGCCAATTTGCTGAAAACTGCGATGTCAGCATTCCGTATGGAAGATTCAGCTTCTGGCCCACGCATAGCGCCAGCCAGATCAAGCTGGGCGAAGAATAAGGCTTCTGCGCCCAGCCTGGGATATGACGATTAAACTTATTGACGAAAAATTTGTTGACTAAAACTCAAGCCAGGGTAGCAATCACCGGCGCATGATCCGATGGTTGCTCCCACTTGCGTGGTACGCGGTCAATAACGCAGGAAGTACATTGCTTCGCCAGTTCTGCGGACAACAGGATATGGTCTATGCGTACACCTTTGTTGAGACGGAAGCCGAGTGCACGGTAGTCCCACCAGCTGAAGGATTTTTCTGCCTGTTCAAACTGGCGGAAGCTATCGCTTAATCCAAGAGCTATAAGGTTCTTGAGCGCAGTTCTTTCTTCTGGTGACACCAGGTTCATGCCTACCCAGGCTGCCGGGTCATGCACATCCCGGTCTTCCGGGGCAATATTGTAGTCGCCCAATACGGCAAGTTTCGGATGGCGTGTCATTTCTTCTCTGACCCAGTTTTCCAGTGCTGCAAACCACTTCAACTTGTACTGGAACTTGTCTGAATCCGGTGACTGACCATTCGGCACATAAGCACAAATGACACGTATGCCGTCAATGGTGGCAGCGATGATGCGTTGCTGCTCATCTTCAAACTGCGGATTATTCTTTTGAATATCCGTCATAGGGTGCTTTGATAAAATCGCCACACCGTTATAAGTTTTTTGGCCAGTAAAAGCGACGTGGTAGCCTGCAGCTTCTATTTCGGCCTGAGGGAACTTGTCGTCAGTGAGTTTGGTTTCCTGTATGCATAGCACGTCTACGGGATTGGTTTCCAGCCACTGCAAGACTTGCGGCAACCTGACTTTGAGGGAGTTAACGTTCCAGGTGACTAATTTCATATGATTGATCTGTGCGGATAGGTTGTAATCATTGCAGGCAAAACGTGAGAATAAGCACTGTTGTAGCAATGACTATGGATTTGAAGCACATTATACGATGTTGTGAATTGATAATGCTGGCAATGCGAATCACAAAGTGTAGCGCGTGTTCACACACTAAACTGGACTTTTCAATCTTTGACGATTCTTCATTCTGTTAAGCGTATTTCGTTTCAGAAAGATACTAAAATGCATAAACGTAGTCCCTTTTTGAATTTGTCATGCTCAAGTGTCTCGCATCCTGTTTTATTGCAATGTTCATCTTTGGCACGCAGACAGTGTTTGCAGATGGCGCTGTGATTCGTTATCCCCGTCCGGCAGCCAGGACAGACAGCCATTTTGATTATGTGCATGAGTTGCTGGCTGAAGCTCTGTCCCTTTCCCCTCACAAATACCAGTTATTGCCCAGCAAGGCGACCATGCAACAGGGGCGGGCTGTGCATGAGATGAAAAACGGTACGGGAGAAGTGGATCTCTTGTGGAGCATGTCTACGGATGAAAGAGAAAAAGCGCTGATCGCCATTAAAATACCTATCGACAAAGGCTTGTTGGGTTGGCGTATCCCGTTTGTTATCAGTGAAAACCGGCAAATGTTCAAAACTATCAGGACCTTGCGTGATATGGAGAATTACTCTGCCGGGCAAGAGCTGGATTGGCCAGATGTCAAAATTCTTGAACACAATGGTCTCAAGGTGAATACGGCTAATTCTTACGAGGCTTTATTCAGCATGCTGGAAGCGGGGCGTTTTGATTATTTTCCCAGGTCTGTCATGGAAATCTGGAAAGAGCAGGAGTCGCATGCCGGTAAAAATATCATCATCAGCCAGGATATCGCCTTGCATTATCCTGCCGCCTATTATTTTTTTGTCGCGCCGACCAAGCGTCAATTTGCTGAGGATTTGACCAATGGACTGGAAATCATGGTTCACAACGGGCAATTCGAGAAACTGTTCTTGAAATACCACCAAAGCTCTATACAAAAAGCTGGTCTGAAGCAAAGAACTGTACTGGAGCTGCAAAATCCTTTCCTGAATCCTGCGAATATGCCCTTGAGCCGGGCAGAGCTTTGGTTCAAGCCCTGATCGTTAAACAAAAGAAAAAGCCAGAGCCTGAATTAATCAGACTCTGGCCTTCACGTTCTATTTCTATATACAGCTTGCTACTTAAGCTGCGCGATTGATCAGGAACGTTGTCAGCAAAGGCACTGGGCGGCCAGTGGAACCTTTGGCAGCACCGGATTTCCAGGCTGTACCGGCGATATCCAGATGGGCCCAGGTGTATTTCTTGGTGTAGCGCTCAAGGAAGCAGGCTGCCGTGATACTGCCACCGGCTGGGCCGCCAATATTTGCCATGTCTGCAAAATTGGATTTCAGTTGCTCGTTATAGGCTTCTTCGATAGGCATGCGCCATGCCGTATCACCAGTTTGCTTGCCAGCTGCCAGCAGTTCTGCTGCCAGTTGGTCATGCGCCTCATCATGGCGGGTGAACAGGCCAGAATTGTGATGACCCAGCGAGGTCACGCAAGCACCGGTCAGTGTTGCGACGTCAACCACGGCTGCTGGCTTGAAGCGTTCTGCATAAGTCAGGGCGTCACACAGAATCAGGCGGCCTTCGGCATCCGTATTCAGGATTTCGATAGTTTGGCCAGACATGGAAGTGACGATATCGCCTGGACGGGTGGCACTGCCGGAAGGCATGTTTTCGCAAGTAGGGATAACGGCGATGACGTTCAGCTTCAGTTTCATTTCACCGATAGCGCGCATGGTGCCCAGTACAGAAGCAGCACCGCCCATGTCGTATTTCATTTCATCCATGCCAGCACCGGCTTTCAGCGAGATACCGCCGGAGTCAAAAGTAATGCCTTTGCCTACCAAAACTACTGGGGCATCCTTGACTTTGCCGCCATTGTGCTTGAGCACGATGAACTTAGGTGGTTCTACCGTACCATTGGTGACAGACAGGAAACTACCCATTTTGAGGGCTTGTATCTGTTTGCGGTCCAGCACTTCTACGGCCATTTTGTAGTCGGTAGCGATTTTCTTGGCAGTATTGGCCAGGTGGGTCGGTGTGCAGAAGTTAGGTGGCAGGTTACCCAGTTCTTTGGTCAAATCCATGCCATTGGCCAGGGCTTCGCTCTGTACCAGTGCATTTTTTGCTGCAGTAGCTTCTGTAGCTGCAACGGCGATGGCGACTTTTTTGACGCCAGCAGTGGATGTGTCTTTTTTGCTTTTCAGGCCGTCAGCACGGAAAATGCTTTCGCGGAAAGCCAGGACTGTGGCGCGGATGGACCAGCCCAGATCACGGTCTTTTACCGCAGGCAGGGCAATCACTGCATCATTGGCACCCAAACCAGCCAGGGTGCGGGCAGCAGCCTGCACAGCCTGGTTATAGGCTTTTTCGCCCACGGTTGTTGCTTCTTCACCCAAACCTACCAGCAATACGCGCTCTGCAGCGACATCAGCCAGTTTGCGCAACAGCAGGGATGTTCCCGCTTTGCCTGTGATATCACCAGATTTCAGGGCGGCGGCGATGTCGCCGGACTTGTCCAGACCTGCTGCAGCGGCAGAAAGTTTCTTGTTTTCGTACACGCCAACTACAATACAGCCTGTCTTAATTGCTTTATGGGCAGTCGAGGCACTTTTTGCGTCGATTGTTTTTATGCTAAAGTCCACGTATTACTCCTCTTTGTAAGTCTCGTAAAACAGACATTATAATCCTACTCATGATTTTTCAGCGCGCGCTTCGACGTGAATTAAACAGTGCCGCAGGCGCAGTCTTCACAACTCTGTTCACCATCACGATCTCCGTGATGCTTATTAACATCCTTGGAAAAGCGGCAGGAGGCAAAGTTGCGTCCGCGGACGTGGTTGCCTTGATCGGCTTTACCGCATTGATGAATATGCATATTTTGCTGCTACTGACCGGTTTTATTTCGGTCTTGCTGGTGGTGACACGCAGTTATCAGGATTCCGAGATGGTGGTCTGGTTTGCCTCTGGCCTGAGCCTGACGCAATGGATAAGACCAGTGCTGGGCTTTGGTGGCCCCCTCATCATTCTCACTGGTTTATTGAGTTTTATCGTCACTCCCTGGGCCAATCAGCAGAACGTGGAATTCCGCGAGCGCTTTGAAAAACGTTCTGATATTGCCAAGGTGTCACCAGGAAAATTCCAGGAATCAGCGTCATCTGACCGCATTTTCTTCGTCGAAGAAGTGGCCGGGGACCTCAGTAAAGTACAAAATATTTTCATCAATACCTATAAAGATGGCCGTTCCAGCATCGTTGTGGCCAAAGAAGGCATGATAGAAATCGACAAGGCAGGGGATAAATTCCTGGTCATGAGCAAAGGCCGCCGTTACGATGGCTTGCCGACTGCGCCTGATTTCCAGATGATGCAGTTTGAAAAATACGGCGTATTGGTGTCCAGCCAGAATGCCAGCATCGCCAGTGACAAATCTGCCAAATCCATGCCTTTGATGGCCTTGATCGAAAATTTGGATAGTACCAAGTTGGGTGAGTTGCTATGGCGTATATCCCTGCCAATGATGTGCGCAATATTGTTGCTGCTGGCAATTCCGCTGGGCTATGTCAACCCGCGTGTCGGGCGCTCTGCCAATTTGATTGTGGCCTTGCTGCTGGTTGTGATTTATCTGTCGGTGACGAATATCTTGCAAGCATTGGTGGTGCAGGAGCGTAGCAGCTTCGGCATGGCCTGGTGGCCGCACCATTTGTTTGTGGCTTTAATGACCCTCAGCATGTTTTTTTGGCGTTTGAAAGTAAATAGCCGCTGGCACCCTTTGATATTGTGGTCCCGCTGCAAATCTGGTTTCCGCGGCAAAGAAAAGTGTCCAGCATGAAAATTTTACAAAGATATTTTGGCGTTGAGATATTACGTTCAGTCCTGTTCGTCATGCTGGCCTTGCTGGCCCTGTTCTCGTTCTTTGACCTGGTCAGTGAGTTGCAATCTTCTGTGAACAAAGGGGGGTATCAGCTCAAGCATGCAGTGATTTTTGTCCTGCTGGGCTGGCCTGGCCGTATCTATGAATTCATGCCTATTGCTGTGTTGATAGGTACGATTTACGTGTTGGCACAATTCGCGTCCAATTCTGAATTCACCATCATGCGAGCTTCCAGCATGTCTACCATGATGGCCGGTACTATCCTGCTCAAGATAGGCATGATATTTGTGTTGCTGACATTTTTATTTGGCGAAGTTATTTCACCGATTTCCAGCAAGTTTGCAGAAAAAATGAAGCTCAGTGCCATTGGCGAATCATTGGAGCAGGAATTTCGTACCGGCTTGTGGACCAAGGATCTGGTGCGCGAAAATGGTTTGACTGGCGATATCATTGGTTCAAGGTTTTTGAATGTCAAAGAAATCCTGCCGAACCGTCATTTGAAGGGCGTCAAAATATTTGAATTTGACAAAAACTTCCATCTGTCACGCGAAATGACAGCAACAGATGCTGAGTACATGGGTAAAAATACCTGGCGCCTGTCTGATGTCATCGAGACTTCTTTCCCCAAAACTTTGACCAGTGAAGATATTGCTGCCGTCAAGAGTGAGAAACTGGCCAGCCGTGATGTGGTATCAGAAGTCACGCCGGATATTTTGTCGGTCTTGTTTGCGGACCCTGACCGCATGTCGGCAACCGATCTGGCGGCATTCACCAAACATCTGGCAGATAACAAACAGGATGGTGAGCGCTATGAAATCGCCTTCTGGAAAAAAATCACTTATCCATTTGCGGTACTGGTCATGATGGCGCTGGCTCTGCCGTTTGCTTATCTGCATGTACGCAGCGGCGGTGTCAGCCTGAAGATTTTTAGCGGCATCATGTTGGGCATGACTTTTTATCTGATCAATGCCTTGTTTTCACATGTAGGCTTGCTCAACACCTGGCCGGCACTGGTGACTGCGGTGGTGCCAAGTATTTTGTTCCTGATCATTGCGGCAGCGGGATTGCGCTACGTGGAAAGAAACTGATGGCAAATAAATCTGCCCTGATCCTGTTTGCCCATGGTGCCCGTGATCCCCGCTGGGCTGCGCCTTTTCAGCGCCTGCAAGCAATGACACAAACCAGCTTGCCTGATGTTACCGTGGCACTGGCTTTTCTTGAATTCATGACGCCATCATTGCCAGAACTGGCAGCGCAGCTAGTGAGCGAAGGATGTGAGAATATCACACTGGCCCCGGTGTTTCTGGGGCAGGGTGGCCATGTCTTGCGGGATTTGCCCGTGTTGGCAGATGCAATACGTGCTAGCCACCCTGGCCTGGAATTCAAGATAGTAAATGCTGTCGGCGAAGATGAAACTGTCTTGCAGGCGATACGTGATTATTGTTTGAAAATGCTATGAAATCATTGTGGCAATTCTGTGACTGACAGAAGCGCCACAATGTAAATTTTGCCTGACTCACTTACTCGCCCCCTTCCTTTCTATTGATCAAGGTCACAATCATCCATCCTGCTTCTGAGCGTCTGAGATGAGTTGAAAACTTGTAATAGAACTCCTGCCTTGCTTTGTGTAGCCGCATCTTTAAACTGCAAATTTTGGACACTTCTCAATTCGATTGCTCTTGCAAAAATGAGTAAATAACAGAACAATGCTGATGTAACTTTCAAGTATCGTGTTCTTTTTTTTGATCTCCAGGATTTTCTATTAAATGCCAGGATTCAAAATTGAATACGATAAATCCATCAATTTTCTCTCTATCCTGAACCTCAAAACGATGAAAAAAATAGTCCTGGTACTTTTTATTGCTGTCCTTAGTGGCTGCGCTTCCAAGCAAACACTCACAAAATTTTCCGGGACTATTCCTAAAAGTGTTTGCATCGCTAAACATGAAGCCGTCCGTGACACGGTATTGGAAGTTTTGCAAGAAGGTTTTCGCGCAAGAGGTATAGAAACCAAAGTGATTAGTTCCAGCTATGTTCAGAAAAATAGTGCATGGTATCCGACACCTAATCCATCAGAAGCGGCAAATTGTGAAGCTATCGTTTTTTATGTCGCGAACTGGCATTGGGACTTGGCCATGTACATGAGGTTTGCAAATATCTGGGTCACAGACCCGACACTGACAAAAAGATTTGCTGACACTTCTTATCAGGCAGGAGGAGGCCCTGACAAATTTATAGATGCCAGGAAAAAATTGCTGTCGATGGTAGAGTCACTTTAATAATTGCAATAAGCTTGGCATCTGCGTGCGAGTGCAGGTGCATGGCAGTCGGTTCTGACACTGGCAACGGTTGCCAAGCTTTCACTTGATGGGTAGGGAATGGAGAGGCAAACTCAGCGAACAGTCCAGAGTAAGTGACAATTGAGTAGCGATTAAGTAGCTATTAAAAATAATTTACAGTTTCTTTTTGATTAGCGAGTAAATTGTGAGTTTCACCAACAAATGCATGTGAATCTGGTTTTGCGTTTGCTGTTAAAAACATAAGCCGCAAATTAGATAAACAAACTCCCTTGTTCTTAATGTGTTTTTTGATTTGCCAGGCAATAGACCATGCTTCGACAAAAAACAATATGTTCATTTTCTTTTGCAATATTCGCACTGTTTGCATTGTTGGCTGGTTCTGTTCAGGCAGGCCAGATATTGGCGGTAGGTACTGAATTCGCTAATGTATTTGAGCGCACCCCCAATGGTGAATTCACTGGCCTGGGTGCCGACATCATACGCGTGCTTGCCAGACAAAATGGGGATGAAGTCAAATTCGAAATTTACCCTTGGGCCAGAGCCCAGTGGATGGTTGAACATGAGCAGGCTCAAATACTCATAGGCCCTTACAAGACGGCAGAAAGGGAAGCTAAATATGGCTTCGCCAAACGTGCTTTCTATCGTGACATCATGGCCTTGTATATACGCAAAGGTTCGGACCTAAGTTGGGATGGCAATTATGCCAGTCTGCCCGGTCCTAAACTGGGTGTCATCAATGGCTGGGTATATGGCCCGCAATTTGAAAGCCTGCGCGCTACTATCAAACCTGTCATCGCCAATACCCTGACGAATGGCTTGAATATGTTGCTGGCAAAGCGGGTCGATTTTCTGGCGACCAATATGCGCAATACCGAGGCGACGATGAAGACTCTGGGCATCAGCAATGAATTGCAAATGATAGAACCCTTCATGGATATGCAGGATGGCTATCTGGCATACTGTAAAAATACCGCTTGCGAGCAATTGCGTTTGCGTTACGACGAATGGTACGAGCAACTGAGAGATGGCGGTGCCTTGCAATTAATGGCGCGCAGGCTGGGTGTCAGGTTGCCTCCTTAGCCACAGCCCATTTAGCCACCTGGCACTACTTATTAGTGCGCCATCCTCATGATAATTTGCTGGTACGTGCCCGCATTGCCTCACCCATCATCACTAATACCGGCCCTGTACTGATGGGCAAGCCTTTAGATAATTCGTCCAGGCTCAAAGCCTGGCTGCATTCGTCCGGGCGGCTGCAATTTTCTATGATGACTACAGGTAAATCCTTGGGGAAGTTGGCGGCCAACATGCGTTGCGCGGTCAGTGTGGCTTCTCTGCCGCCCATATATTGCACCAGGGTGTCACATTCAGGTATGCGGGTGTCTGCGCTTTCGCCAGGAGCTGTGCTGGAAGTAAACAGGGCGACACTGCGTGCTACTCCACGCTTGGTCAGGGGTTGCCGCACACTGGCTGCGGCTGCCAGCGCGGTGGTGATGCCGGGTACGATTTCATAGGCTATGCCTGCCGACTCCAGTGCAGTCAGCTCTTCATCAGCACGGCCAAACAGCATGGGATCACCGCCTTTGAGGCGAACCACCAGTGCATATTGCGCCGCGCATTCCAGCATTTGTTGATTGATGTGCTCTTGCGCAGCAGAGCGTTGCCCGCTACGTTTGCCAACCGAGATTTTGACTGCCTGCGGACACAGATCCAGCATTTCAGTCGTGACCAGGGCGTCATATAGTACAACATCTGCCAGTGCCAGCAGACGGGCACCGCGTACCGTAATCAGGTCCGCAGCGCCAGGGCCAGCACCTATCAGATAAACCTTGCCCGGAGTTTGCGACATAACTCAGGCCAGATGTATCATGCCAGCTGCCACGGTCTGATGCGTGACTTCATCAATGAGGATGAATGCACCCGTAGAGCGCAAGTCATTGTAATCATCAACTGCCAGCGCCTGAGCCACATTCAGCGTGACTGTGGCAATATCATTGAGCTTGAGGCTGTCTGCAGGACGGCGCTCTTGCGTATTGATATCCAGCAGGGTGTCGATACCAGTAACTCTGGCAGCGACTTGTCTGGTGGTATGCTTGAGCCAATATTTGCGGCGGATATCCAGTGCATCTTCCGACAACCAGCATAAATCAGCCTTCACGGTTTTCAGTAGCGTCGCAGGGCGGTCTATACCTACCAGCATATCGCCGCGTGAAATATCGACATACTCGTCCAGCAAGATCGTCACAGACTGGCCGACGACTGCAGTATCCAGCGAAGTATCCAGTGTCAAAATGTCTTTGACAGTCGCTGTCTGACCACCAGGTTGCACCAGCAATTTGTCACCCTTGCTGACCTTGCCAGCTTCGATACGGCCCATATAGCCACGGAAGTCATTCGCTTCATGACCATTGTGGCGCGCTACCAGTTGCACCGGGAAGCGGAAAGGTTCGTCATGGCAGGCGTCGTACACGCTTAATGACTCCAGCAGGGCTATCAGCGTCGGGCCTTTATACCAGGCCAGTTTTTCACTGGCGGTAACGACATTGTCACCTGCCAGGGCAGACAAGGGGATAGGACGGATGTTTTTTAAACCCAGTTGATCTGCAAATGCCTGATAAGTAGCAACGATGCGGTCATACACGGTCTGGTCATAATCGATCAGATCCATCTTGTTGACGGCAACAATCACATGTTCTATTTGCAGCAGATGGGCAATGGTGGAGTGACGTTTGGTTTGCGTGAGCAAATCGACACTGCCATCATCATTCAGTTTGACCTTGGAGACGTCGATCAGAATAATTACCGCATCTGCAGTTGATGCACCAGTCACCATATTACGCGTGTATTGTTCATGGCCAGGCGTGTCGGCAATGATGAATTTTCGCTTGGGTGTGGCGAAATAGCGATAGGCTACATCGATGGTGATGCCTTGTTCGCGTTCTGCTTCCAGGCCATCAGTCAGCAGGGACAAGTCTATCGTGTCGCCAACGGTGCGTTTGTGCTTGGCGCGGGAAATGGCATCAAGCTGGTCAGCAAAAATACCCTTGCTGTCAAACAGCAGGCGACCGATCAAAGTGCTCTTGCCATCATCGACAGAACCAGCCGTGATGAAGCGCAACAGGCCACGTTCTTTACCGACAGCGGCAGTAAATTGTTCTACGGCGTTCATTAGAAATATCCTTCTTTTTTACGTTTTTCCATCGATGCTTCTGATGTCTGGTCATCCATACGTGTGGCGCCACGTTCTGTAATTTGGGTAATTGCGGTTTCGGCGATGATGGCTTCAACCGTTGCAGCATCTGAAGATACCGGGCAGGTGCAGGAGATATCACCCACAGTACGGAAGCGCACGATCTGCGTCTCTACCGTTTCACCCTCGCGTGGTGGTGTCAAATCCGTCAGCGGCACCAGCAAGCCATTGCGCGGTATGACCTGGCGTTCATGGGCAAAATAAATCTGTGGCAATTCGAGTTTTTCACGGGCGATGTATTGCCATACGTCGAGCTCGGTCCAGTTGGAAATAGGGAAGACGCGCATGTTTTCACCGGCGTGTACGCGGGTGTTATACAAATCCCATAGTTCTGGGCGTTGTGCTTTCGGGTTCCATTGACCAAATTCATCACGGAAGGAGAATATCCTTTCCTTGGCACGCGCTTTTTCTTCATCGCGACGGGCACCGCCTATGCAGGCATCGAACTTATGCTCGGCAATGGTTTCCAGCAAGGTCACGGCTTGTGCGGCATTGCGCGAATCGGTTGCCGGGTTGCGCAGGCGTACTGTGCCACGGCGTATCGATTCTTCTACCGAACCAATGATCAGGCGTTCACCCAGTTGCGCCACGCGCTTATCGCGAAATGCGATGACTTCAGGGAAGTTATGACCAGTGTCGATATGCACCAGCGGGAAAGGAAATTTACCCGGGCGGAAAGCCTTTTCTGCCAGGCGCAGCAAGACGATGGAGTCTTTGCCGCCAGAAAACAGCAGGGCAGGGTTGCTGCATTCAGCCGCGACTTCGCGCATGATATGGATGGCTTCGGATTCCAGCCAATCCAGGTGGCGATTGCTCGCAGCATCAATAAAATGGTTTTCCACGACAGTATTCATGATTTTTCTTCTTCAGACAGCTTGTTTAATTCGGATCAGCTTGCCATCAACCACATGCAGGCCGCATTCCTTGGAATCGGGGTTTTCCCACCACCATCGTCCAGCCCGTACATCTTCACCTGGCTGTATCGCACGGGTGCAGGGTTCACAGCCTATGGATGGATATCCTTTGTCATGCAAAGGATTGTAAGGCACATTGTTGCTTCTGAGATAGTGCCAGACATCATCTTCTGACCAATCTGCCAAAGGATTAAACTTTTGCAGGCCATGTGTTGCATCGTCTTCCTGCATCGCCAGCTCAGTTCTTGTCGCCGACTGCGCGCGGCGCTGGCCGGTTACCCAGGCCTTGTTGCCTGCCAGGGCACGTTTCAGCGGTTCTACCTTGCGTATGCGGCAGCATTCCTTGCGCATTTCCACGCTGTCGTAAAAAGCGTTACGGCCATGCTGGCTGACATAATTTTCTACAGCGGCGGCATCAGGCTTGAACAGCTTGATTTCTGTGCCATAGGTTTCCTTGACTTTATCGAGCATGCCCAGTGTTTCTGCATGCAGGCGTCCTGTTTCCAGTGAGAAAATCGTGATATTCAGTTTCTTGCGCAAAATCAAGTCAGTCAACACCATATCTTCTGCTGCCAGGCTGGATGCAAACACGGCTGGCTCAAAGTCGTTGGCGATTCTTTCCAATATAGCCTGTGTTGCGGCAAGGCGCTCCAAAAAATCACTCATGCTTGCGCTCCAGTGCGCTCCGCACGGCGGAACAAGGGGTTTTTTTCATCCCAGGAAGTCTGGTATTTTTCAGAAAAATCAGTCAGGCCCTTGATCGCGTCATGGATGTTTTTGTCTTCACGTGTGGCAAAGGCATTGAAGCCCACGCGCTGCATGTAAAACAACTGGTCGCGCAAGACATCACCGATGGCGCGCAATTCGCCAGTGAAGTTAAGGCGTGAGCGCAGGTTGTAGGCGATGGAATAACCACGACCATCTGCAAATTTAGGGAAATCCACTGCCAGCAGACTAAAGCGGCTGATATCTTCTTTCAATTCTTTTGCCTGCTCATCGCTGCTGAACCAGACGGCGATATCAGTACGGTTCAGCAGGCTTTCGCGTTGCAGCAACCATACTTTCAAAGGGATGATGACTTTGCCTGCCGGTACGCTGATAGCGTCCGGTGTTTCATTTTCGGTGAGACGCATTACTGTCCAGTCGTCGGCTACGATGGCTTTATCTTTAATAATTTCTCGCATGATGCACTTTCTTAATTTCAGTAGCTGACTGCAGTACCGGCGTCTTCACCATGATGCTCATTGGTACGTATCGGCGTTGCATACACAAATTCTTTGAATGGCGCGATACCCAGTCGTTGTGCAGTATCGATGAAGCGCTCATTTTCCAGGCGGTCACGCACATACACCTGAATGATGCGGTCTATCACTTCCGGCATTTGTCCGGCAGCGAAAGACGGGCCTATGATCTTGCCTATGGCCGAATTATTGCCTTGTGCGCCACCGATGGACACCTGGTAAAACTCGCTGCCGTCTTTATCTACACCGAGGATGCCGATATTGCCGACATGGTGATGGCCGCAGGCATTGATACAGCCAGACATATTGAGTTCTATGTCGCCGATATCATGCAGGTAATCAAGGTCGTTGAAGCGGTCAGTGATATCCAGCGCGATAGGAATGGATTTGGCATTTGCAAGCGCGCAGAAGTCACCGCCAGGGCAGCAAATCATATCGGTCAGCAAGCCGATATTTGGTGTCGCCAGTCCATGGGCCTTGGCTTCTTGCCAGACGGTGAACAAGTCAGCAACTTTAACGTCTGCCAGCACCAGGTTTTGCTCATGCGTGACACGCAATTCACCAAAGCTGTATTGGTCAGCCAGATCAGCAATAAAGTCCAGTTGTTCAGAACTGGCGTCGCCCGGTGGCACACCCGGTTTTTTCAGCGACAGCACCACAGCAGAATAACCAGCCACTTTATGTGGTTTGACATTGCGCTTGACCCAATTGGCGAAGGATTTATTGTCTTGCAAATGTTGTTCGTAAGCGGCATTTTGCGCAGGCAGATTTTCGTAGTCTGGCGTCGTGAAATAGCTGGCCACGCGTTTCAATTCTGCTTCTGTCAGAGTGGCTGGGCCATCCTTGATGTCTTGCCATTCTTCTTCTACCTGGCGACCAAATTCTTCAGCACCGATGGCTTTCACCAGTATCTTGATACGTGCTTTGTAGATATTGTCGCGACGACCGTACTGGTTATAGATACGCAAAATCGCTTCCAGGTAGGTCATGACATGCTTCCATGGCAGGAAATCACGTATCACACTACCCAGGATAGGGGTGCGACCCATGCCGCCACCAACCATGACCTTGAAGCCGACTTCACCAGCTTCATTGTGTACTACGGTCAGGCCGATATCATGCACGGCAATCGCGGCGCGGTCTTCTTTTGCACCATTGATGGCGATCTTGAATTTGCGCGGCAGATAGGCAAATTCTGGATGGAAGGTAGTCCATTGACGCAGGATTTCTGCATAGGCACGCGGATCTATCAGTTCGTCTGCAGCAACCCCGGCAAATTCATCTGAAGTGATATTGCGCATGCAGTTACCGGAGGTCTGGATGGCATGCATTTCTACTGATGCCAGTTCTTCCAGTATGTCTGGTGTATCTTCCAGATTGATCCAGTTGTACTGGATATTCTGACGGGTCGTGAAGTGGCCATAGCCGCGGTCATATTTGCGGGCAATATGGGCAAACTTGCGTACCTGATTCGACGACAGCATGCCGTAAGGCACTGCCACCCGCAGCATATAGGCGTGACGCTGCATGTACAGACCGTTTTGCAAACGCAAAATACGGAATTCATCTTCACTCAATTCATTCGAGAGCCGGCGGCTAACCTGGTCACGGAATTGTGCAATACGTTCCTTGATGATTTGGTGATCGTGCTGGTCGTAACGATACATCTTTAATTACCCATAAAATGCGTCTGTAAGTACGCGATTGCAAACAGATTCAAAGGACAAGCTTGGCGGCAACCAAAGTCAGGGTGGTTGCCAGCAGGCCACGTAAAAATTTTTCTGGTACGGCGCGGGCTGCCAGAGACCCGAGAGTGATACCTGGCAAAGAGCCTATCAGCAGGCTGCCCAGCAAGACCCAGTCTATCGAACCCAGCCACCAGTGACCAAAAGCAGCAATGGCCGTCAAAGGTACAGCATAGGCGATATCTGTACCGGCGATATGCGCGGCAGACATGCGTGGATATAGCATGACCAGCAAAGTCGCACCAATCGCACCGGCGCCGATGGAGGAGATGGTCACCAGCGTCCCCAGTACTGCACCAGAGATGATAGTGGCAGCGGCCAGTTTTTTTCCTTGTAATTGTTTTTCTGGGTGCTTGTTCAGCCAGTTCAGCATCTTGCCCTTGAACAGTAAGGCGACCACGGTCAGCAGTACAGAAACAGCAATGGAATAGCGTATGAGCTGGCCAATTTCTTTATCCAGTGCGCCAAAATTCTTAAGGAAGAGCGTGGCAACGACAGCTGCCGGCAAAGCGCCGTAGCAAAGCAAACGCACCACATTCCACTCAACTGTGCCGCGCAATCTATGGGTAAAAGTACCGGTGGCCTTGGTAATCGAGGCAAAGGCGAGATCAGTGCCTACGGCCACCGTTGGTGATACACCAAACAGCAGGGTAAGCAGGGGAGTCATCAGCGAGCCGCCACCTACGCCGGTCAAACCGACCAGGGTGCCCACTGCAAATCCCGAAAATATATAGGTTAACGTCATGTCGCCTCGCGCAAAGTAGGTGCATCGTAATGAATTAAGGCTTTATTCCAAACTACTTAGTATTCATTTGCTTATATACGTATTTGATATATGCAAAATCGCTGGACTGATATTGCCTTTAGTTTAATTCGTAAAATCAGAATAAATTATTTAAGAGATAATTTATGCAAGAAAGCTTGCGCTTTTGATGTGTTTTTTATCGAATTGAAGCCACGACAGAAATTTGTGTTTCTGATTCACAAAGATGTTGGTGTGAAAAAGCTGGAAATACCTTTGAAATTAAGAATAGATGTTGCCATGTGGAAATGCGAGTTAAATCAGACAATATTTTTAACAATTCTTCTATGAATATATGTTTTTCGCATAAAGAAATATTGGCAGATATATATCCTGTCCTTATATGCCCCGCATTTGTTGATGTCCAGGACATAAAGAAACCGCAAGGTTTGAAGTCTGTTAATGACATAAGGGCTTTGTGCTTGCCCAAACAGTAATTTTATTTTTGCGTATAATTCATCTGCCGAATAACTCGGTAGGTTGTACGTCTTCAGGGCGGGGTGTAATTCCCCACCGGCGGTAAATGCACAGGATTACCTTGGTAATTCTCGTACACAAGCCCGCGAGCGCTTGCAGTAAAAACGGTTGCAGTAATTTTGCAGCAGTTTGCAAGGTCAGCAGATCTGGTGTGATTCCAGGGCCGACGGTCATAGTCCGGATGAGAGAAGATGCGCCTTAGAACTTGTTTTTGATCTTACTGCGGGTGCGCAATCGGAGTCCACGCGGGGCTCATGTGCTGCTCAAAATGCTCATGTACTTAAGTACATTCCGCTTTTTGCGCTGCGTTTTTGTTACCCTGACCCCGCTGACGCTCGCTCGCGACAGATCGTAAACAGGTTCTTACACAAAATTCCTATGGTGAAGGCCATGGGTGTTTGTGTATGGCTATTCGTTTTTTACTCCCTGAAACGTCTTTTGCACATTTACTTTTGCCGGAGCGTTTCATTATGTTGAATACTATTAGTAATACTAGTACTACTGTCCCATCCTCCAATTCCGCCCAGCCGGAAATATTATCCCTTAGTCCATTTGATCAGCGCCTGTCCAGGGCATTGGCAGACCTGCGCAATGGTCGTCCTGTATTACTCATGGATGACTATGACCGGGAAAACGAGGCTGACCTCATCGTTGCCGCCGAAAAAATCACGGTCGAATCCATGGCCAGGCTGATCCGCGATTGCAGTGGCATCGTCTGTCTGTGTCTGACCGATGACAGGCTGCAGCAACTCGACTTGCCACCCATGGTCAGCCACAATGAAAGCCGTTATGGCACGGCTTTCACGGTGTCAATAGAGGCCAAACAAGGTGTGACGACCGGGGTTTCTGCAGCTGACCGCGTTACCACCGTCCTGGCTGCCATCGCACCTGGTGCCCAGCCAGATCACCTGGCCCGTCCCGGCCATGTCTTCCCTTTGCGTGCAGCACCAGGCGGCGTGCTTAGCCGGCGCGGCCATACCGAAGGCTCGGTTGATCTGGCTATGATGGCGGGATTGTCACCAGCAGCTGTATTATGTGAATTGATGAACCCGGATGGCAGCATGGCCAAAGGCGAGCAAATCATAGAATATGCAGTTACTCACGATATCGTGGTATTGACTATAGATGAACTTGCCAGCTATCGTGCGCTAGCCAAAACCTAAGTAGCATCAACTTGCATTAAATATCAGGAGGAGTGACGGCCATGACTATGCTCAGAAAAGTTTTCATACTGACCATGTTGCTGGCCGTCACACTGGTGCATGCCGCACCGGCAGCCTGGTATAAGTGGCGCAGCAAACTCAATGCGCATGTAGTCTGTTCCCAAACTTCGCCAGGCGAGGCTTGGGAGCAACTGCCCAAGGCATATCAGGACGGGCGCTGCGAGCGACCCAAGCCAGGCTGATCAGACTGACTTAGCTCAGCCAATTCCTCTTTCATTTGCGTTTATTTGGCAGATACTGTTACTTGTTTTTTCAAAACTGGTATTGCGCATAGTCGTTTCTTTGCATAAAGTTAATTTGCCGACATATTGCATGCGACTAGCTTTAGCATACGCAAGAATTGACGCAGATTCGCTATTCAACTCCGTGATTCACTTCCTTGCAACCCAAGGATAATCAGTTTCTCAGGCCATACACAAAACGAATTTCAAGATTTGCTTGTTGGTGGCGAGAAAATTGACTGTCCTGTTGAACTCTTCAGATGGCAGCCACATGATGAAACCAGGTAAAGAAGGAGTGACCATGTTGATTGAGCGTGAGGCAGAGAGCTGCTACCTCGGACAGTTTATCCCCCTGCAATACCATCACAATATGTTGATGGACTTAAACCGCATGGATAATTTCAAAGCGGCCATACGGCGTCAGGTATTTGATGGCGCAAAAGTGCTGGAACTGGGCGGAGGCACGGGAGTCTTGTCCTGGTTTGCTGCGCAGGCTGCCTCTAAAGTATATTGCGTCGAGTTCAATCCTGATATGGTCGATGAAGCGCGCCGCTTGCTGGCCATGAACCGCTATGGTGAAAAAGTCGAAGTCATCCACGCTGATGCATTTGAATACCTGCCACCAGAACCTGTAGATATCGTCATTTGCGAAATGATACACGTTGCCATGTTGCGGGAAAAACAGGTGGAAGTCATAGAGAACTTCAAGAAACGTTATGCAGCAAAATTTGGCGGGCCATTGCCCCTGTTCATTCCCGAAGCTGTCGTCATGGCAGTGCAGCCCCTGCAGCAAACTTATGATTTTTCTGGCTACCAGGCACCGATCATTCAATTCCAGCAACCCGGTGTTTTTTCTGCCGACACGGTGGAACTTGCGCAACCTGCCTTGTACAGCATTATCGATTTCAGCCAGCCGAATGACATGCAGATCAAATGGGAGGGTAGTTTTACCGTGGAAAAAGCGGGCACAGTCAGCGCCTTGCGGTTTGTGACCAAGAATATTCTGGCGGTCTTGATGGAAACTTCAACGACCATAGACTGGCTGAATCACTATATGGCTTTGCCATTGACGCAGCCAGTGGTGGTCAAAGAGGGCGATCTGCTGCAAGTCAGCTTCCAGTACCGTGCTGGTGGCTCCATCGCCTCGCTGCAAAATTCCATGCAGGTAGAAGTGAAATCCACATCAGTTGCCCGTGCCGGACATTTGACACTGGCTTATGGCTAAATAATTTCCGTAAATGAAAAAAGAGCCTGTATTTGTTCAAGTGAATAAATTGAACAAATGCAGGCTCTTTCTCTTTGATGAAGCAGACTTATTCAGGCGGAGTATCTTCGTCTGCTGGAAATGCCAATGCCTGCTGCATCAATTCTTCGTCAGTAATCGGCGGTATTTCAGTGAGTTCTTCAGCCCCGACTTGATCTGCTAATTCCAGTGCATGTTCACCGAGAAATGCCAGGGTAGCTTGCTCAGAGCCTGGCCCATCGCTGGAGCCAGTCTCTGTCTCCATGCCTTCCTTATTCACATTGCTTGCTACTTTTTCATCCAGATCATATTCATTGCGCTCGCCTGCAGTTGCCAGGGCTTGCATCAACAGATCATCATCAGAAATTGGTGGAAGTTCTGCAAGCTCCTGCAGGCGCAGTCTTTCCTGATCTGTTACATCTTCATCCTGTGGATATTTGAAAGCAGCCGGAGTTGTGCCTGGTGCAGGAATTGGTGTGGCGTTTGTTTTGCTTCGCCTGTCTAAATTTTCTAGATAGGCGGCAAAATCACCATTGTCTGGAGCATCATTATTCACAATGAACAAGGTCGTTCAATAAATAAGTTAAGAAAATACATGAAAATCAGTTTTCATGACTATCGTGCACAGGCGGTGTATCCATATCAGGCTTGAGCAGATTGATATCGCGTACATTTTTTTGTACCGCTACGGCAGCGAACAGGCTAAGCAAAAATGCCATGGCAAAGAAGCCTTTTTCACTCCAGCCCAAAGCAGCATTAAACAAACCAACGGCAAGCAACAGGATGGATAAGCCCAGTGACAACCAGCACAGACCAAAATAAATACCGGTAACAGGGATGCCTTCAAGTTTGTCGCGTACCGATTTTTGCAGGGATACGGCAGAAAACAAGCCATACATCAATACGGTGAAGTAATAACCTTTTTCATTCAATTGCATTTCGGCATTCCAGACGCCTGCAAAATAGGTGGCGGCACCTATAAACAATGCGGCCCAGGATGCGCCCACAAACGCACCGGTAGGTGCTTGAAGTTGAGGTTTCAAACAAGGACTCCTTGATGTAAAAGATTGATTCAGGTTTTACCGGATTCGCCAGGTTTTTGCAATATTACAATGAGAAAAACTCGGAAATAAAACAATCGGGCCAAATAATTGAATGGAAAGATAATAGATATATTTCAGGTATATGGACAAAACAGTCTCATTCGCGTAAGGTCACCCATTCTTGCCTAAGCGGCAATTGCGCTAATCTTGCGCACCTTACCGGAGTCAAATAATGCCTTTACGTTTTGCTGCTGTGCCCGCTGGAAAATCCCTGGTGACTTGCGTGATCGCGGGTCTGTTTTTGTCTGCTACTGCCCACGCTTATGCAAAGGCGAAAGCCAAGAGCGTGCCTGCCAACGTAACGCAGGTAGCACAGGCTTCCAAGTTGAATTTGGGAGATATCCTTAAAAATTCCAGCGCTGCAGACTGGCGTCCGCTTGATCCTGACAATACCCTGTATCTGAATCTGGAAAAAGGCCGTGTCGTGATAGAGCTGGCCCCAAATTTTGCCCCCAATCATACGCAAAACATCAAGGCATTAGTGCGCGAAGGTTATTTTGATGGCCTGGCTATTGTACGTTCACAAGAGAATTATGTTGCTCAATGGGCTGACCCTGATGAGAAACGGGAAGTCAAAACAGCCAAGCGCAAGCTCAATGGTGAATTCACTGTCAAATATCCCAGCAATTTGCCGTTTACCCGCTTGCCTGATGTCGATGGCTATGCGCCACAAGTGGGACATGCGAATGGCTTCCCTGCAGGACGTGATCCCAAGGCAGGTGCAGCCTGGTTGGCGCATTGCTATGCCAGCGTAGGCGTGGCTCGTGGCACGGACGCAAATAGCGGTGATGGCACATCTTTATACGTGGTAACCGGGCATGCACCAAGACAGCTGGACAGGAATATCACAGTCGTTGGCCGTGTCGTGCAAGGCATGGAATTACTGACGACCTTGCCACGTGGTACTGGTCCCCTGGGTTTTTACGAAAAAGCTGAAGAGCGCACCCCCATCAAGAGCATGCAACTGGCTGCCGATGTGCCAGACGCAGAACGCAGCAAGCTGGAAATCATACGCACCGACACGGCAACATTTAAATCGATTATTGAAGCGCAAAGAAACCGAGGGGGGGACTGGTACAAAGTGCCGGCAGGGCATATCGACCTGTGTAATGTGCCGCTGCCGGTCAGGCCGCAAAAACAATCGTAGGCATGATGCAGGCAACGCCTTATTCAGGCGTCATGCGTTTGCCTTACTGGAGGTTTGCTAATAGCTCCCGCTGTCCATGCTTGATACTGAGCAGGCGCTGGCTATGTCAACACTGCATGCAATACTTGTCGCTACGCTGGCATTGATTGCATCTTGTGTCAGTGTCGCGGGGGTGTTGCTACTGGCGAAGGAATCAAGGCCAGGCGGATTCGCAGCAAACCACAGCCAGGCTGGGTCGATAGCGCCTTTATTGATACTCCATTGATTGAAGCCGCCCCGGATGATGATCGTCGAATATAAAGCGAAAGCAAATACAAAAATTCCCAGTGCTATATAAGGAAAGACATGTAAAGGGGAAATATTGGGCACCAGGCTGCGCAAAAAAACGACCAGCAGAGCAGCTATGGCAAAAAAACAGATCAGGGACTTGATGATATTAATACGCAATTGGGACATCTCGGTTCTCCGGTAAAAGGATCAATAGGCATTTGCTGCAATTGCGCTTGCATTTTATGCCAGGTAAAAAATCCTTGCCGGAGTAGTGATTTTCTGATGTCCCACCCACGATAATATTACTGACCAGGGTTGCTCAGCTCTTCATGAATGCGGTTGATGCCTTGTATGAGTTCATCGTTGAGAGCTACATCCAGCGCATCAATATTCTCTTTCAACTGCGTCAGGTTGGTTGCCCCTATGATGGTGCTGGCAACAAAGCTGCGCGAATAACACCAGGCCAGTGCCAGTTGTGCTGGCGTCAAACCATGTTCACGCGCCAGGGCCGCATAGCGTTTGCTGGCTTCAAATACGCTGGCACGCATATAGCGCGGGCTCCAGGTCGGCGGGAATATTGTCAGGCGACCATGGGCTTTGGCATCGTCAGTGTATTTTGCGGTAAGCTGCCCGAATGCCAGCGGGCTATAGGCCAGCAAACCTACATTTTCGCGGAAGCAGGTTTCGTCCAGGCCCTGTTCAAATGAACGGTTCACCAGGTTGTAGGCATTCTGTATGCTGGCGATGTTCGCCGCGCCTTGCAGTTCTGCCTGATTGATAAATTCACTGACACCCCAGGATGATTCATTCGATACGCCAAAGGCGCGTATCTTGCCTTCCTTTGCCAGGGCGTTCAACACTGCCACAGTCTCGGCAATATCTGTACACGGTCTTTCCAGCGTAGGGTCAAATTGTTTTTGTCCAAAGATAGGGACATTGCGGCTTGGCCAGTGCAATTGGTACAGATCGATGTAGTCAGTTTGCAGGCGTTGCAAGCTGGTTTCTATGGCGGCGCGAATGTTTTTTTCATTCAAATCATTTTCGCCATTGCGTATCCAGCCCATGCCGCGTGATGGGCCGGCAACTTTGGTTGCCAGCACGATTTCGCTGCGCTTGCCGGATTTTTTTATCCAGCTGCCTATATATTGCTCGGTCTTGCCTTGTGTGGCAGCGCGTGGCATGACCGGGTACATTTCTGCCGTATCGATAAAATTGATACCGCGTTCCAGCGCATAATCAAGCTGCTCATGCGCTTCTGCCTCGGTGTTTTGTTCGCCAAAGGTCATCGTGCCCAGGCAGATGGTGGATACATTCAGCTGGCTATTGCCAAGTAAAATTTTCTTCATGATCGTATAGATTAATTATTTATGTCCGCGCAAGGCATCTGCGCAGTCTTTTACCAATGCGGGGCCTTGATAAATCAGGCCGGAATACACTTGTACCAGTGCCGCTCCCGCCTGCATTTTAGCCACTGCGTCAGCACCAGAAAAAATCCCGCCCACACCGATGATGGGTATCTCATTACCCAGTTCTGCCTTCAAGGCGCGGATCACGCGGTTGGATAATTCAAACACGGGTTTGCCAGACAAACCGCCCGTTTCTTCTGCATGTGGCAAGCCCTGTACGGCATCGCGGGTGATGGTGGTATTGGTCGCAATGACGCCGTCTATCTTGTGACGTAACAAGGCGTCACCTATGGTCTTGATCTGTTCTGCATCGATATCTGGAGCGATCTTCAGGGCAACCGGTACATAGCGCTTATGCTCATCGGCCAGTTTTTGCTGTGCTTCTTTCAACTGTGACAGCAGGGCATCCAGCTCGGTCGCACCTTGCAACTGGCGCAGGTTCTTGGTGTTAGGGGAGGAGATATTCACCGTCACATAGCTGGCATAGGGATAAACTTTGGCCAGGCAATGCAGATAATCTTCGGCAGCGCGTTCTATAGGCGTATCGGCATTCTTGCCTATGTTCAGGCCCAGTACACCTTGCTTGTCCTGGTAAAAACGCGAAGCCTGCACGTTTTTCACAAAGGCATCGACGCCGCCATTATTAAAACCCATGCGGTTGATAATCGCATCAGCCTGCGGCAGGCGGAACATGCGTGGCTTGGGGTTACCTGCCTGCGCACGAGGCGTGACCGTACCAATTTCTATGGAGCCAAAACCGATGGCCGCGAGGCCATCAATATACGCACCATCCTTGTCCAGGCCAGCGGCCAGGCCAACCGGATTAGGAAAACGCACACCCATGACAGTGCGCGCATCTTCTACTGGCTTACTGCTCAGCAAGCCACTCAGGCCCAGTTTGTTGGCACGTTGCAGAGCAGGTAAAGTCAGGTGATGGGCATTTTCCGGGTCCATGGCAAACAAGGCAGGACGGATCAGGGAGTAAAGAAGTTTTGCAGACATGTAAATAGCTGAGGAAGAAAAGTTGAAAATAAAATTTGATCGGCAGGCGGGAGGGATAGCTTCACAGCTCCCGCAAGGTCTGCCAGCGCCCCTGCATCAAGGCATCAAGAGGGCGGAAATTGGTCTTGTAAGCCATCTTGGGGCTGGCAGCAATCCAGTAACCCAGATAGACATAGGGCAGCTTTAACAAGCGCGTTTGCTCTATCTGCCACAAGACATTGTAAGTGCCGTAGGATGCAGTCGCATCATCCGGGTCATAAAAGGTATACACCGACGACAAGCCATCTGTCAGCACATCAATAATGCTGACCATGCGCAAGACATCTTTATCATCCCTGAATTCAACCAGGCGCGTATTCACGCGGCTTTGCAGCAAGAATTGCGCATACTGGTCGCGGCTGTCGTTGTCCATGCCGCCGCCAGAATGACGTTCACCCTGGTAGCGCTGATACAACTCGTAGTGTTCGTGCACATAACTCAGGCTGCTGACACGTGCATGCAAGTTGCCATGCTTCTTCCAGGCGCGGCGCTGGCTGCGGTTGGTTTCAAATTCATTGACGCGCACGCGTACTGGAGTGCAGGCCTGGCAGTTATCACAATGCGGCCGGTAAATGAAAATCCCGCTACGTCGAAAACCACTCTTCACCAGCTCTGAGTACGCATCGGCATTAATCAGATGTGCAGGTGTCGCCACTTGCGAACGCGCCTGCAAGCCTTCCAGATAACTGCAAGGGTAGGGCGCTGTCGCATAAAACTGTATGCTGGCGAAGGGGAGTTCGTTAAGCTGGGTCACGGGCTGATCTTGTTGGCTATGGTCCAATTGCTAATCGCTGGCAAGGCACTGGCATGTTCCACCCAGCGTAAAAATTCGGTTCTGTTGATCGCTTTTGCGCCCAGAGATGCCAAATGTGCCGTCTCTTGCTGGCAGTCTAACATTTTCACCCCATGTTCACGCAAGAAAAATACCAGGTGTGCCAAGGCTATTTTGGATGCATCCGTGACCCTGGCAAACATCGATTCACCATAAAACATGCGGCCTATGCAAACGCCATAAGCTCCACCCACCAGTTCACCATCCAGCCACACCTCTATGGAATGGGCATATCCCAGCTCGTGCAAGTCACTATAGCCAGCCACGATATCTTCAGAAATCCAGGTGCCAGTGCCTTCTTTGCGTGGTGCGGCGCAGGCGCGCATGACATCTTCGAAGGCAGTATCAAAGCGCACTTCCCAACGCGAGTCTTTGCTGACCTGGCGCAGGCGCTTCTTCAGGCTGAGTGATAATTTGAAGTCTTGCACCTGCAAGACCATGCGCGGGTCGGTAGACCACCACAAAATAGGCTGCCCATCAGAAAACCACGGGAAGATGCCATTCTTGTATGCATATAACAACCGCTCTGCCGACAAGTCCGCACCTGCTGCCAGCAAGCCTGCAGCACCATCTTTTTCTGTCAGTGCGGTGCTGGGGTGGGGGAAGGGGCTATCCGTTTCCAGCCAGGGGATCACACAGCCCCCAATATTGCTTGCACCAAAAAAGTGCCATTTTTCAGTGCATCAAACTTATTCATTAAATAACCTGGTTTAAAAATTCGCATTAAATCAATCACTTATAAATTGCACCAAATTGGAATGTATTTTGCTTTATCAGTGCACCTTTGATACAAATTTGCACTTATATTGGGAGACATTTTGCATGAATGCACAAAATAGCAGCGCGGACGCTTTGTTTATCTTGCTTGGCGCAATCATGATACTAGCAATGCATGCGGGCTTTGCATTTTTAGAATTAGGCACCGTGCGCAAGAAAAACCAGGTCAATGCTCTCGTCAAGATACTGGTTGATTTTGCCGTATCCACCATTGCCTACTTCTTTGTCGGTTATACCATCGCTTACGGCGTACAGTTTTACTCCGGTGCCGAGGTGCTGGTCGCCAAAAACGGCTTTGAAATGGTCAAGTTCTTTTTCTTGCTGACCTTTGCCGCTGCCATTCCCGCCATTATCTCAGGCGGGATTGCCGAGCGGGCAAAATTTCACCCGCAACTGATCGCTACAGCCTTGCTGGTGGGGGTGTTGTATCCCTTCTTTGAAGGCATAGCCTGGAACCAGCGTTTTGGTATACAGGCATGGCTCAAAGTAATGTTCTCTGAAGAATTCCATGACTTTGCCGGTTCCGTCGTCGTACATGCCTTTGGCGGCTGGGTGGCCTTGCCCGCCGTATTGCTGCTGGGCGCACGTCGTGGCCGCTATATGAAGAATGGCGCGATTGCAGCCCACCCACCATCCAGCATCCCTTTCCTCGCGCTGGGTGCCTGGATACTGACAGTGGGATGGTTTGGCTTCAATGTCATGAGCGCACAAACAATGGACAAAATGAATGGCCTGGTCGCTATGAACTCACTGATGGCCATGGTAGGCGGCACGCTGGTCGCCTTCATCCTTGGCAAGAATGACCCAGGCTTCGTCTACAACGGCCCGTTAGCTGGCCTGGTTGCTGTTTGTGCCGGTTCTGACCTCATGCATCCGCTGGGCGCACTGGTCACAGGTGGGATAGCCGGTGCCATCTTTGTCTGGATGTTCACCTGGACACAAAACAAATGGAAGGTCGATGATGTACTGGGCGTATGGCCCCTGCATGGGCTGTGCGGTGCCTGGGGTGGCATAGCAGCCGGTATCTTTGGATTAAAGTCTCTGGGTGGCCTTGGTGGGGTCAGCTTCATGTCGCAATTACTGGGCACCAGCATGGGCGTTGCAATTGCCTTTGTCGGCGGCTATATCATCTACGCCAGCCTGAAAAAACTCATAGGCATACGCCTTGATCCTGAAGAAGAATTTGAAGGTGCAGATTTGGCTATACACAAAATCTCATCGACTGCCGAACGCGAAACCAGTTGGTAATAACGAAAATAATAACGGAAATAACGACGAAAAAAATGGGTGATTAAAACCTCGCCCATTTTTTTGATGTCAGTCCAGCCAATTTCATTTCATCCATCCCGCATGGGTCTGAAAATATCATGCTCATGCATCTGGAAGCGCCCACCATCCTTGACCTTCGCCAGATCTTCAAAGAAAAACTTCAGCGTATGTCCAATGGTAGGAAAGGCGATGTCATCCCAGGGGATTTGCTCTTCAGAGAATAACGCCACTTCCAGGCTCTCGACTCCCGCGACGTAATCCAGATCCAGCAAAGTAGCGCGGTAAAACAAATGCACCTGATGCACATGCGGTACATTCAATATAGAAAACAGCTCATGCAATTTGATATTGGCACCAGCTTCTTCTTCAGTCTCACGCTGCGCCGCTTGCGCCGTAGTCTCATTGTTTTCCATGAAACCTGCAGGAAGGGTCCAGAAGCCCAGGCGCGGTTCTATTGCGCGCTTGCACAATAATATCTTGGTGACACCATCTTCTTCCCAGACGGGAATAGAACCCACCACCATCTTCGGGTTTTGATAATGGATAGTGCCGCAAGCCGGGCAAACAAAACGCTCGCGAGTATCATCAACAGGGATTTGCAAGACCACCGGGGACGCGCATTCAGAACAGAATTTCATGGGCAAAAAAGAGTCAAAATTGGCGAATCTGCAAAGTGTAACACCTGTCCGCAAAAGTGCGGCAAAAGTCCTGATCCTAGAAAAGAATTGCGCGGAGCAGCAAAATCATGTATAGTTTCATTCTTCAGACGCGGGGTGGAGCAGTCTGGCAGCTCGTCGGGCTCATAACCCGAAGGTCGTAGGTTCAAATCCTGCCCCCGCAACCAAGTATTCAAGTCCTTGATCAGAAATGATCAAGGACTTTTTGCTTTGCACAGTGAGACAATCATTCTTGCCGCTGGAAATGCCTGCGTAGATTGCTATTTGTCATGCAGTAGTTTTCAAAAATAGACATGAATTTTGACAGGTGTTAAATCATTATGCCAATTCCTTGTAGTTACTTGCATCAAGCAGCCTGGTTGGCGTTGAGGCAGCAATTGTGGCCAGACGGTACAAAAGACGAGCATCTTGCTGAAATGGCTGAATTGCTGGAATCACCAGAGCGCTATGCGCAGTTTATTGAGTTTGGCGAGACAGGTGAGGCGCTGGGTATGGTCGAAGTGTCACTCAGGAGTGATTATGTCAATGGAACCGACACAAGTCCTGTTGCTTTTCTTGAGGGCTTGTTTGTCGTGCCACAAGCAAGAAAAAAAGGAATCGCCCGCGCCCTGGTTACTGAAGCAGAACGCTGGGCAAAAAATAAGGGTTGCAGCGAATTTGCATCTGACGCTCTGCTGGAAAATACCGCCAGCCACGACATGCACTCAGCGCTTGGTTTTGCTGAGACTGAGAGAGTCGTTTACTTCAAGAAGAGTTTGGCATAAGCCCAGTGGATGTATTTTGAATACATGAGGAATCGTCATAGAGACATTTTCCTCAATGCTAGTTGGCTGTGACTGTCATGCGTGCGAATACGTGAAGCTTACACCTACGCGGGCTTGTGGAAATATTTAGTCACCGTAAGTAATCTCCGCCACAAATCCCACCTTTAACAACTCCGACACCAAGTCAAATGCCGATGTGACGGAAGATGTATCCACCATTGATCAATAATCATTGCAAGATCATATGTGCGAATACGCGGGGCTATGTCATAACAATTTGTTTGCAGCATCAATAACCTCAGATGCCAATTTAGTCGGCCTCACTATTCGATCTTCTTTTTCGCCAGAGATTTCAAGTAGCCCCATTTCCAAGAACGAAAACACTATTGCTTTCCTGGTTGGATTAAATCTATTCACGTATTTGTAAGAGTCATCTTGAGGATTAATAAAAGCATTGAGAGCCCAAAGGTCATGACCAGTCAATCCACGTAGTTTTTTTATCTGAGTGCTAGAGAGATTCTGTTCGACTTCGAGCTTCTTGAGTATGATCTTAGCGACACTTGAATTGATTTCTACGTGACCGAATCTGGATATGAAATTAAATATCGACTCTCTAGAGTAAAAATACACAACCAGTATAACTAATGGCCATCTTAGAATTTCGACTAGCTTTATGAATTCTGCCATATTTATTTACCTTTTAAGGTTAGTCCACGTGCGTGCGATTAGAATAACGTAATCGCACGCACGTCGAGTCTGAGCAAATATCAATAATCTTTGCAAAATCATGCGAGCAAATATCAATAATCTTTGCAAAATCATGCGAGCGAATAGACGCAATGGATCATGCCTTATTTGGGCGTATGGTTGGCGAACCAGTCCAGGATAATTTGCGTGCGCTGAATCGATAAATCCCGGATGACCGGCATATGCAAGGCATCATCCATGGGTTTTGCAAGCACGGTGCGGATAGGCTCGGCATATTGAACCACAGTCGCATAGTCGTCCAGCTTGAAACGGCCCATGATGGGATACAGCTTGGCGTACTGCGGCAGTATGAATTGAATGCAATTATCCCAGGTCGGGTTTTCGGGGAAGGTCTGCTGGCTAAACAGCAGGATACTAATCAAATCGTCGAGGTGCTGGGTGTAGTTTTTTGCGATAGCCTGATCGGCAAAATTGTAGCGCACAAAGTAAATTTGCCCATCGACGTTTTGACTGGCGCGCGGGAAACCAGGGTCAGTGCCTACGATTTTCAATTCGGCCATGCCTTGCGCATTGGTCATCAAAGGCGCCGTGTTGAAGGACAAGGCATTTTGCGGTACCGCGATGTTCTTCAATCCAGAGGTACCGCCAGTACCCATGGTATTGCTGGTGTAGGCCACGGAATCTTCCGGCGACATCAGGGTTGCCTGGAGGCCGATATTGGCCGCAGGTTGACCAAACTTGGTGGCATATAAGCGAACCAGCGCCGTTGCACTGTTGGGCCCTGATGTAGTGCCGGGGTTCATCCTGAAAACAAACTGATCGGCACGCAAATTATAGCCATTGATATTTTCTGCCAGCCAGATGCTTGGCCCTAAGGATTTTTTGCCAATCAGACCCAGGGGCATAGTCAGCACTTTCTGTTCCGCCTGTTGCACAGTCAGGCCAGGTGGCAACAAAGCTGGATCAACATTCACCGTCAGTATGCCACCGCTGACTGTCATCAGTTCTGCCATCTGAGCCGGGTCATTAGGTAAGGCCGCGATGGGAACAGCGTTGCTCAAGCTAATGCCTGTTCCTTGGTGTTGATCAAAATAGACCAAAAACAGTTCGCCTAACGCATACAATGCAACCCCGAAACCCTGCGCTGGATCGTTATAACCGGGCTTGTCGGTGACGAGCGAATTGCCCAGATTAACGGTGATCAATACCTCCTTGCTGCCATCGCTTTTGTTGACCTCTTGCGTGCAGAACGGGGCAAAATTGCATTGGACATTGCTATTCGGCACCGTAAGCGGCGCCATCATGCGTGATGGCGTGTAAAAAACGGGAGTCGCCGTAGCGAGCGGCCCTATCGTGCCAGTTAACAAACCGGTTGGGAACAGAGTGTTGATGTTAGGCGGTGGCACTGGCGACGGTGGCGGTGCCAATGTAATCTTCAGGATAGTGGCGCGATAGGTATCGGCGTCGGCTTGCCCCAGCAAAATAGTGAGACGATTATTCACATACGATTCAGTCGGAACCTGGCCCAGGTTGGCCGGCACACCCTTACTATCGAGGTTCATGTAATATTTGGTCATGGGTAGTAATTTGGCGGCGATATTGACGGGCACGTCATTTTTCACCAATGCCAGCAGGGTGGCAGCATTGAACAGATAGATCACTGGCGCATTATTATGCGCATTCACCACAAAATTGACGCTCAATTGTTTCGGCGATTGTTGCTGGAGCAAACTGAGAAATTTTGACTGCGGTTTTGCCGCAGTCGTCCAACTCAAATTGGTCAGGCTTGATTGATATACCCCGCAACCACTGCCCGAGCTACGTGGGCCGTTGATTGCCTGCGCCCAGACTGCGTTATACGAACCAGCGACATAATCACCGCGGACAAAATCACTGATCGATGCCGGGTTGGCGCTAACGCCCGCCACTTGCAGGCTCAGCCCCCATATTTCGCTGGTATTTTGCTGATCCGGGTCGAGGTCAACCAGTTTAGGTGCTGCCATCGCATACGCGGCAATGACTGGTTGGCCAATCACAGGATCAACAGCGGGGTCGGTGGTTTCATCGCCGGGGCCATAGACTACCTTGGTGACCAGGCAGCTTTGAAAATCAAAAATACCGGTGCCATTCGGGTTCCAGTAAAGCTGCAACTTTGTGATCTCATTATTCGCATCGGTATAGTTGTCCGGTGTATTGTTTACCGTGCTTGGATCAGCCAGAAAGCCACCGCTAAAGTGCAATCTTGGATAGGTCAAATAGCTCATGTCAATTCCTCTTTTTTGAAAACGGTTTTTATTTTTTAGGGCCACCGTTGGCGGCGCACATTGCGTTGCTTGGCAGCACGCCTGTGCTGCAACCCTTGGTTTTCAGATTCAGTAAATTGAAAATGTGGGAAAGCCCGGCTGGCGGCAACTGAACTTTTATCGCCTCACTCAGTGACTGGCCTCGACTCTTGCCATCCTGATTATGGCAACTGAAGCAATTGTAGGGATTTTGAATATTGGAGACGCCATTTTGCACATAGGTTTCCATGCTATTGTTTGCGCCCGACAAGGACCCGACCTGTACCTGCATCGAGGGCGGTAAAGTCCCCTTGGCTGTCCATACATTGCCGACCAGTGAATAATTGGCCCACAATTTATTGGCGTCACCCGCAGGCAATGCGGCCAGCATTTTTTGCACAGATAAATCCAATGCCTGCAAATTAGCGGTGCTGGGCTGTATGACAAACTTTTGGGTATCCGGGTCACAGATATAGCCAGGCGGCGGGGTGGAGCTACAATTCAAATTGTTGGGCATGGTACCAATGGTCGGGTCGCCCCAGGGGTGCATGGTGCACACCTGGGTGGCTTTGCCTTCGGCATAATGATTGGGGGTGCAGTTGCCGCCAGTGCAGTTGGGATTGTAAAAAGTCCAGTTTCCGCCCAGAGGGGGTTTGGCACCGGTCGTGGAGCAATACGGCGCATTATTGCGGTGTTCAAAGGTACCCCAGATAAACTCTGGCTGGGTTGGCGTCTTGCTCACGATGTGCATGCCCACCAGCCCCAGGTCCACATTCTCCATGCAGTTTTTGTCGGGTGCCTGAACCGAGCCCTTCGTGCTATAAAAGGTCTTGCCTGCCAGTTCGTCGGCCGTCAAAATCTTCCATGCGGTTTTCAATTGCATTGCGCCTGTCGGAAACTCCAAATTCGGGTACAAAGCTGGAATGTCCACCACCTTGTAGCCAACCGGATCGACCAGATCTGGCGCAAGGCTTAAACTACACTGCGCCTGGTACAGGCCGCAACCGGTGATGAAGTCATAGCTCGGTTTATTGACCGCTACGCCATAAAATACCCGGTTCAGCGATTTGTCGATCAATGGTTGTCCAACTCCCGCCTGCAAGGTCAGGTTGGAAAAAACATAGTTCTGTTTTAAATTCTGCTTTAAGGTGGATGGCCCTTTGCAATACGTCGGTTTGGGTACTTTTCCCCATGGGGTTGGGGTCTTGCCCGGATCAACAAAAATGCCATAACTGGGCATAAAGGTTTCAAATTGCAGAACCTTGCTGCCCGTTGCCACTGGCTGCACCAAATACAGCATGGCCTGCCACATATACTGCTGAAAACTGCAATTATCGGTATTCTGCACGTCGCCCGGCAAGGATGGATTGCTGACCCACGTGGAACTGGCGTTGCAGTTTACGGTACTTGGAGCCGGGTTCTGTTGTGCCAGAGCGCTTGAGGGAAGTGCAGTGATGATGGCGATGGCAGCAATTGCTATGACAGCAGCCGAGCTTATTGAACTTATTAAGAAACGGCGCTGCAGGATGATTTTTTTCATAAACATTCCATTCTTTGGATGAAGAAATTTATTGGCACTTCTGACGGAAGGCTAGCTCTTGCATAACTATTTGCGCATATGCCGTATATCCAACAAAAGACTTAGCACCGTTAATTAAAAAAAGCGTAAAAAAGCGTAAAAAAAAGCGAATAAAAGCGTCCATGGACTGCATATCCAATCTGACCCGAGACGGTGCGGTATGGCCTCCATCAACGATCAAACTGCCGTTTTTTGATAATTCAGGAAAGAGTCAAGCATTGTGGTGCGCTGTCCCCCGGCGTTGATGTCGGGGGACAGCGCTGGGCGCGCTTTGGATAACGTCGGGTAAGCTAGTATTGGACATGGCTTCTCAAGTTCAATCGTGCGTCAAATAAGGAGCGCCTACGTTTAATTTCAATTTTCTTGAAGCAATTGCTGAAACCTGGGGATGGGAGGTTCCACTAATACGGAGATGCGAATCCCACCGATGCGATATTTGGCTGGACTCAACGACAAGGCTCAGGGATTTGCAAGTTATGATGCAAAATACACCATTATTTATATTTAATCAATTAATAAATTGATATTTTAAAAGCAAATTTTAAGCTGCGGGTTTCATACCCTCTCAAGGGTAGGTGGCTGGCGCGGTGGTGAATCGCCTGCATGGGCGATGTCAAGCCAAGTGCCTGTCTATTTGACGATGGCGCGCTCTGTGATGTCGAGATTAAGGGGGGATATCAATGGAGTTGTGATTGTTGAAGTTCACAATAAACTGTATGTCTTTGGCGAAAATATCCGTTAAGAAATTTTTTTGTGTCTATATTCTTAGCCAAGAACCTCACTTTGTATACATGATGGCAAAACAATCCTGAATGTAGTTCCGTTACCCACTACACTTTCCACCTCTATCTTCCCATTCAACACCCCGCACACGATGTTGTGTACGATGTACAGGCCCAGGCCGGAGCTGCCTGCGCCTAGTTTGCTGGTGAAAAAAGGGTCGAAGATGCGTTGCAGGTTGTGGGGTGGTATGCCTGTGCCGTTGTCTGTGATGCTGATTTCTGCGCTGCTGTCTGCCTTGCAGTGGGCGGTGATATGGATGCTGCCTTTGTCCCTGCCTTCAAAGGCATGTGTCAGGCAGTTGCTGAGCAGGCTTTGCATGGCCTGGCCTAGCAGGGCGGGCAGGCTGCTTATTTGCATGTCGTCGGCAATGTTGCACGTCAGTTGTATGGATTGCTGCCTCATTGGTGTGCTGAATGTCTGGCTGATTTCTGTGATCAGTTCTGCGACTGAAAACTCTTGCCTGTCGGCGGTGGTGTGGTCAACCGCGATTTGTTTGAAACTGCTGACCAGGTCGGCGGCACGCTGCAGGTTGCGTTGCAGGATCAGGCTGGCTTCGCTGGCGTCGGCCATGTATTTTTCCAGGGTGCTGCGTTTCAGGCCCTGGGCATAGGTGGTGGAAAAGTCGCTGGTGCGTTCTGCCAGTGTGCTGGCGACTATCAGGCCATTTCCAATTGGGGTATTGAGTTCATGGGCAATGCCTGCCACTAAAGAACCCAAGGCGGCCAGCTTGTCGCGCCTGAGCAGTTCTGCCTGGGTCAGGCTGAGGGTATTCAGGGTGCAGGCCAGTTCGGCATTGGTTTTGCTGAGTTCCAGATTGATGATTTCTGCACGGTCTTTGGCGACCACCAGTTCTGCCGTGCGTGCTGCGACCAGTTCTTCAAGGTGGTCGCGATGTCTGGCAAGTTCACGTTCTTTGCGGTTGCGTTCTATGGCGATGCCAGCCAGGTGGGTGGCAACGTCGATCAGTTTCAAGTCATCCGGCCCGGGGCTGCGCACTTCGCGGTAATACATGGCAAAGGTGCCGAGCAACATGTTCTTGTCCAGGAAGATGGGAGTAGACCAGCAAGCCCTGAATCCATGTGGGGCGACGAAGGCTTTGTACGGTTCCCACAAGGGGTCGCTCATGATGTCGCTGACGACGACCATTTCTTTGCGGTACATGGCTGTGCCACATGAGCCGACGGTGGGGCCTATTTCAAAACCATCCAGGGCTTGCATGTATTCTGTCGGCAGGCTGGGGCCGGCGCCATTGCGTATATGTATGCCATCGTCATCCAGCAGTAACACAGAGCAATACACACCTTGCGATTGCGACTCTATCAATAGCATCAGTTGGGACAGTATGTCTGTCAGTGCCGCACCTTTGGCGATCATTTCCAGCGACTGGTTCTGGCCTCTGCGCAGGGTTTCTGCCAGTTGAGTTTTGTCGTCATCATTGCCGTTGACGATGGCAGCCGATGTGCCCTCAAAAGGGTTCTTGAGCGTTTGCATGCATGCTGCCATAGTCTGGTTCATACATCCATTCCTGGTCAGGTGGTTTGGATCGCGATACTTTACTCTAAGCTGATTGTGTACTTATTGCAAGTTTGCGGTGTGAGTACAGGCTTTGTCATCGATTTTTGCCAGATTGAAAAAAGGATAGTTTCCCTTGCGGGGCACATTCAGTAAAAAATGAGTAAAATGAAAACTATTTTTGCAAAGTCTGAATTTAACTTAGCAAGGAGATCTGCCATGACTATTGAGCTGGATCACACTATAGTCCCTTCGCATGACAAGCTGGTTTCGGCAAAGCTGCTGGCCGATTTGCTGGGTGTGCCCTGGGCGCCAACGGCTTTGGGGCCATTTGCGCCGGTGTTTGTGAATGAGGGCTTGACGCTGGATTTTATCCAGACTGATGAAGATTTCCCTGTCTATCACTTTTGCTTCCGGGTCAGTCCGGGGCAGTTTGATGAAATACTGGGGCGTATCAAGGCTGCCGGCATCCCTTATCGCAGTTCTGTGCGTGGGCCCATGGATATGCAAATCAACACTGATTATGGCGGGAATATGATTTACTGGAATGAGCCTGATGGCCATCAGTGGGAAATGCTGACGGTGAGTTATGCGCGGCAGACTTAACAAACTGAAAATTGTAAGGTAATCTCATGAATTATAAATTTACAAGGTGAAATGATGAAGAAAATTGCAGTGGTACTTTCATTTTTATTAAGCATTTCTGTAGTGCCCGCGTATGGAGCGACAGAGCCAAATAAGAATGCGACGTTCAATGCGTGTATCGATAAATCTGGTGGAGTTACTTCCGATATGTTGAATTGCATCTCGGCAGAATATGGCAGGGTAGACAAGCAATTGAATGCAAGCTACAAGAGATTGATGGCTGTTCTTAGCCCTGATCTGAAGAAACGTTTGCAAGAGACGCAACGTTTGTGGCTTAAGTACACCGAGGCAAATTGTGATTTTTATATGAGGCAAGGTGACGGCACCTCGGCGACGCTAAATGCCAGTTCTTGTGCGTTGGAAGCAAGATCAAAAAGAGCAGCAGAGTTGGCTGAGATCGAAGAGTCTGAAAAGACCCTGCGTTGATGCTCTTTCTGCGTAAGCTGGTGAGATGGGGTGGGTGTATCAAGGAAGCTTTGCTCCTTCTTAAGGGTTTTGTGGTCGTGTGATCCCCATTTCCCTGTTTGCTTTAATTCTTTTTGCTTGCGCCGTATTTTCCCGTGCAAACTTCCCAAATGCATGGTAATCTCGCGCCCTTGCAGTCATATGCAGGATGTTGTTGGAGGGCTTGTGGTTGGCTTTCCGGGTTTGGTGCAGATTTGGGGTGTGTGCAGCTAATGCGCGTTATTCACCCGTTGCAGACAGAATTATTGAGAAAGGCCACGTTACAGCGTGGCTTTTTTATTGGTTATTGACGATATTTTTTGATCGTCTGCTAATTTCTGGACTACAATCCAGTGTCTACTAATTTTAGGGATTGTGCGCTGCTAAGTTCTTTGCGCGCTCCATGCAGTCCCAGCCGCCCGCATGAAGGGCGTTGCTACCAGGTTGGTGGCAACAAATTTAATACAATACTGGTGTGAGTAATGGCAAAGATGGTAACTGGTGTATCAGTTGCCTTGCTGCATGACATCAACTAAAAACAAATAAACCCGTGTACTTTAATATTGCATGAATACAGCTGAGGCAAAGCGAGTCCTCGAAACAGCCTTGTTATGCGCGCCTGAGCCGCTGACAGTCAATACCATGAAAAAGCTGTTCCAGGATGCGGATGATCAAGGTGATGTGGTCGGCGCGGATACCATCAAACTGATGCTGGAAGGTTTGCGCCAGGACTGGTCTGACAAGGGCATAGAGCTGGTAGCTTTGTCGACAGGCTGGCGCTTTCAGAGCAGGCCAGAAATGCGCGCCTATATAGATAGGTTGAACCCGGAAAAACCACCAAAGTATTCTAGAGCGACGCTGGAAACCCTGGCGATTATTGCTTATCGCCAACCGGTGACGCGCGGTGACATAGAAGAAATTCGTGGCGTGACCGTGGCGTCGCAAATGATCAAGACCCTGGAAGACCGTGGCTGGATAGAATCCATAGGCCACAGGGATGTGCCGGGTCGGCCATCATTGTTTGCTACGACGAAGCAATTTCTGGATGACCTTGGTTTGTCTTCGCTGGACCAATTGCCGCCTTTGCAGCAGGTTAAGCGGGATGCCGAAGAAGAGTTGGCTCCTGAATTGGCGGCTTTGGGTGGTGGCATGTTTGCTGCTGTTGAGGCAGATGCCTTGGGATCAGAGCTTGTAGCTGATGGTGAATCTGTCTCTGAACAAGCTAGGGATATTGAGTTGCCTGGAGTGGATGCCGCTGATGTTGAGCATGCTGATTTGGCAGCAATGGCGGACTCGGTTGAGGAACTTGCGCAAGAGTCAGCGGATACTGCTGAGGTGCTTGCAGATGCTGAATTAGAGTCATTGCCGCAAGAAGTGCAAGATACGCAAGAAGTTCAAGATGCGCAGCAGCAACCGCAGGTCGAGACCGCACAGGATGCAAAAATTGCGCCTGAGCAAGAATTGAAAGAAGATGCTGGCGTTAGCACTGAGTTAGATGCAGTGACTGTTGATGTTGCGACAGACAATGAGTTGCCTGCAAATGGTGGGGCAGTAGATGTTCCTGCTGAAGAGCTGGCTGAGGCCGCAAGCGCAGCAAAAATTGTAGACGCATCAGAAGAGATAGTAAAAGAAATTACCGAAGATATAAGCGAAGAAGTAATTGAAGAAATAAGTGAAGAAATAAGTGAGGTTGGGGGAGATTCTCAACCTGTCACGCAATTGAGTGATCAGGTCGCCGATACTGCGGCACCGGATAGTGTACCGGGCGCTGCAGCGAGTCAGTTGCCTCCAATAGAACTGAAGAATGAATCCAATGAATCCTGAAGATGTGAATGCTGACCAAGCTGATGGTGCGGGCGCAAATGACAATGGCCCTGCTGGTGGTGATGACGCAAAACCGGCAAAGCGCGCTGCGCGTGCCCCGCGTACTGGTGTAAGCCGATCCAAGCCTAAGCAAGAGAATGCAGAGCAATCAGCAGGGGCTACAGAAGCAGCGATGGCAACTGTAGCAGTGACAGCATCAGCCGTTGATGCTGCAGAAGCACCAGTTAAAAAAGCACGCGCCCCGCGCGCGCCGCGTACCCCTAAAGAACCTGGGGCAGCACCTCGCGCCAGTCGTGCCAAAGCCAAGGCCGCAGATGTTGTCGAAGATCAGGTAGTTGTTGTGTCTGAAGCTCCTGTAGTTGCCGAGCCAGTCGTACGTACTGAGCAGGCAGCCGAGCGCAGCGAACGTGCACCCCGCAGCGAACGCCCACCTCGCACAGAACGTGCGCCAAGGGTCGAGCGGACAGAACGGACAGAGCGCGGCGAAAAAACAGAGGGCGGTGAAAAAACTGAGCGCCCAGTTCGCGCTGATCGTGGTGAGCGTACCGACCGCGCAGAGCGTCCAGATCGTGGCGAGCGCACCGAACGTACTGAGCGTGGTGATCGCAATGAACGTGGCCCGCGTCAAAATGCTGGTCAGGCAGGTGCCAATAAATCCAAGCGTCCACAGCAACAAACTCGCGGTGGCCGTCCAGGTACTGGCAATAATGCTGATGACGTGTTTTCCTTCGTTACTTCCGAGGCGTTTGACTCGGGTAGTGCCGATGATGCCAAAGGCAAAGGCCGTGGCAAGCCAGTGCGTCGTGATCTGACTGCAGATGATGATGCGCCTAAATTGCATAAAGTACTGGCTGAAGCCGGCCTGGGTTCACGCCGCGACATGGAAGAACTGATCGTTGCTGGCCGTGTCTCTGTGAATGGTGAACCAGCCCATATCGGGCAAAGAATTCTGCCGACTGACCAGGTGCGTATCAATGGCAAGCCCATTATGCGCAAAGTCAGTAAAAAGCCGCCACGCGTACTGATTTATCACAAACCGGCTGGCGAAATTGTCAGTAACAGTGATCCAGAAGGCCGTGCATCCGTATTTGAAAGCCTGCCGACCATGAAGGTTGGTAAGTGGCTGGCAGTAGGGCGTCTCGATTACAACACTGAAGGTTTGTTGCTGTTCACCACATCTGGTGATCTGGCAAACCGTCTGATGCACCCACGTTATGGTATCGAGCGTGAATACGCTGTGCGTACCCTGGGTGAGTTGGAAGAGGGTATGCGTCAGCGTCTGTTGGCTGGCGTTGAGCTGGAAGATGGTTTGGCGCAATTCTCCAAAATCACTGATGGTGGTGGCGAAGGTGTCAATAAGTGGTATCGCGTCATCATTGGTGAGGGTCGTAACCGTGAGGTGCGTCGTATGTTTGAAGCGGTCGGTTTGACGGTTTCACGCTTGATACGTACCCGTTATGGTGCCATGACTTTGCCTGCCAATCTCAAACGTGGTCGTTGGGAAGAGCTGGAAGAAGATGCAGTCCGTGCCTTGTTGAAGCTGAGCGGCCTGGAAAAAGCCGGTGGCGATAAACCTGTTGCGCCAACCAGGGGTGGCAAGCCATTTGGTAATAAGGCGCCAGGTTTTGGTACTGGCCCATTTAGCCAGAAGCAAGTCGGTTTCCCTATGTCCAGTGGGCGTAGTGAGCGTGCTGAATATGGTGCGGGTCGTGGCGGTAATGCTAACGGCAACAATGCATACGGCAACAAAACTGGCGGTAATGCAGGTAATCCGCGTAATGGCGCAGGTAACGGACCAGGTAACGGCGCTGGTAACAACGCCAACAACGCTAACGGCAAAAAACGTAGCCGCCAGCCAGATCCACTGCAAACCGCATTGGGTTTCCCGGATGCTGGACAGCGTCGTGGCCCTACATCCCGTGGTAGTGGTCAGGCCATAGGCCAGGGAATTGCGGCGCGCAGGCGCTCACGTGGCGCATAATGTTTTTCGGTCGTTTCAAGCGTTTTGCAGTAGCGGGACGTGTTGAAATTACCTCGTTTTCCATTGCGACGAGGTAATTTATCGTTTATAATCTTGTAGTTAGCAGATTTTGCCTTTATTTGAATTTAAAATCGGGGCGCTACAAAAAAAGATGGGCAGTTGCCCATTTTTTTTTGGTTTTTGCGATTGATATCGTGTTGAGAGAGTTGCGGCGCAACGCTCAATAGCCCGAATCGCCAGGCCTGTAGCGGGTTTTGCCCGGTTTGCAAATTGTCAGTGTGTTTTTCGGAGAATAAGTTTGGCTTTGTTGGATTTGATAGAAAAGACCGTCAACGGTACCGGATATGATCTGGTGGACTTTGAACAGGCCGAGCGTGGCTTGTTCCGGGTTTATATTGATTATTTGCCGGAGGATCTGGAGCGCGGCAATATCACGGTGGAAGACTGCGAAAAAGTCAGTCACCAGTTATCGCATGTGCTGACGGTTGAAAATGTCAACTACAGCCGCCTTGAGACTTCTTCTCCTGGTCTCGACAGACCACTCAAAAAAATCGCTGACTATGTGCGTTTTGCTGGTGAGAAAGCCAATGTGAAATTGCGTATGCCCATGCCGGGCACGCCAAATCGCAAAACTTTCGAAGGCGTCTTGCACGAACCTGAAGGTGAAAATCTGAAGCTGGAATTTGAAGTAAAAGATGGGTCGGCCATGCTGGAGTTTACGCTCGCCGATGTGGATAAGGCACGCCTCGTGCCGCAAGTGGATTTTAGGAGTCGCAAAGCATGAGTCGTGATTTGTTGTTATTGGTGGATGTGCTGGCGCGTGAAAAGAACGTCGATGAAGAGGTTGTTTTCGGATCGCTGGAACATGCTTTGGCGCAAGCGACAAAAAAACGTTTTCCCGGTGAAGTCGATATTCGCGTAGAAATCGACCGTGATACTGGTGAATTCAGGTCTTTCCGTCGCTGGCACGTGGTGCCGGATGAAGCAGGCCTGCAATTGCCAGATCAGGAAATCCTGCATTTTGAAGCAGTGGAAGACGACCCTGAAATTCAGGTCGATGATTACATCGAAGAAGAAATTGAATCGGTCGATTTTGGCCGCCGTTTTGCACAAGATACCAAGCAAGTCGTTTTGCAACGTATCCGTGATGCGGAACGTGAGCAAATCCTGGCTGACTTCCTGGAGCGTGGTGATTCCCTGGTAACAGGTACCATCAAGCGTATGGAACGCGGCGAAGCCGTGGTTGAGTCCGGCAAGATTGAAGCGCGTTTGCCACGTGACCAGATGATCCCTAAAGAAAATCTGCGTGTTGGTGACCGTGTTCGTGCCTACATTTTGCGCATAGACCGCAATGCCCGTGGCCCGCAAGTCATCTTGTCGCGTACAGCGCCAGAATTCATCATGAAACTGTTCGAGCTGGAAGTGCCAGAAATCGAGCAAGGTTCCCTGATCATCAAGTCTGCTGCACGTGACCCTGGTGTGCGTGCAAAAATCGCTGTGTTTACCGCTGATAAACGTATTGACCCTATCGGCACTTGCGTCGGTATGCGTGGTTCACGCGTGCAGGCTGTAACTGGCGAACTGGGTGGTGAGCGTGTTGATATCGTGCTGTGGTCTGAAGACCCGGCGCAATTCGTGATCGGCGCACTGGCACCAGCCAATGTTTCATCCATCATGGTGGATGAAGAAAAACACGGCATGGACGTGGTAGTTGATGAAGAAAACCTGGCAATTGCTATCGGCCGCAGTGGACAAAACGTTCGTCTGGCAGCTGAATTGACAGGCTGGCAAATCAATATCATGACTGCTGAAGAGTCTGCGAATAAAGCCGAGCAAGAAACTGCCGGCATCCGCAGCCTGTTCATGGAAAAACTCGACGTTGACCAGGAAGTCGCCGACATCCTGGTTGACGAAGGTTTCTCCAGTCTGGAAGAAATCGCTTACGTACCTATCAGCGAAATGCTGGAAATCGAAGCCTTTGATGAAGATACCGTCAATGAGTTGCGTAACCGCGCTCGTGATGCTTTGTTGACAGAAGCAATTGCTTCTGAAGAAGGCCTCGAAGGTATGGAAGATGAATTAGTCAATCTCGAAGGTATGACCCGCGTGACGGCAGGTAAGCTGGGTTTGGCTGGTATCAAGACCCTGGCGGCTTTCGCTGGATTGGCTTATGACGAATTTGGCGCGATTTTGGCATTATCTGTCGACCGCACCCGTCAATTAATTAAAGATGCATTTGAAGATGTGACCGATGATGAGATGAAACTCATCGACGCTAAATATGATGATCAGGCCAAGGCTTTGTTAGCCAAAGCCTGGAAACTCGTAGAAGCTAAGTAATTCACGGGTTTCAATCTCATAACGCGCACATAGAAAAAGAGGACTGAATGGCGAGTAACAATGTAGCCCAATTTGCCACCGAGCTAACGATGTCAGCAGATTTGCTGCTCACGCAATTGCGTGCAGCGGGCGTCAGTAAGAGCTCAACGTCAGATTCGTTGACAAAGGAAGACAAAGATAAGCTCCTGGAGCATCTGCGTCGTTCCCACGGCGTTTCTGCGGACACTGAAAAGAAAAAAATAACCTTGACTCGTAAGGAAACGACCGAGATCAAGCAAGCCGATGCGACTGGGAAGTCTCGTACCATTCAGGTTGAAGTTCGTAAAAAACGTACCTTCGTTAAACGTGATGATGCTCCCGCAGATGAAGCGCAGACTCCTGCACCGGTGCTGGATGCAGCAGAACAGGCTCGCTTCGATGAAGAAGCGCGCCACGAAGCAGAACTGATCGCACGCCAGGAAGCTGAATTGCTTGAGAAGCAAGAACGTCTGGCCAAGCTGGAAGCTGAAAAAGAAGCCCAGGCGCAAGCCATGCGTGACGCTGAGTTGGCAGAAGCTGCCAAAGCAGAAGCTGAAAAAGCCAGGGCTGAGCAAGCTGCTGCTGCCGCCAAGGCGCTCAATGCCAGTGCTAACGCCAAGCCTGCAGATGCCAAGCCTGCAGAGGTAAAGCCTGTGCAAGCCGCTCAAGCCGCTGCTGACGAAGACAAAAAACGTATCGAAGCAGAAGATGCGAAGAAAAAATCCGTAGCCGACGCTAAAGAAGCAACCGAGCGTGCTGCTGCTACTGAAAAAGCCAGAAAAGCGGTGGCTGACGAAGTTGCGCAAATCAAAGAAATGATGAACGCGGCACGTCGCCCGGCCAAAGCACCAGAACCTGCTCCTGTCGTAGCACCTAAGGTTGCCGAAGGTACTTTGCACAAGCCTGCTGATAAAAAAGTGGCTGAGAAAAAGCCTGGTGCAGCAGTAGAGAAAAAAGACGAGAAAAAACCAGCTGTTGGCGACAAGAAGGCAATCAAATCTGCCAATGTGTCCTCGACCTGGCAAGAAGACGCAGCCAAGAAACGTGGCGGTGGTCTGAAAACACGTGGTGATACTTCTGGTGGCCGTGATGGCTGGAAGGGTGGCCCTAAAGGTCGTCGCAATAGTCATCATGATGACCGCGAAAGCAATTTCCAGGTGCCGGTAGAAGCCATCGTTAAAGATGTGTTTGTACCTGAAACCCTGACTGTGGCTGAGTTGGCGCATAAAATGGCAGTCAAGGCATCCGAAGTCATCAAGCATTTGATGAAATTGGGCCAGATGTGCACCATCAACCAGGTACTTGATCAGGAAACAGCAATGATCCTGGTTGAAGAGATGGGTCATAAAGCCTTTGCTGCAAAACTGGATGATCCTGAAGCCATGCTGACGGATACCACAGAGCACGGCGAATATGAATCCTTCCCGCGCGCACCTGTGGTCACTGTCATGGGTCACGTTGATCACGGTAAAACATCCTTGCTGGATTACATCCGTCGCGCCAAAGTCGCGTCTGGTGAAGCCGGTGGCATTACGCAGCATATCGGTGCTTATCACGTAGAAACACCACGTGGCATGATCACCTTCCTTGATACACCAGGCCATGAAGCGTTTACCGCGATGCGTGCCCGTGGTGCCAAGGCGACGGACATTGTTATTCTGGTCGTGGCAGCGGATGACGGCGTCATGCCGCAAACCAAAGAAGCGATTGCCCATGCGAAAGCAGCTGGCGTGCCTCTGGTGGTTGCTATCAATAAAATTGATAAACCAGGTGCCAATGCAGACCGCGTGACACAAGAGTTGATCGCTGAAAGCGTTGTGCCTGAAGAATACGGTGGTGATTCACCATTCGTACAGGTATCTGCAAAAACTGGTCTGGGTATAGATGCCCTGCTGGAACACGTTTTGTTGCAAGCTGAAGTGCTGGAATTGAAAGCACCGAAAGATGCACCTGCCAAAGGTCTGGTCGTCGAAGCGCGTTTGGATAAAGGTCGTGGTACTGTTGCCACTATCCTGGTGCAGTCCGGTACTTTGAAACGTGGTGACGTGGTATTGGCTGGTTCAGCTTATGGCCGTGTCCGTGCAATGCTGGATGAAAATGGCGCGAATATCTCAGAGGCTGGCCCGTCCATCCCGGTAGAGATCCAAGGTCTGACAGAAGTGCCATCCGCCGGTGAAGAAGTCATGGTCATGGCTGATGAACGCAAAGCGCGTGAAATTGCCTTGTTCCGTCAAGGTAAATTCCGTGACGTCAAACTGGCGAAGCAGCAAGCTGCCAAGCTCGAAAACATGTTCGAAAACATGGGCGAAGGCGAAGTCAAAAACTTGCCTATCATCGTCAAGACCGACGTACAAGGTTCGCAAGAAGCGCTGGTGCAATCCCTGGTCAAGCTGTCAACCAGCGAAGTGCGCGTACAAGTCGTGCATGCAGCAGTTGGTGGTATTTCCGAATCCGACGTCAACCTGGCTGTCGCTTCCAAAGCGGTCATCATCGGCTTTAACACCCGTGCTGATGCTTCTGCCCGTAAATTGGCAGAGTCTAACGGCGTTGACATCCGCTACTACAACATCATTTACGATGCAGTAGATGAAGTCAAAGCAGCTTTGTCCGGCATGTTGGCTCCAGAGAAGCGCGAACAGATCATTGGTATGGTCGAGATTCGTCAAGTCTTCGTGGTCAGCAAAGTTGGCGCGATTGCCGGCTGTCTGGTTACCGATGGCGTGGTCAGGCGTACGTCCTCTGTCCGTTTACTGCGCAACAACGTGGTTACCTGGACAGGCGAGCTGGATTCGCTCAAGCGTTACAAAGACGATGCCAAAGAAGTCAAAGCCGGTCTGGAATGCGGTCTTTCACTGAAAGGCTACAACGAGATTCAGGTTGGTGATCAGCTTGAAATATTTGAAGTACAAGAGATAGCACGTACTCTGTAACTCAAGATAACCCCGGACTAGTTCCGGGGTTGTGGTTTATGGAGATGTAAGAAAATTATGGCAAAACATAGCAAAAATATCCCCGGTCGTGGCCTGCGTGTAGCAGACCAGATTCAACGTGACCTGGCAGAAATCATCTGGTCTGAATTAAAAGACCCGCGTGTCGGCATGATCACCTTGACTGAAGTACAGTTAACCCCTGATTACGCCCATGCAAAAGTGTACTTCACCACCTTGGTGGATGACCCTGTCGCCGTCAAAAATACCATAGAAGCTTTGGTTAAAGCATCTGGCTTCCTGCGCAATCAACTGGGTTTGCGTCTGCACATCCATACCTTGCCGCAACTACATTTCGTGCATGACACATCCACCATCCGTGGTATCGCCATGTCGAGACTGATAGATGAAGCCAATGCCACCCGCGCCAAAGACGACGGCGAAGAGTAATTCCTGACTATAGATACACAGTGAGTGCGCAGCCTGGTAACAGGCTGCTGACAACATGACGACTCCGCAGATAAAAAGAAAGCGCGTGCCTGTGCACGGTGTATTGCTATTGGATAAACCAGTTGGCTTTTCCAGTAATGATGCCCTGATCAAGGCCAAGCGTTTTCTGAATGCAGCCAAAGCCGGGCATACCGGTACGCTTGATCCATTCGCCACTGGCTTGTTGCCCTTGTGCTTTGGCGAAGCCACCAAGTTTTCCCAGGATTTGCTGGAAGCTGACAAGACTTATACTACGGTCGTGCATCTGGGTATTACCACTACAACCGGGGATACTGAAGGCGAAGTGCTGGAAGAAAAACCGGTAGCGGTCAGCCTGGAACAAATCCAGCATGCTTTAAAGCAATTCACTGGCCCTATCCAGCAAGTACCACCTATGTATTCGGCACTCAAGCGTGATGGCAAGCCTCTGTATGAATATGCGCGTGCCGGCATCACACTGGAACGCGAAGCACGCAGCGTCATCATTCATGAGCTGGAATTGCTGGCCTATGAAGCACCTTTCCTGAGCCTGAAAGTCAAATGCAGCAAGGGCACCTATGTACGTGTGCTGGGCGAAGACATAGGCGCGGTATTGGGCTGTGGCGCACATTTGAAAGAATTGCGCCGTATCGGTGTGGGTCATCTGGTATTGGAGAAATCCATTAGCCTGGAGTATCTCGAAAGCTTGCCAGAGCCAGAACGTCTGGCATTGCTGGATCCGGTTGATGCCTTATTGTCCAGCTTTGATCCGGTTTACCTCACAGATGAGCTGTCACGTCGCTTCTTGCATGGGCAGCGTCTGGCATTAAATAAAGAAGAAGTCACATTACCCATTGAAACTGGCCGCGTTCGCGTCTATCGTGAATCGGACGGGCAGTTGCTTGGTTCAGCACAGTTACAGGAATACGGCATACTCGCGCCCGAGCGCCTGATTGCCACTGAACATTAATTGTGTCATCGCGCGGTAGCAACTCCTTGAAATAATAGGAGTTTTTCTACTTTTGCGCTGCAGCATGTTATAATCGCAGGTTATCCGATTTACCAAATAGATTTACCCAATAAGAACGCTATCATGTCTACTTCAAAACGCGCTATCCGTAACATCGCCATTATCGCTCACGTCGATCACGGCAAAACCACCCTGGTTGACCAGTTATTGCGTCAGTCCGGTACTTTCCGCGACAACCAGCAGGTTGATGCCCGTGTTATGGATTCGAATGATATCGAAAAAGAGCGCGGTATCACTATTTTGTCCAAGAACTGTGCTGTTGAATACAAGGGCACACATATCAACATCGTTGATACTCCTGGCCATGCTGACTTTGGTGGTGAAGTAGAACGTGTTTTGTCCATGGTAGACAGCGTTTTGTTGCTGGTTGATGCACAAGAAGGCCCAATGCCGCAAACGCGTTTCGTTACGCGTAAAGCGCTGGCTCTGGGTTTGAAACCTATCGTTGTCGTCAACAAGATTGACCGTGAAAATGCTGACGCGCAAAAAGCCGTCAATGCGACTTTTGAATTGTTCGACAAACTCGGCGCAACCGATGAGCAGCTTGATTTTCCTATCATCTATGCATCCGGTTTCAAAGGTTATGCTGGTCTGGAAGACACAGTGCGCGAGGGTAATATGGAACCCTTGTTTGACGCTATCCTGAAACACGTTCCTGCGCGTGAAGATGATCCAGATGGTCCTCTGCAATTGCAAATCACGTCCCTGGAATACTCTTCCTACGTTGGTAAAATCGGTGTTGGCCGTATCCTGCGTGGTCGTGTCAAGGCATTGCAAGACGTAGTCTGGATGAATGGTCCTGGCGACAAACCAACCAAAGCGCGTATCAATCAGGTATTGACTTTCCAGGGCCTGGATCGCGTACTGGTTGACGAAGCACTGGCTGGTGACATCGTCCTGATCAACGGTATTGAAGAAATCGGTATCGGCTCTACTATCTGCGCACCAGACACGCCTGATGGCTTGCCTATGCTGAAGATTGATGAACCAACACTGACCATGAACTTCATGGTTAACAGCTCACCATTGGCTGGCCGCGAAGGCAAATTCGTGACGACACGTCAAATTCGTGACCGTCTGGAACGTGAATTGAAATCCAACATGGCCTTGCGCGTTGTGCAGGCTGAAGGTGATGATTCCACGTATGAAGTTTCTGGTCGTGGTGAGTTGCATCTGACTATCCTGATCGAAAACATGCGCCGTGAAGGTTTCGAGCTGGCAGTATCCCGTCCACGCGTGGTCTTCAAAATGGTAGATGACGTACGTCATGAGCCATATGAAAACCTGACTGTTGACGTTGAAGAAGCCAACCAGGGTGGTGTCATGGAAGAATTGGGTCGTCGTCGTGGTGACCTGCAAAACATGGAACCGGACGGCAAAGGTCGTGTCCGTCTGGAATACCGTATTCCTGCACGTGGCCTGATCGGCTTCCAGGGCGAATTCATGACATTGACACGTGGTACAGGCTTGATGAGCCATGTGTTTGATGAATACGCACCAGTGGATAACACCAGGGGTGAACTTGCTGGCCGTCGCAATGGCGTGTTGATCTCGCAAGATGACGGCGCAGCAGTTGCCTACGCTATCTGGAAATTGCAAGACCGTGGCCGTATGTTCGTCAGCCATAATGACCCAGTGTATGAAGGCATGATCATCGGCATCCATTCCCGTGACAATGACCTGGTTGTGAATCCGATCAAGGGCAAGCAGTTGACCAACGTACGTTCTTCCGGTACGGATGAAGCAGTACGCCTGGTTCCACCTATCCAGTTGAATCTGGAATATGCGGTTGAGTTTATTGATGATGATGAACTGGTTGAAGTTACACCTAAGAGTATTCGTCTGCGCAAGCGCTTCCTGAAAGAGCACGAACGTAAAAAAGCATCACGCGAATAAGGTGATCGCTGCTGATCTGTTTTGACTAATGTGGCAGCTGGTAATCTAGTCCTGCCACATTAAGATCAACCCGTTTTGCTCTAGCCAGCTTGGCCAGGGTCAAACGGGTTTTTTTATTTGGATCCATATGCAAAATAAGATGTCTCACCGCAAAGCGGTGATGCTGATGATTTGCGCTGCGACCTTGTGGAGTATTGCCGGTGTATTTACCCGTCATCTCGAGGTTGCGCGTAATTTTGAAGTTACTTTCTGGCGCAGTTTTTTTGCCGCCGTATTTATTGCTGGCGTCATGCTCAGGCAATACAAATGGGCATTTGTCCCACGTCTTAAACTGTTGGGCAAGATAGGCTTTTTGTCTGGCTGCATGTGGGCCACCATGTATAGTTGCTTCATGATTGCGCTGACCATGACCACGGTCGCCAATACCTCTATCATGGAGAGCCTGTCGCCCTTGTTCACGGCATTGCTGGCCTGGCTGGTCTTGCACCAGCGCATACCGGCGCGTACCTGGTGGGCGATTGCGGCAGCCTGCATAGGCATGGGCTGGATGTTTGTTGGCAGCATTTCTGAAGTAGATGAACGCGGCCTGATTGGCATGTTGATCGCCTTTGGCATACCTCTGGCGGCGTCGGCAAATGTCATCATTCTCAAAAAGGGCGGCCACGCGGTTGATCTGGTGCCGGCAGTGTTTTTGGGCGGCACCATCTCTGCGCTGATGATGCTGCCATTTGCCTGGCCTTTTCATGCATCGCTGCATGATATTGGCATCCTGGCGATACTCGGTTTCTTTCAACTGGGTTTACCCTGCATGTTGATGGTCAGGGCATCGAATAGCCTGACCGCACCGGAGATTGCCTTGCTGTCTCTGCTTGAAGTCTTGCTGGCACCAATTTGGGCCTGGCTGGGCGCAGGCGAGGTGCCAGCTACTGCCAGTATCTATGGCGGCATAGTCGTACTGGTTGCGCTGGTGTTCAATGAGTTGACTGCCATGCGTGGCAACGATGCCTGACTATGAGGGTTGATGTATATCAAATAATGACCAGGTAAATTTTTCCTGGCCTCGAAGATGGCACTAAAATCGCGAACATTTTTCTTTTCGGATTTTCTTGCCATGCTCAAAGCCCCAGAACTTCTCTTGCCCGCCGGTTCGCTGGAAAAAATGCATGCTGCTTTCGACTTCGGTGCCGATGCGGTGTATGCAGGCCAGCCACGCTATAGCCTGCGTGCCCGCAATAATGAATTCTCTACTCTTGATGTATTGCAGCAGGGCATAGACGGTGCCCATGCGCGCGGCAAATCATTCTTTGTTGCCAGCAATATCTTCCCGCACAATAGCAAACTCAAAACCTATCTGCGCGACATGGAGCCGGTCATCAACATGAAGCCCGATGCACTCATCATGGCCGACCCCGGCCTGATCATGATGGTGCGTGAAAAATGGCCAGAAGTGCCCGTACATCTGTCTGTGCAAGCCAATGCCGTGAATTGGGCGGACGTCAAATTCTGGAAAAAAATGGGTCTGACCCGCGTCATCCTGTCACGTGAATTGTCACTCGATGAAATAGAAGAAATCCGCCAGCAATGCCCGGATATGGAGCTGGAAGTTTTCGTGCACGGTGCCTTGTGCATCGCCTATTCTGGGCGCTGTTTGTTGTCCGGTTATTTCAATCATCGTGACCCTAACCAGGGTACCTGCACCAATTCCTGCCGCTGGGACTACAAGGTCGAAAATGCCACCGAAAATGAAACCGGTGACCTGGCGCGCATCCTGGTCGAGAGTATCCAGTTCAATTATCAACAAGCATTGGAAGAAGCCAATCAGTCTTTCTCTGCCATGGGTGATATGCCACGCCATCCACTCGCTGACCGCCCGTATCTGATAGAAGAGGGCGGCAAGCCCGGCCAGTTCATGCCTATACTCGAAGATGAGCACGGCACCTACATCATGAACTCCAAAGACTTGCGCGCCGTTGAGCATGTGGAGCGCCTGGCGAAAATCGGTATCGATTCACTGAAAGTCGAAGGCCGTACCAAATCTATCTACTATGTTGCCCGCACCGCCCAAACCTATAGACGCGCAATTGATGATGCTGTGGCTAGCCGTCCCTTCAATGCCGATTTGCTGGGTCAATTGAATGGTCTCGCCAACCGTGGTTATACCGATGGTTTTTATCAGCGCCATCATACGCAGGAGCATCAAAATTATATGGAAGGTGTGTCAAAAGCACACCGCAGTCAATATGTGGGGCAGGTCTTGCAAGTGACAGATGGTTGGGCAGAAGTCGAAGTCAAAAACCGCTTTGCTGTTGGCGATGAGATAGAAATCATTTCACCGAATGGCAATGAAATGATCAAGCTGGCTGAGATGCGTAATGCTGACAATCAGCCCCTGAATATCATAGGCGGGGCAGGGCATAAGGTGCGTATCCCTTTGGATGCCAGGCATGAAAAAGCCCTGATTGCCAGGATGTTGTAATCATGGAGTTGACGCCTCCTTCATAGCGTGTATTCTTGATTCAAAAGGGGTATCAAATTTGGCAAGGGAGCACGGTTATGAAAAAGCAATTACAGAATTTCTTATTGACCTGCTCTTTGCTCATGATGTCGGCTATTGCAGCAGCAGCAGAGCCCTTGCCCATATTCGATGCCCACATGCATTACAACATCGAAGCGCGCAGCACCTGGTCGCCGCAGCGTGTTATTGCCTTGTGGCGTCAGCTTGGCATACGTGCCGTATTGGCGACCAGTCGGCCAAATGATGGCACGCTGGATTTGATCGCGCAAAATGCACCTGACATCAAGATCATTCCCTTCCTGCGTCCCTACAGAGTACAGCCCGACAGGCATGACTGGTTTGCCAATCCCGAGATAGAGCGCTTCGTTGAAAAAGAGCTGCAGCGCGGCATCTATCGCGGCATAGGGGAATTTCATATCTTCGGCAAGGATGCTGATGCGCCCTATATGGCGAAAATTGCCAGGCTGGCCAAGGCGCGCGACCTGTGGCTGCATGCGCATTCCGATGAAGATGCAATAGAACGTATTTTGCATCATGCGCCTGGCGTCAAACTGATCTGGGCACACACTGGCATGAGCACTTCGCTGGATAAAGTCGAGACCATGTTTGCGCAATATCCAAACCTGGTCGGTGAATTATCTTTTCGCTCCGATCTTGAGCAAAACGGCAGCCTGAATCCGCAATGGAAGCGCCTGTTTTTGCGTTACCCCGACAGGTTCGTGCTTGGCACTGATACCTGGGTGACTTCGCGTTGGGATGATGTGCCGCAGTTGATGGCTTTTTATCGTCGCATGCTGAGTGAGTTGCCAGCAGATATTGCAGAACGCATTGCGTATAAGAATGGACTGGCGATGTTTGGTCTGCAATAATCCGGGCTCTTTCACCCCTACCGCGATGGCATGGATTTTTTTGATCAAATTGCAGAAGTCTTTTCTTTGTTGCGTAGTAATCAAAAGTTGCAATGGCTGGGCGTAGCCATCGTCTATGTTGCCATGAGCATCATCACCCTGATCATGTATGGCCTGGATAAAGCGGCGGCGCGCAAACGTGAGTCAAGAATCTCCGAGCGTAGCTTGTTATTGTGTGGCCTGGCTTGTGGCTGGCCGGGTGCCATGCTGGCGCAAAAATTATTTCGCCACAAGACCATCAAACCCTCTTTCCGGCTGGCATTTGCCGGCACGGTCATCTTCAATTGCCTGGCAATTGGCATGCTTTTATTCTGACCTTAAACTCCATTGAACTTATTAATGTAGTATTGTCTAAATACTAAAGATATTGTTGCAAGATGCCGATATGTAGATAAGTCAGCGAGGACAAGATGGTGGATTTGACATGGGTCACTGTGCAAGATGAAGTCGACTGGCAGGCGCTGTCCGAGTTATACAGGATTGCTCCTCTCGGCAATAAACCCGCAAAAAATCTGGAAATCGTGTTTTCCAACAGCATGTATAAATGTTTTGTGTATGCCGGTGATCAATTGGTAGGCGTGGGCCGTGCCCTGGCAGATGGCCTTGATTGCTCATATATCTGTGATATCGCTATCCATCCTGAGTTTCAAGGTATCAAACTGGGTAAGGCTATCGTGGATCACTTGGTGGAGAAATCGCAGGGCCATAAGAAAATCATCTTGTATGCCAATCCTGGCAAGGAAGGTTTTTATCAAAAACTGGGTTTCCATCCCATGAAGACAGCCATGGCTATTTTTGCAGACCATGCACAAGCAGTGACTTCAGGCATTATTGCAGAGTAAATCGGCTGATGGTTATTGCTCAGCAATACCAAATATTTTTGCACAAGAGCCATATTTTTAAGGAGGCTAAGCATGAAAATAGAATCCCAAAAAACCTATGTTGCGCTGGCTGCCGATGGTATGGCGACAGTCATGGCAGGTGGCCCTGCATTCTGGAGCTTGCCTGAGTCGGATATTGAGGCTTTTGGCAAGCATTGGCTGATCAGTGAATTCAGTTGCGAAGCCGACTGGCCCAGTTGGGAAATGCATCCACATGCAGATGAATTCGTGTATTTGCTATCAGGTCTTGCCGATTTCCTCATTGAGCTCGACGACGCGGTCCAGCATATACATATGAAGGCAGGGGAGGCGGTGCTGGTGCCCAAGGGGCGCTGGCATACGGCAAAAATTTTTGCACCCAGCCGCATGCTGTTCATGACGCGTGGCGAAGGTACGCAGCACAAGCCAGCGCTTAAAGCCTGATTTAGGTGTGGTTGAGTTTAATCAACAGTCTTCTTTCTTTACTGTTGATCTAGTTGGTAGCATCCAGGATTGTGATTTCTGTTGTCGTGGGGTCGCTCCGCATTCGTTCCATTCGTTCCAATTGAAGGCGATTTCCCCATGACAAGGTACAATATGGCATTGTGAATTGCCGCCTTGTTTTATTGTGAATACAAAAGCACTACCCCCGCGCCGCGTATCCGTGGCCCCCATGTTGGACTGGACAGACAGGCATTGCCGCCAGTTCCATCGCCATATCACCCGCAACTCCTGGTTGTATACCGAAATGGTGACGACAGGTTCACTCTTGCATGGTGATGTCCAACGTCATCTGGAATTTAATCCAGGAGAACATCCGGTTGCCCTGCAACTGGGTGGTAGCGAACTGGCTGATCTGGCGCATGCAGCCAAACTGGGTGAGCAATGGGGCTATGATGAAATCAACCTGAATTGCGGTTGCCCGTCTGAACGCGTGCAAAAAGGTGCATTTGGAGCCTGCCTGATGGCAGAGCCGCAACTGGTTGCTGATAGCGTCAAGGCGATGAAGGATGTGGTCTCCATTGATGTCACTGTCAAACATCGTATAGGCATCAATGAAGTGGATTCTTATGAATTCATGCGTGACTTTGTCGGTACCGTCGCTGACGCAGGTTGCAAGACCTTTATCGTTCATGCCCGCACTGCCATACTCAAGGGTTTGTCGCCCAGAGAAAACCGCGAAATCCCTCCGCTCAAATATGACTATGCCTATCGCCTGAAAAAAGAATTCCCTGACCTGGAAATTATTCTGAATGGCGGCGTCAAAACCCTGGAAGACATGGACTTGCATCTGCAACATGTCGATGGTGTCATGATAGGGCGTGAGGCATATCACAACCCCTATTTCATGGCCAGCTTTGATGAGCGCTATTATGGTGATAACAGTCCAGTCAAGAGCAGGGAAGAAATCCTGCAGCATATGATTCCTTACATCTATCAACAGCTGGAATTGCATGGCAATGGCGGCAAAGGCTTGCGCCTGAATACCATCATCCGCCATATGCTGGGCTTGATGATGGGTCTGGTGGGTGCGCGCGTGTTCCGTCAAATACTGTCTGATAGTAAGAGACTCGCTTCTGGCAAGCCTGAATTATTACTGGAAGCGGCCCTTGCCATGCAAAGCGTTACTGCATTTGACAGAAGTCAGGAAATGCCAGTCTCTGTTGCGGTGTAAGCAAGTAGTGGGTTTGTGTGTGCAGCTTACTCAAGCTCGATACATGAGCTAATTTGTAAATCAAACGCGAGTATTCGTAAGAATTTGTAATACATCATTGAGTTGAGTTCTTGTCGGAATATATTGCTTATGTTTCATTGCACGCTCCTTCAACTCACTACCTCAGTGAGATTTCGCCTACGCATTCATATGCGTGGGCTTTTTTATGCCCGCTACTTTTATTGGCAGGAATGATATGTACTCTATCAACTTACGCAACATCGTTTTTTCAGCTTGTTTTACCCTGTTTACTTCTCTTGCACATGCGACTCCAGTCATGGAAGTGCGCCTGGACAGTTTGCTGGCCAAGGCAGGCGAATTAAAAAAAGAGTTGAATCTGAATGCCAACCAGCAATTGCTGTGGCAGCAAACAGAAAGCAAGCTGTCGTCCATGCTGCATCAGCGCGATGTCCGCAGGAACCGCATGCAAACAGAGCTGGAATTGCGCTTGGAACAAAATAATATTGAATTGCGTGACCTGAACCCGCAAATCGAGCAAGAAGAGCAAACCACCTTGCAAGAAAACAAGCAAATGCGCGAACTGGTACTGACCCTGAGCGACGCGCTGGATGACAAACAACGCCAGGCCCTGCAAATGTTTATCAATGCATCCCTGCGCACCACGGCAGACGCTGGCAAAGCCAAGCGCCCGGAGAGTGGTGAAGCACCGCAGCGCAAAAGCGGCATGGGGCGGCAGCGTGAGGGCGCGGGCGGTGGCGGCAAATTCTGATGAATCAGCCGTGTGGGGTGTGGGATACAAGGCAGGCAGCACAGGCTGTGTTGGCATAAGTTAAATAGCCCTGAGCCTGATTACCCAAGAATGCTATTGCCAGCAAGCCAAATTCCTCGTATAATGCGTAGCTCTCTTGCACTGCAATATTTGTACGAGATACACAGTGGTGGCCGTAGCTCAGTTGGTAGAGTCCAGGATTGTGATTCCTGTTGTCGTGGGTTCGAACCCCATCGGTCACCCCAAAATTTCGCTAAGCAAATCAAAGCTTAGCTTTAAAAAGCCCGGTTAATTACCGGGCTTTTTGCTTTTCAGCTTCGTCTTCAAATCCCAGCACTTCATTGCCTCTTCATTACCTTCACGATTGCAGAAATTTGAGCAATTTCCGTATTTGCCTTGAGGCGTAAACTCCAGTTTCATGTCTGCTTTTGCCTGATACCAGCATTGAAAATCGTCCATACGGCTTTTGATGGATTGTTGATTCGTGACCTTGCGTTGGATAATATTTCGCTAAATCACTTATTCCTGATCGCATGTGTGCGCAATCGCGCATAAAATTTTTACATGACGTGATAGGCTTGCGCTCCGCTACACAGCTTTGTCTATGTGACAAAATACCTGGTGGAATTTTAAGGCCAAAAACATTAATGCAAACATCCCCCAGTCCAATGCAAAATCACCTGCTCGCGGCCTTGCCTGCTGCGGAGTTTGCGTCATTGTCTGACGGGCTTGAGCTCGTCACTATGGCGGTCGGTGATGTCTTGTATGAGGCTGGTGTGCGTCAGCAGTTTGTCTATTTCCCTACCTCTGCCATTGTTTCATTGCTGTATGTGCTGGAAGATGGTGTCTCCGCCGAGATTGCTGCTGTTGGCCATGAAGGCGTGGTCGGCATATCTCTATTCATGGGCGGCGATACCACGCCTAACCGTGCTGTTGTGCAAAATGCCGGTTTTGCCTATCGCCTCAAGGGGCAATTGCTGAAGCAAGAGTTTGACCGCGCTGGCCCTTTGCTGCGAGTATTATTGCGTTATACCCAAGCGCTGATCACGCAAATGACGCAGACCGCCATTTGCAATCTGCATCATACGGTAGAGCAGCAATTGTGCCGCTGGCTGTTGTTGAGCCTGGACAGACTATCTTCAGAGTCGGTGAATATCACTCAGCAAAGAATTGCCAATGCCCTGGGTGTGCGTCGTGAACGAGTGACAGAGGCTGCAGGCAATTTGCAGCGCGCAGGTTTGATTTGCTATAGCCGTGGTGCGATTATCGTGCTGGACAGACCAGGCCTGGAAAAAGTGGTTTGCGAATGTTATTTCGTCGTACAAAAAGAATTTACCCGACTACTCACTTCCATTCCCTTTCAATAAGCTTGCTTTAGCCTGCGCGTGTTGTAATCTGCTTGCTGAGGGCAGTCATATTGCCCGCAAAAACAAAACTATTTTCTTGTTTGAACAATAAGTTGATATAAATCGAAGCTATATGCGCGATTGCGCACATACGCCAGCCTTATACCTGCTACTCTGTAGATAGATAATCCGGTCTATACAATCCATGTCACTCGCAATCGAGTTGGCAGCTCAGAGCCCCACCCATGACCATCCCGCATAACCCTCTGCAAAATCACTTGCTCGCCGCTTTGCCGCAAGCAGAGTTTGATCGCCTGACCCAGCACCTGGAATTGGTGGAAATGCCGCTTGGGCAAGCCTTGTATGAGGCCGGTGGTGCCCTGGAATACGTTTATTTTCCAACTACCTCCATCGTTTCCTTGTTGTATGTGCTGGAAAGCGGAGCCTCCGCTGAAATTGCCATTGTCGGTCATGAGGGCATACTCGGTATTTCCTTGTTCATGGGCGGTGAAACCACACCCAGCCGCGCTGTGGTGCAATGCGCAGGTCATGGCTATCGCCTCAAGGCACAATTCTTGAAAGATGAATTTAATCGCGCAGGGCCTTTTTTGCGTCTTTTGTTGCGGTATACCCAGGCACTGATTACGCAAATGACGCAAACTGCGGTCTGCAATCGCCATCACTCCATAGAGCAGCAACTTTGCCGCTGGTTGCTATTGAGCCTGGACCGCCTGCCTTCGGATTCTGTTTCCATGACGCAGGAACTGATTGCCAATATGCTGGGTGTCAGGCGTGAAGGCGTGACGGCTGCAGCGGGCAATATACAAAGACTGGGTTTGATACAGTACAGCCGTGGACGTATCGACGTAATAGATCGCCCAGGGCTGGAAAAGGTGGTCTGTGAATGTTATGGCGTCGTCAAACTGGAGTTCGATCGCCTGCTTGCTGACATCCCTCGTGGTGATCCCTTGCATGTATTGGGCGAATCAGACCGGCGCGCAGCAGTGCTTCGTTCTGTTCCGGGGCAAGTTGGCCAGGGTTGGAAAGATAATTAAATTCAATATTGACGCAATTGTTTTGCGGTCAGTGCTTCTCAATTAAACATAATGTGGAATGTCGCAAAAATTAATGCCTGATTTGCGGTTGTATGTACGCTAGCGTACGTAACTATTTTCTTGAAACTGACATAGTGCAGCTTCCAATGCAAAGTCGGAATTAAGATGGGCTGTGCATGCGAAATAAACTGAGCGGGCAAGAGTCGCTTAGTTTTCTTCGCATTATTTTTTCTATATGTGTGATATCGAACAGACACTATAAGCATAAATGCCATAGAGTCGGACGCGGGGCATGCTGAACAGATTTTTCTGGGTAGGTTTTGTGCCTTGTCCTTCATTCTAAATTAGGCAGGAATTCGATATGGACAATCAGATAGACCCGAATCAAAACCATTTGCTGGCGGCATTACTGGATACAGAATTCGATCGCCTGGCCCCCCATCTGGAACTGGTTTCCATGCTGCTTGGTGATGTTTTATACGAGTCGGGCGGCAAATTGCAGTATGTGTACTTCCCTGTAACAGCGATTGTTTCACTGCATTATTTACTGGAAAACGGCGGCTCTTCAGAAATTGCCGGTGTCGGTAATGAAGGTCTGGTTGGTATTTCGCTGTTCATGGGTGGCGACACCACACCTAGCCGAGCGATCGTGCAGACTGGCGGCTTTGGTTATCGTCTGAAGGCGCATATTTTGCTGGAAGAATTTAATCGTGCCGGGCCAGTGTTGCGCCTGTTGCTGCGCTATACCCAGGCATTGATTACGCAAATGTCGCAAACGGCAGTATGCAATCGCCACCATTCCGTTGAACAGCAGTTGTGCCGCTGGCTTTTACTGACGCTGGATCGCATGTCGGGCAATGACCTGACCATCACGCAGGAATTGATTGCCAATATGCTGGGTGTGCGGCGCGAAGGGGTGACGGAAGCGGCAGGTAAATTACAAAACTACGGTTTTATCAGCTACCGCCGTGGGCATATTACCGTCGTTGACCGGGCAGGCCTCGAAGACCACGTGTGTGAATGCTATGGCGTGGTCAAGAAAGAATTTGCCCGTTTGCTGTCTGATGTATTGCAGCGCCAGGGTAAAGCCATCCCTGTTGCACCTGCCACCATGGTCAGAAAAACTGGCTATGTGCAGAGCAAAATACAAAGCAACCTCGGTCTGTAATTGTTGTTCTGAAATTCGAAATATTCGACATTTAACGAAGGATTGCTGTGAATGAAAATATATGAAGGCAATCTCGGTAGAGCGTCTGACCTTAATCGGCTTTGGTATTACCTTGCTGGCCTTGTTGATGATAGGCGGTATTGCATGGAATATTGCTGTCCCTTTTGATGCAGTCAAGTCTATAGACCATACACGCAAAGTGATTGATGATCTCAGCGAACTGAGTGTCAAACTGTCTGAGGCAGAGAATGGGCAAAAAGCCTATTTCCTGACAAAAGAAGATACTTTCATAACACAGCGCAATAAACGATTTGATGATATCGCGATTGTTATCGCACATTTGGATGGCCTGACACTGGACAATGTTCAGCAACAGACACGCATACAGCAGTTGCACAAGGCCGTTGATGAAAGAATGCTCATCATGCGAGAAAGCCAAAAACAATTTGACGCACATGGTTTTGCTGCCACCAGGGCCTTGTTTAATACGGGTTTGCTGGCATCTGCCAAGGTGCAAAATATTTTGACTGAGGCGATAGTCGATGAACAGGTCTTGCTCGATGAGCGTAAATTAAAAGCGGCATTTCGCATCAAACTGGTGGTTGGCAGCGTTGGTTTTTTACTGGTATTTTTATTGCTGTGGGCTTTGCAGATACGTCGCGCAACGCTGGGTCGCATGGCTGGTGAACAAACCTCACTCAAGGTGCGAGAAGTTTTACTGAAGATGGGGGCCTTGCAGGATGCCATCTTTAATAGCCAGAATTTTTCGATTATTGCGACTGATGCCCAGGGTCTTATCCAGATTTTTAATGTTGGTGCCGAACATATGCTGGGATATGATGCTGCCGATGTCGTCAACCTGATCAGCCCTGCCGATATCTCTGATGCAGACGAACTCGCCGCCAGGGCAACTGCGCTGAGTGCAGAATTCAATACCCCAGTTGCCCTGGGTTATGATGCGCTGATTTTTAAAGCCTTGCGTAGCCTGGAAGATAATCATGAACTGACCTATATCCGTCGTGACGGCAGCCGTTTGCAAGCCATCGTGTCAGTTACGGCATTACGTGATGCGCAGGGCGTTGTCATAGGTAGCCTTTTGATAGGCACAGATAATACCGCCCGCAAGCAAGTGGAAGCAGAGCAAGCCTTGCTTGACCAGCGTTTGCGTGATCAACAGTTTTATACGCGCTCTTTAATTGAAGCCAATATTGATGCCCTGATCACGACAGACTTGAATGGTGTCATCAGCGACGTCAATCATCAGATGGAAGCCATCACCGGTTGTACGCGTGATGAATTGATCGGTGCACCATTTAAAAATTATTTTACCGAACCCGCAGCAGCAGAGCTGGCAATGAAGCGCGCACTGCAAACTGGCAAGGTCAGTAATTGTGAACTGACAGCGATTTCGAAAGAGGGCAAGGAAACCGAAATTTCCTATAACGCCAGCACGATATATGACCGTGAACGCAGATTGCAGGGCGTATTTGCATCCGCCCGCGATGTCACTGAATATAAATTATTCGAACAAAGACTGCAGAATAACAATATCGAACTGGAATTGGCCAAGGCGGTTGCTGAAAAAGCGAATCTGGCCAAGTCAGAATTCTTATCCAGCATGAGCCATGAATTGCGCACGCCACTCAATGCAGTGCTGGGCTTTGCGCAATTGATGGCATCAGACAATCCACCACCGTCGGACAACCAGAAATTATCGATAGACCAGATATTGCAAGCTGGCTGGTATCTGCTGCGTTTGATCAATGAAATCCTTGATCTGGCGATGATAGAGTCGGGCAAGGTCACGATTTCAAAAGAATCCATCTTGCTTGCCGATGTCCTGCTGGATTGCCAGTCCATGATAGAGCCACAAGCCCAGACGCGCGGCATAGAAATGATTTTTCCGGCTATCGAGGTGCCGCTATATGTATTTGCTGACCGTACCAGGCTCAAGCAAGTCATGGTGAATTTGTTGTCAAATGCGATTAAGTACAATCAACATGAAGGTTCGGTCACGGTCGAATATGCCATGCATGGCGAGAACCGCATACGTATCTGCGTCAAGGATGCCGGTAAGGGTTTATCGCCAGACCAGGTCGCGCAATTGTTTCAACCCTTCAATCGCCTGGGGCAAGATGCTGGCAATGAAGAGGGAACCGGTATAGGCCTGGTCGTGACCAAGCAACTGGTTGAACTCATGGGCGGCTCGATCGGTGTGGAAAGTGAGGTCGGTGTTGGTAGTGTGTTCTGGATAGAGTTAGCCCTGGCTTCAGCACCAGCTTTGCATGATGAAGGCGCAGACGAGTTTGTCGCCGAGCCAGGTGATGAGCGGCCAGCAACTTATGCCTCGTCGCAACGCAGCTTGTTATATGTAGAAGACAATCCTGCCAACCTGGCTCTGGTTGAGCAATTGATTGCCCGTCGCAGCGATCTCAAACTGTTGACAGCAGTGGATGCGCATCTGGGTATCAGCACGGCACAGGTATGTAAACCGGATGTGATCTTGATGGATATTAATCTGCCTGGTCTCAGTGGTTTTGGTGCGCTCAAGATTTTGGCAAATGACCCGCTGACAGCGCATATACCTGTCATGGCCTTATCTGCAAATGCCATGCCCCGCGATATAGAGAAAGGGCTGGATGCTGGCTTTTTCCGCTATCTGACCAAGCCCATCAAGGTAAATGAGTTCATGGACGCGCTGGATCTGGCGCTGCATCATGCCAAAGAACATGGTCTGGATCGCAAGAAGGGTGACATTGACTGTAATCGTATAAAGAGTGCAGTTGAGTTGGGCTGAAAATGTAGTGAAATGTAATGTCGATGCGGGAACGATTTTGAAAGAGTGAAATGCTTGAAGCAGTCGAAATTCTCAAGGCCAGCATCCTGATCGTTGACGATCAAAAAGCTAATGTCATGTTGTTGGAGCAAATGTTGCGTAACATAGGCTATACCGATATCACCACGACCATGGACGCGCGTACCGTGTGCGCACTGCATATAGAGCACAACTATGACCTGATATTGCTGGACCTGCAAATGCCCGGCATGGATGGTTTTGAAGTCATGGAAGAATTAAAGAACATCGCTGCTGACGCCTATTTGCCGGTGCTGGTGATTACTGCCCAGCCGGGACATAAGCTGCGTGCCTTGCAAGCGGGTGCCAAGGATTTTGTCAGCAAACCTTTTGACCTGCAGGAAGTGCAAACACGCATACATAATATGCTGGAAGTGCGCTTGCTATACCAAAAACTGGATACTTATAATAAGCGCCTGGAACAGACAGTGCTGGAGCGCACTGCAGAGTTGCGTGTCAGCGAAGCGCGCTTTAAAAGCTTTACCCAACTCTCATCAGACTGGTATTGGGAGCAGGATCAGTTTGGCAATTTCACCAGTGTATCAGGGCCAGTATTTGAAATGCTGGGCATACAGGTGGAAGACATGCTGGGTAATACGCCAAAGGGTGGGATGGAAGGCTGGGATGTCGATGAACGCGAACAACTCGACGACAATATTGCCAATCGCCGGCCATTTCTGGATTTTATTTACCGGCGCAGCAAGCCGGATGGCACGATACAATACCTGCAGGTTAGTGGGGAACCCTTTTTTGATACGGACAGCCGTTTTGCCGGATACCGTGGTGTAGGTATGGATGTCACTCATCGACGACCATAAGATCAAAAGCAAGCACTCGCATTTAAAAATCAGAATATGAATAAACCGACTTCAGATTCGTCAGCAGACGCCAAAGAACCGTCCCTGTTAAAAAAACTGGGGCCTGGCCTGATCACTGGTGCAGCAGATGATGACCCTAGTGGCATTGCCACCTATTCGCAAGCGGGTGCGCAGTTCGGTTTTAATATGTTGTGGACGGTATTGTTTACCTACCCCTTGATGGTGGGTATACAAATCGTCAGTGCCCGCATAGGCAGGGTCAGTGGTCATGGCCTTGCCTCCAATATACGCAGTCATTATCCTGCCTGGTTATTGTATGCCGTTGTCGGTCTTTTGCTGGTCGCCAATACCATCAATATTGCTGCCGATATTTCTGCCATGGGTGAGGCATTGAAGTTACTCATAGGCGGCAAGGCGCATTTGTATGCCATAGGCTTTGGCGTATTGTCTTTGCTGCTGCAGGTCTTTATCCCATATCAGCGTTATGTGCGTTTCTTGAAATGGCTGACACTGGCTTTGCTGGCCTATGTCGCCACCGTCTTTGTCGTGCATACGCCCTGGTCCAAAGTCTTGCTGAGCGCAGTCTTGCCGCAACTATCCTGGAAAAAAGAATACATCACGACTGTGGTGGCATTGTTTGGTACCACCATCAGCCCTTATCTGTTTTTCTGGCAAGCTTCGCAAGAGGTCGAGGAAATGCGCGCTGATCCGCATGCGCGCCCATTGATCCATGCACCTGAGCAAGCGCCAGCCAATTTGAAGCGTATCAAGCTTGATACTTACATAGGAATGGCATTTTCCAATCTGGTGGCGTTCTTCATCATATTGACTACTGCCGTCACCCTGAACTTGCATGGTGTTACCGATATCCAGACCTCAGCCCAGGCGGCGCTGGCCCTGCGGCCCATTGCTGGTGATTTTGCTTTCATGTTATTCAGTGCGGGTATTATCGGTACGGGTTTGCTTGCTATACCTGTGCTGGCTGGTTCGTCAGCTTATGCCATGGCAGGTGCTTTCAACTGGAAAAGCAGTCTGGAAGACAAGCCCATGCAGGCCAGGCAGTTCTACGCCATCATTGTGCTTTCTACCGTCATAGGCATAGCACTGGGGTTCACTGCGATTGACCCCATCAAGGCGCTGTATTGGAGTGCAGTCATCAATGGCGTGATTTCTGTGCCCATCATGTTGATCATGATGTTGATGGCAGCAAGGACCGACATCATGGGCAAATTTGTGATTACCCGCAGGTTGAAAATATTAGGCTGGCTGGCCACCGGTATGATGGCACTTGCTGTGATATCGATGCTGGCGACGTTTTTTTATTGATATCTGTTCCAGCGCATCAGGCGCTCGTCTGATGCTTCTTTAATTAAATGCCTGGCTTTCAGCGGGTCTTTTTCGACATGCTTGCTGCCGCTTTCCAGTTCCATGGCTAGCGCCTGAATCGCAACCGGGTATTCAAGTTCTGCAGATTCTTCCAGCCATTTTCTGGCCAGTGCCAGATCTTGTTTAACACCTTCGCCCGCCGCATAGGCATTCGATAACAGGAACATGGCTTGGGCATTGCCTTGCTCACTGGCTTTCTCCAGCCATTTGACAGATAGCGCAAGATCTTGCGGCATGCCCTGACCATATTTAGCCATACGCGCCAGCATGAAACTGGCTTTGCCATAGTCATTATTTGCCGCTGCTTCATACCATTTCCAGGCTTGCTGCTCATTCTTTGCCAGCCCTAAGCGGCTTTTATAATAAGCTTCGGCAAGTTGAAACTGGGCTTCCGCATCGCCATTTTGATTTTTTGCGGCACGTTCCAGCCACAGCAATGCCAGGGCTTGCTGTTCGGGTTTAATCGCATACGCCAGACCCAATTCTCGCTGTGCCACGACATTGCCGGCATTGGCCCATTTTTCCAGTGATGCGATGGCAGATGGCAGTTGCGCATGCATGGCCTGTATGCCAGCTGATTCGATTTCTGCCGTGGTTGGTACCGGTGCGCAAGCGCATAGGCTGCAGGCCAATAAAATGCCTGCTCTGATTTTAAATTTGTTCAACATAGTGTCGCCAAGAGAGCAGGCGTGCACTTCGATTTGAAGTGCACGCTTATTCATTGCTACTGTTTTTAGTGAATTTTACTTGCTCAAATCTATCGCATATTTTGCAAAGCCGCTGGCATCCAGTGCGCCTTCTGACTTGACGCGAGCCAGACCCAGCGCTTGTGCCACGGATATTTTGCCCGGGGCAGAGCGCAAAATAACAGGGCCTTTGGTCGTTACTTTAACAAAGCTCCAGCTTTGACCAGTGCCGTTCGCTGCAGCAGTGATCTTGCCTTGTTTTTTAACGAAATCGCTGACCACCGCCTGGTTGGCATCTGGCGATTTGATAATGGTTTTGCTGCCATCAATGCCAGGGAAGTTGCCGCCACCACCTGCACGGTAGTCATTGGTGGCTACGATAAAGTCATCATTGTCGCCTATGGCCTTGCCTGCATACGTCAGGTTGACGATGCGCTTGCCTGCTGGCTGGGTAACGTCGATCTGGTAGATCAGTGCATTATTGTCTGCATAGAACACATCGTAGTTGTAGATGGTTGAATAAGACGGTACCAGATCTTGTTCTGTCGTCAGTGCAGGGTCGATCTGGCCGAATTGTTTTGCTGCAGTCTCCAGCCAGTTCTTCAAATCAGAACCCTTGATTTTGACGGCTTGCAGATTGTTATTGCCATACAGGTAAAGGTCGCCAGGGTTGCGTACTTGCAAACCAAATGGTGATGCCGCGCTGGCGCCAGGGGCAACGTCGGTGAAGTCAGTCGGGCCATTGCGACCAGCCTTGAATGGCGCACTGCACGAAATGACAGGGATGGATTTGTAGCTGGCTATCGTCGCATCATTTGAAGTGGCGATGAAGTTTTTCACATAATCGATTTGCGCCTGATTGACGATTTGTATGGCAGAGACATCACCGACCAGTGAAAAGTAGGCTGACATTTCAAAGTCTGTCGTCGTGCCCAGGGCTTGCGTCGCATAGTTGATGGTGGCTTTGTGCTCGGTATCAACCAGAGGTGCGATAGAGGCATCTGCATCAATGATGTTGGTGCCATCTTTGTACTTGAAGCCACGCGCTTCTACATTGGTCAGGTCTTTTTGTACTACCCATTTGCCGCTTTGGTATTTCAGTGTCAGTTGTATGATGCCCAGACGGCGACCCCAGCTTTGTGCCATGACTGCAGGCACGCCATTCACCAAGCCTTTTTTGCTATCGACAATCGCAGCGGGCAGGGCGGCCAGCGAAGCATCTATCGCAGGTGCTCCGACTTCTTTAGGTGCAGGAAAAATCAAGTGAGCATGGCCCAGCATCAACGCATCAATACCGGTTGTGCTCAGGTGCAGGCTGCCGTTTTCCATCTTGGGGCTATACGGCGAGGCATCCAGGCCGCCATGCGAAAGGGCGACGACCAGGTCGGCACCCTTGGCGCGCAACTCAGGTACATATTTGTTGGCAGATTCTTGCACGCCATTGACGACGACTTTACCCGCCAGGGATTTTTGATCCCAGTCCATGATTTGTGGCGGTACAAAACCCATGATGCCGACATTGAGTTTGACATTCATGCTGCTGCCATCAGGCTTGGTAGCGACGAATTGTTTGTTGATGATGGAAGTAGGATTGAAGATGGGCTTCTGGCTGCTGGCACCGACAACATTCGATAAAACCAGTGGGAAGTTAGGCGCGCCACAAGTGCCAGCTTTACTGACATCAGGCAAGCCAAAGTCAGTATTGGTGATCTGGCTCAAAAAGCCCAACCCATAATTGAATTCATGGTTGCCCAGGCCGGCACCATCGTATTTCAGTGCATTCATGACTTTATAAATAGCCAGTGTGCCACTGCAAGTGACAGGCGCAGCCAGTGCCTGGTAATCACCCAGCAAGGTACCCTGGATGACATCACCATCGTCAAGCAAAATATTATTGGGGTTTTCTGCACGTGCGTCTTTGATCAGTGAGGCCGTTCTTTCCAGGCCGAGGCTGGTATCCGCTTTCAAACCGTAGTAATCGTAGCTCAGTATGTTTTGGTGGATGTCTGTAGTTTCCAGCAAGGCCAGTTTGACGACTGTTCCCTCTGGGATGCTATTAGGGTCAACTACGGGCGTTACGTTGGTTGTCGTAGCCGGATTGCTGCTACCGCAGCCTGCCAGGGCAATTGCCACTAATGCTGCAATTGGAGTGAGTGGCGGTAACCAGGAAATTTTTTTCATAAAATCTTTCAAAAATAGCTTCAGATGCTTCAGATGCTTCGGATATTAAGTAAGTACTTAACTGATGGAGACACCGAGTCAACGCATGACGGCGGAATCTCGCGAATAGTCAGGTCGGCAATTGCACGACAAGTGCGGGATTATCAATACTAATTATTTCTATGGCATGACATATATGTAAACTAATTATGTGTATCATGAATTTATGATGTTTGTCTGGGAGTGAAGCGCAGGGAAGCCTTTGCTAATCTTGTTTGCATTGATCTTTTCGCCAGTTTTTTTGGGAGTTGATCTGTGCAGCAGGTCAATTAGAAATATAATCACGCACCTGCAAAATATCCTCAGTAGCTTGGGGCCGCACACTATTTATTTATCCAGTCAGAAATCACATGCCGCATATTTCTTCATTCATTCCAGCTTTGTTTGTCAGCAATAAACCAGCCCTGGTTCGCCTTGTCATGCCAGTATTGTTGGCATTTGGTTTAACTGCCTGCAATACGTCGCCGCAGCAAGCAAGCACCGTGGCTGCTCCAGCCATACCGGTGGCAAAGACACTGAGGCCTTTGCGCATAGGCCTGGCGCTTGGGGGCGGCGCTGCGCGCGGTTTTGCGCATATTGGTGTGATCAAGGCACTGGAGTCGCAGGGCATCAATCCTGATCTAGTGGTTGGTACCAGCGCGGGTAGCGTGGTGGCAGCCATGTACGCGGCTGGCAACAACGGGTTTGCCTTGCAAAAAATGGCTTTGGATATGGATGAAGTAACCATCTCTGATTGGTCACTGCCATTGTTTTCCAAGTCTAGCGGGGTATTGAAGGGCGATGCCTTGCAAGCTTATGTGAACCGTCTGGTGGCACAGGCGCCGATAGAAAAACTGCGCAAGCCATTTGGTGCGGTAGCGACTGATTTGGCAACTGGCCATGCCGTGTTGTTCCAGCGCGGTAATACAGGTGCGGCAGTGCGCGCTTCATCTGCAGTGCCTGGCGTATTCCAGCCTGTGAAAATCAATGACAGGCTATATGTTGATGGTGGCCTGGTATCGCCCGTGCCAGTGAGATTTGCCCGTGAAATGGGTGCTGACCTGGTTATCGCAGTCAATATTTCTGCGCCACCAGAGCCCCTGGTTTCAAATGCTACCCTCGATGTTTTGCTGCAAACCGTGGCTATCATGGGGCAAAGCATCAATCAATATGAATTGAAACAGGCTGAGATTGTTATCCGTCCCGAATTGCCAGGCATGAAGGGGAATGACTTTAATGGTCGTAACCTGGCCATACTGGCTGGTGAAAAAGCGGCAATGGCGATGATGCCTGAGATTAAGCAAAAGATTAAAGCGATGCAGGAACGCTGATCGCTGGCGTGCTTGATTTGAATGAGGCAGGGCATGAATTGCTCTGCCTTTATTTTTTCCAGGGCTGGAAATTTTTTTAGATTATCGCTTGAAGCTAAATAATTTAGCTTGATTTAGCGTTTGTATTTATTGTATTGGCAATACTTTTTGATTATTTGGCATCGTCATCATTGATGCGGCGTGCGCCATTGAAGCGTTTTTTCCAGTAGGCGATGTCCATGCTTTCTACCCTGACCTGGCCGCCTGCTGAAGGGGAGTGGATGAACTTGTTGTCACCCAGATAAATTCCTACATGGGAAAAGCCGCGTTTGAGCGTGTTATAAAAAACCAGATCACCCGGCTGTAAATCCTTTTGCTCTACGTGTTCACCTACTTTACTGATTTCTGCCGAGGTACGCGGTAAATTGGCTGCGACCACATCCTTGAATACATATCTGACAAAACCACTGCAATCGAGACCATTTTCCGGAGAGTTGCCGCCGCGCTTGTAACGTATGCCCATCAAATCCATGGCTTTGACTGTCAGGTCAGATGCGCGTTGCTTGATTTCCTGCAGTTTGGTGTAGGCGGTTGAGGATTCGGGGAAGGGATTGTCTGCGCTCCAGGCTGGGTTAGCCGCTGCGGCGAGCAGCGTAGTCGAGATAAGCACTAACTTGGCTTTCCTTGATAGTCTGGAAACGGTTATTAGCATCTTTGCACCTGGTTGGAAAAACCGCTCAACTTTAAGCGAACTCAGAAAAAATGTAAACTATTTGGGATACCTTTCTGCGTAACAATAAGTTTCAGCCACTGGCTTGCTATGAAAGCAATCTTGTTGCATGGATTTTATTTAAATCATAATTTTATCTGCCTTTATCAGGACTTATGCAAAATTGTCCCAGCAAGGCTATCGCTTCAAGAAACCGCCCTTGCAAGGGCGGTTCGTTACGTCGGCAGGCAACATATTGCCTGAAGCCCCGACTACACCGTAGTGACGAAGACAGTACTTTAGTACCGAATTTTACTAACTACTGGAGCTGCAACGCAGCTGGGGCGGTTTTGCGTAAGTCCTGCTAAATTGGTAAAAACTGTTTGTATACCTAAGCGCAATTGCTTGGCGTACAATCCGCTGACTTTAATGGAGAGGTATTTATGCAAACAAAACCTGTGATGACATTGGATGATGTCAAAAAAATTGCCGCTGCTGCCGAAGCAGAAGCCAAAGCCAATAACTGGCCCGTCGTGATCGCCATCGTGGATGATGGCGGTCATTTGATGTGGTTGCAGCGCCTGGATGGCGTCGCCCCTATTTCTTCGCAAATTGCGCCAGCAAAAGCGGCTACTGCCGCCCTGGGCAAACGCGAATCAAAAATCTATGAAGATATTATCAATAATGGTCGTTTCTCTTTCCTGAGCGCACCTCTGGAAGGTATGCTCGAAGGTGGCGTACCAATTATTGTTGATGGTCAATGCGTTGGCGCGGTTGGTGTTTCTGGCGTGAAATCGGCAGAAGATGCGCAAATCGCCAAAGCGGGTATTGCTGCGCTGGGCCTGTAATTTTTATTATCAGTATTTTTAGCGGACCAGGTTTTAGTGGGAGTTTCAAGGAAAATAGTAGTGACTTGATTTGCGAACGCCCGTACTACTCTTGAGTTTGCAGGCAATTTAACGGCCCATCAGGCATTTCGCATTTGCCTGATGGGCCGTTTCGCGCTATAATTCGAGGGTTTAACTAATCCGAAATCTCGCCGTAGCGCCTACCCAAATTCACATCGCTCCATCATCTTTCCAGGCCGCGCGGCAATTCTTGCGCGGTCAGGGAAACGACAGCTTGGGGCGTCGCAGCGGCGGTAACAATACAGGAGTTGCCCTTGCTGCCCATTCCGCAGTCCCTTCTTCGTTCCGGCCAGGACACAGCTATACTTGCTCTCGCCGATGGAAGCATTTTCACTGGATATTCGATCGGCGCTGCCGGTCAAACGACAGGTGAAGTTGTCTTCAATACCTCAATGACCGGTTATCAGGAAATTTTGACTGATCCCAGTTATAGTTCTCAAATCGTTACCCTGACGTATCCGCATATTGGTAATACCGGCGTCAATGCCGAAGACGTAGAGTCTGACAAAATCCATGCAGCCGGTTTGATCATTAAAGACCTGCCTTTGCTGGTATCGAATTTCCGCTCTGAACAAACCCTCTCTGATTACCTCAAATCTCAAAACATCGTTGCTATTGCTGGTATTGATACCCGCAAACTGACGCGTATTTTGCGTGAAAAAGGTGCGCAGGGCGGTGCCATCCTGGTGGGTGCTGATGCTGAAAAAGCCATCGCTCTGGCCAAGTCTTTCCCTGGCCTGTCTGGCATGGATCTGGCCAAGGTCGTGTCTGTCAAGCAGGCTTACAACTGGACTGAGGCTGAGTGGGTATTAGGTCAGGGTTACGGCCAGTTGCAAGATCCCAAATTCCATGTCGTCGCTTTTGACTTTGGCGTCAAGCGCAATATCTTGCGCATGCTGGCTCAGCGCGGCTGCAAGGTTACTGTATTGCCTGCGCAATCCAGTGCTGCCGATGTGCTGGCACTGAACCCTGATGGCGTGTTTTTGTCGAATGGTCCTGGCGACCCTGAGCCTTGCGATTACGCGATTGCTGCTGCCAGGGAGTTGATAGAGAAGGGCATTCCTACCTTTGGTATTTGCCTCGGTCATCAGATCATGGCGCTGGCATCCGGTGCTAAAACGCTCAAGATGAAATTTGGTCACCACGGTGCCAACCATCCTGTGCAGGATCTGGATACCAAGCAAGTGTTGATCACCTCACAAAACCATGGCTTCGCAGTGGATGCCGCAACTTTGCCAGCCAACTGCCGCGTCACCCACGTGTCTTTGTTTGATGGCTCGCTGCAAGGCTTTGCCCGCACTGATAAACCAGCTTTCTGCTTCCAGGGTCACCCTGAAGCCTCACCAGGTCCGCATGATATTGCCTACCTGTTTGACCGCTTCACCGCGATGATGGCCAAGGCAAAGACAGGAGAATAAGAGAATGCCAAAACGTAACGACATAAAAAGTATTTTGATTATCGGCGCTGGCCCCATCATCATTGGCCAGGCTTGCGAATTCGATTATTCCGGCGCACAGGCCTGCAAGGCTTTGCGTGAAGAAGGTTACCGCGTGATTCTGGTCAACAGCAATCCGGCGACCATCATGACTGACCCGGAAATGGCCGATGTGACTTACATCGAGCCTATCACCTGGCAAGTCGTCGAACGCATCATCGATAAGGAAAAACCTGATGCGATTCTGCCGACCATGGGTGGCCAGACTGCACTGAATTGCGCACTTGATCTGCATCGCAATGGCGTGCTGACCAAATACAATTGCGAACTCATCGGTGCTTCACCAGAAGCTATCGACAAGGCTGAAGACCGCCTGAAATTCAAGAACGCCATGACCAAGATTGGTCTGGGTTCTGCACGTTCCGGCGTAGCCCATACTATGGATGAAGCCTGGGTTGTGCAAAAGGATGTTGGCTTCCCTGTTATCATCCGTCCATCGTTCACCATGGGTGGTACGGGTGGTGGTATTGCCTATAATCCAGAAGAATTCGAGACCATTTGCAAGCGCGGTCTGGAAGCATCGCCTACCAACGAATTGCTGATTGAAGAATCGCTGATAGGCTGGAAAGAGTATGAGATGGAAGTCGTGCGCGACAAGGCCGACAACTGCATCATCGTCTGCTCCATCGAAAACCTTGACCCTATGGGTGTGCATACCGGTGACTCCATCACGGTGGCACCGGCGCAGACACTGACCGACAAAGAATACCAGATCATGCGTAATGCCTCTTTGGCAGTGCTGCGTGAAATTGGTGTTGATACTGGTGGTTCCAATGTGCAGTTTTCCATCAACCCTGCTGATGGCCGCATGATCGTCATTGAGATGAATCCGCGCGTGTCGCGTTCATCTGCGCTGGCATCGAAAGCGACTGGTTTCCCAATCGCTAAAATTGCTGCCAAGCTGGCAGTTGGTTTCACGCTGGATGAATTGCGTAATGAAATTACTGGCGGTGCTACGCCAGCTTCTTTCGAGCCTTCGATTGATTACGTCGTCACCAAGATCCCGCGTTTCGCATTTGAAAAATTCCCTCAGGCAGATAACCGCCTGACGACGCAGATGAAATCTGTTGGCGAAGTGATGGCGATTGGCCGTACCTTCCAGGAATCTTTCCAGAAAGCCCTGCGTGGCCTGGAAGTTGGCGTCGATGGCATGAATGAAAAAACCCAGGACCGTGAAACCCTGGAAAAAGAACTCGGTGAGCCTGGACCTGACCGCATCTGGTATGTCGGCGATGCTTTTGCCCAGGGCTTTACGCTGGAAGAAGTACATCAACTGACGCATATCGATCCATGGTTCCTGGTGCAGATCAAGGATATCGTGGATATTGAATTGTGGCTGGATGAGCAGTCACTCGACAGCGTCGATAAAGCCCTGATGCTGCAACTGAAGCAAAAAGGTTTCTCTGACCGCCGTCTGGCAAAATTGCTGAAAACGACTGACACAGCGATTCGTGAAAAGCGCAAGGCTTTGAACGTGAGCCCAGTCTACAAGCGCGTTGATACTTGCGCCGGTGAATTCGCCACGAATACAGCTTACATGTATTCGACGTACGAAGAAGAGTGCGAATCGAATCCTACCGACAAGAAAAAAATCATGGTATTGGGCGGTGGCCCTAACCGTATCGGCCAGGGTATTGAGTTCGATTATTGCTGCGTGCATGCGGCATTTGCACTGCGCGAAGATGGTTATGAAACCATCATGGTCAACTGCAATCCTGAAACTGTTTCTACTGATTACGACACCTCCGATCGTCTGTATTTTGAACCATTGACGCTGGAAGATGTGCTGGAGATCGTTGAAAAAGAAAAGCCGGTCGGCGTCATCGTGCAATACGGTGGTCAGACACCTTTGAAGCTCGCTCTCGATTTGGAAGCCAATGGCGTGCCTATCGTTGGTACTTCACCAGACATGATCGATGCTGCTGAAGATCGCGAACGCTTCCAGAAAATGCTGCAAGACCTGGGCTTGCGTCAGCCGCCTAACCGTACTGCGCGTACTGAAACTGATGCGCTGGCATTGGCACAAGAGATTGGTTATCCGCTGGTGGTGCGTCCATCTTATGTGCTTGGTGGCCGTGCGATGGAAATCGTCCATGAGCAACGTGATCTTGAGCGCTATATGCGTGAAGCCGTCAAGGTATCCCATGATTCTCCAGTTTTGCTTGATCGCTTCCTGAATGATGCGATTGAAGTTGACGTTGATTGCCTGTCTGATGGTGAGCGTACCTTCATCGGTGGCGTCATGGAACATATCGAACAGGCAGGCGTGCACTCTGGTGACTCCGCATGTTCCTTGCCACCATATTCCCTGTCACAAGAGACCATTGCTGAACTCAAGCGCCAGACTGCCTTGATGGCTAAAGGTTTGAATGTTGTCGGCCTGATGAATGTGCAGTTTGCGATTCAGCAGCAAGAGGGTAAAGATGTCGTGTTCGTGCTGGAAGTGAACCCGCGTGCATCACGTACCGTGCCTTATGTATCCAAGGCCACTGGCTTGCAACTGGCGAAGATTGCTGCCCGTTGCATGGTTGGTCAGTCTCTCGATTCACAAGGAATAGGTGCGGAGGTCGTGCCACCATACTTCAGTGTCAAGGAGGCGGTATTCCCGTTCGTGAAATTCCCAGGCGTTGATACTATCCTCGGCCCTGAGATGAAATCGACTGGTGAAGTCATGGGTGTAGGTAAAACCTTTGGTGAAGCCTTTGTGAAATCACAATTGGGTGCGGGCGTGAAATTGCCAACTTCCGGCAAGGTTTTCCTGAGCATCAAGAACAGTGATAAACCACGTGGCGTGAAAGTGGCCCGTGATCTGGTTGAGATGGGCTTCTCCATCGTTGCTACCCGTGGTACGGCAACGGCGATAGCGGCTGAAGGCATCCCGGTGTCGATCGTGAACAAGGTTGTTGAAGGTCGCCCACACGTCGTGGACATGATCAAGAACAATGACATCGCCATGGTCATCAATACTGTGGAAGAAAAGCGCAATGCAATTACAGATTCACGCGCTATTCGTACCTCTGCATTGATTGCCCGTGCAACAACGTTCACGACCATAGCCGGTGCCGAAGCTGCAGTCGAAGGTATGCGCCATCTCAATGAATTACATGTTTATGATTTACAAGGTCTGCATAAAACCTTAAACTGATAGAAATAACAGTGTCCCCGGGCAGTAATCCCAGGGAAGCTTGAACTTCGATACAGAGGTCACAAAGGCATCGGTAGTGCTGGTGTCTGACGTGGCCTCTGTATTTTTACTTTTATGAGTGTGAATGATATGAGTACAGTACCTGTCACCAAGTTCGGCGCAGAATTGCTTAAGAAAGAATTGCATCTTTTAAAGACTAAAGAGCGCCCAAGTGTCATCAATGCGATCGCTGAGGCGCGCGCGCAGGGCGACTTGTCTGAAAATGCCGAGTATGATGCTGCCAAAGAACGTCAGGCGTTCATCGAAGGACGTATTGCCGATCTGGAAGGCAAACTGGGTTCTGCGCAAATCATTGATCCTAGTGCGCTGGACGCAGAAGGTCGCGTCGTATTTGGCTCTACCGTGCATCTGGAAGACCTGGAAACTTCACAAAAAGTCAGTTACCAGATCGTTGGTGAAGATGAGGCCGACCTGAAATTGAGCAAGGTCTCCATTACTTCGCCTATCGCACGTGCCTTGATCGGCAAGTACGCTGGCGATGTGGTTGGCGTGCAAGCACCCGCCGGTGTGCGTGAATATGAAGTGCTGGACGTACTGTACGTTTAGTATTGAGGTTTGTTGAGTTTATATTCGGTAAATGAATATGAGTAGATGTAAAGCGATGTAGAGTGACTTGAAAGACGTATTCTCAGGCAGAAATATTACCCGGCCTGGTTTGGCCGGGTTGAGTACTGATCAGATATCAGAGGTATTCAGGCTCAGCTATTGGCAAGCGATGATTTTTTTGCACTGCTTTGACGTGGTTTTGCACGTTTGATATTGCCGCCCTGGGTAACACGTTCATTACCTTTGACCATGACTTTGGATACAGTCGGTTTTTTGGTTCCACTTGGGCTAGGCTTGACGATAGTAACTTCGCGCATGCCTTTACCTTTTTTAACCAGTTTGGTTTCTTTTGTGCCTTCCAGTTTTGGACGGTAAACCACCAAAAGTTTACCTATATGTTGTACTGGGGCTGCATTCAGCTCGGCGCAGATGGTATCGTACATACCTATGCGTGCTTCTCTATCATCGCCAAATACGCGTACCTTGATCAGGCCATGGGCATTCAGGCCAGCATCAATTTCTTTGATAACAGCAGGAGTCAATCCAGCTTCGCCGATTAATACGATAGGTTTCAGTGCATGTGCTTCGGAGCGGAGTTCGCTTCTTTCAGCGGGCGTAAGTTTTAACATAGTAATTCCTTTAAAAGCAGTATTTTACGCGAATGGCAAAGAATAAATTCAATCAAAATTGGGTTCACGACCATATTAATGATCCTTATGTGAAACTTGCACAAAAGGAAGGCTATCGTGCGCGCGCCGTTTACAAGCTAAAAGAAATAGATGAATCTGAAAAACTGATACGTCCAGGGCAAATTATTGTTGATTTGGGTGCAACACCTGGTAGCTGGTCACAGTATGTAAGGAATAAGCTGGCAGGTAAAGAAGGTGGCGGCATCACGGGCGAAATTTTTGCCCTCGACCTGTTACCTATGGACCCTATCGCTGACGTGCAATTCATACAAGGCGATTTTCGTGAAGATGAAGTGCTGGATCAATTGGAATCTAAATTGTTAGGGCGCAAAGTTGACTTGGTTTTATCAGATATGGCCCCAAATCTGTCTGGTAACTCAACCGTTGACTCTGCCCGTGTCGAATATATTATTGAATTGGCAGTCACTTTTTCCAAGGCACATCTCAAACCAGGTGGTGCTTTGCTGGTGAAATGCTTCCACGGACCTAGCTATAACAACATTTTCACACTATTTAAAGATGAATTCAAAACAGTGGTCAATAAGAAGCCAAAAGCCAGTAAAGACAAGTCTTCCGAGATATTTTTGCTCGGCAGAGGCTTGAAAAACCCCGAATAATTGCATTTACCTCTTGATAATCATCAATATCGCCAACATATGCTGGCTAGCAAGCTCTACCCAATGGGGGTAGAATGAACGTTTACAGTATCAAATGGCGCATCCTGCCTTCAAGGAGTTCTCGTGAATAATATGTTTTCAAAAGCTGCTATATGGGTGGTTGTTGCCCTGGTGCTTTTTACACTTTTTAAGCAGTTTGATGGAAAAGGTATCGGTGCTGGCGTTAAGTCCATCCCGTATTCCGAGTTCCTGGATGAGGTCAAATCCAAGCACATCAAGGATGCCACCATCGATGAAGCCAATCGCTCCATCGTGGCGACCAATTCTGAAGGCATTAAAGTCAAATCCCAGATCACAGTGCTCGACAAGGGCTTGATCCGTGATTTGGTGGACAGTGGCGTCAAGTTTGATGTCAAACAGCCTGAAGAGCAGTCTTTCCTGTCTCAAGTCTTCATTTCCTGGTTCCCGATGCTGTTGCTGATCGGCGTCTGGGTATTCTTTATGCGCCAGATGCAGGGTGGCGGTAAAGGTGGTGCGTTCTCCTTTGGTAAATCCAAAGCCAGGATGCTGGATGACACTAATAATAACGTCACCTTTGCCGACGTCGCAGGTTGCGATGAAGCCAAGGAAGAAGTCAGCGAAATCGTTGATTTCTTGCGCGACCCTACCAAATTCCAAAAACTGGGTGGTCGTATTCCACGCGGCGTGCTGATGGTTGGTCCTCCAGGTACTGGTAAAACTTTGATTGCCCGTGCGATTGCGGGCGAGGCAAAAGTGCCTTTCTTCACCATCTCTGGTTCTGATTTCGTTGAAATGTTCGTCGGTGTAGGTGCTTCCCGCGTTCGTGACATGTTTGAAAACGCCAAAAAACATGCGCCTTGTATCATCTTTATTGATGAGATTGATGCTGTTGGCCGTCATCGCGGTGCCGGTATGGGCGGTGGTAATGATGAGCGCGAACAGACACTGAACCAGATGCTGGTTGAAATGGATGGTTTTGAAGCGAATTCCGGCGTTATCGTGATTGCTGCAACCAACCGTGCTGACGTATTGGATAAAGCTTTGTTGCGCCCCGGTCGTTTTGACCGTCAAGTCTCTGTTGGCTTGCCGGATATTCGTGGCCGCGAACAAATCCTTAATGTTCATATGCGTAAGGTGCCTATCTCTGCTGACGTCAAGGCCGATATTCTGGCGCGTGGTACTCCTGGTTTCTCCGGTGCTGACCTGGCCAATCTGGTCAATGAAGCAGCCTTGTTCGCCGCAAGACGCAATAAGCGTCTGGTCGAAATGATGGATTTTGAAGATGCAAAAGACAAAATCTACATGGGTCCAGAACGTCGTTCCATGGTCATGCGTGAAGATGAGCGCAGGAACACGGCTTATCATGAGTCCGGTCATGCTGTGATCGCCAAACTTCTGCCTAAGGCTGATCCTGTCCATAAAGTCACCATTATGCCGCGTGGTTTTGCCTTGGGTCTGACCTGGCAATTGCCTGAGCATGATCAGATCAGCGGCTACAAAGATAAAATGCTGGAAGAAATTTCCATTTTGTTTGGTGGTCGTATTGCAGAAGAAATTTTCGTTGGCCAAATGTCTACGGGCGCTTCCAACGACTTTTCCCGTGCAACCAAGCTGGCACGTTCGATGGTGACGCGCTTTGGTATGTCTGACAGCATGGGTGTGATGGTCTATGAAGATAGTCAGAGTGAAGGTTATTTTGGCGGTCCATCCAAGACTATTTCCGAGGCAACTCAGCAAAAAGTGGATGCGGAAATTCGCAGTATTCTGGATACCCAATATGCTTTGTCTCGTAAACTTCTGGAAGAAAACCGCGACAAGGTAGAAGCCATGACCAAGGCCTTGCTGGATTGGGAAACCATCGATGCAGACCAGGTCAATGACATCATGAATGGTGTGGACCCACGTCCGCCAAAACAAGGACAAACGAGCAGCCGTCCTTCTTCTGGTAGCTCTTCTGGTGGCGTATCTCCAAGCGCAACTGCACCAGCCTGAGCTGACGTACAAAAAATACACAATTAATTTTTGAATTTCTTGTACAAGGGTGGGGATTATTCCTCACCCTTAGTCTTTTTAAAAAATGAAATATTTCCAATGTGGCCGTTTTCGCTATCCTTTGAGCGGAACACAAGCCAGAACCCTGGTCATGGGCGTGCTGAACATCACGCCTGATTCTTTTTCTGATGGCGGCAAATACCTGAACCTGGAAAGCGCAATCGCCCGCGCTGAACAGATGATAGAAGATGGCGTCGATATCATCGACATCGGTGGTGAATCCAGCCGCCCAGGCTCTGCCCCTTTGCCGCTGGACGAAGAATTGAACCGGGTCATGCCTGTGATCTATGCTTTGCGCGATTGTGGCAAACCCTTGTCCATAGACACGTATAAGCCGCAAGTCATGCGAGAGGCGCTGATTGCTGGTGTCGACATGATCAATGATATCCAGGGTTTTCGCTCACCTGAATCTATCGCTGCCGTGCAAAATGCAGATGCTGCCTTATGCGTCATGCATATGCAAAATACGCCTGAAGACATGCAAGTTAGCCCCGATTATATTGATGTCAATCAGGACGTAACGCGCTTTTTGCGTGAGCGCATGAAAGCGCTGGAAGATGCAGGTGTGGAAGCAAATCGTATTTGCCTTGACCCCGGTTTTGGTTTTGGCAAAACTTTGGAACATAATGTGGCCATGTTCAGGCACTTGCATCAATTCCAGCAAGAGCTGGGCTTGCCTGTGCTGGTTGGCGTATCCCGCAAATCCATGATAGGTGGCTTGACGGGCAGGGCGGCGCCAGAACGCATGGCAGGCAGCATCGCCGCAGCCCTGCTGGCAAAACAAATGGGCGCAAACATTATTCGTGTGCATGACGTGGCAGAAACTGTCGATGCATACAAAATCTGGGATGTATTATCCCCTTGATGGGCAGGAAGAATATGAGCAGAAAATATTTTGGTACCGATGGTATACGCGGCAAAGTGGGTGTTGCACCAATTACGCCTGATTTTGTCATGCGTCTGGGCTTTGCTGCAGGCAAGGTGCTGGCGCAAGCCAATGTCACTGGCGATGCCCGCCCCACAGTCTTGATAGGCAAGGACACCCGCATCTCAGGCTATTTGCTGGAAGCGTCGCTGGAAGCCGGCTTTGCCGCAGCAGGTGTCGATGTCATGCTCTCAGGCCCTGCTCCAACTCCGGCAGTGGCTTACCTGACACGTGCATTGCGCCTGTCTGCGGGCGTCGTTATTTCCGCTTCACATAATCCCTTTGATGACAATGGCATCAAGTTTTTTTCTGCCAATGGCAACAAGCTGGCCGATGAAGTTGAATTGGCCATCGAAGCCGAACTTGAACGCCCCATGCAATGCGTGAGTTCAGAAAAACTCGGCAAAGCGCGCCGCTTGAGTGATGCCAATGGGCGCTACATCGAATTTTGCAAAAGCACGTTCCCGGCAGAACTGGATCTGCGCGGTTTGAAAATTGTTGTCGATTGTGCCCATGGTGCCGCCTACGATATCGCCCCGCATGTTTTCCATGAACTGGGTGCGGATGTCATCGCCATCGGCAATCAACCGAATGGCCTCAATATCAATGATAAGGTCGGGGCGACATCGCCTGACGCCTTGTCCCTGGCCGTACGTGCCAACCATGCTGACCTGGGGATTGCCCTGGATGGTGATGCCGACCGCCTGCTGATGGTAGATAAGCACGGCAAGATTTATAACGGTGACCAGCTCCTGTACCTGATGGTTCTCGATCGTATGGCGATCGGTAAAGTTGATGGCGTGGTCGGTACCTTGATGACGAATATGGCAGTCGAAGTCGCCTTCAAAAAACTGGGTGTAGGCTTTGCCCGCGCCAAAGTAGGCGACCGCTATGTGCTGGAGCAAATGCAGGAACGCGGCTGGCTCTTGGGGGGGGAAGGTTCAGGCCATCTCCTGTGCCTGGACAAGCATACTACCGGTGATGGCATAGTTTCAGCCTTGCAGGTGTTGTCTGCATTAAGGCGCAATGGCAAAAACCTGGATGAATGCTTTGATGATCTGGAGTTATTCCCGCAGACCTTATTGAACATTAAAGTACCCGCTGGTTTCGACTGGCAAAAAAATGAGAAACTGGTTGCCGAGAAACAAGTGGTTGAAGCCGAACTGGCAGACCGGGGCAGGGTGCTGATACGCGCATCCGGCACCGAACCTTTGGTGCGCGTCATGGTTGAAGCGGAAGACGCAGAACTGGCATCGACTACTGCACGCCGCCTGGCAGATTGCATTCCACCAGCAATCTAAGTAAATTCGCTGTCAGAAGTGGTTTCATTCTTGAAAGTGAGAGCGATACCATGTACTATTCAGCCTTCAGTTTTTGGGCTTGCAAACATCAGTTTTGCTAGCCATCAACAAGACTGTCCATAGCTCAGTTGGATAGAGCACGAGCCTTCTAAGCTCGGGGTCGCACGTTCGATTCGTGCTGGACAGGCCAACAGATTCAAAGACTTAGCCCAGATTACAATTCTGGGCTTTTTCGTTTTCTGAACACTCAATTCCTATAGCTCTTTCGTTTCCTGATAGCCCGGTGCCAACACTGCATTTTTTACACCATCAAGTACACTCAGATCAGCCAGTTTCAATCTGAAGTTGGTTCCATCAAGTTTGCTATCCGCTGAGCAATCGACTTGCCACAGGCGCAGAACATAGCCAGCGATGGCTGCGCGCAATTTGATTTGCAACTTGCCGTCCGTCATGCCGTAGTCGCGCATGATGGACTCTGGGTGGGGATGCGAGGGATGTGGCTGTAGTTCAATATGGCTTATTTGTTGCCATTGTTTATCGGCAGTGAGTCGCTCATGCTCTTGCACTGCATGGTTTGGGTCACCTTGCTGTATGTTGATGATGTCATCCATGCGTGTCAGTACCAGATCGCGGAATTCACGCTTGCTTCGGTCGTATGCCCGCACATGCCAGCGCAAGCCAGAATCTACCAGTGCCAGTGGGACAATTTCCCTGATGGATGGGCCGGTTTTCATTGAGTGATAGGTAAGTCTGAGCGGATATTGGCCGCGAATGGCGCGAGTTACCATTGCCAATTCTCGCAGTGCAGGTTGATTCAGGCGGCTGGGAATATCGTGCTGTAAAAGTGCTTCACCTGTACTGCGTTCGCCATCGCCAAATCCAGAGCACAGCGCAGATAATATCCTGTCTGGCTGATGTTGAAAGAGTGGCTGGAAGCTGTCCCGGTAGTGATACATTTTTCCTTGATACATCACATTGTCGGGGGCCAGTTCCCGGTACAAAACCAGGTCGCGTGTGCCCGCCGCCGACGCTATGCCAAAGCGATCCATGACGCCTTTGCGCGTTACTGTCCCCAGAAACCACAATTGAAATTCTATATATGCCAGCCGTTCGCGCTGGGCAGCAGGTAGTGTGTGCAAATGCATCATTGTTATTGGATGGTAAGTTATCACTGAAAATATTTTACCATCGAATCAATTTGATGCTATCATTTATATGAGATCAGATTGATTCGATGCGTATTTTCATTAAAACCAATCATGCCGCAGCTTGAGCTTTGAGTTCTGATGTTTCTAGTGCAAACCTGTGTTGGTAAGATCAGATAAAAAGGATAGTGATGAGCTTGATTCAAAAACTGCCACCTGGCCCGCTTGATATTATTGGCGATATCCATGGCGAATATGATGCACTTACTAACTTGCTGCAACATCTTGGCTATGATGCAGATGGCGGGCACAAGGATGGGCGCAGCCTGGTTTTTGTCGGGGATTTCTGTGACCGTGGCCCGGATAGTCCCGCCGTACTAGCACTAGTTGAGCGTCTGATCAGAACGGGCAGCGCAGTGGCGGTATTGGGTAACCATGAAATGAATCTTTTGCGCGGCAGCGCGAAAGATGGTGCGGGCTGGTTTTTTGATGAGAGGGTGACTTGGGATGAACCCAAGTACGCACCCTTCAAGCGGCTTGATGCTGCAAAAAAAGCGGACACTATTGCTTTTCTATTGTCTTTGCCTATCGCTCTGGAGCGGGATGATCTGCGTGTGGTTCATGCCGCCTGGATCCCTGAGTATCTGGAACAGATACGTCATTTGTCTATTGGTAATGTCATAGAAAATGATCGTCGGTGGGATGCTGACACGCATCAACTGGCGCAGGAATTAAAAATGTCCATGCAGGCGGAGTTGGCGGCTCATCTACCGGGTTTGGAAAATCCACATCATGAACCGCCTTTTATGCATGCACATGCTGCTCACGATGCGCTGATGCAGATGCATAATCCTTTGCGCGTGTTGACTTCCGGTGTTGAATGTAAATGGCATACGCCATTTTATTCAGGCGGCAAATGGCGTTTCGTCGGACGTGTGCAGTGGTGGAAAGATTATGATGAACAGGTACCTGTCGTTGTTGGCCATTACTGGCGTCGTTTTCATTCATTTGATCGTTCCCACGTTGGTAAAGGGGGAGAGGATTTGTTTGAAGATACCTCACCTCTGGCATGGCATGGCAAGCACCGCAATGTGTATTGCGTGGATTTTTCTGTTGGTGGTCGTTGGGCGGCGAGAAAAAACCAGGATTTCCCTGAATCGGATTGCAAATTGGCTGCCTTGCAATGGCCGGAACGTTTGTTGCGTTTTGACGATGGGCAGGCAATTTCCACCACTTCGTTCAAGACTCCTGAATGTGTAACTGCTAAAGCGTAGTTTTTAAGAGTGAAAACCAGGGGTTTCGTACCTTGCCTGCAAGCGTTTACTGTCCATGCATCAAGCGCTTATTTCAAACCGATGTTGCAATTCGCCATCATTGCCGCATTTGCTCAGCCTGTCTTTCAGGCTATACTCTGATCAAGCAATACCTCTTGTGAAGCAGGGAATTTGATCAGGATTCTATGCGAGCATAATCAAATTGTTATTACTCGTTGCAATTTGAAGCAGGGTTTTTCTGAAGTTTTTCATGTTGAAAATATAAAAATTAGAATGCATGGGGACGTAAAAAAGAGGGTGAACATGCCCCCGCGATTTTTTCTTTTCATGTGAGTCTGATTTCCACCCTCCGTCTCTTTCGGATACTCAGGAAAATGTATGAATCAATTGTCGCGTTTGAAGATTAGCGGTCGCCTGGCCCTGGGTTTTGGTCTGGTCATTTTGCTGTCCTGCGGTCTGCTCGTTCTTGGTTTGTTCCGGCTCAGTCAGTTACAGGCTTCAACTGACTATATTTTCAATACCAAGGTTGCCAGCCTGGATGCAGCCACTGATATGCGCGAGCAAGGTCGGGCGCTAGCTTTAGTGTTGCGGAAAATGACAGCGCCCAGCGACATGGCTGAAGCAGATCGTGAAACTAAAAAACTGGCCAAGATACTGGAAGGCTATGATGCTTCCGAACTCGCAGCAAAAAAACTGATCGACGACAAAGACGGAAAAGATACGCTGCAAAATTCTGTTGATCAAAAACGCCAGGTGCTGGCGATTGCCAACAAAATCAAAGGCCTGGTTGCAGAAGGGAATTATTTCGATGCGGCCTCGGTATTGCAGACAGAATTTAATGCGCCAAATGAAAAATGGATGCAGGCTCTAACCGAGTTGGCCAGCCAGCAGCACAAGGCCATGAAAACGGCATATGATGAATCCCTGACTAATTACAAAAATGCCAGGCTGGGCATGCTGATCATCGGCGTTCTGACGATAGTGATAGGTTCTATCGCTGCCTGGTTGATTGCCAGAACCATTGCCGGTCCTATCAAACGTGCCGCCATTATCGCGGATCAAATTGCCAATGGTGATTTAACGCAGCACGTGGACGCAAGTGGCACCGATGAAATAGGTGACTTGCTGCATTCCTTGCAGATGATGCAGGAAAACCTCTTGAATACGATCTCCAAGATCAAGACAGGTACCGAAACCATCACCGTTGCCTCCCAAGAAATCGCCTCTGGCAACGCCGATTTGTCCAGTCGCACAGAATCACAAGCCAGCTCCCTGGAAGAAACAGCCAGTTCCATGGAAGAACTGACTAGTACCGTCAGGCAAAATGCCGACAATGCGCGCCAGGCAAATCAATTGGTGGTATCTGCATCCGGCGTCGCCGTCAAAGGTGGTGCTGTGGTTGGCCAAGTGGTGAGTACCATGGGCTCGATCAAGGAAAGCTCGCGCAAGATTGTTGACATCATCGGTGTCATTGACGGCATCGCCTTCCAGACCAATATTCTGGCTTTGAATGCAGCGGTAGAGGCTGCCCGTGCAGGTGAGCAGGGTCGTGGCTTTGCCGTGGTCGCCGCAGAAGTGCGTAACCTGGCGCAACGCAGTGCCAGTGCCGCCAAAGAAATCAAGTCCCTCATCAGCGATTCGGTGGACAAAGTCGATCAGGGTAGTAAGCTGGTGGATGAGGCCGGCAAGACCATGGACGAGATCGTCACCAGTGTTCAGCATGTGGCCGACATCATGAGCGAGATCACAGCAGCCAGCCAGGAACAAAGTTCAGGCATAGAACAAGTGAACCTGGCGATCACGCAAATGGATGAAATGACGCAACAGAATGCGGCGCTCGTTGAACAAGCAGCAGCAGCAGCTGAAAGCATGGAAGAGCAGGCGGTAGAATTGGCGCGCGCAGTCAGTGTGTTTCACCTGCCATCCACCATGCAAGTTGCAGAAGTAGCAGGGCCGCAAGCGCGGCGCTTTACGCCACGACAATTAAGTAATTGAAGATTTTGATGCCTCAATGCTGTAAATCGCATTGGGGCATGGTGGGCCATTGAGGCGCACTATAAAACCTTGTCAGGATTCATCAAATTTTGTGGGTCCAGCGCTGTCTTGATGGCACGCATCATGGATAATTCCAGCTCGGATTTATAGAGTTTGATCTCATCCCGCTTCAACATTCCCAGGCCATGTTCGGCAGAAATCGATCCCTTAAATTGATGCACCTGGTCGTGGACTATGCGATTGACTGCTGCTTGTTGCTGGATGAAGTCAACATCGCTGCTGCCATTTGGTGCAGAGACGTTGTAGTGCAAATTTCCATCCCCCATATGACCAAAGCAAACGATCTGGCAGTCGGGAAATGCGCTTGTTAATTCTGCATCCGTGATTTGTATGAAACGGGGGATTTGCGAAACAGGTATGGAAATATCGTGTTTGATATTCTTGCCTTCCTTGGCCTGTGCTTCTGAAATGTGTTCTCGTAGCTGCCATAAAGATTTGGATTGACTGACAGATGTTGCGCAGACGGCATCAGCGGCATGGCCATCATTGATCGCTTGTTCCAAAACCTGCTCCACGAGTGCAATCGCATGGCTTTCTGATTCGTGATCAGATATTTCCACCAACGCATAATAAGGATAGTTGCGAGGATAACGGAGAGGATGGCTGTGCCCGAATGGATGCTGCAGTTGAGGGAAGTGTTTAAGTACCAGTTGCAGGCTGAAGTCAGATATCAATTCAAACGCAGTCAGGGTAGGGCCTAGTGCATACTGACACTGGTTTAACAGCTGCAAGGCATCATCAGCATTTTTTAGTGCGACGAATGCGGTAATTTGCGCGCGTGGCTGTGGGAATAATTTCAGCACTGCGGCAGTGATGATGCCCAGTGTACCTTCAGCACCTATAAACAAGTCGCGTAGGTCATAGCCAGTATTGTCCTTGCGCAGGCCGCGCAAGCCATTCCAGATTTCACCCTGGGCGTTGACGACTTCCAGTCCCAGGCATAATTCCCTGGTATTGCCATAACGTAGAACTGCGGTGCCGCCAGCATTGGTTGAGAGGTTGCCGCCTATGGTGCAACTGCCTTCTGAGGCCAGAGACAGGGGAAATAATCTTTGCTCTGCGCTGGCAGCGTCCTGTACCTGCGCCAGAAGGCAGCCAGCTTCTACAGTGATCGTGTTATTGGCGACATCAACAGCCAGCACACGATTCATGCGTTTCAATGAAATGACCACAGCCTGACCGGACTGGTCGGGTATGCTGCCTAATACCAGGCCAGTATTACCACCCTGAGGCACGCAAGCGACTTGATGTGCTGCGCATAGCCGCACCAGGCTTGCCACTTCATTGGTGGATTGAGGCAACAGCACGGCCAGTGCCTTGCCCAGGTAGCGCTGACGCCAGTCTATCAAATACGGGTATTGGTCGGTTGCATTTGTGATGACGAAATCATTGCCCAGAATGTTGGTGCAGGCGGCAAGAAATTCTGTTTGCACGATATCGACTTGACTCATTTTTATCACTCAGCCGCTGTCTTTGCTGCTTTTGCTTTCACCAGCGCTTTGGCGGCTTTTTTCAAGGGCCGCAAATACAGGATGATGGCGATGAAAAACAACATGGACAGTGCGACCTCTCCACAAGCCAAAGCCATGGAAAGGGGGATACGGTCACTATATGCCCTGACTATGCCCTCGGTGAAATAGAGCCAGATCAGCATGGACGACCACTGCATGGTGTAATTGTCGCGTTTCAATACGCCACGCAAAGGTATTAGCAGTGGCAGGGCCTTGAGTACCATCCATGAGCCACCCGGGCGCAATGGTGCCAAAAACCATTCCCAGCTGATGCAGAGCAGCAGCAAGGCAATCAGACTGGCAGAAGCGAGCAGGTAATATTTTTTTTCTGGTGTTGCCGTGCTCATGCTGAAGCCTGTAATTTTTTGCTGACTTCTGCCAGACGTTTGCCTAATGCGATAGCCAGTTTGCGGCTATCTTCCGAGATAGCTTGCGCGCCGTCCTGACCAGCCCAATGAGTCGCGCCATAGGGGCTGCCACCAGTTGAGGTTGTCATCAGTTCAGCGTGGCTATATGGCAGGCCCAGCATCAGCATGCCATGGTGCATGAGAGGCAGCATCATGCTGAGCAAGGTCGATTCCTGGCCGCCATGCATACTGCCTGTGGAGGTGAATACGCAGGCTGGCTTGCCAGTCAGCGTGCCGGATAACCAGTCGGCTGCCGTGCCATCCAGAAAATACTTTAATGCTGCAGCCATATTTCCAAAGCGGGTAGGGGAGCCCATGGCAAGCCCGGCGCATTCTTTGAGGTCTGACAGTTCCACATACGGCGCACCATCTGCTGGCACGTCAGAGGCCGTTGCTTCTGCTACCGTGGAAACGGCCGGCACTGTGCGCAGGCGGGCATTGCAGCCAGGTACGCTTTCTATACCCTGGGCAATAAATTCTGCCATTTTTCTGGTATTGCCATGCCGTGAGTAAAATAAAACTAAAATCGTGAGTTCTTGTGTAGTCATGCTTGTATTATAGAAGTCTTTTTTCCTGGTTTCTCGTTAAAATCGAGGCATTTATATCTCTAGCTGCAAAAACTATGCGTGGTCTGTCGTGGAAACAAATACTCAATCTCTTCAAATTTGCCCTGCAGCGCTTGCAGGAAGGTCGTTTGCCACAGGTTGCTGGTAGCCTGACTTTTACCACGGTACTGGCCCTGGTACCGATTTTGACCGTGGCTTTTGCCATTTTTACGGCTTTTCCGCTATTTAATACCTTTCGCACTTCGCTGGAGGCGTATTTTATTCAAAGTCTGATGCCCAAAGGGATTTCTAATACCATCCTGGGCTATCTGACGCAATTTGCCACCAAGGCGACCCGTGTTTCTGCCATCAGTGGAGTGGCCTTGATGGTGACAGCCATTACCACCATGGCAATGATAGACAAATCATTCAACCAGATCTGGCAGGTGAAGCGCTCGCGCCCGGCCTTGCAAAGACTGCTGGTGTATTGGGCCATCGTCACTTTGGGGCCTTTGCTGGTTGGTGTTTCTATTTCCAGTACTTCTTATCTATTCACTGCTACTAGTGGTGTGGTTGGTTCTGTGCCGTTTTTAGGGGCTGTATTTTATACCCTGACTTCGATTGCCTTTACAACAGGTGCGTTCACCTTGCTGTATCTGGTGGTGCCAAATCGTTCAGTTGAGTGGCGTGACGCTGCCTGGGGTGGTTTGTTTGCCGCGGTGGCTTTTGAAATTGCCAAACGTATATTTGCCAGCTTCGTCATTCAGTTTCCTACCTATACCATCGTGTATGGTGCCTTGGCGGCCGTTCCGCTGTTTCTGGTCTGGATTTATGTTTCCTGGCTGATCATACTCATAGGTGCGGTCATCGCCGCTGCATTGCCAGTCGTTAAATTTGAGCGCTGGTGGCATGTGCCTACGCCTGGCAGTGCTTTTGAAGATGCCGTCAGTATCTTGCAGGTACTGGTCGATGCCCGTCTGGCTGATGCTACCGCAGCCGTTAGCGTGAATACAATACGTACCGATACCAGATTGGGCATAGATGAAATTGAGGGCTTGCTGGAACGCATGGCAGAAACTGGCTGGGTTGCCAGGGTGAAGGTGGAAACTACGGCTTCACGTAGCCGTTTTTGGTTACGCAAAAACGAAGCAGGGGCTGAATTGTGGATCATGCTGGTTAATCCTGCCAGCTTGCGCTTGTCCGATATTTATCGCCTGTTCGTCTTTGATTCAACACGCGAGAGCCAGTTATCCAGCCTGGTTGATCAAAGTATAGAAAATGGTTTGCAACAAAGCCTGCAGACTTATTTTTATCCGGCGGAGCAGGCTTAAATGAAATTCCGTTTGATCAGCGCAAAAGAACTCGACGCGCCTTTGTCGGCGCGCTGGGCTGAGTTGCGCAGTCAAAACCTTCGCAGTCAAAGCCCTATCTACAATAGTCCTTATTATGCTCCCGCTTTTACCTCCATTATCGCCAATGCCAGGGATGATGCCCGTATCCTGGTAGGCGAAGATGCTGGCATTATCGTGGGTGTGTGGCCTTTTCATGCATTGAGCAGCTTCCGCGCTGTCTCCATCGGTGATTTTCTGGCTGACTATCAGGGGCCGATATGTGAGGCACCCCTGGATTTGCGCATTGCTGATGTCTTGAGCGCGATGCAATGCCGCTACTTCACCTTTAACCACATGCCATCGGATTTGGGAAAGTTCAATCAATATGCATGGACGCAAAGCCAGTCGCATATTCTGGATTTAACGGGTGGATTTGATGCCTATGCGCAGCGCCTGACAGAGAAGCGTGATGCATCACTCTTTAAAAAAGTGGCAACCAATGAGCGCAAACTCAGCAAAAAATTTGGTGAGCTGCGCTTTGAGTTGCAGAGCACCAGCGCTGCTGATTTTGCTGCATTGATCGCTGGTAAGCGTGATCAGTTTCAGCGCACAGTCGGGGTAGAGCACGATATTTTCAGACTGGATTGGGTCAGGCAGGTGATGGACGAAATCAGGGCTGCAAATACGCCTGATTTTGCAGGCATGTTATCGACGCTGTATGCTGGTGACACCCTGATCGCGGCGCATTTTGGTATGCGCTCCAGCAAGGTATTGCATTACTGGTTTCCCTGGTATCACACAGACTTTGCTGAATATTCACCAGGCTTGGTTTTACTGGCGCAATGCGCCAGACATGCTGCTCAAACCGCAATAACTACGATAGATTTGGGCAGGGGAGACCAGGCTTACAAATTACGTTTCGCCACAGGTGCGCATCAACTGTGTGAAGGGGCTGTCAGTTCACCAGCTATCTTGAGCAAAGTGCAGGCTGGTCTCTATCATGGCAAGCAAATGTTGAAAGCATCCAGCCTGGGGCAGCACTTGCGTAAATTACGCCAGGCTGCGAAATAAAATAAGTAAATAAAATACCTAGTATGCGTTTTTATCACCAAGCACAACCTTGATGGTGCGCCAGATAATCACTATATCCAGCCAGATAGACCAGTGCTGGATATAGTAAAGATCATATTCAATACGTTCTTCCATCTTTTCCAGGGTCTCGGTTTCACCACGCAAACCATTGACTTGCGCCCAGCCAGTGATGCCAGGTTTGATCTTGTGGCGGAACATGTAGCCACTGACCAGCTTGCGGTATAACTCATTGTGTTCAACCGCATGGGGGCGCGGCCCGACCAGGCTCATTTCACCCTTGAGTACATTGAATAACTGAGGCAATTCATCCAGGGAAGAACGACGCAGGAAGCGGCCAAACCTGGTGACACGTGGATCGCCAACGGTGGCCTGTACTATGCGCTCATTCGGATTACTTTGACGCATGCTGCGAAATTTGTAGACATTGATAGGGCGGCCCGCTATCCCATACCTGACTTGTTTGAAAAACACAGCCCCGGGTGAGCTCAGTTTGACGCCTATCGCTATCAACAACAATATCGGCGACAAAGCAATCAGCCCAAAGAAAGAGCCGAATAAATCCAGCATGCGCTTGGGCAGGGCAGCCAAGCCTATGAACGGCGTTTCTGTTGAGGCCAGCACCGGGCGGCCAGCCAATTCACGCAATTGTATGCCCGGCATACCAAAAATCAGCGATTCTGGCACAAAGTAAGTGGAAGCGGTGCTGTCCTCCAGAATCGCAATAATTTCTGCCAGTTCTGGTGGTTCCTTGGTGTTCAATCCTATGAAGACCACATCGACATTGACATGACCGGTCTCAGCATCAACTATCCAGGCGGCGGCGTCACTCAAGTCCCCCAGTCTTTCCAGATTGCTGGGTGGGCGCGACTCATTCCTGTTATCAAAGAATCCGACGAAGTCAATTGCAGCCAATGGCGTGTTGCGCAGTGAATCTACCAAGTCAGAGCAGGCTGAATTTGACCAGATCAGCACCGCCTTGCGCCTTCTTGTAGGGTTGGAGTAGTAATACACTGCCAGCTTGCGCATGATCAGCGCAGTGAGCAAAAGCGTGAATGGCGTGGTGAACAGCCAGATCAGCATGATGGCGCGTGACAATCTTTCGGCAGACTTGTCGACATAGGCGCTCATCAGCACGATCATGAAGACCACAAACCAGCGTGCAGTAATGCTGGGGAAGGCGGCCAGGACGTGCTTTTCTTGCAGTGTCCCCAGTAATTGCTGGCTGGAGAAAACGATGATGCTGCTCAGACCAGCAATCAGCATGCGTACGCCAAAAATTTCTATATCACTATGGTCGGAATACAGGATGATGCCAAGTAGCGTCAGATAAGTTGTTATGCCAAACGCAATGCCTGTGAACGCAGCCAGAATTTGCGCTGATTGTGAGGTGTTGGAGGCGGGTGAAGCATTGAGCATGGTTGTGGGGCTTTTCGCTTATATTCCTGGGATTGATGCGCTATAAATTCTTTTCGCACAAATTGCGGCGCACGAATGTTTATTTTTTTTGCCCTGATAATAGTTTCTTGATCTGTCCAAGCTGCCAGCGATGCAGGTGTTCTCTGAATTCTGGGTTGTCATATCTGGGCGCACGTTTAATCGCGGCACCAAGATAGCCAGCAATGATGAGTAAACCACCGATGACAAAGGGTTTCTCACGCATGCGGAAAATGCCTGAGGCCAGGGCATACAGTGGGTGATAGCCCATGAACCAGATACCCCGCCCCCAGCGCAGGCGACCGCGATACACATTCTTGTCAGACGAGCCCATCAGTCGGTGATGCATGAGTATGGCGTCAGTATGCAAAAAGCTTTTGGTCGTCCAGCCCTTCATGCGGGCGGTATGAACATCGATGCCATCCCACAAAACTTCTTCCACAAAACCACCGATTTCTTCAAATGCCGTTCTGCGGTAAAGCTTGAACTGACCAGCGACATGCTCATCGATGATGATTTCTTCTATCTTTTGCCCTTCTTCTTCACGATAGACCTTGCCGGACACAGCGGCCAGCTTGGGTTCAAGGGCAAATTGCTCAAACATGCACTCCAGGTACCTGGGGCCAAAAGACATGTCGCCATCCAGCTTGGCGATATATTCGTAGTCCTGATGCTCAATCTGGGTAATGCCAAATTTAAAGGCGGCGACTACACCGCCACCCACCTTGCGAAAACCACGGTCAGGGCGCTGGACCAGCCTGATAAATGGGTGCTTGGCAGCATATTCGCGCACGATATCAGCAGTACCATCCTGTGAGCCGTCATCGACGATGATCCACTCTACGGGCCTGACTGTTTGCGCTACCATCGAGTCCAGCGTCAGCCTGATCAGGTCGGCTTCATCACGCACCGGCGCAATAATGACCAGAGGGACCACTCTGGCAGGGCTTGCGGATGGCTGTGTGCTCGGGCTTTGCATAATTAGTCTTTCTTACTTTTATTTGCATGTTAACTGAGCTTTGAGTTGCCCACAATTCAATAAAGGTTAATTTTTGTAATTAAATAGCAATGCTATTAATGCTGTACCTTATTGCTACAGGGTTTTGTTGTCCTGACAAAAATTTGCATCTATTCTTACTATTGCAATATAAAATGAAGTTCTTTCTATGAAATGTCCCAAGTCAGATGATAATTTGGTCCAAATTTTCTGCTTATTCTGAAATAACTGCCCGCAAACTGCTGACCGCAGTGCTGGCCTTTGCTTTTATTGGGCAATTGCAAGCGCAAGAAATGAAAACTGTTCCGGCAAATGGCATGAAACTGGAAAGCCAGCTTTTGCAATTGCCCCAGACAGACAGAGTCCCGACACCTGCAAGAAATACTGCGGATGAACTGCCAGCAGGGGCTGCCTCAGATGTCATAGGTGAGGGTGATCAATTACTGATTACCGTATTTGGGCAGCCAGATCTGACTGCCGATGTCACCATAGGGGAGAGTGGTGTCATCACCTTGCCCCTGGTTGGTACGGTAGAAGTCAAGGGTAAGACTGCAACAGAAATTGCCGCCATCTTTGCAAAAAAACTGGAACAAGGGCAGTACATTAAAAACCCAAGAGTTTCCATCAAGGTCATGCAGCAGCTTAGCAGGACTTTTTCTGTGCTGGGTGAGGTATTGCGGCCAGGGCGCTACCCGCTGCAAGGACAAATCAGTATTCTGGAAGCTTTAAGCCTGGCTGGTGGGGTCTCGCAAAAAGGTGAAAAGAGTTTGCGCATATTGCGTCGTGAACCAGGTAAGCCTGCTTCTGAACTGCAAGAGTATGCCTCTATCAAACTGGAGCTGGATGCGACGAAACTGGCACCTGAACTGGCACAAAAAATTCAACCGAATGATGTTTTATTCGTGCCCCAGCAAAAAAACTTTTATGTCTATGGCGAAGTACGCCGCCCTGGCGAATATCCTATGGAAGACGATTTGAATGTCATGCGGGTATTGTCCATAGGTGGTGGTGTTACTGACAGAGGCTCGGTGCGGCGTATCATCATCCATCGCAAAACAGAAACTGGTGAATTGCGCGAAATTTCGTCGGGTATCACTGACAAGGTGTTGCCGGGTGATGTGGTGTTTATCAACGAAAGAATATTCTGACGTCTATGATAAAAACCTCTCCCAGTGAATTGGTCTTGTCCTTTGCCCAGATAGGCGCGATGCTGCGGGCACGCCAGCTTTTGATCGCCTTCGTCATGATAGTCGCGGTTGTTGGTGCGGCAGTTGCCAGTTTGATGTTGCCAAAAACTTATGTCGCTGTGGCTGATATTTTCATCGATTACCGCGTCAATGACCCCATCGGTGGACGGCAATTCCACCCCATGCAAGATGAAAGTTATTTGCAAACTCAATTTGATGTCATCAAGAGCGTGCAGGTGGCCGAGCGTGTTATTCAGGCACTGGGTTTGCAGACGACGCCTGAAGCCAAGCGCTTTGTGCAGAGATATGGCGAGCAGCGTGGCTTGCGCGCGCTCGCTGAAACCATCGTCAGGAATACCGATGTCTCACCGCACAAGAATAGCCGCGTCATAGAAATCCAGTATTCGTCTAGCGACCCCAGGCATGCCAAGGATGTTGCCAACGCCATAGTCAAAGCCTATATAGACCTGTCGCTGGAGATGATGAATGCGCCAGCCAGAGCGCGGCGCGATCAATACAATGCCCAGCTCGAATCCATGAGCAGGCAGATTGACGAGTTGCAAAAAAAACTGACCGCTTATCAGCAGGAATACCAGATCGTCGATGTCGATGAAAGAGCCGACCTCGAATCCAAGCAAATGAATGCATTGAGTGTGCGCCTGATTGACATACAACTGCAAAGAGTAGAAGCGCAAGCCAAACGCCAGTCTCTGGAAAAATTGGTGCGGGAAGGTAATCCTGAATCCGATATTCCCGAAATTGCAGGTATAGGCCATATATCTGGCCTGAAGGCAGCGTTGATCTCGCTTGATACGCAATTGGCGAATGCCAAAATCACCCTGGGCGCGCGTCACCCCAAATATATGGCGATCAATGACGAGCGCCAGGCTTTGCTGGACAAGTTGAAAAAAGAATCTGCCACTGCATTTGAAATGCTGGGTGCTTCAGAGTCCCGCCTGACGCAGCAAGAAAAAGTCATCGAAACAGAAATTGCGGCGTATCAGAAAAAGACTTTTGAAAACAAGAAACACCGAGATGTAATCAGCTCCTATCAGCGCCAGCTCGACAGTGTGCAAAAAATCTACAACGCCGCAATTCAAAAATTTGATGAGTTGCTGATGACCAGTAATGTGGCCATTTCAAATGCCTCAGTTATGCAATGGGCAGAATTGCCTGAGAAGCATGCCAAACCTTTGCTACGCAATAATCTGGTATTTGGTTTGCTGGCTGGCCTGGTGTTTGGATTTGGTCTGGCCTTCCTGCTTGAATTGATGAACAGGCGGGTGCGTTGTCTGGAAGACCTGGAGCGTGAATTTGATGAACCCGTGATGGCAAAAATTGGATTCGATGAAAAATTGACTGGCAATGGACAAGGTGGTTTGCATGCAAGCTGAATCCATGAACCAGCCAGCCTCAAAAATAGGACGACTTGGTGAGTTGTTCCTGCAAAAAGGCTTGCTCACGCCTGAGCAGATTGACCAGGTCGCGCAACTGCAAAAAGAAAAGAAACTCAGGTTTGGTGATGCCGCGCTGGCGCTTGGCTACTTGACCCAGATACAGCTTGATCAGGCTTTGGGTGAGCAATTCGGTTATTCTACCAAGGACTTGATGAACGGCAGTGCCGACAAGTCCCTGAAATTTTTCTATTTTCCCTTCAGTAAAGAGGCTGAAGAAATCCGCCGCCTGCGCAGTGAACTGCTTTTGAAATTCAGTGGGCAAGACAAGATCAAGATCACCCTGGTCAGCCCGGCGCGTCGCGACGGCAAATCCTATATGGCCGCCAGTCTGGCAATCGCCTTATCGCAAGTCGGCAAGCGCACTTTGCTCGTTGACGCTGATCTGCGCAGTGGCAATCTGCATGAGTACTTTTCGCTTGGTAAACCGGATGGTTTGTCGTCAGTACTGGCCGGGCGTATCACGGCAGCCGATGCCTTGATACAGCTGATGCCGAATTTACATTTCTTGCCGGCCGGGCCGCAACCACCAAATCCTCTGGAAATTTTACGCGCCCCGCGCATGCGCGAATTGCTCGAATCTTGTTCCAATCAGTTTGATGCTTTTGTGGTCGATACGCACACGGCGACTCTCGCATCTGATGCGCAAATGGTTGCTCATCAGACGGGTAGCGTCTTGCTGGTCGCCAGAAAAGACCATACCTATGTCGATGAGTTGCGTCAGGCCAAAGCTGATATGCAAGCAGCCGGTGTGGAAGTGCTGGGAACGATTTTTAATCAGTATGAGCCCGCAGGTGCAAGCCGGTTTGCGCCATTTACCTGGGCCATGCGTTTGTTGTCCAGATTGTTCCGCAGAAAAAGCTGAGTTCATATGCCTGAACTGAGTATTTGTATTTGTACCTATAAAAGACCAGATTTGTTGCGACGCTTGTTGCAAGCCATTTTGACGCAGACTTTGCGTGATGTGGAGATGGAGCTGGTCGTCGTGGATAATGACAGTAATCAGTCTGCAGCAAAAGTGCTTGGCGAAATGGCTGCCAGTTTCGACAAAAGACTCAAGACGATTAATCTGGCAAATTCAAATATTTCATTAGCCAGGAATGCTGCAATAGCTGCAGCCAGCGGTAACTGGATAGTCATGATCGATGACGACGAAGTCCCGGTATCCGATTGGTTGGAGCAGCTATTGAAAGTGCAAAAAACTGAGCAGGCAGATGTCGTGTTTGCCCCGGTATTGCCTGAATATTCTGAAAGCACACCGGCATGGATACGCAATGGCGGCTACTTTGATCGCCGCCGCATGCCTACCGGCACAAAAATAGATCATAAGGATGCCCGTAGCGGCAATGTCTTGGTCCGTCGCTCAATACTGCAGGATATAGCTGCTTCACAAAAAGATGGCATAGGCCCGTTTGATCCCGCTTTTGGTACAACTGGTGGTGAAGATACCATGCTGTTCCGCCGCCTGGATAAGTTGGGTGCTGTCATGGTCTGGTGTGATGAGGCGCCTGCAGATGAATTTATTCCTGCGGACAGGGCCACGGCAAAATGGTTGCTTCAAAGGTCTTATCGTACCGGACAATTATTCATCCGAACCGAGCTGGCGATGCAAGAAGGTAGCAAGAAAATCAGTTCTGCGCTAATGCTCAGCGCCCGCGCTTGCGTCCAGTTTTTTCTGGCCTTGCTCTTTGCATTGCTGCTATTACCCTTCAAATTTCTGCGCAGTTTTACCTGGCTCAGGGTGGCGGCTTCGCAACTGGGCAAGCTCAGTTATTTCTGGGGTAGTGCCAGCCATGCCTATGGCAGCCAGCCAGCGAAGAAGTAAGTCATGACGGTTCATCAATCCCAACGCTTGCAGACTCTGGATGGCTTGCGTGCCGTTTCCATTACACTGGTTTTCATGTCGCATATAGGCTTTGGCCATCTTTTTCCTGGCGGCCTGGGTGTGACCATTTTCTTTTTCATCAGCGGCTTCATCATCACCAAGCTGATGCTGGCAGAGTGGGATGCCAGTGGCCGTGTGAGCATACGTAATTTTTATGTGCGCAGGCTGTTCAGGCTGACACCAGCTTTGTTGGTGTTTGTGCTGATATCGTTGACGCTGATGGCGGTTGTTGGAGAGCACCCACCTTGGGAAGAGGTCGCCTCGGTGTTTTTTTATTTTGCGAATTACTACGGTATTTATTCCAGCTTTAGCGGTGAACTGATCAAGCAGCCGCTGGCGATTACCTGGTCACTGGCGGTGGAGGAGCATTTTTATTTTGTCTTCCCGGTTCTCTTTATGGCTTTTGTCAGCCTGCCTAAACGCTTTTTGAGTCTGATAGCAGCAATTCTGCTGGCGATGCTGGCCTGGCGTATCTATCTTGTGCTGGCCATAGGGCTGGATCATTTGCCGCATTACAGGATTTATACAGCAACTGATACCCGTGCCGATTCCATACTGTATGGTGTCGCGCTGTCGCTGGTATTTGCTCGCTACCCTGACTTTGCGCAGCAATTGTCACGCACACGGATTTTCTTCCTGGGTGTATTTTTGCTTGTGCTGACACTGGCTATACGCAGTGAGGAATTTCGCGAGTCTTTGCGCTATTCCATACAGGGCCTTGCTTTGTTTTGCATGTTCCCGACTCTTGTCTACGGCAAAAACAGGGTAAGTAGTTTCTTGCAATGGCCGCCAGTTGTCTATCTGGGGCGTATCAGTTATTCCCTGTATTTGTATCACTGGCTGGTGACGCATAGCGTCGCACACTTTTTGCCAGAGCTGGGGACACTAGCAAGTATCGCCCTGATCAGTCTGTTATCTTTGGTGCTATCTCATTTGTCTTATCGTTACATTGAACAAACTTTCCAGAACCTCGGTCGCAAATTAATGGTTTGACGCCTGTTTGACCAGCTTCAACCTACGGCTGGAAGAACTGACGGCCACCAGACTGAAGATAAAGAATACGTTCTGGAACACAAAGCCGCGAAACAGGCTGCTTTCCGTGAAATTGGTAATGACAACGACAACCAGCATGGCGGACCAGAAGGCGGCTTGTTGCCTGTCCTGGTGGGACAGGGTGATTAGCATTTTTGCTTGCATCAACAAAGTCAAAACGACCAGGATCAGGCCAACCAGGCCTTGTTCATTTAATATATCCAGATACCCATTGTGGGACTGCAAAGGTATCCAGTGCAGCGCATCAATCACAAATTGAGAGAGGCTGTCTGGCCCCAGCCAGAACGCGCCATAGCCCAGGCCAAATAAATAGTGCTTGTTAATCTCCATCTCTACCAGTTGCCAGACGTCAGTGCGGCCAGTCAAATCCGTGCCTTTGCCAAACAGGCCAGCTATCGGTGATGCCGCTTCTTGCCAGGTGGGCAGACGCGACTCTTGCATAAAAAAAGCATACACAGCAATGGTCAGCAGGCAAATGATCACCATACTGGCACGTGTCAAAGAATAAGAAGATGAAATGTGTCGCTTGCGCAGCAAATGGAAAACACCTGAGGTCAGCAAGGTGATGATCATGCTGGTTGAACTCTTGCTCATCACCAGCATAAAAAATGAAAATAATATACCTAGCGCCAGGCTTCTGATACCCACGGTTTCTGTGCAAGCCTTGATCTGCCATAGCAAGATACTGAGAGCTGCCACCTGGCCCAGCTCATTTTTTTGAGACAATGCTCCACGCCAGGCACCGCCCAGATCGTAATCTATACCTATGCTGGGTACTGCAACCGCCATGAAAAAAGATAGTATCAACATACCCGTCAAGGTGTACAAGACATAATTCACCATCGTTTTCAGCGGGTGTTCAACCATTTGTATGCTGAAACCTATCATCACCAGTCCATAGAGCTGTATGGCACGCTTGAAAGTGGTTGAGGGCAGGGGGGACCAGATGCTGGATGCAAGGCACCAGACCAGCACGATGGCCAGAAAAGGGTTCATCGCCCGTATATCCTGCAAGGCTTCAGGCAAATGGCGATACAGGATGAAGGATGCTAAAAGAAACAGACCACCCCATTGCAATTTGGTGGTTAGTGAGCCTTCCATGGTCAGTGCAGATGAACCGGTGTAGTCCCAGGAGATGCCATAAGGTAACAGGGAAAAAACCACGAACAGAATGATCATCAGTTTGACGATTCTGGTTTCCAGCAGGTTCAGGCTGGTATTGCCGGGCAGTACGGACAAATTTTGCATTTCTCAATACTAATGTCATGTGTTTGTGCGATATTCTAATGGCTACCTTGTCTGTTGCGACCCAAACTATGAAGTATTTTCGATTGCAGGCCTTTTTCGTCTTCAGATTGACGCTGCTGAGCCTTGTTTGTTTCCATTCGTCTTTCGCTGTCGCAGGTGACATTGCCTGGTACCGCTTTGAGGTTAATGAAGATGCCTTGTCGCCGGTGGTGGATTTTGGTGGTATGAATCACCCTTTGGAAGCAGGTGACCGGGTATTCGTCAAGCAGGGGCATTTTTACCGGGTGGGACCAGATGGCAGGGCAGGTACAAAAGACGATGCACGCGTGCGCTTCTTTGGTATCAGCCTGTCCAGTGCTGCAAACTTTCCTGAAGAAAAAGATGCACAAAAAATAGCCCGTCGTTTGCGCCGACTGGGTTTTAATGCTGTGCGCCTGCACCATTTGGACAGTATCCTCAGCGATAGTCTGGATCAGCCGCGTGGCATTTTGACTACAGCGGCATATCCCAGCTTCAATGAAGCTGCCTTGCGGCGTTTGCGCGTCTTTATTGACGCGCTCAAGGCTGAAGGGCTGTACATCAATCTGAATTTGCATGTGGGTTATCAATTTCGTCCCGCCGTTGATCAGGTCACGCCTTTGATGGCAGGTGAACAAATGCCTTTCGCCAGCCATCCCCTGCATTTATTTGAACCACGCATGATCAGCCTGCAGGCTGAATATGTACAGCAGCTACTGCGCAGGCTGGATCTCAAGGACGAACCCGCCCTGGCCATGGTGGAAATCAATAATGAATCTTCACTATTGGGTGCCTGGCAGCGTGGTCAGCTTGATGGCCTGACTGGTGAATATGAAAGAGCTTTACAGCAGCATTGGCAAAAGTGGGTGCTGCGTCAGCATGGACATGCAGATAGTGCCTGCAAGCTGTGGGATAGTTGTTCATTGACGCGCAAAGGCGTTATTAATGTCAAGTCGTCTGAAGCCGCCATACTTGAATATGGTGAAGGCTGGGTCGCCGGTGTGCAGCGCTTTTCACGACGGGCCATCAACAAATTGGGCTGGGATACGCCAGAGTCTTTGCAGCAGCAATACCGGCCACATCAACAGGGTAATGGCCGCAGGGTGTTGGACTATGTACGGTTTTTGTCCGATCTTGATCAGCAATATTTAAACCTTATCCGCAAAACCATACGACAAGAAGCAGGGGACTTGTTGCCAGTGACTGGTACGCAAATGTATTTCGGTGGTGTCGCACTCGCCGATGCGCAACAGCAGATGGATTATGTCGACGAACATTTCTATGTCGATCACTATGACTTTCCGCGTAAGGAATGGGACAGGAATGACTGGCGCATCCGCAATAGTTCAGTCTTGCGTGAGGGCTGGCAATCGCTACTGCAGCGTGCCTATGTACGTGATGCACGCAAGCCCTTCGTCGTCAGTGAATTTAACCAGGCATTTCCAAATCAACAGTCAGCAGAAATCCTGCCAGTCATGAGCGCAGTCGCCAGTGCCCAGGATTGGGATGGGTTGTTTCTGTTTCATTATATAGATGGGGATCAATGGCGTTCAGTGCCCGACAGTTTTGGATTAAGCGGGCATAGTGGTCAACTGGCGGTAAGTGGCATGGCAGCTGCCATGTTCAGACAATACCAGGTACGGCCATTGCCAGCGCAGATGAATATAAACCTGGCACCTGAAGAGCGCACCATGCTGGGTGCCTTGCGTGATGGTGTCAGTGGTGGTGGCTTGCCAGCGTATTTGCAGGCGCAGTATGGTATCGATTATAAACATGCTTTTTTTATGCGTGTGGCCATGTTGTATGGCACGCTCTCCAGAGTAGCGGCACCATCACAGCATACTGCCGGGCTATGGCGTGAAGATGATATGAATTGGGCTGCACCCGGCGGGCAATTACGCTATAGCGAGTCTGGCCCGTGGCTGGCAGCCGATACAAGCTATACGCGCTTGTTTGCAGGACGCAAGGCGCTAGTTTCAGCCGTGATGGATACAGACAAATACCTGCCCGCATTTTTAGAAAAAGGGCGGCAATATGGTGTCATCATGATGACTAGCCGTGACGCCTTGCCCTTGAAGGATAGTCGCCATCTGTTGCTGGTCTTGAGTGGAGCAACAGCGACTACACAGCCAGGCGTGCAACCTGAGCGCCCCAAGCAATTGATCAGTTATGAAGGCAAGTCCGGTTGGTGGACGCTGGAGCCTGACCTGGCAACGGCCAGAAAACCATCAGGGTCACTTGATGGCGCTGCACCTGTCTGGTTGGAACGGATACCAGTCAAACTATTCCATGCCAGCAAAAGTAAAAAGATCACGGTCTATCCCCTGGATGGAAATGGCGTGCGTATGAAGGCATTGGCAAATACTGCGATCAGTAAAAAAACAGATGGTTTTGAACTGGAGTTTGATTTTCCGTCGCCCTGGTATGAAATTGTGCTGGAGTGAGTGTGCCCAAATCATCGCGCTGAAATAGTGGCACGAAAAGAATATGGTTGAAATAAGCGCGTTCTGAGCAAAAAATTTGCAGTTTCCTGAAGGAATTTGAAACTTAATTTTCTTTATGTAAAAAATTGAATCGCCGAATTTTATAATGTGAACTCAATTTTTCACATTATGAAAAATAACTACCTCACTGCACAAATTATTTTTCTCATTCTAAGAAATATAATTTCACATCGCAAAAAAGTAATTTTAAGTATTTGATTTTAAACGATTAAATATTTGTCATATGTCTTATATAAGACCTTGTTGCTACGCAAAAAATACTCTATTATTTCTCTCAACGGATTCACTTTTTTATTTGATTTGCCCACAGGAGAGAAACATGACAACTCGCGCACAACAAGTAGCAGAATTGCAAAAAGACTGGGATACCAATCCACGCTGGATCGGTATCAAGCGTAATTACACGGCGGAAGAAGTCGTTCGCCTGCGTGGCTCCATGAAGGTCGAGCATACTATTGCAAAAAACGGCGCGATCAAATTGTGGGATCTGGTCAATAACGAGCCTTTCATCAATGCCCTGGGTGCGTTGACTGGTAACCAGGCCATGCAGCAGGTCAAAGCTGGCTTGAAAGCCATCTATCTGTCTGGCTGGCAAGTCGCAGGCGACGCCAACGTTGCTGGCGAAATGTATCCTGATCAATCCTTGTACCCAGCCAATTCCGTACCCCTGGTTGTCAAGCGCATCAACAACACACTGACACGCGCTGACCAGATTCAATGGTCTGAAGGCAAAGACGACATCGACTTTTTCGCACCTATCGTAGCTGATGCTGAAGCCGGTTTCGGTGGTGTATTGAATGCTTTTGAATTGATGAAAGCCATGATTGAAGCGGGCGCATCTGGCGTTCACTTTGAAGATCAACTGGCTTCTGTTAAAAAATGCGGCCACATGGGCGGCAAGGTTCTGGTGCCTACCCGTGAAGCCATTGAAAAGCTGAACGCAGCACGTCTGGCTGCCGACATCATGGGCACATCCACCGTGATCTTGGCCCGTACCGATGCTGAAGCAGCTGATTTGCTGACTTCTGACGTTGACCCCAACGACCAGCCTTTCTGCACAGGCGAGCGCACAGTTGAAGGTTTCTACAAAACCAAACCAGGTCTGGAGCAAGCGATTTCCCGTGGCTTGGCCTATGCAGAATATGCAGACTTGATCTGGTGTGAAACTGGTAAACCTGACCTGGAATTCGCTAAGGCATTTGCTGACGCTATCCACGCCAAGTTCCCAGGTAAATTGCTGTCGTATAACTGCTCACCTTCTTTCAACTGGAAGAAAAACCTGGACGATGCAACGATCGCCAAATTCCAGAAAGAACTGGGCGCAATGGGCTACAAATTCCAGTTCATCACATTGGCAGGGTTCCATGCATTGAACTACGGCATGTTCAACCTGGCACATGGCTACGCACGTCGCCAGATGTCTGCTTTCGTTGAATTGCAGGAAGCTGAATTCGCAGCGGCAGAAAAAGGCTTTACAGCTGTTAAACATCAACGTGAAGTTGGTACAGGTTACTTTGATGCAGTGACACAAACTATCCAGCAAGGTAAATCTTCTACAACAGCTTTGCATGGTTCTACTGAAGATGAGCAATTCTTCGATGCGAAGAAAGTAGCCTGAGAAGTAGCGTAAGTATCAGCAATAAAATTAGTAGCAATAAATTAGTAGCAAATAAGCTCCCAAGAAAAAACCGCACAGATTCTTATCTGTGCGGTTTTTTTATTGTCTGACGTGTTGTATTCTTGGTTTGCTTTGATCTGAGGTTTCAGCGCATTTGCTTTTGTATTCTTCTCTCGCGCAGCAAGAGTCCGACAAAGCGCCAGGCCTGTGTCGTATAACGCTGCCACAAGCGGCGCGGTTCGCTGGCCAGACGCCAGAACCATTCCATGCCTATCTTTTGCATCCACAGTGGTGCGCGTTTTTTTTGCCCCAGTGCAAATTCCATGGCCGCACCTACGCACAATATCAATGGCACATTGTCAGTAGTGAATTGCGCACGATAGCGAAATGCCAGTCTTTCCTGCTTGGGCATGCCCAGGCAAATGAACAGGATATTTGGTTTTGCAGTCTGTATGCGTTGTATTGCCTGATCACTTTCCGTGCCATCAGCAGTGAACTGCATGGACGGGCAAAAAATATCGACCTTCAACCCAGGGTAAGTTTTGGTGAAGGATTCCAGCAACATGTTTTCTTGCCCTGGCATGCCGCCCAAAACAAAAATCGATAAGTCTTTTTCTATGCAGCCACGACATAGCGACACAAACAGATCTGCACCAGTTACACGTTCTGGCAGGGGTAGGGCGCACATCTTGCTGGCCCAGATAATCGGCATACCATCGGCAAAAATATAATCTGAAGTTGCATACAGGGTCTTGAACTCAGGCTCATATTCCAGCTTGGTCATGTGATCCACATTCGGCGTCACCACCACACGGCTGGCATGATCACGGTTGCTGGCAACTTCCAGCAAATGCTGATGGGCCTCTGCAAAACGCATATTGCAGATATCCAGTCCGAATAGCCGGGTGATGGGCGGTTTTGTCTCAGGTGAATTCATGGCGTGTATGACTGGAATGGAAAGCGATTATCGCATGCTTCAATAAAATGATAGCCGTTGTATATATTCAAGCGCTCGAAAATCGCGTGTGCCAATTATCATTTCCTAGTTTCTTATAAACGAGCATTTTTCAGAATATCCTGATATTGTGATAATTGATGCGAAACATTCTACTTTGCAGTGCTAATCGCTTGCGCTTGGCTTGTTGATGGCATTAAAGGAAGCTTATGGAAAATATGCAGTTCAAACAGCGACTAACTTTGGAAAGAAAGTTAGTCATCTGTTTGGGAATTGTTGGTTTTGTAATTAGCATCTTGGCAGAACCTCCTGCAGAAACGCATTTGTCTGCGGTCGCTGCCCAAATCCTGAAGATATTCTGCGCTGCGTTTGGATTTACTACTTATGCAGTTGTAATTAACCAAAAAAATAAGACGAGTCATGTGCTCATACTGTTTGTCGCTACCGTTGTATTGTATTTAGTGTTGGTTTTTAGTTAATCCTGAGTAATGATTTTTGGCCCTTCAACCTAAAGAAGTCTGACTATGTTCGATGATATAAGTGAGCTAAGTTTCCTCATTGTATTGACAGTTTTAGTTCTTCCGGCTTGGCTTGCATATCGCTCCCGTCACGGCAGTAACGCAGCTTGGTATGTTTTATATGCTTGGCTGGCAGGTTCTGCTATCAACGCCAGCTTAGGTTTGCCATATTTTATTGTGGTGTTGATAGGGTTTGTTCTTATTGGATTTGTGTACAGACAAAAATTAATGCTGCCTCAATTTTTTAAGAATAATACGGAAGCGAAGTAAGCTGCCACTGTTTGACACTGGCGATTGCGGAGCGCGGCAAAAATTTGCAATAGTTTGAATTGGAAGAGTTTTTACATTAGGAAGTACCATGCGTCACAGAACCAGAATCAAAATTTGCGGCTTAACCCGAGCAGAAGATGTGCGCTTTGTTGTCGCGGCTGGGGCTGATGCCCTGGGTTTTGTGTTTTATCCACCCAGCCCACGCTATGTCACACCTGATACTGCGGGGGCTTTGCTGCGCGAAATTCCTCCCTTTGTCATGTCGGTAGGCCTGTTCGTGAATATTGATGAAGTAAGCCTTCAGGAAGTGATAAGACAAGCTCCTCTGCAATTGCTGCAATTCCACGGTGATGAAACACCTGAGCAATGTGCCAGCCTTGCTGCCAGTGTCAATCGTCCTTTTATTCGTGCTTATCGCGTCAAAACTGACACAAGGCCTGAGGATTTGCTAGAATGTGAGCAGTCTTATCGTAAGGCTAGTCCTTTATTCAGTGGTTTATTGCTAGATACCCATGTTGATGGGTATGGCGGTAGTGGAAAGGTTTTTGATTGGTCTCTCATTCCAAAAGAGCTCGCGCCTCGGGTCGTTTTAAGTGGTGGCTTGAGCGTACAGAACGCGACTGGCGCAGTTAGTCAGGTTCGCCCGTTTGCGGTCGATATCAGCAGTGGTGTCGAAGCGGCAAAGGGTATCAAGGATGAGACCAGCGTGCGCGCGTTTATTGCTGCGGTGCGTCTGGCAGACAATCAGGAATAGTGATGTTGCGTAGGGTATGCACCCGGCGCATCGCTTTCAAGCCAGTTTGAAGGAAAGAAAATGAAAGAACTTCAGTCTTTGGATGCTCAGTTCGAGCGCCAGTCTATCGCCGGTCAGGCAATTTATCAGTCAGCCCAATATCATTTACCCGATTCACGTGGCCATTTTGGTCAGTTTGGTGGTACTTTTGTGTCCGAGACGCTGACTCATGCACTGACAGAACTCAAAGAAGCCTACGCCAAGTACCAGCATGATGCTGAGTTTCTGGCCGAGTTTCGCAATGAATTGAAATACTTTGTCGGTCGTCCGTCGCCTGTGTATCACGCCAAGCGCTGGTCTGATTTGATGGGGGGGGCACAAATCTATTTCAAGCGTGAAGACTTGAATCACACTGGTGCCCACAAGATCAATAATGTGATCGGCCAGGCTTTGCTGGCCAAGCGCATGGGTAAGCCACGTGTCATCGCTGAAACCGGTGCAGGTCAGCATGGCGTGGCTACTGCCACCATCTGCGCCCGTTTTGGTCTGGAATGCGTGGTTTACATGGGTTCGGAAGACGTCAAGCGTCAGGCGCAAAACGTATACCGCATGAAATTGCTGGGGGCGACTGTGGTACCAGTCGAGTCTGGTTCCAAGACCCTGAAAGACGCGCTGAATGAAGCCATGCGTGACTGGGTGGCGAATGTCGACAATACTTTTTATATCATAGGCACGGTGGCTGGCCCGCATCCTTATCCCATGATGGTCAGGGACTTCCAGTCTGTTATCGGTGAGGAATGCTTATGGCAGATGCCTGAGCAAACCGGACGGCAGCCAGACTATGTCGTGGCTTGCGTAGGCGGTGGCTCGAATGCCATGGGTATTTTTTATCCGTATATCGATCATCAGCAAGTCAGGCTTGTTGGTGTTGAGGCGGCAGGCGAGGGGCTGGAAAGCGGCAAGCATTCTGCTTCGCTGACGGCAGGTTCACCCGGTGTGCTGCATGGCAATCGTACTTATTTGCTGCAAGATGACAACGGTCAGGTCATAGAAACGCACTCTGTGTCGGCAGGCCTTGATTACCCAGGTGTGGGGCCAGAACATGCATGGTTGAAAGAAAGTGGCCGTGCGCAATACGTGACCATTACTGATGATGAGGCGCTCAAGGCTTTTCATGATTGCTGTCGTATCGAGGGCATCATTCCTGCGCTGGAATCCAGCCATGCCCTGGCCTATGCAGCCAAACTTGCAGCGACTTTGCCCAAGGATCAGATAGTCCTGGCGAATTTGTCGGGGCGTGGCGACAAGGATATGCACACCGTGGCCGAGCGGGCAGGGCTGAAGTTCTGATTCGCTATTGCGCAATGACATACAGGCACATACATAGAGAGATGCTGCCTGTATGCCTTCCCTATCAAGAATTGAGATTGATGCCATTGCCTTGCCAATAGTGCATCAGATGAGGACCGACAAGATGTCAAGAATTCAAAATACCATGGCTGCATTGGCGGCCAGCAATAAAAAAGGTTTGATCCCTTTCATCACCGCTGGTGACCCGGCACCTGATTTAACTGTGCCTTTGATGCATGCCTTGGTCGAGGGGGGCGCCGATATTATCGAGCTGGGTGTGCCGTTTTCTGATCCCATGGCAGATGGCCCTGTCATACAGCGCGCTTCTGAAAGGGCTCTGCAATTTGGAGTTGGCTTGCGGGATGTATTACAATTCGTCCGCGAATTCCGGCAAAGTAATCAAAAGACACCAGTTGTGCTCATGGGATATGCCAATCCTATAGAGCGCATGGGCCAGGATGCATTCATTGCCAAGGCTGCTGAGGTTGGGGTGGATGGTGTGCTGGTAGTGGATTACCCGCCGGAAGAATGTGAAGAATTTGCAAGTAAAATGCAGCAGCAAGGGATGGATACCATATTCCTGCTGGCTCCTACGTCTACCGATGAGCGCATAGCGCAAGTTGGTAAAATTGCCAGTGGTTATGTGTATTATGTGTCGCTGAAGGGTGTCACGGGTTCTGGTGCGCTGGATCTGGATGCTGTTGCCGCGATGATCCCGCGTATTAAAAAGCATGTCAAAATCCCGGTAGGTGTGGGTTTTGGTATACGAGACGGGGCGACGGCAAAAGCCATTTCCACAGTGTCGGATGCGGTGGTGATAGGCTCGCGTATCATCCAGGAACTGGAAAATACCCCGCGTGAAAATGCTGTTGCTGCAGTGAAAAGCTTTATTTCTGGTGTCAGACAGGCTTTGGACGAGTAAAATACGCGCCTGACTGGTTCTTTTACCAGAATGAACCTGATGCCGGGTTGTTAAAAAGACAGCCTGGCGGCCATAAGGAGAAAACATGAGTTGGTTAGAAAAACTGTTACCACCGCGCATACAACGCTCGGAATCTGCAAATCGTAAGTCGATTCCCGAAGGTTTGTGGGTCAAGTGCCCCTCTTGCGAAGCGGTGCTTTACCGTTCTGATCTGGAAGCCAATATCCATGTTTGCCCAAAATGCAGCCATCATTTGCGCATAGGCGCACGGGAACGTCTGGATGCCTTGCTCGACGCCGGTGGCCGTTATGAAATTGGCCAGGAAGTCTTGCCTATCGATACACTGAAATTCAAAGACAGCAAAAAATACCCTGATCGCCTGAAAGATGCACTGGAAACTACCGGTGAAACCGATGCCCTGATTGTCATGGGTGGTTCCATCATGGCAGTGCCTGTTGTGGCAGCTTGTTTTGAATTTGAATTCATGGGTGGTTCCATGGGTTCTGTGGTTGGTGAACGGTTCGTGCGTGGCGTGCAGGCTGCGCTGGAGCAAAAAGTACCTTTCATTTGCTTTACCGCTACTGGTGGTGCACGTATGCAAGAGGGCTTGTTGTCCCTGATGCAAATGGCAAAAACCACGTCCATGCTGACTAAATTGTCTGAAAAGAAATTGCCGTTCATCTCAGTGCTGACTGACCCTACCATGGGTGGCGTGTCTGCTTCTTTCGCCTTCCTGGGTGACGTGGTGATTGCTGAACCCAAGGCCTTGATTGGTTTTGCCGGCCCGCGCGTGATTGAAAATACCGTGCGTGAGAAATTGCCAGAAGGCTTTCAGCGTTCTGAATTCCTGCTGCAAAAAGGCGCGATCGACATGATTGTTGACCGTCGCAAGATGCGTGAAGAGATTGCGCGTTTGCTGGCCTTGTTGCAAAACCAGCCTGCTGAAGCAGTATCCACCTGATATATATTGAATACCTAATAAGCCCGAAGCATTTTGTTCGGGCTTTTTTTATCTTATGACAAATTTACCTGCCACCCTGGCTGATTGGCTGGCCGTACTCGAAACCCGCCATTCCAAAGAAATCGATATGGGCCTGGATCGCGTTGCAGCGGTCAAAAACAAGCTGGCAATTCATTATGATTGTCCCGTCATCATGGTCGCAGGCACCAATGGCAAGGGTTCTACCTGTGCCATGCTGGAAGCCGTGTTGATGCAAGCCGGCTATCGTGTTGGCCTGTACAGCAAGCCGCATTTCCTTGACTTCAATGAGCGTGCCCGCATCAATGGTGAGATGGTCAAGGACGATGTCTTTATCTCCACTTTCAATGCGGTAGAAGAAGTGCGTGGCGATATCTCACTGACCTACTTTGAATTTACTACCCTGGCAATCTGTAAATTGCTGGCCGATGCCAAGCTCGATGTAGTGATACTGGAAGTGGGCCTCGGCGGCCGCCTGGATGCCGTGAATGTCATTGATGCTGATGTCTCCATCGTGACCAGCATTGATATCGACCACGTAGATTATCTTGGTGATACCCGTGAAAAGATAGGCTTTGAAAAAGCCGGTATCTTCCGGCCAGGCAAGGCCGCCATTTGTGGCGACCCTTTGCCGCCCCAGTCCCTGATTGATCATGCCAACGCCATAGGTGCTGATCTGTGGCTGTTTGGCCGTGATTTCAATTATAACGGCGACAAACAGCAATGGAATTTTGCCGGACGCAACCAGCGCCGTAATTCCCTTGGTTACCCCAGTTTGCGCGGTGCCAACCAGCTCTTGAATGCATCTGCCGTGCTGGCCGCGCTGGAAGCCTTGAAGCTTGAGTTGCCAGTCGGTGCGCAAGAAGTGCGTACTGGGCTGGTGATGGTAGATTTGCCTGGCCGTTTCCAGGTCATGCCAGGCCGCCCGACGGTGGTGCTGGATGTGGCGCATAATCCGCACGCCGCCGCTACCCTGGCGCAAAATCTCGACAATATGGGTTTTCATGCCTATACCTATGCCGTATTCGGTTCCATGCTGGATAAAGATATAGATGGTGTGATTGCGCAATTGAAAGAAAAAGTCGATCACTGGTGTGTCACGGCCTTGCCTTTACCGCGCGCGGCCCCAGTTGAGGTGTTGAAAGACAAATTGATTGCGGCGGGAGTGCTGGCAGATACTGAAAAAACCGTCACTGGTTTCGATACGCCAGAGCAGGCATATGCAGACGCGATCAGCAAAGCGGGCGAAAATGATAGAATAGTGGTCTTTGGATCCTTTCTGACGGTAGCCGGTGTGATGCGCGCCCGTCGTTCTGCTCTCCATTGATGTTTTTTGCGAACTGGTTTGTCGACGATCGTGATGGTCGTGATGATAGACCAGTTAGCTAACCAACCAGAAATTTGCACATGGGTTTGCTCTCGCGTTTTACACAGAAGCAAGAAACTTCCGATACTCAGGATAGCGGTGAATTCCGTTCCCGCGCTGAAGAAGAGAGTATCGAAACTCGTTCCAGGACAAAAAAGGCTGAGCCCAGAAGGCGCTCCAAGGTCGATGATCCCATATTGCCAGAGAAAAAACGCGCCAGACGTCGTCTGATAGGTGCTGTTGCGCTGGCGCTGGCAGCGATCATAGGTTTGCCTATGATCCTTGACTCGGATCCTAAACCTTTGGCGGACGATATCAATATCCGTATCCCATCCAAGGATAAGGCGCCGGATATCAATGCCGATGCAGTCGTGCCAAAATCAAAAAAACCAGCACCGGATCAGCCGCTTGAAGAAATCATAGAAGTACCTGCTGCACCAAAAAACAAAGTCGCTGCAACTGACGGTGCTGACAGACAGGTCAAGCCTGCGACTGCTGCGGGTACCACAGGTATCAATGCGCTTGCCCAGACTACGCCAGCAACGGTTAAACCAGTCAAACCTGAAGTTAAGTCTGAAATTAAGCCTGAAACAAAAACAGAAACCAAGCCTGTTGTAAAAGCGGAAGCGAAACCTGAATCAAAAGTTGAGGTCAAGTCAGTTCCAGCTCCGGTCAAACCGGCGGAGAAGGATGTAGCAGCGGCAAAAAACGAGGCTAAAGCTGAAGCCAAGCCTGCTAAAACTGAAGTAAAACCCGTCGTTGCCAAACCTGTTAATGCAGACGATGAGGCAGCGCGGGCGCTGGCCATACTCGAAGGTAAAGCACCACCAGCCGCCAAGCCTGTTGTCAGCAAACCTGAGTCTGCAGACAAACCGGCAGAAAAATCATCTTACACAGTACAGGCTGGCGCGTTTTCCACGCAATCCAAAGTGGATGAAGTGCAAGCCAAGCTGAACGCGGCCAATATTCATTCATATACGCAAAAAATCATCACCACGAATGGTGAAGTGACAAGGATCAGGGTAGGTCCCTTTGCTTCCAAAGAAGAGGCAGATAAAATGCGCGCCAAATTAAGCAAGCTAGGCCTGAGTGCCAGCCTGCCGCCCAACTGAGTAAGTAAGGAATATCTGGCGTGACATTGTTTGATTATCTCGTGCTGCTGGTCCTGGTTTGCTCTATCGTGATCAGTACATTGCGCGGATTAATTAAAGAAATTTTGTCACTGGTCAGCTGGGTGGTCGCATTTGTGATTGCCAATGCCTATAGTGATGTATTGGCGAGCTGGTTGCCATCCATGGTGCCTGGCCAGATGCTGCGTCTGATTGTTGCCTTTATCGCCCTGTTTATCGGTGTGCGCCTGTTGATGGCGCTGATCATGATGGCGGTGGATGCCATGATCAAGGCCAGTGGCCTGACATTGGCAGATCGTGGTTTGGGTGGGCTGTTTGGTCTGGCGCGTGGTTGCATATTGGTGTTGGCTGCCGTGCTGGTGTGCGGTATGACTTCCATACCGCAACAGCCATTCTGGACCCATGCATGGCTTAGCCCCCTTGCAGAAACTGCAGCGCGCACGGTGATCCCGCTGTTGCCAGTCTCGGTTTCGGAGCATGTAAAGTTTTAATTGTTTTTTTTAGGAGTCCACCATGTGTGGCATCGTAGGCGTATTCTCAAATAATCCTGTCAATCAATTGCTTTATGACGCGCTGTTGTTGTTACAGCACCGCGGTCAGGACGCAGCTGGTATCGCAACAAACCATGGTAATAAATTCGCCATGCATAAAGCGAATGGCCTGGTGCGTGACGTATTCCGTACCCGCAATATGCGTTCTTTGCCTGGCAATGTTGGTATCGGCCAGGTACGTTACCCAACTGCCGGTTCCACCAGTGAAGAAGAAGCGCAACCGTTTTATGTGAATGCACCGTTTGGTATCGTGCTGGCACACAATGGTAATCTGACTAATGCTGTTGAGTTGAAAATTGAGCTGTTCAAAAATGACCGCCGTCATTTGAATACTGATTCTGACTCTGAAGTCTTGCTCAATATCCTGGCACATCAGATACAGGAAGTCACCAGCGGCTACTCACTTGATCCTGAAGGCCTGTTCCGCGCCGTTGCCATGCTGCACAGGCGTGTGCGTGGTTCATATGCCGTTGTCGCACAAATTTCTGGCTACGGCTTGCTGGCTTTCCGTGATCCATTTGGTATCCGCCCTTTGTGCGTCGGTGTGTCGCAAACTGAAAATGGCGCGGAATACATGATCGCCAGCGAATCAGTTGCACTCGAAGGCCTGGGCTTCAAGTTCTTGCGTGACGTAGAACCTGGTGAGGCCTTGTTCGTCGACATGGACGGCAAACTGCATACCCAGCAATGCGCAGATAATCCTAGCCTGAATCCTTGCGCGTTTGAATATGTTTACCTGGCACGCCCTGACTCCATTATCGATGGCGCTTCAGTCTATCTGACCCGCTTGAAAATGGGTGAATACCTGGCAGAGAAAGTGCGCAATCAATTCCGCGATGGTGAAATTGATGTCGTCATGCCTATCCCGGATTCTTCCCGCCCATCAGCGATGGAGCTGGCGCAAAAACTGAATCTGGATTATCGCGAAGGCTTTATCAAGAATCGCTACATAGGCCGCACTTTCATGATGCCAGGCCAGGCAGTGCGCCGCAAATCAGTACGTCAAAAGCTGAACGCCATTGGTTCTGAGTTCAAGGGCAAGAGTGTCTTGCTGGTCGATGATTCCATCGTCCGCGGCACGACCAGCCGTGAAATCGTGCAAATGGCACGTGAATCTGGTGCCAGGCGCGTGATTTTTGCTTCTGCAGCGCCACCGGTGCAATTCCCTAATGTGTATGGTATCGACATGCCTACCCGCAGTGAATTGATCGCCTATGGCCGTAGCGAAGAAGAAGTCTGCCGTGAAATCACTGCCGATGCCCTGGTGTATCAAGATGTGGCTGCCATGAAGCGTTCAATTTCCGATGTTAATCCGCTGTTGAAAAACATTGAAGCTTCCTGCTTTGATGGTTTTTACATCACGGGTGATGTCACGTCAGGTTATCTCGACAAACTGGAGACTGCACGCAATAACCCACGTCCAGATACCGAAGACTTGCTGCGTTCGCAACTGAACTTGAATCTGGCAGATCGCGCCGACTGATGGAAGAATAAGAGCTGGCTATAGACTTGGCCGCTTGAATTTAAAAAGCCTGTACGCTTGAAGTGTGCAGGCTTTTTTGTTCATTTGGTATTTTCCGAGGCTATATCTGTTGCAATCTCGTGCATAGCTTGGATTCTTGTTTGCTGAAAAAGCATTGTTTGAATTACCATTGCTGATACTGGTTCTTCAAATTGTTTTCAATTGTTCTCCACTAAGGCAAATCCCATGGCTAGCACGCTGCTGGATGTACAGAATCTGACTAAATCTTATGGTGCACGCAAGGTGGTCGACAATATTTCATTTTCAATTGAGCGTGGGCAAACCCTGGGTTTGCTGGGGCCAAACGGGGCAGGCAAATCAACCACGGTCAGCATGATCTGCGGATTATTGCAGCCGGAACAAGGTAAGGTATTGCTTGACGGTCAGACCATGGGGGCCGGCAATAATGCCGTCAAATTCAAAATCGGCCTGGTGCCGCAAGACCTGGCGCTGTATGACGAGTTGCCGGCAAGAGAAAATCTCAAGTTGTTTGGTGCCTTGTACGGACTTTCTGGTAGCAAGCTGCAACAGCGTTGCGATGCTGTGCTGGAGCTGGTTAATCTGGCTGACAGGGCAGGCGATAAACCTTCGACTTTTTCAGGCGGCATGAAGCGTCGCTTGAATATCGCAGCCGCACTTTTGCATGACCCCGAATTATTGATACTCGATGAGCCTACAGTGGGTGTTGACCCGCAAAGCCGCAATGCGATTTTTGACAGCCTCGATGTATTGAAGGCGCAAGGTCGCACGCTGATCTATACCAGTCACTACATGGAAGAAGTTGAGCGTCTGGCTGATCACATCGTCATTATCGACCATGGCAAAGTCATCGCCAATGAAACCCCGGCAGATTTATACCGCCGTCTGCCGGCAAAAGCGGCATTGCAACTGGATTTGAATACACCTATCTCTGAGCTGGATGTGGCTGCCCTGAGTGTCTTGCCAGGCGTGGATAGCGTGCATATGTCTGACCAGGGCAAGCATCTGGATGTGACATTGACTGAGCATGATGTGGCGTTTGGTTTGCTCAACTGGCTGGTAAAAGCCGGTTACAAGACCAATCATTTTGCGACTGCGAAGACCAATCTGGAAGCGGTATTTTTGACCCTGACCGGACGCAGTTTGCGCGACTGACTTTATTCTTGATTCACTCTTGATGCCCTATCCCATAAGAATGCGAAATACTGAGGAACTATGATGACTGCCTTGATCGCACTGATCCGAAAAGACCTGATCCTTTTTCTGGCTGACCGACGCGCCTTATTGCTTAATCTTGTGATGCCCATCTTGCTGGGTGCATTCTTTGGATTCGTCACTGGTGGCAAGGATACGAAAGATGCGGCCAAAATAGAAATTGCAGTGGTCAGCCAGGATGATCATGTCATCAGCCAAAAAATACTGAAAGGTTTAAAAGACGAGCCCACGTTATCTGTCAAGGAATTGCCTCTCGAAGAAGCCAAGGCCCTGGTGTTGAAGGGCAAGCTGAATATGGCCGTGCTGATACCGGAGAAATTTGGTGAACGTGCCGGTGGTGCGTTGTTTGGTGGCAGGGAAAAACCAGAACTGGACATTTTTTATGACCCATCACAAACAGCGGTGCTGGCCATGGTCAAGGGCATGTTGACCCAGCAAGTCATGCAAAGTGTCAGTGCCGAAATGTTTGGTGGCAAGACCGGAACGACCTTTATTGACCAGTCTTTGCAAGACCTGGAAAAAATGGATGAGGCAAATAAAAATAAAGGGGAGTTGCACGACTTGCTCGGTAGTGTGAAAAAATTCCAGCTAAGCCAGCAGGCGGATAAAGATGCAAGTGCGGCAAGTGCAGCAAGTTCGTCTGCTTCTGCGGCAAATGGTGGTTTGAGTATGCCCTTCGTCACCAAAGATCAGGCCATGACTGCGGGCGACCCCGTCACCAACAAATACAATGGCTATGCACATTCATTTGCAGGCATGAGCGTGCAGTTTATTTTATTCATGGCGATTGATGCTGGCATAGGCATACTCCTGGCCAGGCGCATGGGTTTGTGGAATCGTTTATTGGCTGCGCCAGTTGGCTTGAATACAGTATTGATCGCCAGGGCGCTATCATGCGCGCTGATCGCTTGCTTCCTCATGTGTTTTATTTTCCTGGTCGCCGTTTTTGTATTCAATGTGCATATAGCGGGGAGCTTGCCCGGCTTCATAGGCGTGGTGATTTCTTTCTCGTTGATGACGGCAAGCTTTGGTTTGCTGATTGCTGCTTTTGGGAAAACACCTGAAGCAGCACGTGGCATTTCCGTATTTGCGACCTTGATCATGGTCATGCTTAGTGGAGCCTGGATGCCTTCTTTCATGTTTCCGCAATGGTTGCAAAGTCTGACGCTGATCGTGCCTACACGTTGGGCGGTGGATGGCCTGGATGCCATGACCTGGCGCGGTCTGGGTTTGGATGCTGCCTTGCCTGCCATGGGCGTTCAACTGGCTTTTGCGGCTGTTTTTGGCGTGATTGCTCTTTGGCGTTTCCGTAAGGCTTGAATTAACCATAATTCTTGTCTGGTATCACAAAGTAACCATGACAGGCTCACTGTTTCAATTCTATACAAATATGAGCCTGTCTTTGCTGGTATTCAAGCTTGCTTAAAAATACAATCTCGACATGAGAGCGCGGGGTTCGCCTGCGCTCAAGCAGTTTTGTATTTTCATGTTTGAAGCCTATGTATCCAAAATTTAGATTGCGTACCCTGACGCTGGCTGTTGCCAGTGTTTTCTCGGTGACCACGTTTGCTTATGCGCAAACTACTCCTCCTGAAACCACAAAAAATACTGAAGAAAATACTCAGGACGCCAAGATCAAAGCCAAGGCAGGTGACAAAAAAACAGACGCAGCAGCCTCCAAAGACACTATTCAAAAAGTCACTATCAACGGTGGTCGGACTGACCAGGAAGAACGCCGTCAATCTACTGCGGCCAAGATTATTTTCGGCAGGGAAGAGCTGGACAGGAATGGCGATAGCAATCTGGGAGAGGTGTTAAAACGCTTGCCCGGCGTCACCGTAGGTGGGCGGCCCGGACGTGGCGGCGACATACGCATGCGCGGCATGGGCAATGGCTATACCCAGATCCTGCTCAATGGTGAACGTGCACCACGTGGTTTCTCCATGGATAGCCTGACGCCTGACCAGGTCGAGCGTATAGAAATTATCCGTGGCTCGGTTGCTGAGTACAGTACCCAGGCGATAGCTGGCACAATCAATATAGTCTTGCGTGAAGAATACAAACAAAAAGATATCGATCTGAAATTGTCCCTCGGTTATGAGCAGGGCAGGCTGGCACCGAATGTGTCTGTGACGGTACCTGGTGAAATTGGTAGTTTGTCGTATGCCTTGAGTGGTTCTGTTTTTCAGAATCGCCAGCATGACGATGGCAGTACTTTTACCAATGAAAAAAATCCCGCTGGTAATGATACTTTGATACAAAATCAATATGATCAAACCAATCGCAAAACCACGGGCATACATTTGACGCCACGTTTCAACTATAAATTTGAAAATGGTGACACGCTGATGGTGCAGCCATTTTTGATGAGTTCGCGTAGTGACTCCAATAATCGAAGTGATGTTAATGCGACTTTGCGTACTCAAGATCCGTCCATCACTACCGAGCCATTTGCGCTGGCAACCTCAGCCTCGCATGCAGAAACAACATTCTTGCGCGGCTTCGGTAACTGGCAGCATAAGTTTGAAGGTAATTCCAAACTGAATATCAAATTTGGTGGCGGCCTGGGCAAGATGGATAGCAATTCCTTGCGCTATCAGTTTGACAAAGACGGCAAGCAACTTGACTTGATTAGTGATGTCAACAATACCAAGGACAGCAGTATCAATACCGGCGGTAAATTTACCATGCCTTATGGTGAAGGCCATACACTGGCCGCTGGCTGGGACTTGGAAATGGGTAAGCGCAGCCAGACCCGCATTTCACTGGATAATGGAAAGTCGCAGTTTGCCGAATCTGGTGATAACCTGGATGCAAATACCCGTCGCCTGGCTGTTTTTGCGCAGGATGAATTTGATATCAGTCCACAGTTCTCCGCCTATGCAGGTTTGCGCTGGGAAGGTATCAAAACCAGCAGCACAGTGGGTGGTAATGCAATAGAAAATACCAGCAGGGTCTGGAGCCCGGTGTTGCACGGCGTCTGGCGCATTCCTGGCGCTGGCAAAGACCAGGTCAGGGCCAGCCTGACTCAAAGTTACCGTGCGCCAGCATTGAATGATTTGATCGCTGTGACCAGCATTTCCAATCAGAATAGTTTCTACCGCCCTGACCGTACCGGCAATCCATTCTTGAAGCCGGAGTTATCCAAAGGTATTGATCTCGCCTTTGAGCATTATCTGACGAGGGCTGGCATCATTAGTGCCAATTTTTTTGTTCGTGATATCAATAATCTGATTCGTAGACGCACAGATCCGGTTACATCTGTGGTCGATGGTGTACTGCAGACACGCCAGGTGTCCAAGCCTATTAATATCGGTCATGCAACCACAAAAGGCATAGAGCTGGAAGCGAAATTCCAGTTGCAAGAATTTTTCCCCGATGGCCCGGCTATTGATGTGCGCAGTAACTATAGCCATTTCTGGTCCAGTGTGGATGATATAGTTGGGCCGAATAATCGCCTTGATCAACAACCTACGCAGACTGCGAATTTTGGCCTGGATTATCGTCCGGCAGGTATTCCGCTGACTGTTGGTGGCAACATTAACTGGACGCCAGCCTACGTGATACAAAGCAGTAACGTGCAAATCAATCAGACCGGCATAAAACGCCAGCTGGATTTTTATGGATTATGGAAATTCAACCCGAACCTGCAAGTGCGTCTGGCAGCCAATAATCTGCGGGCCAATGATTACCAGAGCGGTAGCATAGTTAATTCGGACGCACTTAACCGTATTGATTACAACACATCCAAAACCTATACCACATGGACATTACGGGTAGAGATGAAGCTGTAGATGAGATGATCAGGCAAAATATCGTGCAGTGCAGCACGATCCTGCCATGGGGAGTACAATACTTTGGTAAGACGGTGCATAGGTGTATATACACAATTAATTCCTGGCTAAAACAGGCAGTCTGGAAATAATGAACACCGTCAGCCTGATTTTTCACAGTATTCACCATGTTATCTCCAGAATTAAATGTCGATTTGCATAGTCATTCCATCGTCTCTGATGGTGTGTTGACGCCGTCACAACTGGCAGAACGTGCCAAGGCAAATGGCGTCGACGTCTGGGCGCTGACTGACCATGATGAAGTGCGCGGCATCCCTGAAGCGCGCGCAGCCGCCCTTGATCTGGGCATGGGCTACATCGCTGGCGTCGAAATTTCTATCACCTGGGCTGGCAAGACTATTCATATCGTTGGTCTCAATATTGATGAAACCAATCTTGATCTGGTCAATGGCCTGGCGCAAACGCGCTCGGGCCGTGAGCGCCGCGCACGCGATATGGCGGCAGAACTGTTGAGCAAGGCCGGAATAGCAAACAGCTATGAAGGTGCGCTCAAATATGTCGGTAATCCTGACCTGATTTCGCGTTCTCACTTTGCCCGTTACCTGGTGGAGATTGGTGCCTGCGCCACAGTGTCCGATGTGTTCAGGCATTATCTGGCGGATGGCAAGCCCGGTTTCGTGCCGCATCGCTGGGCAACGCTGACTGAGGCGGTAGGCTGGATACGTGGTGCTGGTGGCGTGGCCGTGGTGGCGCATCCTGGACGCTATGATCTGAGTCCGCTGGCATACGATGCCTTTTTTAGCGAATTCAAAAATCTTGGTGGCCTGGCAATAGAAACAGTGACGGGCAGTCATACGGTAGATCAGTATGATGAATACACCAGGATTGCTGCCCATTATGGCTTTTTGTCCTCACGTGGCTCTGATTTTCATTCCCCACAAGATGCAGAGGTGGATATAGGGCGCTTGCCAGCTTTGCCAAAAATGGCCCGGCCAGTGTGGGAGCAGTGGTCTCTGACTTGAAAATGCCGCCTTGAAAACGCGGGCTTAAGCCATATTTAACAGGGTATGAATCGTGTGTTCCTATGGGAGATGCTCATGAAACGTATAGTCCTGTTCTTGCTGACAAATCTGGCGGTTGTCGCCGTCATGTCAGTTGTGCTCTCAGTGTTGGGCGTTAACCGGTTTCTCACCGCGAATGGCCTGCAATTGTCGACACTGTTGGCATTTTCTCTGGTAGTTGGCTTTACTGGTGCTATTTTCTCCTTGCTGATCAGTAAGCCTATGGCAAAATGGTCAACGGACGCCAGGGTCATTGAAACTCCGTCTACTTCCATGGAGCTATGGCTGGTTAATACTGTCAGAGCGCTGTCAGAAAGAGCCGGTATCGGCATGCCCGAAGTGGCGATATATAATGGCGAGGCAAATGCCTTTGCCACCGGTGCTTTTAAAAACTCAGCGCTGGTTGCTGTTTCAACCGGCTTGCTGGATGGCATGACGCGGGAAGAGGTAGAAGGTGTACTCGGTCATGAAGTTGCGCATATTGCCAATGGCGACATGGTGACCATGACCTTGATACAGGGTGTGCTGAATACTTTTGTCGTTTTCCTGGCGCGGGTGGTTGGTTATGTCGTCGATAAAGCAGTATTTCGCAATGGCGATGATGACAGGCCGGGTATAGGCTATATGATCACGGTGTTTGTATGTGAAATCCTGTTCGGGATTGCTGCGTCAATGATCGTCGCTTGGTTTTCGCGTCAACGTGAATTTCGGGCAGATGCCGGTTCAGCGAACTTGCTGGGTAACCGCCAGCCCATGATGCATGCGCTGGCAAGGCTGGGTGGCTTGCAGCCGGGTGAGTTGCCAAAATCCATGGCGGCGTCCGGCATTAGTGATACTCCAGGCTGGAGTGCTTTATTCTCTTCGCATCCGCCACTTGAACAACGTATTGCCGCATTACAGAACATGCGTTAATTTTAGTCATTATTTTGCGGCGGTAGCCCAGCTACCGCCTTTCTTCTTTTTATGAGCCAATTTTTTCAAATTCACCCTGATAATCCGCAACTGAGGTTGATCAGGCAGGCAGTGCAGATTATTGATAATGGCGGCATCGTTGCCTTGCCTACGGATTCTTGCTATGCGCTGGTTTGTCATCTGGATGATAAGGACGCAGTCATGCGTCTGCGCAAAATCCGTGGTGTTGATGAAAAACATCATCTGACCTTGCTGTGCCGCGACCTCTCGGAAATCGCACTCTATGCCAAAGTGGACAACAGCCAGTACCGCATGTTGAAAGCCGCGACACCCGGTCCATATACTTTCATACTGGAAGCCACCAAGGAAGTGCCGCGTCGCCTGAGTCACCCTTCACGCAAGACCATAGGCTTGCGCGTGCCAGAAAATTCCATCACCCATGCCTTGCTGGAAGAGTTGAAGCAACCCTTGCTTGGCACAACACTGATTTTGCCTGATGAAGAAGAGCCTTTGACTGATCCTGAACAAGTCAGGGACAGACTGTCGAAAATGGTTGATCTGGTGATCGATGGCGGGGCTTGTAGTCTGGTGCCGACGACCGTGATTGATATGACTGGCGGCACCCCGGAACTGGTACGCCAGGGACGTGGCGATATTGCTCTTTTTGGTCTTTAAGTTGCAAGGGATAAGTGACAAACTTGTTCCGTTGCACCACTGATGAGATTTTTTTTGCTTTGTAACCACTTAGAGCTGATTCATGAATGAACTGATACAAACCGTTCTGGTTTATGCACTACCTGTCGTTTTTGCGATTACGCTTTATGAGGCTGCACGTGGTTATGCAGCACGCTATTTCGGTGATACAACGGCGCAGGCTCAAGGGCGTTTGAGTTTTAATCCCCTGGTGCATATTGATCCTATGGGAACGCTGGTCATTCCTGTCGTTCTTTATCTGGTGACACAGGGTGCTTTTTTGTTTGGCTATGCCAAACCCATGCCTTTGAATTATTCCATGCTGCGCGATCCTAAAAGAAATTTGAAATGGATAGCCCTGTCTGGACCTGCAGTTAATTTGCTGATGGGCTTTGTGTGGCTGCTGTTGTCCATTGCACTGGTTGCCCTGGCGGTTGAGGAGCCTTTTTTTGCAAAAATGGCGCGTGCTGGTGTGGTGACTAACCTGGCCATGTTTGCCTTTCATTTATTGCCGCTGCCACCTCTGGCCGGTGGGCAGATATTGCTGAGCCTGTTGCCTCATGCGCAGGCGTACAAGTTTGCAAAGATAGAGCCTTACTGTTTCTTTATCCTGATAGGCTTGGCATTGCTACAGGTATTGCAGTACTGGATGATTCCAGTGATGACATTGGGTGGCTATGTTTTGCAGTTGCTGGCATCTCCTTTTATCATGTTGTTGACTTAAGTATTCTGATCGCACACTGATTTGTACTGATTATGCAAAGTTTTGATTTTGCAAGGGCGGGCACCTGATGACGCAGACCAGGCTGGCTGAGGTTATTGCTCATCAGGGCGGGGCTCCTTCTGCATGGTTGCAGCGGTTTTCTCATTTGCTGCAGGCACAAAGTGACTTGGTGCTGGATCTGGCCTGCGGCAGCGGTAGAAATAGTTTTTACATTCACTCCCTGGATGTGCGCGTTCTTGGGCTGGACAGGGATGGGCAAGGGTTCCCAGCGCTGAATGATATTGGTATCGAGACGCAGCTCCATGATCTGGAAGCTGGAGATGCCGGATACGACTGGCCTTTTGCTGAGCATCGTTTTGCCGCTATCATCGTCTGCAATTACCTGCATCGGCCATTATTCCCGCATTTGCTCGCCAGCCTGAAGCCGGATGGTCTGCTGATTTACGAAACCTTTGCTACCGGTAATGAAAATTTTGGTAAACCCTCTAATCCCGCTTTTTTATTGCGTCCGGCCGAACTTCTCGCGCAAATGCAGTCTAATCCCACAGTGACTATGTCTGTCATTGCTTACGAAGATGGCTATGTCGGGCTGCCAAAACCGGCCATGGTGCAGCGTATTTGTGCCAGGAAAACTGAAAAAATCAGTGTTTTGGATAAACTTTGAAGTAAATGCTCACAAGTTTAGAGGCTTATTCCAGCTATTTGCGCCCCGATTAGCAGCGTATCCGCTACAATCAGGGTTTTACTTTTTTCTTGCATTAACATGACAAAGATTCAGGGTAGTCTGGTTGCGATCGTAACCCCCATGCATGCAGATGGCAGTCTTGATTTGCCTTGTTTGCGCAAATTGATAGACTGGCATATCGCCGAAGGCACAGACGGCATCGTCATCGTTGGTACGACAGGTGAGTCTCCCACTGTTTCTGTTGAGGAACACTGCGAATTAATACGCGTGGCGGTAGAACATGCCAATAAACGCATCCCTATCATTGCCGGTTCCGGTGGTAATTCGACGGAAGAAGCAATCAACCTGACCAAGTTCGCCAAGCAGGCGGGTGCTGATGCCTCTTTGCAAGTCGTACCGTATTACAACCGTCCTACTCAGGAAGGTATGTATCAGCACTTCAAAAAGATTGCTGAATCGGTTGATATCCCTGTCATTTTGTACAATGTACCTGGCCGTACGGTTGCAGACATGTCGAATGAGACTATACTGCGTCTGGCGCAAGTTCCTGGCATTATTGGTGTCAAGGATGCAACAGGTAATATTGCCAGAGGCACAGATTTGATACGCCTTGCACCTGCATCTTTTGCCGTTTATTCGGGTGATGATGCAACTGCAGTGGCGCTGATGTTGTATGGTGGTAAAGGCAATATCTCCGTCACGGCCAATGTTGCCCCTAAAGCCATGCATGAATTGTGTGCAGCTGCCATGCGCGGTGATGTCAAGGAAGCCGTTGCCATCAATAACCGCATGATTCCTTTGCACAATAAATTGTTTATTGAACCCAATCCATTGCCAGTGAAATGGGCGATGGTGGAAATGGGTTTGATACCAACTGGTATTCGTTTGCCTTTAGTGACCATGGCTGAGCAATATCATGAAACGGTTCGCGCAGCGATGCGTGAGGCTGGTGTATTACAATGATTCCCCTGAACGGCAGGGAAACTTGCACGTTTGCTTCACGCAGTTTTAATTGATACTTGATACTAATACGTAGGGACTTTCACATGGCAAAAAGCTTTGTTGCTAAAAACGGCATCATAGGCGCATTAGCGCTGGCAGGTTTGACTGGCTGTAGTTCAATCGGCAATATTCTCGAACCAAACCGGATCGACTATAGAAGCGCCAGTAAGGCAACGACCGCATCCCTTGAGGTGCCACCAGACTTGACGCAAATTCGACGCGACAGTCGTTTTTCCGTCCCTGAAGCAAACAAAAGCAGTGCTACAGCCTCAAGCTATAACCTGGAAAGAGGAAACAAAGTCGCCAGCAACTCTGGCGTAGTTGCGGTCAAACAAGTACAGAACATGCGTATAGAGCGCAATGGCAATGCCCGCTGGCTGGTAGTCAAAGACACACCTGAAGCCTTGTGGCCGCAGTTGAAAGACTTTTGGCAAGAACTGGGTTTCCTGATCAATGTAGAAAATCAGGAAGCTGGCGTCATGGAAACCGATTGGGCAGAAAACCGCGCCAAAATCCCTCAGGATATTATCCGTAGTACCCTGGGTAAAGTGCTGGACTCTCTGTACTCCACAGGCGAGCGCGATAAATTCCGCACCCGTATTGAACGTAGTCCAAATGGCGAAGTAGAAATTTATATCAGCCACCGCGGCGCGCAAGAAGTGCTGGTTGGTGCGCAAAAAGATGGTACGGTATGGACACCACGTGCCGCTGACCCTGGTCTCGAAGCAGAGTTCCTGTCGCGCCTGATGGTGCGTCTGGGTTCTGATGGTGAAAAAGCCAAGACAGCAGTGGCGACACCTAGCGCACCAGGCAAACCACACGCGCAATTGCTGAAGGTCGATGGCAAAACTTTTGTTGAGGTGGATGAGGCATTTGACCGCTCATGGCGCAGGGTAGGCCTGGCGTTGGATCGCATAGGCTTCACAGTAGAAGACCGTGACCGTTCCCAGGGCTTGTACTTTGTCCGTTATGTTGACCAGGACATCGATGCCAAGACCAAAGGTGCCAGCGAAGGCTTCTTCTCCCGTCTGTTCTCGTTCGGCTCATCCAGCGATGCCGCCAAGAATGCGCAGAAATACCGCATCCTGGTCAAGAACACGACTACCGGCGAAACCAGTCAGGTATCCGTGCATGGCAGCGACGGCAAGGTGGAGTCTTCACCAGTAGCAGACAAGATCCTGCAACTCTTGAACGATCAACTGAAGTAATTGCTTGTCACATGAAAAAGCGAGGCTCAGCCTCGCTTTTTTGCTATGTGCTGCCAGAAAATGTATCTGCAAATTCTGGTATAGCCGATTGCTAGCTTAACTGCAGCGCATCTTTAGCGATTCAATATACGCTTGTCCATCTGGTGGCAGGCCTGTCCTTTGTGAATTCCAGATCATCTCACCCAGACATTCCATGATTTCATGGTGTGCCTCATGTTCAGACTGATGTTTTCTGGCCAGTATCTGAAATGCCTGTTTGACGCCAGGCGGTTGATCAACCGAGATTTGCTCGGCGATTGATAAGTGCATGGACAGGTGCAGAAATGGATTGCTCTGCCCCTGATCCACGCTGTAGTTGGCTTGCAGGGCCTGCTCTACGTCTGCCAGATCATGGTCATATTCAGGATGTTGTCTGATCCAGTCAGAGGCAATGATTTCCAGAGGCGTCAGTATCAGGTTTTCGCGGGTTTTCCTGAAGGTTTCACAAAAAAAACGGCGTACATCGTGCTGGCTAGGGGTGAACATGGCAAGTCCAAATTAAAAAGTGCGCCTATTGTAAAAGGTATTTTCTTTTGCTGCCCTGAAGCTTTTGACGACTTGGGTTATTATCCACCGATTATTTGAAAGGAACACTCCATGTTATCCAAAGACGCACTCGACACCTTGTTCACCAATGCACGGACTCATAATGCCTGGCTGGATAAACCGGTCACAGATACCCAATTGCAAGAAATATATGATTTGATGAAGTGGGGTTCTACTTCCGCCAATTGTTCACCGGCACGTATCGTGTTTGTCAGGTCAGATGCAGAAAAACAAAAATTGCTGGGCTGCGTTTCGCAAGGCAATTTTGAAAAAACCAAAACAGCACCCGTAACTGCCATCATAGGTATGGATATGGAGTTTTTTGAAAAGTTGCCACAGTTATTCCCGCATGCGGATGCCCGCTCATGGTTCGCTGGCAACCAGGCCAACATCGATGCGACGGCTTTCCGTAACTCATCGCTGCAAGGGGCTTACTTCATGCTGGCAGCGCGCGCAGTAGGGCTGGATTGCGGTCCTATGTCAGGTTTTGATGCAGACAAGCTCAATGCGGCATTTTTCGCTGGTACCACCATCAAGGTGAACTTCATTTGCAACCTGGGTTATGGCGATGCGCAGCAACTGTTCCCACGTTCACCACGTTTGAGTTTTGATGAGGCTTGCAAGATCGTCTGATCATCTTGCCTGCTGCTTAAACATTTGAAATAAAACAAAGCGCCTGCAATTTTTTGCAGGCGCTTTGTTTTTTGTCTTCGTTTTCCAGATTGTTCAGACCGTTTCAGGCAGGGGTGTTTTTTGCTTGAACTCACATAGATCGGCAATCATGCAATTCCAGCACTTGGGTTTTCTGGCGATGCAGGTATAGCGGCCATGCAGTATTAGCCAGTGATGGGCATCCTGTTTGAATTCTGCCGGAACAAACTTCATTAATTTCTGTTCGACGATATCGACGTTCTTGCCGGGTGCAATGCCAGTGCGGTTCGATACCCTGAAGATATGCGTATCCACAGCGATGGTTGGTTCGCCAAATGCCGTATTCATGACTACATTGGCGGTCTTCCTGCCTACACCCGGCAAGGCTTCCAGCGCTTCGCGCTGACGCGGCACTTCGCTGTTGTGCTCAGCCATCAGGATACGGCAAGTCTCGATCACGTTCTTGGCCTTGGTGCGGAACAGGCCTATGGTTTGTATGTAGGGGATCAGCCCATCAACACCGAGAGCATGGATTTTCATGGGCGTGTTGGCCACCGGATAAAGCAGGCGGGTGGCTTTGTTCACCGACACATCGGTGGCCTGTGCCGACAACAGAACGGCAATCAATAATTCAAATGGCGTTGTGTATTCCAGCTCTGTGGTCGGATGAGGGTTTTGCTGTCGCAGTCGTTCAAAAATGACCTGGCGCTTTGCTGCATTCATTGTTCATTACCTTCTGCTTTATCTTCGGATTGCGCTTGCAGCTTCTTGATGCGTGCTCTCTCTATGGCTGCTGCAATGATGGCTTTCTTGCGCTCTTTGCTGGCGATGTCTTCCTCACTCATCGCAGGTTCTGCTTCCAGTGCAACCAGCTTGGCGGCAGCCTTGGCAGCCAGGCGGTCATCATTTTCCTGTTTTTCTCGTACCAAGCGTTGATTGCGTAAAGTATAGAGTTGGCGTGATTGATCTGCTTGTGTCTGGCTCCAGGCATTCCAGCCAGTCTGCCCTGTCGTGATGGGGAGCATGCTGATGCAATCGACGGGGCAGGGGGCAACACAGAGGTCGCAGCCGGTGCACAACTCACTGATGATGCTATGCATTTGTTTGGGCGCACCGATAATGGCATCGACCGGGCAGGCCTGTATGCACAGGGTGCAGCCTATGCAGTAGGCTTCTTCTATCTTTGCGACAGGTCTTTCGCGCTCAAGTCCGTGGCTGATATCCAGTGAAATTACTGCTTTGCCCAGTATGCCGGCAAGGCGTACTACACCTTCCTGGCCACCTGGCGGGCATTGATTGTAGTTGGCTGTGCCATTGGCGATGGCTTCAGCGTACGGGCGACAAGCAGGGTAGCCACATTTGGTGCATTGGGTTTGCGGCAGGGCATTTTCCAGCTGGTCTGCAAGAGAATCTGGCACGGTGATCACAAGAAACAATAGGGAGCCGTGATTATCCCCCTAAACATCGGGGCCTACAAACAAAAAAGCCACGACGCTTGGGTCGTGGCTTTATCCAGGCAGATATTGATCAAGAATGTTCTTTGATGAATTCACCGATTTTCGGACAAATGATATCGCGCCAGCGACGGCCAGAGAAAATACCATAATGTCCTGCGCCCGGCGCTACATAATCCTGTTTCATATTGGCAGGTATGCCGCTGCACAAATCATGCGCAGCCTGGGTTTGGCCAGGGCCAGAGATATCATCAAGTTCACCTTCTACCGTGAACAGGGCAACGTTCTTGATATCTTGCGGCCTGACCAGCTTGCCTTCAACTTCCCAGGTGCCGGTCGGCAGGCGGAATTCCTGGAACACGGATTTAATGGTTTCCAGATAGTATTCAGCTGGCATGTCCAGTACGGCATTGTATTCATTATAGAATTTACGATGCTGTTCGGCAGACTCATCATCACCCTGTATCAGGTGCTGGTAAAAGTCCCAGTGACTCTGCGCATGGCGGTCAGGATTCATGGCAACAAAGCCGGTATGCTGCAAGAAGCCAGGGTAGACCTTGCGGCCATAGCCAGGATAATTTGCTGGCACATTGTAAATAACCGTGTTTTCAAACCAGGAGAATTTCTTTTCCGTTGCCAGGTTGTTCACCTGTGTTGGTGATTTGCGTGGATCAATAGGGCCACCCATGAGTGTCATGGTTTTTGGCAACAAAGGATCTTTGGCAGTCGCCATCAGGGAAATTGCAGCCAATACCGGTACAGTTGGCTGGCAGACTGAAATCACATGTGTACCTGCACCCAGGTAATGGATAAAGTCCTGGACGTAATAAATATAATCATGCAGATGGAAAGGGCCGGCAGACAAGGGCACCATGCGCGCATCAGTCCAGTCAGTGATATACACATCATGTTTGGGCAGCAAGCCGCGTACAGTATCGCGCAACAGCGTTGAATGGTGACCAGACAGTGGGGCAACCAGCAATACCTTGGGCTGGTTCAGTTTAGTCAGTTCCTTGTCGCTCAGGACTTTTTTAAAGTGCAGCAATTTGCAGAAAGGTTTGATGACGGCAGTGCTTTGCGCGATCTCGACTTCTTGCTTGTCTATGGTGGTAGACGTAATACCGAATTCTGGTTTTTCGTAGTCTTTGCCCAGGCGGAACAATAGTTCATAGCCGGCAGCTATGCGCTGCGAATAGGGCGTGTGCGCCAAAGGTGAGACTGGATTGGTGAACAGTTTTGAAGATGCTTCTGCCCATTGAGTCAGGGGATTCAGAAAGGCGCGATTGAGCTCATGAAATTGATAAAGCATAGTGAATCTTTCAAATAGGGGGCCGTGCACTCATTTGGCAAAAACAGGATAGCTAAGGTCAAATGACACAGGGCGAAGCAAGCTTAGAAAAAACACTTAATCAAACTGTTGCGAACTGTTGCAATGCATCATAAACCAGTTTTAAAAATTTTTGGCTGAGCAAAAGACTTGCGCAAGTTGTTGGTGTGAATTAATGTTAAATTATTGATTTATATGCAATGATTTCTTGTGGAAATGTTGAAATTTAAGTTATTTTTCATGAACTGGCCATTCATTTGATCCTTTCTTTGGTTCAAGCAAAACTTAAAATCGGTTGATTTGCTTATTTATTCAGTTAAAAGACACAGTTTCTGGCTATGTTCATCCATAAGCAGGTCACTCGCATTAATATTGCAGTATGTATAGCGTCTGGTGAAATATAGATCCTGGCAAAAGAATAGCTATCTGCGCCAGAGCCTGTGTGTCGGCCGTGTGCAGAGATGTATAGGTTTTCATCGGTTCAATTTGATTTTTCATTGCATCATTTCTTTCTGAAGAGCTGAGTAGAATGAGTAAAGATAGTTCTCTAGCAGAAATCCATTGGCGTGAGCTTTGTCTCGACGCCCTGGACTTGATGCGCGATAACCCGGCAGATGGCCGCAAGATTGCCATCACCATGCGCCAGCAGGAACCTGGTAAATCCAACCCTACAGCATTGATTGCTGCGGACCTGATTGATGCCTTTGCCGATTACTTTGATGACCACATGGAGCAGGCTGCACCCGTATTTGATCGTGCAGCGACTTTGTTTGAATCAGTGGATGAGCATGAAGGCATGGCATTTGCACTGTTTGGCACAGTAGCGGTCTGGCGTCGCCGTGGCCAGGTGCAGGATGCTTATGCCCTATGTCATTCACGCATCGTGCCAGCCTTGCGCATGAAGGTCAGCCGTATTTCTGTCGTTGTCTATAACACCCTGGGTATCTTGTCGCAGGAGCTGGGATATACCGAAGAAGCCATACGTCATTTTTACACTGCATTGAATGATGCACGTGCATTGCAAATACCCAATCGCGTCGCGCAAGTGACAGCCAACCTGGGTGAAATTTTTTACGTCAGTGGCAATGCAGAAGATGCCGAAGTCCTGTTGCAAGAAGCCAGGGACATCGCTGTCAATTCCAGCGAACGCTGGCTTGCACCTTTTGTGTCGACCATGCTGGCTTTATGCAAGGTATCACTCGACAAATATGAAGAGGCGTATCAGGCCATCGCCTCGTATATAGGCGGCATCAAGAGTGGTGAGAATGCCGATAATTCCAGCCGCGCATTTTGCCTGTCAGTAGCTGCTTATACGCTGGCCATGCGTGGCCAGGTGGAAGAAGCCGACAAGCTCAGTGAAACCGCCATGAGCCTGCTGGACAGCTTTGAGGATAAACACTTGAAGCCGTATAGCTGGTGGGTCAGTGGCCATCTGCATCGCAGCCACAAACGTTATCCAGAAGCCATACGTGATTTACGCCGTGCCGTTGATGAAGTCGGTGGCAATGGCTATATCTATATGCCCTTGCGGGCAATCAAGGAATTGTCCGAGATATTTACTGAGCTGGGTGATTGGAATGAAGCCTATAACGAGCAAAAGCGTTACCTGGATTTGTTTGCCAAGGCGCAAGGGCTGGCGACGCGCGTGCATGTACAAACCCTGCACATCAGGAATGAGTTAAAAGAGGCAGAGCTGGCACGCCGCATGGCTGAACGTGCCATGGTTGAGCGCCGCCAACTGGAAGACGAGCTTAAGCGCATACTGGCCGAGCGTGAAACCATATTGGAAAATTCCATCGTCGGCATGGTTTTCCTGAATAACCAGGGGCGCGTGCAATGGGTGAATACACCTTTGTGTCAGATATTTGGTGTCGCGCGCGATAATGTGCTGGGTGCTTCGCTGGAGCCATTTTATGAGTCGCGTGAGGCCTATCTGGAATCAGGGGCTTTGGTTAATCAGTCTGTCCTGAAGGGTGAAGCGTTCGAGACTGAGCTGAAAATGCGGCGCAGTGATGGCACCTTGTTCTGGGTGCATTTTTCAGGTCGTGCCGTTGATAAAACCAACCTGACCCATGGCACGGTGTGGGTGGTCATGGATATCTCTGCCCGTCGCCAGCTCGAAGAAGATTTGAGCAAGTCTGAGCAGCATTATCGCCAACTTATCAATAATGTGACAGAAGGTATTTTGGTGGTACAGGATGGCCGCATTGTTTTTGCCAATCCGCGTGTGCAAAGCCTGACAGGTTATGGTGCCGAACAACTGGCGCAAATGTCTTTCATCACGGCGATTTATCCAGATGACAGGCCGATGGTGATAGACCATCACACGCGGCGTTTGCGTGGTGAAGATGTCGAGCAGTACTATCACTTCCGTATTGAAAATAATCAGAGTCGCTCCATCATTTGGGTAGAGTTGTCTGCAGTAATGATTGATTGGGAAGGGCGTCCGGCTACCCTGTCTTTCGTCTCGGATATCACGCAGAGAAAACTGCTTGAGTCCCAACTCAAGGAAAGCATGGCTGAGCAGATACGCCTGCAAACCCTGCAAATGCAAAATGAGTTGAAGGAAGCCGAAATGGCGCGCCGTCACGCAGAAGAGACGACCGAAGCCAAATCCATGTTCCTGGCGAATATGAGCCATGAAATCCGTACGCCAATGAATGCCATCATAGGCATGGCACATCTGGCCTTGAGAACTGAACTCAATCCCAAGCAAAAAGACTATGTGGACAAAATCCACAAGGCGGGGATTTCCTTACTGGGCATCATCAACGATATTCTGGATTTCTCCAAGATCGAAGCAGGCAAGCTGAATATTGAACAGGTGGATTTCAATCTTGATGATGTGCTCAATAATATCTCTGCAGTAACGACCGATAAGGCTGATGAAAAAGGGCTGGAATTCTTGTTTCGCGCACCGCCGGATATCCCGCGTTATTTGAATGGTGACCCATTGAGATTGGGGCAGGTCTTGATCAATCTCATCAACAACGCCATTAAATTCACCGAGCAGGGTGAAATTTATGTCACTTGCCAGACGCTGGAAATGGCGGGCGGCAAGGTCAAGCTCAAGTTTGAGGTACGAGATACCGGCATAGGCATGTCGGAAGAGCAGTCGGATAAATTATTCCGCCCCTTCAGCCAGGCTGATGAATCGACTACCCGCAAATTTGGTGGCACAGGATTGGGCTTGTCGATTTCCAAGGGCATGGTTGAATTAATGGGGGGCGAGATCGCCCTGCGCAGTGAAGCCGGGCGCGGCACTTGCGTATATTTCACCGGATGGTTTGGTATTGCCCAGCCAGTCGTGCAGCGCCAGGTGGTACCTGGTGCCATCAATGGCATGCGTTTATTGATTGTCGATGACAATCCTGCTGCTGCTGAAATTTTGCAGGAAATATTATCCGAATTGCCTGTCGATATTGATGTCGTCAATAGTGGTGCCGCCGCCTTGCAGGCCGTCAGGGAATGTAGCCTCACTCACCCTTATGGCGTGGTATTTACTGATCTGCGCATGCCAGAAATGGATGGGCTGGAACTCATTACTTATTTGAAACGTGATGGTTCCCTGCAACCGGCTCCCTTGATGGTTCTGGTCAGCGCGCATGGACGTGAAGAGGTCAGCTACCGCGATGATATTGCTTTACCCGATGGATTTTTAACCAAACCCGTGAATGCCTCTACCCTGGTGGATTGTCTGGTTGAATTATTTTCCAGTACCAATTACGCGATACCTGTCAGCCACGGCATCCTGGTGCCAAAATATACGGACTTGCGTGTGTTGCTGGTCGAAGACAATGAAATCAATCAGCAAATTGCCCGTGAATTGATGGAGGCTGCTGGTGTTGCCGTCGATATTGCCGGTAACGGCAAAATTGCTGTGGACATGGTGAACAAGACCAATCCTGAGTACTACGGCGTGGTCTTCATGGATGTGCAGATGCCAGAAATGGATGGCCATGAGGCCACCCGCTTAATCCGTGCAGATACCCGCTTTGATGACTTGCCCATCGTCGCCATGACGGCACATGCGATGGTGGAGGCGCGCGAACTCTGCTTTGCCTCCGGCATGAATGCGCATCTCGCCAAACCCATCAATCCCAAAGAGTTGTACCACGCGATTTCGCACTGGTGTCCGGATCACGTAACTGGCAGCAATTTTGATAATGTGCAAGTGCCGATACAAGACATCAGCAACAGCTTGCTGATTGAGGGAATTGATGTTGAAGAGGGCTTGAGTCGCACCCTTGGCAACCGTTCATTTTATCTTGAGCTGTTATCACGTTTTTGCGATGACCAGCGCAATGTTGTTCAACATATCCGTAATGCGCTGGAGGCAGGTGACCATTTGCTGGCGGAGCGTCTGGCGCATACGCTCAAGGGAGTGGCTGGTTTGATAGGTGCCAAAGCCATACAGCCTTTTGCGACAGAACTTGAATTGAAATTGCATGACAATGCCAATATAGTGGAACTGGCACCTGCGCTTGCTGGGTGCGAGCAAACCATGCTGATCACCATCAATGCCATAGACCAGGTATTGGCGCTGGAAAAATCCTCAAACAAAACCGAAGCCAAGGTGGTAGAACTGTCACCGGTTGATCATGAACTCATGCAAGACTTACTTGTAAAATGCTGTAACTTGTTGCGTGATTACGATGGCGAAGCGGTCGACTTGCTGTTAGAGTCAGGAGATATGATTGCCAACGCTTTTGGCGTCGACGTGCAAAAGCAAATCATGCGCGCAGTCAGACAATTTGACTACGATGTGGCCCTGAATTTATTAAGCAATAGTGCGAAAAACCTCGGTTATGAAATACTTTGATTTGATGGTATCCAGTTTGATGCATGGCGTTCACGAGAATGCGGGGCAATTACTTCTTATCGAGGTGACGTATGAATGAAGTATTCGATCAAAATGCCAAACAGGTAGTCCTGATAGTTGACGACACTCCTGACAATATCTCGTTGTTGTCGGGCCTGTTGAAAGACCAGTACAAAATCAAGATCGCCACCAATGGTTTGAAAGCCTTGCAGATTGCATCCAGTTTACCCGGCCCTGATCTGATCTTGCTGGATGTCATGATGCCGGAAATGGATGGTTATGAAACCTGCCGCCGTCTGAAGGCAGATCCTGCCACCTCGGATATCCCCATTATCTTCCTGACGGCTAAAAGCCAGGTGCAGGATGAAGAAATGGGGCTACGTCTGGGGGCAGTTGATTACATCAGCAAGCCCATCAGTCCACCCATTGTGCTGGCGAGAGTCGCAACGCAATTGAATCTGGTCAGGGCGCGCCATTTATTGCAAGACCAGAACAAGCATCTGGAAAGCCTGGTGCAGGACCGTACCCGCAAACTGGGCAAGATGCAGGACGCCATCATCATGGCCATGGCCTCGCTGGCCGAGACCCGGGACAATGAAACCGGTAACCACATTCGCCGCACCCAGAACTATGTTGCAGCGCTGGCACGCAAGCTGAAAAACCATGCGCGCTTCAACAATGAGCTGACCGATGAAAATATAGACTTGCTGTACAAGTCGGCACCACTGCACGACATAGGCAAGGTCGGAATTCCCGATAATATTTTGCTGAAACCCGACAAGCTGACTTCTGAAGAATTTGAAGTCATGAAACTGCATACAGTGTATGGACGTGAAACCATCCTCTCGGTGGAGAAGTATTTGGGCGAGAGTAATGAGTTTCTGCGCTTTGCCCGTGAAATTACCTATTCGCATCAAGAGAAATGGGATGGCTCAGGTTACCCGGAAAACCTGGTCGGTGATGCCATACCCTTGTCTGCGCGCCTGATGGCCGTGGCTGACGTATATGACGCTTTGATATCGCGTCGTGTCTACAAGCCCGCGTTTTCGCATGAAGAGGCAATCAGTATCATGCGCAAGGGACATGGATCGCATTTTGATCCTGATATCCTGGATGCCTTCCTGGAGATTACTGAAGAGTTCCGGCAAATTGCCAATCAATTCAAGGAATCGGATTCGCATGTGCCGGTGAATTAGGGAGCTGACCAGCTGTTACCTGAGATTCAGAGCGGGATCAGGTTTCAGTGTCCAGTCCTAAAATAGGTTGACAGTTAGAATTGTAAAAAAGACGCCCGATGCACCGCATTGGGCGTCTTGTATTGGAGGGCTAAATGAGGCCTCTCGTTGTTGTAAATATCGATAGATTGCCTGA